>DATMGC010000015.1:0-73453 GCA_035555915.1 Ureibacillus sp. | reverse complement strand
CTTATTTCGTCGTAGAAACGGCTTCTCTTCTACCTTTCCGAACTCCCCGACTCTTGTTTCGTCATAGAAACGGCTTCTCTTCTACCTTTCCAGGCTCCTCCACTCTTGTTTCGTCGTAGAAACGGCTTCTCTTCTACCTTTCCGGGCTCCTCGACTCTTGTTTCGTCGTAGAAGCGGCTTCTCTTCTACCTTTCCGGGCTCCTCGACTCTTGTTTCGTCGTAGAAACGGCTTCTCTTCTACCTTTCCAGGCTCCTCCACTCTTGTTTCGTTGTAGAAACGTCTTCTCTTCTACCTTTCTGAACTCCCCGACACTCCTTTCGTCGTAGAGATACCTTCTCTTCTACCTTTCCGAACTCCCCGACTCTTGTTTCGTCGTAGAACCGGCTTCTCTTCTACCTTTTCAAACTCTCCGACACTCCTTTCGTCGTAGAAACGGCTTCTCTTCTACCTTTCCAGGCTTCCCGACTCTTGTTTCGTCGTAGAAACGGCTTCTCTTCTACCTTTCCCGGCTCCTCGACTCTTGTTTCGTCATAGAAACGGCTTCTCTTCTACCTTTCCAGGCTCCTCCACTCTTGTTTCGTCGTAGAACCGGCTTCTCTTCTACCTTTCCGAACTCCCTGACTCTTGTTTCGTCGTAGAAACACCTTCTCTTCTACCTTTCCAGGCTCCTCCACTCTTGTTTCGTCGTAGAACCGGCTTCTCTTCTACCTTTTCAAACTCTCCGACACTCCTTTTGTCGTAGAAATAGAAGTGATTTTTTTAAATGTACAAAAACGCTTGTTTAAGAGCCACAAAATATTTCCACTTTGCATTTTTAATACTTTAGTTGGAGTGTCGGGTATGATATCCTCGCATGGCTAACCAGCCCTTGATAAGGCTAGGTTTTTGGCAAGTATATCCATGCCCGCAGAGTCTCCATAAAAAGTTGTAATAATTAACCAGAACTGCTCGAAAATCAATTTTGTACACCCTTATATAAGCAAAGTTGTACATTTTTATTTTCACATCTACCTTTCATGGACTCTTCTCACTCAATATGTCTTACAGCCCCTTTCTTTTGAACTTTTCATGAACTATTTTCTACTCTAGCAACCACATACCCCTAATCAAATAGAAACTAGCCTTGATTTCTATAGAGAACCAAAAAAAGACTGATGACAAACTTGAATTTCAAGTTGTCATCAGTCTTTATAAATTTCCTAAAGTAATTTCTCATCTTTATTTTTCCGCTCTAGCTTTTTTTCCACGTTTAATAATAGCGATGATAAACGCGATAAATAAAATATAGACAAGGGCTAAAGCTGCTAGGTACCCCTTATTGATTCCTCTTTCATCCGTTACATGGAAAATTTCCACAACTTCACGATCAAGAATGATTGGATAATTTCCATCACGGTTCGCTCGAATCGTATCGTTTTCTAGCATAGCGCGGAATTCTTTGCCTGTTCCAATTTCATCTTCTGAGAGATCAATTCGGGTAGTTTTTCCTGTATTATTGATGACGATTACCCATTTTTCTGTATCTGATGTGCGTTCAAAAGCTAAAAAGCCATTTTCATTTTTAAGTAGTTTATATTCACCATTTTTTAAGGTTTCAGATTGAGAACGTAAAGTTTGAACATCTCCGATTAAATCAACCATTTCATCATCTGTTTTAAAGTTATAAAGCTGGTGTGCTTCCGGACCTGCTTCACCATTCATTACCAGTTCGGTACCATATTGTGTTACAGGCACACCTGGTAATAATAAGGTAGCCACAATCCCAAGTTTTGTTCTAGTTGGAGGAAATGACTCAACCGAATAAATAAAGCGATCAGTTAACAGATTATCTAACATTAATTGTGTAGGTGCTTGTTCACCTTTTGCATAAGGTTCAATATGGTCTAAAAGAGTAGACGAGTCTTGGTCTACACTTTTGTAAACATTACGAAAGGCTTCCGTAGTCTCCGAGTAATACCTCGCATCAAAATTAGCGTCACTTTCTTCATTTGAGATAACATATAGGTCTTTATTCACCTTTTTAATAGAAGAAATAACTTCATTTATAAATTGAGTATCTGCGTTATTCAAGTTTGTTAGTCGAACACCGCCGAATTTATATTGAGAAACAAAAGTCACGATTTCCTTAATTAAGGCTTGCTGTACTTCTGGATTTTGTAAATCCCATTGTACTTTTCCATCCGAGGTACCTGCAATCCAATCTGCTTTAGCTGGATCTTGTGCCCATTCATGATTTGGACTCACATTACTTAGTGGGAAATCAATCATTACTTTAACATTTTGCTTGCCAAATGTGTCGATTACTTTCGTTAACTCATCTGCAGTACCAAAATGTGGTTCGATTTCATGATAGTTTGTCACCATGGATCCATCATATTTATCTGTTTTGAAAATTGAACCAATAGAAACTATACTGTAACCCATATCTGTAATGTTAGAATACTTATCAATTAACCCTCTAAAGTCGCCACCTGCAAATTGGGTATTATCTTTAGGATCTGTATTATAATCGTTTTCTGCAGTTGCGTTAAAGTAACGGTCGACTAGTAAATCATAGATGGTTTCATCTGCAATCGTTTTGGTCTCTTGCGCATTTGCAACTGATATTGAAGAAAAAGATGTAGCGAATAAAGCTGACGCCAATGCGGCGCTAATCCATTTTGTAAGTTTCAAAATTATCTCTCTCCTATCAAATGTACCTGGACAGTTCTTACCTCCGTATGCCAGAAATTGTAACCGAATTTATTAAAAGTTGGAGACTTCTAAATGGCAAAAATTATACATACCATCGATATTTTACCAAAAAAAAGAGATTCTCAGCTAACTTTTCAATATGAAACTGAGATTCAAACACTAAAATGCGACAAATACGTGACAAACTATATGTATCATATTGTTCCTATTTTTTATTTAATTTTTCAGAGAAACTCTAAATCAAGCATTCAGTAACTTAGAAACCATTAGATTTTTATAAATGCCTTCCTAAAGAAAATCGCAAAGTACAAAGGTACTTTGCGATTTCGTTTAATTTACTTTGAATTTATGCTAAGAAGTTTTGACCCATTGGTAATCTAAAGCCCATGAACAATACTGCTAATAGGAAAATTACAAATAATACCCAGAACGTCGTAGTTGGCTTATTTTTAGACTTACGTACTAAAATCATTTCCATCATACTAATTACTAAAATTCCCAATAGGAATTTGATACCATATTGCATTCCCATACCATAATCCATCGCTTCGATGAATAATGCTCCACCAGTAATAATGACTAAAATATAAAACAAACGTAATGCCATGTGAATCCCTTTAGATTTTGATGCAAAAGCGGCTACGAAAAATAGTATTAATGCAACTACCCAAGTTGTAACATGTAGATGCGTTGAGCCAGTTAAAAAGTCCATTATGTTCCCACCTTATTTTTCTTTATCAGCCTTATCCTACCATAGGGATGTTTAGGGATTCAAATATAATAGTCTTTATTTAATCTAATGTTCAAATTTTACTAATTTTTTAGATTTGATTAGGGTTATTATTAGACAAATACTATATTATTCAAAGCGATTTGATAATGTCCCAATTCCTTGAATTGACACTTTTACTTCATCCCCAGATTTTAAGAAAGTAGGTGGATTCATCCCTTTACCGACTCCAGCAGGTGTACCAGTTAGAATAATGTCACCTGGCTCTAATGTTACATATTGAGATAGAGTTGAAACTAGCTCTTCGATAGAGAACATCATATCTTTTGTGGAACCGTTTTGACGTACTTCCCCATTAACTTTCGTAACGACTGTTAAGTTTTGCGGATTCGTAATTTCATCTTTTGAAACGATATACGGACCCATTGGGCATGAACCTTCAAGACTTTTTCCTAAGAAATATTGAATATGGCGATCTTGCAAATCACGTGCTGTGATATCATTTGCAATTGTGTATCCAAAAATATAGTCAAAAGCAAGGTTTTTAGGGATCTCTTTACCTTTCTTTCCTATTACAATAGCTAATTCACCTTCGTAATCTAGTGAATTTGTTTTACCTGCATGGATTGGTAATACTTGTTCATCTGCAGCAATGGCAGTTGGTGATTTTGTAAATACAACTAAATCCTGAGGAGCTGCTTGTAAGCCCATTTCTTTTGCATGGTCATTGTAGTTCTTACCAATACAAATAATATTTTTTGGCGTTCTAGGAATCGGTGAAAGCCACTCTATTTCAGTAAACGGTAGTTTATATTGTTCAGGTTGTTCAGCATTTTTAGCTGCTTCAACTAATTTACGAATTTGTTCAACAAAGTCAAAACCTAATGCAATTCCATCAATAATCTGTGTTGGAAAAGAAGGGAGAATTTTAAGCTCTTCTTGTATAGCTAGAACATCCCAAACAGCTTCCTCTTTTTTTACTTTTGGACCGAATTTAATTTCTCCATTTAATTTGAACGATAAAATCTTCATAAATAAAGGCTCCTTCTTTTTTTCCTTTGTTGTCTAAACATTCTTCAAATCTTTCAAATGAATGCTAGATTAGTTTCATAATACATTAATTTTTCTGAAATTGCTCACTTTTCCAAAATAAATTTTTATTCCATTATTGACCAGATTTCAAATCTATTTATATATTAGCTTCTTCATGACAAACTCTAGTGGGCCTTGTTTAAATTTAATAAACCAAAGCTCCGCAAAAATCACCTGAATGACAAAGATTCCGAGAGCTATAAATGTTCCCATTTGAACATCTACTTTCCCATACAGACCAAATCCAAAATTATAAAATAAACAAGTACAGATAATGGATTGCATAATGTACAAAGTCAGAGACATTCTACCTGCCATAGCGAATGGCTTAAATACTTTGCGCATTATCGGAATGATACATAAACAAACAATCACTCCTATATATCCAACTGAGAGTATTGGGCCACCTATATACACTTTTAAATAATCTAACATATAAGTACGGACAAAGATATATGGTGAACTTTTGATAAATAAGCCGACAACTAAACACAAAATAGTTAGCAGTATCCAAAAAGTTTTTAAGTCTTTTGCTCTTTCAATTAGTCGCCACTTTGCTGCAGCTGCTCCTAACATCATATAGGGTAATATCGTTAATAATGCTGTAATCCACATGGCTATACTCATCTGTAGCGATAAATCATTTAATCTTTGTAAAAATGCATCAGTCCAACTTCCGATTCCATAAGCTGTAATGGCATTATTGATCATCTCAATATCAACAGCCATTTCCTCAACCTCCATATTCGCTATTCCAGCTAATAGGTAAATACCAAGGAAAAATACTTGCATAATTCCATTAATGACTATGCTAAATGTTAACAACCATCCACTACCGAAGCGAAGGAATAAAATAAGAAAAAATCCGCAAAATGCGTACATTGTTAATATATCGCCCCACCAAATGAAAAAAGCGTGGAGCAATCCAAGTATTAATAAAATACTTAATCTTTTGGATGCAAATTTATAAAAATTCGTCCCCAATTCTTTAGCTTTCATGAATTGCATAGCTAATCCATACCCAAACAACATTGAAAATAATGGATAAAAACTACTTTGCACATAAATATCTAGTGTTTGTTGCCAGATTATATCTTTTGCTTCAGTGAACCAACTCCCCAAATCGATATGAGGTAATGGTAAATAAAATGCGAACATATTTACTAGTAAAATACCAAGTAAACTAAATCCGCGCAAAATATCAAGAGCGTCTACTCTTTCATGTAAGGTCGTAGGTTGAAAATTCACAAAAGCTCTCCTTTTCTGTTAGTAGATTTTAGTATTATTTTACATGATTCCTTCCAAGTAGTTTGAAAAAAGAGCCAATTAATTCTTCTTAAAAAATTAATTGACTCTATGATTTGAGGTTAATTGAGTTGAATTTCTTTCTGTGCATTGTACAAGTACAATATTTTTTCGTCCACTTTAACTTGTAAGATGGACTCTATTGCCTCGCTATAAATTCTCAATTGTACTCCATAACGTTTATTCATTTCATTCGTTAAATAAGGTTCATCTTTAAATGAGGGGAGGATTTTATCTGTTTTATAATCAAGTAAAACCCACTTTCCATCCTCATCTTCAAACAAACAGTCCAAAATCCCTTGAACAATTTGCGAATCGCCTTCTTCATCTCTCCTACTTAACGTAAATGGAATTTCTCGATGCACTTGTTTTGCATGAGTAAATCGTTTTCCAATATTCGTTAGGAAAAATTGTATTATTCTTTCAGGATCAACCACTTGAATTTCTTCTTCTGTCAGTAATTTTCTGTCCACTAATACAGATAGATAATCTTGAACTTCTTCTATATGAGAGAATCCCTTCTGCGGTATATGTTGCATGACCGTATGAACAACAGTACCAATTTCTGTTGCGGATAATGATTTCTGTTGTAAAAATAGTGGCCTTTTTTTAGCTGACTCATTAGCAGACTGTTGCAACGTATGCGTATTTGGTTCTTCCATTCTCTCTAAGTTTTCAATACGTTTTATCTCTGAAACACTTGTTTTGGATTTTTTCGTAACAGAATTTGTAAAAGCATATGGCGTAGTAAATCTTTTCTTTAATTGATTATATAATACTGGATCTAACGGTTGCTCAATGAATTCATCCTGTTTGTCTACTTCCTCCGAATGCAATGCATGCATAAAGAAACTATTCGAAATGGGTGTAATCAACCATTTTGAAGAATCTTCAATTGGGCGGTATTCACCATCACTGTAAGTTTCAAAGGATTGATGTCTCGCAACTGCTGGCCCAATCCAATCTAAGTAATTTTTAGCCCGAGCCCGTAAATAATCGGGTAACATGACATCTGTTGGAAGATGTTGTACCTCACACCATTTCGAACAAACCTTATCCCAGTCTTTTACAGTACCTATAAGGATTAATCGCTCTTTTGCCCGCGTCATGGCAACATACAATACACGCATTTCTTCAGCTTTAAGTTCAAGAATTTTTTTCTCTTTCATAGCTAAAAATGGTAAGGACGTATACATGATTCGATCATCCGGATCTATTGCCTTTACAGCTAGTCCATACTCTTGGTCGAAAAGGTAAGCATTATTAAAGTCCATTTGATTAAAATTACGTCCTAAACCTGCTACAAATACAACTGGATATTCAAGTCCTTTGGATGAATGAATGGTTACAAGACGAACAACATTGTCCTTTTCACCGATTGATTTAGCAACACCTAAATCATCTCCTCGAGAACGCATCCGGTCAATAAATCGTAAAAAACGGAACAAACCACGGAAGGAGGTTTTTTCATACATTTGAGCACGGTCATGTAAAGTTCGCAAATTCGCTTGTCGTTGCTTCCCATTAGCCATAGCCCCGACCATTTCATAATAATTCGTATCGATATAAATTTTCCATATCAGTTCAGATAAGGAACCTCTCCTAGCTAAATTTCGCCAGTATTCTAATTGTGTTAAAAATTGTTGAAGTTTCTCAGCTGTGTCCGCGTTAATTCCAGATTGTTCTTCAGTAACAAATTGTTTTACCGCCTCATAATAAGGGACTTTTCGATTTACAAGTCGGATTTTTGCTAATTCATTTTCAGTACAGCCTATAAACGGGGCTCTTAAGACAGATGCTAGTGGAATATCTTGGTATGGATTATCGACTACCTTTAATATATTCAACATAACCATTACTTCTAAAGCTTCAAAATACCCTTTAGATGACTCTGCATAAAGAGGGATACCTGCAGATTTGAACTCTTCTACTAAATCATTAGACCACGTCATTGAGCGCATTAAGATTACAATGTCACTATATTGCATCGGGCGAACTCGTTTTGCCGGATCTTTCTGTTTCGCATCATAAACCGTTGCCCCACTATCTATTAGCTCACGAATTCGCTTGATAATAAATCTAGCTTCCGCCTGAGATTTTTTTATATCTTCTTCTATTGGAACGGCATTTTCAGCTTCTTCATCTACTTCAACCACTTCATCTTCTTGCTCTTCATAAAGGATCGCTAATTCAATTGGCATCTCAATATCATTATAAGGAGCACCAGGCTTTAACCCTGCCTTTTCATCATAAAAAATCTCTCCAACTGTTTCGCCCATTATTTGTTCAAAGATAAAGTTCGTCCCATGTAATACTTCTTTTCGGCTTCGGAAGTTTGCATTTAAGTCAATTTTCAACCCATTGGAGATTGGCTCTTCTTCAAAAACATTGTATTTATTTAAAAAGAGCATCGGCTCAGCTAACCGGAATCGGTAGATGGACTGTTTTACATCCCCAACCATGAAGAGATTTCCATCTAATTCACTTCCACTTTTCACTAACTGTAAAATGGTTTCCTGGAGCATATTGGTATCTTGATACTCATCGACTAATACTTCTTTAAACTTTTCTTTAAAATCTAATGCTACTGGAGAGGGTAACAGTTTTCCATCCTCTTCAACTGTTAATATTTCAAGAGCATAATGCTCTAAATCCGAGAAATCCACTAGTCCTCTTTGGAGCTTAGCAATTTTAAATTTTTCACTGAAACTTTCTGTAAGCTCAACTAATGTTTCAATAATGGGTCCCATTAATCGAATCTCTTCTAACAGCCGCTCAGGTTTACGAAGGAAGAATGATTCTTTTAGTTGTTTTATTATATCTTTTGCTTGATCTCTTTTCTTCTTTGCCTTTTCTTGAAGATCTGGATCACAGCTATCCTTCTTCACTGTTGCAATACGATCCCATTTTATTTTGGCGAAGTAGTCATATGCTTCCTGCCAAGTACCATAATTAATAATGCGTTTTGCTTCTTCAAGCAACGCAAAATCAAGCTGCGCGGTTTCCCCATAGGGATACGGTCCATCGGGCTTTAACGAATATTGACGCATTTCTTCTATATGGGCAAGTGCTTCTTCAAGACTAAATCGTATAGAATCTTTTAATGGCTCTATGAAGTTCAGCTCATCAATTGTTATATTTTCTGGTAGATCATATTGCTTCGGTAAAGAGTGTAACCATTTGATTGGTTCAGGATGAACTCTTGACGTGTCATACAATTTACTGATTAACGTTTCAATTGCTTGGTCATCACGATCAGACGTAAAACTATCAACTAAACGATAAACTGAAGTTAACTTTGCTTCATCTTCTTGATCATAGGCTTCTTCCAAAGTCTGCGCTAAGACATCATCGCGAAGTAAAGCCGATTCTCCTTCATTGGCAATTCGAAAACCAGGGTCAATTTCAATCAGATAGGCATATTGGCGAACAATCGCTAAACAAAAGGAATGCAATGTTGAAATCTGTGCTTTATTCACTAAACTGAGTTGACGTCGCAAATGCTGATTTCGGGGATTTTTAGCAATCTCCTTTTCTAATGCTTCTGCCATACGATGTCGCATCTCTGCTGCGGATGCATTCGTAAAGGTCACAACAAGGAGCTCGTCCACATCAATAGGATTTTCGCTTGAAATTACTTTTTCAATCATTCGAGTGATCAGTACTGCAGTTTTACCAGAGCCAGCTGCTGCTGAAACTAAAGTATCTTGTCCTGTCGCCCAGATAGCTTTCCATTGTTCGTCAGTCCAGGTTACATCTGGCCCTTTCTCAGGAATTGATAGACCCATCGTTTTTCAACTCCTCCCTCATTTTTGTAACAATGTTCATTGGTTTATCAGCCTGTAGTTGATGGTACAGTTGTTCATTATCTGTCGGGTCAAATTGGCAAACTGACTTAAAACTACAGTAATCACAAGCTGTACGCCCTTTTAATCGATAAGGGTGAATTCCTGTTTCACCACTTAAAATCCCATCTCCTGCAGCTTTATGTTTGTTTCGAACATATTGTTTGATTTGTCCCATATCACTTGGTTGTACCACACGGGATTTAGATAATGATGCTGTTTTATCTTTCTTTAAATACACTGGAACAATCTTTGAACTTCCACCTAACTCTAATTCATCGTCCATGGCAATTAATGAATCCGCATTTTCTGCAAGAAGGCCTTTCATTCGGTATTCCTTCATACGTTCCAATTCAAGTGTAATTTCGTCAACCTCTTGTTCCATTTTAATTAGTGGATTATGCACATGGACGTATAGTACTCCAGCAGGATCTACATCCCCATCAAACCACACTTCAGAATTTTCAATGGCAACATCTAAATACGTTAATAGTTGTAATGATATACCATGATATACCTCGTTCAAATCTAAATCACGACTGGACGATTTATAATCAATTACACGTAAGTAGGATTTATCACCAATTTTTGCACTATCAATCCTATCGATACGTCCTTGTATACGCATTTTCCGGCCACCCGATAAATTTATTTCTAATGGCGGAAGCTTTTCATTAGGACCAAATGCTGCCTCAATCGCAACAGGTTTATAAAAAGAATTTTTGGCATGTTGTGATAAGGCCATCATTGTTCTTTCCACAATTCGAATTAACTTTCTTTGTATATAACGATAACGAGCACTACTTAGTAGAATTTGGTGCGAAAACACTGGAACAATCTGTTCAACCGCTTGACGAGCAAGTTGACTACATTGGACTTTCGTTAATCGATTCCATTGTAATTTTAAGCGCTCAGTTTCGAGAGTAATCCACTTTAATGCCTCGTGGAATAAATCTCCCATTGCAAAATTTTCTAGTCGGTACACTGCCCGTTCCTCTAATCTCAAGCCATATGTTGTGAAATGTGAAAATGGACAACGATAAAACTTCTCTACGCGTGATACACTAGAAGTTAACTCAGTACCGTATAAGCTTTCCGTTACTTCTGGAGATAATTTTTCTGCAACATTTTTCTTTTCAAGCGGTCGCATAACAGCTTGTAATGTATGTCTCCAATCATTATCCTGTTCATAATATTCTTTTAATGCCACCCATTCAGGGGCAAGGTGTTTTGAATACTCTGCCTGACGTAATTGGACAATTAAATAAGCTAATGATGTTCTTGGATGCTGTAAGTAAGAGAGCGCATTACTTGGTTCTAGTTCCTCTATCGGGTCAATTAACACTCGTTTATGCGGTAGCGTTCTTACACCATCGATTTCAAAAAGCTTATGCAAACGATTAATATAGAGCGAAGGAAGTAAGGCTTTGCTTTCTTCATCCGTACTTGAATAAGTGACATATAGCCTGTCTGTTGGAGAAGAAAATGCTCGATAGATTAAAAAGGCTTCTTGTAAGAGGCGGTATTTAGATGTTGGTGATAACTCAGTATCTATTTCAGCAAACCATCCTCTTTCCACATCGGTTATTAAACCCTCATAATCCATTCTCATCGGATATACACCATCATTTACCCCAATAACAAAGACGGTTTTCTTGTTATCAAAACGTGAAAATTCAACTGTAGCTACTGTTACTTCATCCACTGATGGAGGGATTTTAGAAAATTGTAGCGTATCGTATCCTTCATCTAATATTTGTGCAGCTTCTTCTATAGAGAGCTTTTGATCACCGAATAAAAGCGCAAATTGGTCTAAAACATTGATCCAACGATTCCAAGCTTGGTCATGTTCACTTGCCCCATGAAGCTCATGCTCCTCTAGTTCAGTATCTTTTAACGCTTGTAATTTTTCATAGACTTGTAATTCTTCTATACAATCGTATATTGCTGTTGCGATATCTCGACCAGTTTCAGCATTCTTAAGATTATCTTGCAGCCTTTCTAATGGAACTTTAATAAGTTCTTTCATCTCATCTATTAACTTTTGCATTTGTAATTCTTCATCTGTTTGCCTTTTAGAGTAAAATTCTAGTCCTCGATATTTTTTATAGAACCATCGAGAATCCTCAAACCAACGGTAACCATAAATCCCTTGAGCAATGGTGAAGTTTTCAAATAAATCTGCCCTCTCTCGCATTTCTGTTAAGTTACTATTTAAAGGAAAGAATAAATCTGTTTTTACGCTTCGAAATACTGGTTCATATTGCCAGTTGGAAGTAATAACTTCTAAAATTGAACGACTAAATTCAATTAAGGGATGATGGAGCATTGATTTTTTTTCATTCGTAAAGACTGGTATATCATATTGCTCAAAAACCGTTTGGATTAATGAATCATATACTTCCGCTTGGCGATACATTATCCCAATATCCCGATAACGCATCCCCTCTTCTCTAACAATTCGACATATTTCCCGGGCAATTGCATGTACTTCTGCTCTTCTGTTTGCCCCTTCAATAATTTGAACGTAACCATCCGATTGTATCGGTTGTGGAATGGCTTCATGAAATTGCTCTTCCACCTGCTGTAAATCATGATTATGGAATCGATAACTCTTCTCGAGATGGATATGTGGTTCAATTTCAATTTGATGTTTGTACGCTTCTTGAAGTAATTTATCATACATAACCGCGGGTCGATAAAAGACTGCTTGGCTATCATATTTTTCGTTAGGATCTTCAAAAGGTAAAACTATAGTTACTCTTTTGGCGAAAGACATTAACAGTTTGACGATTTCAAACTCTCTAACAGTAAAAGAAGTAAAACCATCAATATAAATATCAGCTTCTCTTAAATTTGTTGCATATTGGAGTTGCTCTAATAACACCGGATAATAGCCTTCGCTATCAACAAAACTATCACCCAAAATCTCTTCCAATTTCGTTAAGATGACCTGAAAGTCTTTTGCTTTTGCTATTAATGTATTTGGTGCAGAAGCATCTTCTAATTTACTAATCGCTTCATTTAGAGTTTTACTATCTATATTGTATTGGCTAAATTCTTTAATAAGCAGCTCTATTTCTTTTGTAAATCCATGTTTATCAGCTGCCTGACGAAATAATGTAAATTGCTCTTTGTTCTCTGTTAGTAGTCGACGAATAAGCATGCGATAACCGATTTTATCGATTTGATCGCCCACGATTCCGCCAGTTTCCTGCAATATATACCAAGCTAAGCGTTTGAACGTCATTACCTGTGCTCGAATAATTCCTTTTATATCGTAATTGTTCGTAAGTATATACTCTGCTTGATACGACATTTGGTCAGGAACGATTAAGTAAATGGGTGAGCCTAATGGGCTTTCCTTTACTTCTTTAACGATCTCTTGATGTATTAAAGTAGATTTTCCAGTACCTGCTCGTCCACTAATCACTCGTAAAGACATGACGTTCCCTTCTTTCTTTATTAAAATATATTTAATTCCATTATACCAGAATGTACGTTCGATAAAATGACTTATACTAAATTTTAAATTTCGATAATACTCATCTATTATAATATCTTTTTACGTTATATCACCTTTCTTGCATATAAAAAAGCGATTAATAATAATCGCTCTAGAATGTAGACAAGAGTAACATACTTTGTCTGTATACTTTTTCTTTAAAGATAGGAATGCGTAGACTGTCTTGAAAACGCTTGACGTCTAGTTTAGCTGGTCAGTTTTATGATACTCGCTCTTTCTTTACATTCACTTTCATCTTTTTTTTATTAGCTGCTTTTTTTAAGTCTCGCTCAACTCTTCTATTTAGATGACTTTCAATTCCCTTCCCAATAATCCAAAGTAGGAAAATTCCAACCCCTGCTAAAATTAATTTTAATGGGTCTGTTAACAAGGCTCTTAGATCATAGCCAAGTAAACTCATACTTGCGATCATAATAAATTTACCCGCCATAACAACGATCAAATAATATTTTTTCTTAAGATTTGAAAGACCCGCTACTATATTTACTAAGACCGAGGGAGTAAAAGGAAAACAAAGTAAGATGAATAATGGGCTTATTCCTCGCATATCAACCCATTTAATCAATTTCTGAACTTTAGGCTTAGCTATAAACTTATGTAGTCGAGGATGACGCCCAAATCTTCTAGCTAGTAAGAACACAAAATAGGACCCCAAAACTGTTCCTATCCAGGATAATAAAAACCCAAGCCATAATCCATAAGAACTCGCATTAGCCACCACTATCACTACTAATGGAAGGAACGGAAGAAACGCTTCAATAAATGGAAGGAAAACACCAATTAGCGGTCCAAGTGTCCGATAATGAGCTGCTAAATTTTCTATATTCTCTACGGTAAAAAAATCGTTCACATGACCCACCCCGTTTTATATACATCGATAATTATACTATACGTAATTCATTCACTAACTTTTGTAGATGTTTACCAATAATCTATTCATTAATCATCTTAATACTATAAGTTTTATTCTATTCCTATCTTTTGCAACATTATCCAAAGTTAAACGAGTTAATTGTAGCTTATTTAACTTCATAACACTTTTTCATTTCCGCTAAACATCTATTCCAACGAATTTTCATAATATTTTATATTTGATTTTATTATAGTAAAATGAATAGATAAAGTGAAACTTCTAAATTCGAACACTATAAATAACGAAAACGAGTTTAGTATGTTCCAATATCTTATAATGGAAGATAGTTTTACAAATTTAAACCTATTCATACACTAACTTATTGAAACTTCTAGAGATTCATTGAAAGGAATAGAACAAAATTGAGTATTCAGTTAAAAATGAATGAGTCGACAACAGCTGTGGATTCATTTGCGCAAGGTATTAAAGACTGCATTCCAACCCTGCTTGGCTATATAAGTATTGGTGTTGCATTCGGTGTCATTGGGATTACTTCTAATCTTTCAGTTCTTGAGATTTTTCTTCTGTCAGTTCTTGTTTATGCAGGATCTGCACAATTTATCTTTTGCGGCTTATACGTAGCAGGTGCTCCTTTTTCTATCATTATTATAACGACTTTTGTTGTTAATTTACGTCACGTTTTAATGTCTCTTACAGTTGCACCACATTTGACTCATTATTCACCGTTAAGAAATATTGGATTTGGGACGCTATTAACTGATGAAACCTTTGGTGTTGCGGTTACAAAGGTGATGAAGGATAAACAGCTTGGTGGTAATTGGATGGATGGGTTAAATCTTACTGCCTACCTAACATGGATCGTTTCCTGTACAATGGGAGGGATTGTCGGGAAGTGGCTACCTAATGCGGAAAACTGGGGATTAGACTTTGCATTACTTGCCATGTTCGTGGCATTACTTGTCCTTAACTTAAGTGGTGTTGGTAAAAGTAAACTTCTACACTACATCAAGTTAATTTCTATAATGGCTATTCTGCTTTATAGTCTATTATACGTTTTACCAGGTCATCTTGCCGTTCTAATTGCAACTCTCCTTGTTGCTACGATAGGAGTGTTGACAGAGAAATGACTACATCCTTTGCTTTTATTTTATTAATACTTGGTTGTGCATTGGTTACTTGGGTTCCTAGAGTAATGCCATTTATATTAGTTCGAAATATTAAATTACCGGATATCGTACTACGTTGGTTAGCCTACATCCCAGTTTGTATTTTAAGTGCACTCGTTTTAGAATCACTTTTTCAAGTAGAAGGAAATTTTGTTACTTTTGATTGGAAAAATCTAGTGGCATTTGTTCCTACCCTAATCATTGCCATTTGGACAAAAAGTTTATCTAAAACTGTCATTATCGGCGTTATTACCATGGCTATTTTGAGATATTTCATCTAGATTAAAAGCACCGAAACTTTTACGATGAGTAAATTTCGGTGCCTTTTTTATTTTTTCAGCAGTTATTCAATACAACGAAACCTTTACTTTTGGTAAGTCTCCAACCTATCGGCAAATTTATTTTTAGTAGATAGACATGAAAAAAGTGAAATTGCCTCAGGCAATTTCACTTTTTTTGGGATGCTCCAGTTTGTTAGTTACTATTCAGCTACTAATAAACCAATTCGATGATGATCACCATTGTAAACAACATGTTGCGTTAATCGCAGTTCGTTTTGATGATTCAGCACTTCTAGACGACAATGAGCAGCATTGATTTGTAACGCCTCATACAATTGTTGTTCACTGTGGACTTCGACACCATTTACTTTTCGAATAATCTCGCCCACGTCTAGCCCCATTTTTTCTGCGGGTGAATTCGGTAATACTCCTGCAATCATAACTCCACTTGATTTAGCAGATACGGCATATACATCTTTCTGTTCATGAAGTACGAAACGAATTGAAATCACAATCCGTGCAACTACGCCAATCAACAGCATAGCATATCCCACTATCGGTAAAAAGAACGCGACTAACCCACCAATTATCACTAGTTCTCCTAATAATAGGACAGAACGACCCAACTTTGGATATAAATAAACTGGTAACGTATGTCTTGTCATTTGTTGAAAACCTATAATTATTGGGAATACAACCAGAGAAAATTGTGTAGATCCTATTGAGATTTGTGGCCACCAAGGGAAAAATCCATCAATGACATTCCCTGGTACCACGAAAAATATCGGCAATACCCAGATTTTTTTACTTAGAAAGGCGACAGCTTTAAGTCCTCTTTTCGAATTCTCCACAATTGGAGATGCATATTGTGCACCATATTTGCTAATTAGAATTCCTTCTGCTGCCAATAACAACCCAGCTAAAATAGCTGTAGTAACGGCTATACCCTCATCCAACTTTACTCCACTAATATCAAAGCTTAATAGTTTAATAGATACATCAAAATACTCAAATAAGTAAAGTACTACTAAACTTACCGTAAATAGAATAATAGGGGAAAGAAGATGAAAAACGTAAAGTATCAGTGCTATGAAACTGATAAATGTGGCTACATATAAGAACTCAACTGGTATGGTTAATCCAAAACCGATTGAAATGATTGAAATACATATTGAGATGAGTAATCCCTCTTTCAATAACCCAATCGTTTCAGACCATCCCCACAATATACGAATATTGAAAAATTTTCTTTCCCTTTTCACCCGACGATAGCCTAAATAGATAGCCATTATAATTGCTATATAGAAGATAGGATTGATAAATAACCGTCCAATCGCTCTAGCAATCTCTATTAATACCTCTGTAACCATTTTTCCACCGCCCGTTTACAAATAACTATTGTCATTGTATCAAACGAGCACTCAATTGCGTAGAGCGAAACTAACTATTTCGGCATAAAATTGTGTTTTTCTTAAAAACTACCATTACTGCTTCGTATAGGACGGTATTTTCAATTTACCTTAATATCTTACGATTCCTAAATATCACCCTTTAAACGATTCATGATGACACTGAGCCCCATATTTAATTGTGCATCATTTTCAACCTTTTGTTTATAAGAAGTCACTTGCTCTCGAATACTTGCGAAGAACACTTCATCCATTTGACGACCATCCTTCAGTTCATTCTTCTCACGATACTGAATAACTGCTTCTGCAGTATCTTCATCATAAAAACCATCTGTTCTAGAAATATTATAACCAAGTCCACTTAATACTTTTTGCGTATAAGCCACTTCTTCACTATAGTCACCTTCAGCATACTCTCCAGTTAAAGGAATGACTTCAAGGGAGAATAACGGATGTTGTTCCACTTCAATGTCAGCCTCAATTCCTTTACCATGAATCCAAGTTCTTTTAGGAGTTAACCATTTATTTGTAGAAAGTTTTAACTCTCCACCGTTGTCCAAATCCCATGTTTCTTGAACCGTTCCTTTTCCAAAACTTTTTGAACCAACTAACAATGCACGCTTCCAACTTTGTAATGCTCCAGCCATTACTTCACTTGCTGATGCACTACCTTCATTTTGAAGTACTACAATAGGGAGTTTTCTCATTTTTTCTAAGTAAAAATCTTCCAAATCAAGTTTTGAAGTTTTTAAAGGCTCCATTTCTCCCTTACCATTTTGCATATACGCAAATGTAGTGTTGTCCTTTTCAATGCTACTTACAACAGCTGCTACGCTATGTAAATATCCTCCTGGATTGTCTCTTAAATCCACAATAATGCCTTCTACATCTTCACTTATTAATTTTTTTGTTGCTTCGACCCATTCTTCAGCAGTTCTTTCTCCAAACATCGAAATAGATACATAACCTATATCGAAATCACCAGCAGTTAAGACTTTTGAAGTCACCGTATCGTTATTTATTTCTGCACGCGCGACAGATATTTTAATGTGACGTTCTGTACTTGGTCGATATAAAACAAGTTTTACTTTTTCACCAGCTTCTCCTTGAATCAATTGCATTAACTCGCCCATAGTTTTTCCTTCCATTCGTACTTCATCAACTTGTACAATTTCATCATAAGGTCGAATTCCTGCTTTTTCTGCTGGAGATGATTTCATAGGTGCAACAACGATGAATTTCCCATCTTTTTCAGTGATTTCAATCCCAATTCCTACGCGTTGACCAGCTAAAGTTTGCTTATGCATTTCCGCTTCTTTCTCGGTATAGTACGTACTATACGGGTCCTTAATTGCACCAGCCATTCCACGTATTGCACCTTCAATTAAGGCAGACTCTTTTGTACCATATACTGATTTTTCCTTTATCAGAGAATAGGCTTGGTCAATGACAGGTACATCACTTACCTTTCCGACTCCATTCTCAGATGACTTCGAACTTTGCCAAAATATAAAACCAGCGATGATGATACAAATCGCAGCTAGTAATAAAAAAAATCGACTTTTCCTCATTATTTACCCCCTCTCGTTCAATCTATGAAAAAACAAAAAGGGATAACACCTGGAAAAGCCGATTTTTAAATTTTGCAACTAATTAGTTAAGAAAATAATATTATAGTTTATTTTTAATCTGTCCGCTATATAGTTTATAACTTTGTATAATTATTTAGTTCAACCTTTTCACATAATCCCTCAGACTCTTTTGATTAAGTGGACCTACAATTTGATTTTGTATGCGCCCCTCTGTATCAATCATAAATGTTGAAGGAATTGTAAGAATTTCGTAGAGCTTGTCCACACCCTCTTCTTCCATTAAAGGTATAGGGAAAGTTAGGTCAAAGCTATCTACAAACTGTTGGACTGTCTTCATTTCATTCATGGATCTTTCTGCATGAGTAATGTTTACACCAATAATAATCGCATTGTCCTCTTTTGCATACTTTTCATAATATTTTTGTAGCTCGGGCATTTCTTCTTTACATGGTGGGCACCAGCTTGCCCAAAAGTTTAAGACGACCTTTTTTCCTTTTAGCTTAGAAAGTGTAAAAGTTTCACCATCTAAAGTTTGTAAGGTAAAATCAGGCGCAATCTGCCCTTTTGCTAATCCTTCTTGTTGATCTAAGTTCATCTCATACGAAACCGCTTGTTCTGAAAGGGATTCACTTGCTTCTATTTGATTTTTTATATAGCTACCTAGCATAATCACTACTAATGCCATTACAATAACCAGACCAATTGCCTTTTTTTTCATTTTCCACCCTCCAAGATAGAAAAATAAATAGTTTGATCACCCGGAGAGATTTTGCACAATGTTCCTCTCCATTTCTTTCAATAGGATACCATAGTTGTCGTATTTTTAATAATTGTAAGTGATTTCTCAACATTTCTCATGCATGGATAAGGCGGAAAAATCCATAATAAAAAGCAGGCTAATGTAAACACATTTTGCCTGCTTTTACTATTTACTTATAATGAGATGTAATTTAGTGGGTTTACACTACCTACACTTTGTTTTACCCATGTGCCTACATGAATTTCAAAGTGTAAATGAGTTCCTGTTGACCCTCCAGTAGTACCCATTCCTGCAATATATTGTCCTTTTGATACTTGTGTTCCCACACCTACACCAATTGAATTAAGATGTGCATAAACGGATGTGAAAACTTGTCCATCGATTGAGTGTGTAATCATGACTACATTACCAAATGTTGAAAGAGGTCCTGCATAAGAAACAACACCATCTGCTGCAGCTACAACAGGAGTACCAGTACTATTAGCTAAATCAATACCATAATGGAATTTATAAGCACCTGTTATTGGATGAACACGAGCACCGTAAGTACTTGTGTATCGACCATTAGTAGGTTTTGTCCAATTTCCTGCTGAAACTGCTGGAGCGGAACCAACATGTCCACCACTATGGCCACCACTAGCGCTACCGCCATTACTACTAGATTTTTGGCTTGCTGCCTTTTTCGCTGCTTCTTTTCTCGCTGCTTCTTGTTGACGAGCTACTTCTAATAATCTTTTTTGTTCTGCAGCAATTTGTGAGTTGATTTCATCACTAATTTCTACAGCATCCTCGTATTGCTCTTCTAAATTTGCTTTTTCACTAGCAACTTGTTTTTGTTGTGCTTCTAACTCTTTAATCAATGCATCTTTTTCTGTTTTCTGAGAGTTTAACGATGCTTTTAGACTATCAAGTTCTGCTTTTTTAGCTTCTAATTCTTTTTTAGTATTTTCTAAAGTAAGCTTTTCTTCCTCTAGCTTATTCTGATCTTCTTTTTGTTCTTTCATAATTTGGCGATCGGCATCCAATAAAGTATTAACCGCCGAGAAACGATCGATAAAATCTACAAAACTATTAGCACCTAGTAACACATCTAAATAACTAACTTGACCATTAGCTTGTAGTGCACGCGCACGTTCTTCAAGTAATTCATTACGTTGATCAATCTTTTCTTGAAGGGCCGCAATATTCGCTTTCAATGTTTCAATTTCAGCATTTGCTTCTTCAATTTCTTGAGTAACAGTATTGATTTGATTGTTCGTATTCGTAATTTTATCAGTTATTTGCGTAATTTGATCTAATAGATTTTGTTGTTTTGATTTAAGTGTGTCAATTTGAGATGTTTTTTGTTTAATCTCGCTATTTAATTGACTTTTTTGTTGTTCTACCTCTGATTTCTTGTCCTTCAAATCTGACAAACTAGCAGCATATGTAACTGGCATTTGAATAGCAAGTACAAGTGCCGCAGTTGTAAATATAATTCGGAATGGATTTTTACTTATTTTCACAGAATTAGACCCCTTTCAACTTTTCTTTTCGCAAGGTTCTACTTTTTTCGCAATATGGACATCGTTATACCTTTAAAAATTTCCTAACGGACATAAAGCTTCCCCAAATCCCAATGAGGATACCCATCACAAGGATTAATGCATTCACTTGATAAAGTAATGGTGTTACGTCTAGTAATTGTAATAATTCACCGTGTAGTTTCGGTTGAAGGATATTAAATATATTGACATACACAATGGAAACAACAGCTATTGGAATAATCGATCCCAAAATTCCTAGCCACATTCCTTCTAAAACAAATGGGATTCGAACAAATGAATTTGTTGCCCCTACTAGTTTCATAATTTCAATTTCGTCTTTACGAGCAATAATCGTAATTCGAATTGTATTGGAAATAAGGAAGATCGCTGTAAAGAGTAAGCCTAAGATTAATACTAAACCTACATTTCTACTTGTATTTAAGACGTTAAATAGTTTTTCAACCTTACCTTCACCATATTTAACATCATTTACGTTCTCAAGTTTTGTAATTTGTTTAGCCACACTTGCCGTTTTCTGAGGATCTTTTGCTTTTACATAGATCACATTATTTAATGGGTTACTTTGTTCAAAAAGACTTAAGTCTTCCCCATAATCTTCAATTAATAAATCTAGCTCATGTTCTTTTGATGAATACACAGCCTCATTAACCCCTGATAAACCTTTTATTTCGCTCATTAGTTTATCCTCGGCCGTTTTTGCCTGTGTAGGGTCTGCAATGATATCAATCAAAACTTTGATTTCTACATCATTCTCAATATCATCGGCTACTTTGTTTAAGTTCATCATAATGATTGTAAACACACCGACTAATAGTAAAGTAACTGTTACAGCACTAATCGATGCAAGTGTCATCCAACCGTTTCGGCCAATTGACTTTATACTCTCGCGAAAATGTCTTCGGATTGTTCTACCCTTCATAGCCGTAGTCACCTCCGTATACATCGCGGACAATTAAACCGCCTTCAATAGCAATAACACGTTTTCTAATTGTATTTACGATTTCACGGTTATGTGTAGCCATAATAATCGTAGTCCCACGTGTATTTATCTCTTCAAAAATATTCATAATTTCCCAAGATGTCTCTGGATCCAGGTTCCCTGTAGGCTCATCCGCAATAACAACTTTCGGCTTATTAACAATTGACCGAGCAATTGAGACACGTTGTTGCTCCCCACCAGAAAGTTCATCTGGGAACATGCGAACTTTATGTTTTAATCCAACCAGATCTAACACTTCCATCACACGTTTACGAATTTCTTTTGGATTTTCTTCTATTACTTCAAGGGCAAATGCGACATTTTCATACACATTTAGACGAGGAAGTAGTTTAAAGTCCTGGAATACGACTCCTAATTGTCTTCTTAAGTATGGTACTTGACGTTTTTTAAGAGTAGATAAATTTATACCAGCAATAATGACGTCTCCAGAAGTAGGTTTCTCTTCACGATACATTAGCTTTATAAAAGTAGATTTACCAGCACCACTTGGTCCAACTACGTAGACAAACTCTCCCTTTTTTATATCTATAGAAATACCATTCGCTGCCACGACACCGTTTGGATATTTCTTCACAACATTTTTCATTTGAATCATTAATAAAACCACCTAAGTTCCAAGTTTCTATTACTAGATTTTTTCACTCACCATCCATTATAGCATTGATTTTCCTTGTTTTTATTACATTTTCATTTCATATTTCTACACACGAAGGATATGATTTAACAAAATCCCACTTTTTTCAAACAAATGTACTAGTTTTATTCTTATATCTCACTATATTTACATAATTTAACAAGCGTGATGTCGACTTGTGAAACTTTTTTCTAAAGATGATATGAGAGCCATTTGTGCCATGATAAATATATTGAGTAATAGACCACTATAGAATAAAAGTGTACAAAAAAATCTGTGAGTCATTGCAACTCACAGATTTCTATTCATAATATTTTCATAAATTTTATAATACTTTATCTAAAAATTCTTTTGCACGTGCTGATTTTGGTGCAGAGAAGAACTCTGCTGGTGTAGAATCTTCTACTAGCATTCCGCCCTCAAGGAAAAGAATACGATCTGCTACTTCTTTTGCGAAGCCCATTTCATGTGTCACAATGATCATAGTCATACCAGATTCCGCTAAATCTTTCATAACAGCTAGAACTTCTTTAACCATTTCTGGGTCCAAGGCAGAAGTAGGTTCATCAAACAACATAACGGTTGGATTCATGGCCAATGCACGTGCAATTGCCACACGTTGTTTTTGCCCACCAGATAAACGATTTGGATATTCGTTTCGTTTTTCAAATAGTCCAACTTTCTTTAACAATTCTTCCGCTGTTTTAATGGCTTCGGTCTTAGCAACCCCTTTGACTTTAACCGGTGCATAGATTAGATTTTCCAATACTGTTTTGTGAGGAAACAAGTAAAAATGTTGAAATACCATTCCTAAATTTTCACGTACTTTCATCACATTTTTCTCAGTAATTAATGTTCCACCAACGCGAATTTCACCACTTGTTGGTTCTTCCAATCTATTGATGCAACGTAAGAATGTAGATTTGCCCGATCCTGAAGGTCCAATTACAGCAATAACTTCTTTTTCTTTAATTTCAGTCGTGATGCCTTTAAGCACTTCATTTTTACCATATGTTTTGTGTAAATTCTCGACTTTAATCACTGCGTCTCATCCTCTTTTCTATCATTTTACCAAGGAAGGTTAATACGAGTGTCATGATATAATAAATTAAACCAGCAATAAGTAACGGCTCTAAATAACGGAATGTATCGCCACCTACTACATAAGCTCGTCGCATAATATCTAATGCTCCGATTACTGTAACGATTGCTGACTCTTTATTTAAAGTAATAAATTCATTCATTAACGATGGCAAAATATTTTTCATTGCTTGTGGAAGAATAATATCTTTCATCATTTTCCCATAAGGAACACCTAGTGCTTTCGCTGCTTCTTGTTGTCCTTTATCTACTGCATTAATACCTGCTCGAATAATTTCAGAAATATAGGCAGCAGAATTTAAACCAAATGCAATAATGGCAGCCGGCATAGCCTCGATATTAAAACCAATAATTTGCGGCATTGCATAGTATATAATCATCAATTGTAGTACAAGTGGTGTCCCACGGAATATAGAAGTATAAAATTCTGCAAACCATTTTAACGGCTTGATCGTACCGATTTTACAAAGCGCTAATAATATCCCAAGTACAAGTCCAATAATTGTAGCAAAAATAACAATTTCTAATGTGACGCCTAATCCCTGTAATATGTATGGAATCGAGGGAACGACACTGCTAAAATCAAACATCGCAATGCCCCTTTCTAAATATTATTTAATAGTACTTCTAAGAAGAGAAACGTCATTCAGTTTAACTGAATGACGTTTGTAAATTATTCAACAACAAACCATTTTTCTTTTAGTTCTTCAATTTTACCTTCATCGATTAATTCTTGGATAACTTTGTCAAATTCAGGTTTTAATTCACTACCCTCTTGGAATGCGATTGCTTTGTAATCTGGTTCTTCCACTTCTACAGGGAAAGCAGCTAAATCGTCATTTTGACTTAAATAATTTTCAGATACGATATTTTCAATAATTGCCGCATCAAGACGTCCATTTTTCAATTCTTGAATAAGTTGTGGAATTAGGTCACGACTTTCAACTGTAAATCCATGTTCAGGTGCAAAAGTTTTTGCTAAATCTTCTTGAATAGAAGCTGTTTGTGCTCCAACCGTTTTTCCTTTTAAATCTTCCATTGATTTAATGTTATTCTTTTTAAGTGATACCGTATATTGCTCTGTTTCATAGTAAGGAGTAGAGAAGTCTACTACTTTATCACGTTCTTCAGTTGGTGTCATACCTGAAATAACAAAATCGAATTTATCTGCTTGAAGTGCAGGAATCAAACTGTTGAAGTCACCGTTTGTAAATTGTAATTCATAGCCTAAACGATCTGCTACTTCTTTTGCTAAATCGATATCAAACCCGATAATTTCTTCGCTTACTTTAGTGTCTACATACTCGAAAGGTGCATAATCCGCAGAAGTTCCTACGCGTAATACTTTTGAATTCTCGGAAGTTGTATCCGAACTTGATCCTGTTGATGTTTCTTTTTCAGTTGCGCCACAAGCAGCTAAAATACCAATTACTGCTACTAGCATGAATAAAAATAATTTATTCTTCATTGTTAATAGTCTCCTTTTTATTTCTTCTATTTTTCTTGTTCTTTGATATATCTTTGAATTGCTTTTTCGAGCATTGCCAATCCATCATCTATTTGTTCTTTTGTAATTGTTAACGGAGGAATCATACGAATGACTTCACCTGAATTCCCACATAGGTAGAACAAAACACCTTCTTCTAATGCATAATCAAGAATTTTCATAACAGCTTGTCCGTCTAGCTCGCCAGTTATAGGATTCGAAATTTCAATTCCAATCATTAGACCTGCAGAACGAACATCGCTAATTACTGAATACTTCTCTTTTAACATGAGCAGTTGCTCTCTTGCATATGCACCAACCACTTTTGAATTTTCCACAAGGTTTTCTTCATGGAATATTTCTAAAGTTGTAAGTGCAACTGAACAAGCAATTGGATTTCCGCCAAATGTAGTACCGTGCATTCCTAATGGCCATTTTTTCATTAATTCCTTAGAAGCAACTGTTGCACTAAGTGGCAAACCTGAAGCAATACCTTTTGCAATTGCCATAATGTCCGGTGTTACATCAAAGTATTGTGCTGCAAACCATTCCCCAGTTCGTCCAAAACCTGTTTGAACTTCATCAAAAATCAAAAGAATGCCATGTTCATCACATATTTCTCGTACCTTTTTTACCCAAGCTTTAGGAGGAATAATATAACCACCTTCACCAAGAACAGGCTCCATAATGACACAAGCTACTTCTTCAGGTGTCACTTGATGTTTGAACAATCGTTTAAAATCTTTTTCAAGTTGTTCTACGCAGAAAACCTCTGGGTCGATTCCTTCTGGACAGCCTTTCATATCCGCATAAGGAATTTGATAAGACAAATGTGATGGTTGCAAGAATTTACGATATTTGCTTTTTGAAGTTGTAACACCTAAAGCACCCATAGAGCGTCCGTGGAAACAACCTGTAAATGAAATAACATAAGGACGTTTTGTTACAAACTTCGCTAGTTTTAATGCACCCTCAATCGCTTCCGTACCACTATTTGCAAAGAAGAAACAATCTAAATCCCCTGGAAGTACTTTTCCTAATTCTTCTGATAGTCTTAAAATGGATTCGTACATAATGACTCCAGAAGGACCATGTACAAGTTGATCAGCCGCATCCTTGATACTTTGAACAACTTTAGGATGTCGATGCCCGGTATTTGTTACTGCAATACCAGATGTGAAATCTAAATATTGTTTGCCATCTGCACCATAGTAATAACAACCTTCTTCTTTCACAACTGGAATGTTCGGATGGTCTTTTGCCATACTAGGTGCTAAATAATTTCCCATCTCATCGTATAAATCAAGCCAGTTACTCAAGCTCGTTTCCTTCTTTCTAAGTTGTATATTGTTTGAACATATTATTCTATTTCTTATATTTCAAAAGTTTTAACATTTATATATATTACTACCCATCGTATAATTATGCAATCACATTTTTAAAGAAAATAGCTTCACTTTAAGAAAAAAAGAGCTTTTTATTCCATATAAATCCACTATTACTGGATATTTCAGTTGTTTTCTAAATATTCATTATACTATTTATATGCAATCAATAATTATATAAATAAAAATAATATTAGCAATATTCATAATGTTCTGTTTATTAAAAAAGCCCGCTGCTAAAAACGCAGCGAGCCTATTTCCTACTATGCAACTACTACCTCTTTTTTATCTCTACGAATCCATGCAATAAGTACCGCGATAATTAACGCAAACCCAAGATAGCCCATAGTCGAATAAACTTTTCCAACTAATGTTGTAAATCCTACTAAACTAGCAACAAATCCTGCTAATCCTACTACTACAATGGTTGGTTTAAAGATTTTATGCTCTGGTGCTACAAACCGTACCGTGAATGTATAGAACATTCCCACTGCGGTATTATACATCATTCCAAGTAATGCAATTGCCATCAATACACCAACTGCTGGATGGATTTGTTTCGCGATTTCTAATGTTGGCATATCCACACCTGCCACAACGTCCATTTTCACAAACATTGTTAAGTTAATCAATATGATTAAAACTCCTAAGATGATACCTCCGAAAATACCACCAAGCCCAGCTACTTTACGATCTTTTAACGTACCGCCCATGACAATTAATAGGGCTGCTCCAGCAGCAAGATTATAGGACACATAAAGCAATGCACCCATAAACCAGTTTGATGCAGCACTCGCTTGCGATTTTGCTATAGAATCTGCTTCAGCAAAAGATATGTCCATTGTAAATAATGAATAGATTAAGATAATGAAAATAACAACTAATAAATAAGGTGTAATTACAGCGATTAAGTTAAGTATATTTTTCACATTTAATAGTAAAGTTGCAATCGTTAAAACAACCATGATAATGCTACCAATCATCGGATCAATGCCAAACATTTGATTAAATGTCGAACCGGCTCCTGCAAACATTACAACTGCTACCCCAAAAAGGAAGAAAGTTATTAATATATCTAGCACTAACCCAATATATCTTCCACCAATATGATAGATAACACCTTTATGGGATGTGGTTTGCAACTTTGAACCAAGCTGAGCAAACGCCATTCCTAATAAAGCAAAGGCAATGGTTGCAATGATTCCTCCTACAAGACCTAATATTCCAAAACTCGTAAAATATTGCATAATTTCTTGGCCTGATGCAAAGCCTGCCCCAACAATTAGGCCAACAAAAGCACCACCAATTTGTATACTTTTCTTCATATTTTTCACCTACTATATTTTGATTTTATTTAAAAATTCCGAAAATTTTTCTTTCAATTTATCCTTAAGCACCTATATTACGATGCTTAAGGATACAAGACTATTTATATACTTTTTTATTTACTGTATACGATTCTATTGTTTCTCTATTTACTTCATATCCAATTCCTGCTATTTGCGGTACTTGGATATAGCCATTTTCCGCAATGACTTCTGGTTCTATAATATCTTTTTCCCAATAACGATTTGAACTCGCTGTATCTCCTGGTAAAACAAAGTTAGATAATGTTGTTAACGCCACATTATGTGCTCGGCCAATTCCTGCCTCAAGCATACCGCCACACCATACTGGAATACCTTTCGATGCACAGTAATCATGAATTTTCTTCGCCTCTGTTAATCCACCAACTCGTCCAATTTTAATATTAATAATTTTCGTTGAACCAAGCTCGATTGCTTTGCGTGCATCCTCAAGAGAATGAATACTTTCATCTAAACAAATTGGCGTCGACATTTGTTTTTGTAATACCGCATGATCGATAATATCATCTGATGCCAAGGGTTGTTCCACCATTGTTAAGTTAAATTCATCCAGTTGTTTTAATAGTTCAGTATCTTCTAGACGATAAGCTGAATTTGCATCTGCCATAATAGCAACATCCGGGAATTTTTCACGTAATTTACGCATAACATCAATATCCCAACCTGGCTTAATTTTCACTTTAATTCGTTTATAGCCCTCTTTTACATACTCATCAACAAGGGCTACTAACTCTTCAATGCTTTTTTGAATCCCAATACTAATACCTACTTCGATTTTATCTTTATTCCCGCCCAATGCAGATGCAAGGGATTGATTTGTTTGTTGTGCATAAATGTCCCAAACAGCACCTTCAATTGTAGATTTCGCCATGTTGTTTTTACGGATAGGTTTGAAAATTTCACTTACTTCATCTGGATGAGAAATTTCTCTATTTAATAGAAGAGGAATTAAAAAGTCCTCCAGCATATGCCAGTTTGTTTGTAATGTTTCTTCGTTGTACCATGGTGAGTGGAATGCTACAGATTCTCCCCAACCAATTGTACCGTCTTCATCCTTTGCCTCTAACAATAAGAAATCCTTGTTTGTAAATGTTCCAAAACTCGTTGTAAATGGTGCTTTTAGTTTCATTTGTAAATGACGAATTGTGATTTCAGTAATTTTCATATTAGTAGCCTCCAAGTTGTAACGTATCTTTTTTCACAAATATGTAGTCGTTCCATCGTTCATTTTTTCGAACACGCACTGCCGTATAACCTGCCGCGAATACCGATTGAAATACTTTTCTTGTTTCTAATCGCCAATGCATCGCATGTGTATGACTTGCTGCTTTCAAACTTTGAAAATCCCAAGGGACCGGTAAGGAGTAAGCGTCAGCTGTGAGGTTTTCAAGTGATGCTACTTTTAACGTTGGTAATCCAGCATCATCAAAAATAATCTCACCTAGAGGTTGTGAATTTTCGATTATTGGTTCAACTTGCTTTTCTACATACTCACTTTTCAAATGCCAATGAACTTCAAATCGATCAGATGGTAATCCTTTGTTAAAGCCATCCTGCATTTCACCGTAACAGTTTTCAATATATGTATGACAGATTCCATTCAACTTCGTCAGATTTAAGTAACCATTACGTGTTTCAAGTGGATCATATGTCCAATGCATATCGTCAAACCCTTTAGCGATAGCACTTTTTCGTTGTGCGTGTTTTAATTTTTCACCAATTTGTTGTGAACGGTATGCTTCATCGATTCCTAACATATGGGAACAAACATATACTTTTCCGTTTTTTAGACCTGCAAAACCATAACTAAACCCAACAAGTTGGTCCCCATCATAAGCACCAACCATGATGCCTCCGTTTTTTACAGCGGTTAGAGTTTGATGGGTAGGAATCGGTTCCGTACCCCATACTTTTCTTTCAAGTAACTGTACTTGTTCCAATTCTTCTAATGTTGTTAATTCTTTTACTACGATCATTTTCCATCTCTTCTTTCTATATGCTGCAACGCTACTAACAGTGCCTTTGTAAGAATTCGTGCCCCCACCGGTAATTGTTTTCTATTAAATGTCATTTGCGGATGATGAAGTCCTGGTGTTACACCACAACCTAATCCAAGCATTGTTGTTTTAAGATTTGGTTTGGAATAGGCATAAAAATGAAAATCTTCTCCACCTGGTGTGATGACTTCGGGAGCACAATTTTCCAGCCCTACTGTCTCAACAATCGCCTGCTTCATCATCATTTTTGCTTCATCATGAACCTGTGCTGCTGCAATATGCACGTCAACATTCGTTGTAATCTCCGCACCATATAATGTACTAACAGATTCTACCGCTTTCTTAAATCCCTCTGTTAAAGCATCCATCGTTGAATTTTTCTGTGCCCGAATATCAATACTGAATGAAGCAGAACCTGGAATAATATTTGCTGATAACCCGCCTGCCTGTAGCTGTGTCATTTTTATTGAACCCGACTCATTTGGGCTAATCCAAATTCGCTTCAATGCATCTACTAAAGCAGCTGCAACTTCAATTGCATTTATTCCTTGTTCTGGCCTTGCACCATGTGCTTCTATTCCATTTATCGAACCTGTGATGAGCTTTGCTGCACCGTGGTATAATGCCGGTGAGTGCGCTCCATCTGCTAATTCTACAAGCGGTCTTACATGAACGCCAAATAGGTATTCCAACGAGTCGACGATACCTTTTTGAACGATAGCCTTCGCGCCCCCTGCCTTTTCCTCAGCAGGTTGAAAAATCAGTCGAACAGCACCAGGCAAATTCTTTTGTTCCTTCAATAGTAATGCCACACCAATTGCCATTGTCATATGTCCGTCATGTCCACAAGAATGATTCGCCTGAAACTCGCCATCCACTTCTTGCCAAAGTGCATCTATATCTGTACGAAAACCAACTTTAGGCTCCCCATGCCCAATATCAACATAAAGACCCGTCATATCGTTGAAAGTATGTGGTACGAATCCTTCACCTTCAAGAATTGTTGCTAAATAAGCTGTCGTGTTTGTTTCTTCCCAGCTGATCTCAGGATTTACATGTAAATGGTTAAACACCTCTTGCATGCGGTCTATTAATTGTTGTTCCGTCATTTCATCAACTCCATCGATTGCTAATAAAACTATTTTGAAAATCATCATATTTTACACGTTGCTCATTATAGTAATCAGCATCATGCGACATCATGCCTGCTACTAACGTATTTAGAAACGAGATTAGCGCGGGCATCATATCAATTGTCGAGAACTCTGTTTGTTGCAAAACAAAAGCTTCATTTGCAAATGCATGAATAGGTGCGACATTCGAATCAGTAATCGCAACAGTATAAACTCCGCGTTTTACGAGCTCCTCTGTAATTTGAATGGGCTCCCAGTAATAACGATGGAGCGAAATCACGATTGCAATGGACGTTTCATCTACTTCTTGTAATGTCCGAATCAACATACTCGTTTCAGTCTGTACAAGTTTTACATTTGGACGAAGCATGTTTAGCGTAAACTGAAGCCATTGAGCAGCAAAGTTTGATGCACCTTCTCCAACGATTAGAATGTTTTTTGCTTCATGTAATTTTTTAGTTGTTTCATAAAAATGATCTGCATCTATTTGTTCAGCAATTCTGATAATTTGAGCGCTAATTTGTCCCATTACCTTCTCGCATAACTGTTTCTCTTTAAATAACTCCTCTTTTGAAGAAACATAATTACCTAGAGTGCTATTGGTATTGTACTGAAACAAATACATAGTCAGCTCCTTTTGCAACTGAGCATATCCGTTTAATTCAATCGCATAACAAAACCGTATTACGGTAGTCTCACTTGTACCAGCTAACTTTCCTACCTCTGCAGCTGAATGTACGCCTACATAGGTTGGATTATTTAAAACAAAATTTGCCACTTTTTGTTGTGATTTTGATAATGAATGATAGGATTGTTCAATTCGTTCTTTAATCGTACACATTGAGAAACGAGAAGCCTCCCCTTTTTTATTAAGATATTGAAGTTTAGACTTCATAAATTAATGATTAATTTAACATTAATAAAATGGTTATGCAAGTAGTTTTCAGAAATTTCGATATTATTCGTCATCTCGAAGTAGATTTGGTTTTAACCTAGCTTTTTGAAACTTTTTAAAGCTTAGGCAAATTTCATGCATGCTTGTATTATTTTTTTCGAAATTAATGCAACAAAAAAAAAACGAACCGCATTCTACAATTGCGATTCGTTTTACATTCAATGTTATTCAGCGTTATATCGTACAATAACTGTTCCTGTACGAGATTCACCATTTATTTTTAGTAGGTTGGCATTTTCAATGATCTTATCGAAGTGATGAGTTTTAAGTAAAAATTGATCATCTTCTATTCTTGTGACTACATCCGGTAGGCCGATATCTGCTTTACCGAAGTTTGTTGCCACTTGTCCATCTAGTGACGATGATTTTGGAACATAGATTTCAACTGCCCCGGCAACGGTATGAGCCTTCACTTTCCGTGCATCTTTTGCATAAGTTGTGACAACAACCGCACCGTTTACTGATTCCGCTTCGACTTCCTGAAGTTCTCCATCGATATAGATACGTCCGTTCACCGTTTCTACTTCTAAGTCTTCCCCTTTTACATGTCGGAGTTCGATTGAACCATTTCCTGTTTCTATGTTGGCATTTTGGAAAGTAGATTCATCCATTTTCACAGCACCATTATAAGTTTTTACTTTGATTAATTTCGCTTCTAAGTTTTGAACCGTTACCCCACCATTTAGTAAGCGTATTAACACAATATCATATAGTTGTTCTGGTACAACTAAGCGCAACGAAGTTTGTGACATTTTCGATGTAACTGAAATAGTTAATTTACCATTAGTCAAATTCACGAAGTTTTCTTCAAATTGAGCGATTGTTTTTTCTTCATTATGATCATGAAGTGATGTTTTGACATGTGCTTCCACTAATAGTTGTTCATTTTCTGATTTGACAAGGTCTACTTTCCCATTAGGTATGTCAATTTCAATCCCCTTAATTTCACTTCTATCAAATGTATAGGTTTTATCAAACTGAACTTTTTCTCCAAAAGGAAATTCTAAATCAAAGTCTTTTATTTTAGTAAATGTTGAATTCATTAATCCCATGACACGATCACTAAAGTGAGATAAATCCTGCTTTAGATCATTCATAAATTCATCCATCTTTTTATTTGCCTCTTTATTATTAAACGCTTTGCCAAAGAAGTCCTCAAAACCTGTTGTTTTAGATTTCTTTTCTTCTTCATCAATTGTTTGATTTTGTGAGGCTTCACTTTCTGCTTGAGTATGTTGTGATGTGTCCTCTGTAGATTTTGTTAGCGGCACAATTGTTGATTGAGTGGAGTTTTGTTCTTTTGTTAACGCCTCAAGTAAAACAATCGCCTCTTCAGTAGTGATTGTTCCATTTTCAACTAATTTTAATATGCGTTTACGTTCGTTTTCCATAAAAAAAAGCCTCCCTCTGGTTATATACTTAGTTATACGCAAAGGAAGGCTAAAAGTTTCAGTGATTATTTTATATTGCCCACTAATTTAGGATGAACAACTATTTATTATTTATTTGATGCTTCCGCTAAAAGTGCGTCCATTCTTTTACGGTCTCGTTCTAGTACCGTTTTTAAATACTGCCCTGTATAGGACTTTTCATTTGCTGCGATTTCTTCTGGTGTACCTGTTGCTAAAATGGTACCACCTTTTTCCCCGCCTTCTGGACCAAGGTCAATGAGATAATCTGCTGTTTTGATTACATCTAGGTTATGTTCGATAACTAGCACAGTATCACCGTTTTCCACTAACCTTTGTAACACTTTAAGTAGGCGCGCAATATCGTGTACATGAAGACCCGTAGTTGGTTCGTCCAAAATATAAATCGATTTACCCGTAGAACGACGGTGTAACTCTGAAGCAAGTTTTACACGTTGAGCTTCTCCTCCAGATAAAGTTGTGGCTGGTTGTCCTAGCTTCATATAACCAAGCCCAACATCGACAATTGTTTGAAGCTTTCTTTGGATCTTTGGCACATTTTCAAAGAATACCACAGCATCTTCAATCGTCATGTCTAACAATTCAGCAATATTTTTATCTTTATATTTTACTTCAAGTGTTTCACGATTATATCGTTTGCCATGACATACTTCACATGGTACGTAGACGTCTGGTAAGAAGTGCATCTCAATTCGAATAATCCCATCCCCACTACATGCTTCACATCGGCCACCTTTTATATTAAAACTGAATCGTCCTTTTTTATAGCCTCGAACTTTTGCTTCGTTCGTTGATGCAAATAAATCACGGATATCATCAAATACACCCGTATACGTTGCTGGATTTGAACGTGGTGTTCGTCCAATTGGTGATTGGTCTATATCAATTACTTTATCAAGATGTTCAATCCCTGTGATTTCTTTATGTGCACCCGGTTTTGTTCTGGCGCGATTTAACTTATTTGCAAGAGATTTATATAAAATTTCATTGATTAAAGTCGACTTACCTGAACCTGATACACCTGTCACGGCAATAAACTGTCCTAATGGAATATCTACTTTTACATTTTTTAAGTTGTTTTCCGTAGCGCCTTTAATCGTTAATTTTCGTCCATCTGATTTTCGTCGTTCGGTTGGAAGTGGTATAAATTTTTGTCCACTTAAATATTGTCCAGTAATGGATGCTGGATTTTTCATGACTTCCTCAGGTGTACCAGCAGCTACGATTTCACCACCATGTACACCTGCTCCAGGACCTACGTCGATTAAGTAATCAGCAGCAACCATTGTATCTTCATCATGTTCTACAACAATCAATGTGTTACCCAGATCACGCATATCTTGCATTGTGGCAACTAGTTTATCATTATCCCGTTGGTGTAAACCGATAGAAGGTTCATCAAGTATATAAAGAACTCCAGATAAACGGGACCCAATTTGTGTTGCAAGACGAATCCTTTGGGCTTCTCCTCCTGATAATGTCCCTGCAGAGCGAGCAAGTGTTAAATAATCTAACCCAACATTGATTAGGAAGCTAAGTCTTTCTGTAATCTCACGAATAATAAGTCTTGCTATCTGCATTTCTTTTTCTGAAAGTGTTAAATTGGAGAAAAATCCATACATATCACCAATTGAATGCCGTGTAGCTTCTGCTATATGTAACCCTTCTACTTTAACTGCAAGAGTTTCAGGTTTTAATCGATAACCTTTACATGATGGACATGCTTGTTCAGTCATGTATTTCTGCATTTGGTCTCTTACATATTCGGAAGTAGAATCATGGAAACGTCGTTCGATATTACGAACTACACCTTCAAAGAGAATGTCTTTATTATGAACACTGCCATATTCATTTTCATAGTAGAAATGAATTTTTTCATTTCCTGAGCCATATAAAATTTTATCCATTTGACTTGTTGGTATTTGTGAGACTGGTACATCCATTGGAATTCCATAATGTGTACAAACGGCCTTTAAAAGCTGTGGATAATATTGTGAGCTTGTTGGCTCCCAAGCAACGATTGCATGTTCTTCTAATGTCTTCTCCCAGTCTGGAATCAACAACTCTAAGTCTACTTCCTGTTTAATTCCTAATCCATCACATGATGGACATGCTCCAAAGGGACTGTTAAAAGAAAACATGCGCGGCTCTAACTCACCAATAGAAAACCCACATAATGGACAAGCATGATGTTGGCTAAATAATAATTCTTCATGCTCGATTACATCAACTAAGACTCTTCCATCAGCGAGGTTACATGCTGTTTCAATCGATTCATAAAGTCTTGATGATACCCCTTCTTTTATGACGACACGATCTATTACAACTTCTATACTATGTTTTTTATTTTTATCCAGTTCTATGGAGTCATCCAAATCGAGCATTTCACCATCTACACGTACACGTACATACCCTTGCTTTTTTAGATCCTCTAATAATTTGACATGAGCACCCTTTCGACCAGATACGATAGGTGCCAATAATTGCATTTTTGTTCGTTCAGGAAATTCGAGTAACCGGTCCACCATTTGTTCAATGGTTTGGGACTCAATTTCTGTCCCATGATTTGGACAAATCGGTTTACCAATACGGGCAAACAATAATCGTAAGTAATCATAAATTTCTGTCACTGTTCCAACTGTGGATCGAGGGTTTTTACTAGTCGTTTTTTGGTCAATCGAAATGGCAGGAGATAATCCTTCAATTGAGTCTACATCTGGTTTGTCCATTTGCCCTAAGAATTGACGCGCGTACGCAGAAAGGGACTCAACATAGCGGCGTTGTCCTTCTGCGTAAATTGTATCAAAGGCTAGTGATGACTTACCCGAACCAGATAGACCGGTAATGACAACCAGCTTATCACGGGGAATTGTAACATTTATATTTTTTAAGTTATTCGAACGTGCACCTTGCACTACAATTTCAGTATTTTTCACGATATATTATCCCTCTACCTTCAGTTCAAATATTGTATCCCTTAATTCTGCTGCACGTTCAAAATCAAGTGCTTTGGCTGCTTCTTTCATTTCGATTTCAAGCGATGCAATAAGCTTCTCGATTTCGGATTTCGTCATTTTCTTGCCCTTCGTTACTTTTGTAACGTATGTCTCTTCTGTTTCTGCTGCTTGTGTTGCTCGAATGAGCTCTGGAATTTTTTTCTGAATTGTCATTGGTGTAATACCATGCTCTTTGTTATAAGCCTCTTGAATAGACCGACGGCGTTTTGTTTCACCGATTGCTTTTTTCATAGAGTCTGTCATATTGTCGGCATACATAATCACATGGCCATTAGAGTTTCGGGCAGCCCGGCCAATTGTTTGGATAAGTGACCGTTCTGAACGTAAAAATCCTTCTTTATCTGCATCGAGAATCGCAACAAGTGAAACCTCAGGAATATCTAATCCTTCTCGCAATAGATTAATCCCTACTAATACGTCATAAGTTCCTTTACGTAATTCTCTTAAAATTTCAATTCGTTCTAATGTCTTTACTTCAGAATGGAGATACTCTACTTTTATACCCAATTCTTTTAAATAATCGGTTAGATCCTCAGACATTTTTTTCGTTAAAGTCGTAATCAACACACGTTCTTGTTTTCTAACCCGTTCATGAATCTCATCGATTAAATCATCTATTTGTCCTTCAATCGGTCGAACATCAATTGTTGGATCTAGTAAACCTGTAGGACGAATAATTTGTTCTACCATTTCAGGTGTGTGTTCGAGTTCATATGGCCCTGGTGTAGCGGAAACATAAATGGCCTGACTAATATGGCTTTCAAACTCTTCAAATCTTAGTGGTCTGTTATCAAGTGCTGATGGCAAGCGGAAACCATGTTCTACTAATACTCCTTTTCGTGCTTGGTCACCGTTAAACATCCCGCGTATTTGAGGTAATGTTACGTGACTTTCATCCACAACTAACAAAAAATCCTTTGGGAAGTAATCAAGTAATGTATATGGAGTTGCCCCAGCTTCTCTTAAAGTTAAATGGCGTGAATAGTTTTCGATTCCTGAGCAGAAGCCCATCTCACGCATCATTTCTAAATCGTAGTTTGTACGCTGTTCTAACCGTTGTGCTTCTAATAATTTATCTTCAGCTCGGAACTTTTCTAATTGATGTTCAAGTTCCACTTCAATGTTTTCAATTGCTTTCAACATTTTTTCTTCTCGGGTTACGAAGTGGGATGCTGGGAAAATAGCTACATGTTCTCGATCGCCTACTATTTCACCAGTTAAGGCATCTACCTCTCGAATTCGATCGACCTCATCTCCAAAAAATTCAACACGTAGACATTTTTCATCACGAGATGCAGGGAAAATTTCAACAACGTCTCCTCTTACACGGAAAGTACCACGTGTAAAGTTCACATCGTTTCTTTCATACTGAATATCTACTAGCTTTCGTAATAATTGATTTCGTTCTATTTCCATCCCTGTTCGAACGGATACAACCATTTCGCGATATTCTTCTGGATTCCCTAAACCATAAATGCAGGATACAGATGCAATGATTATTACATCATCTCTTTCAAACAATGCGGATGTCGCCGAGTGTCTAAGTTTATCAATTTCGTCATTAATGCTAGAATCCTTTTCAATGTATGTATCTGTTTGTGGTACATACGCTTCTGGCTGAAAGTAATCATAATAACTAACAAAATATTCTACTGCATTATTAGGGAAAAATTGTTTGAATTCACTATAAAGCTGACCTGCTAAAGTCTTATTATGCGCAATTACTAGTGTTGGTTTTTTTACCTCTTTAATAACATTGGAAACTGTAAATGTCTTCCCTGTACCTGTTGCTCCGAGTAGCGTTTGGTGCCGTTTTCCTTCTTGAACACCCTTTACTAGCTCTTGTATGGCATTCGGCTGATCACCACTCGGTTGGTATGCAGATTGTAAGTCAAAAGCGGCCATGTTACGTTCGTCCCTTCATCCAAATCTTGTATTTTTATTTTAGCATAGTCTAAAGGAAAATACGATCAAAACGCGAACGTATATTCCTTTTTATATTTAGTTATGTATGTTTTAATTACCCTTATTTTTATTTTTAATCAAACATCTAATTTGCATTATTTTCTAGTATGTAACAAACTCAATTAAAATAAAACAAACTCCAAAAGCGCAAAGTTTTGCTTTTGGAGTTTTACTAATTTATTTGATTGCTAATGTCTCTTCATGACTTTTAATTTCTACAATTTCACCATCAAATGCAGCTTTATAAATTGTAAAAATATCATCATAAAGTAATGGCATTGGACTACGTGCTAAAATTCGTTTTTGCTCAATAGCGTCTGTAGCTAAATTTTCTAATGCTTCTTCTACTATATTAAATCCTTTTAGCGTCGATGGAATATTAACATCCTCAACAAGTCTCTTTAGTTCTGCTACACAACGATAAGATGCTTCTTCCTGTGAAATGTTAGCAGAACTATAACCCATTGCATCGTAAATATCTTTCATCCGTTTTTCGCAACTTTGGCGAATATACCCCATCACATATGGGAGTAATACTGCATTCGAATCACCGTGTGCGATATGGTATTGACCACCTAGTGGATAAGCCAAAGCATGTACACCAGCTACCCCAGCATTGAAAAACGCTAATCCAGCAAGGTAACTTCCATAACTCATATCTGTTCGAGCTTGTTTGTCCTCACCATTTGAAACAGCAGTGCGAATCGAATTGCTGATTAAGCGAATCGCTTGTAGGGCAAGTGCATCTGAAACGGGACTTGCATTTTTAGAAATGTAAGCTTCAACAGCATGTGTTAATGCATCAACCCCTGTAGCTGCTGTTACTTTCGGTGGTAAAGATATTGTTAATGCTGGGTCCACAATTGCAACGTCCGCTACTAAAAAGTCATGCGTTACAACATCTTTTGTTGATTCAAGCGATAAAACAGATATATTCGTCACTTCTGATCCTGTTCCTGATGTTGTAGGAATGAGAATTGTTGGTAGACCTTTTTTTGTAACTTTCTTTGTACCTGTTAAATTTAAATAGTCTTCCACTTTTCCTTCATGTGAAGCTAAAACACCTGCTAACTTTGATAAATCAAGTGCACTTCCACCACCAACACCAATTACCAAATCAAATTGATTTTGACGAGTATGTGCTACTAGTTTTTCACCAATTGCCAAAGGAGGTTCAGGTACTACATCTGAATATATTTCTATATCATAGCCAGCTTCTTTAAGTGGAGCAATAACTTGATTTGTTAATCCAAGTTCCACTAGAAATGGATCTGTAACTACCAGAATTTTTTTGGCATTAAATCTTTCTACTTCCTCTTGTAAGTGAGATAGAGAACCCCAACCTGTATAACTAATAGGAGGAAATGTAATTTTTTCTGTCATAAAATAATCGCTCCTTTTTATTGATTCCACACAACTAGTTTCGTTTCTGTCATTTCATGAATCGCGTATTTTAAGCCTTCTTTTCCTGTTCCACTTTCTTTTACGCCACCATATGGCATTTGATCCACTCGGTAAGTTGGAATATCATTAATAATAACTCCTCCAACTTCTAGTTCTTTCGATGCTTTAAATGCTGTTTTAATGTCATTTGTAAAAATGCCCGCTTGCAATCCATAGTTAGAATCATTAATTTCTTTAATTCCTTCTTCAATTGAAGAGATACTGTTGACCACCACAATCGGCGCAAACACTTCTTGACACGAAACTTTTAAATTGGAAGCAACATTTGTTAGAATCGTTGGCATAAATACACCGTTTTCAATTTTTCCACCTGTTATCACTTCAGCCCCATGTTCAATTGCTTCTTCTACCCAATTAAGTGCACGTTTTTGTTCAGCAGGGTGAATCATTGCAGAAACATCTGTATTTTCATCTAATGGGTTACCGATTTTTAATTTATTTGTAGCTTCAGCAAATTGAGCAAGAAAATCTTCGAACAACTCCTCCATTACATATGTACGTTGGAGTGAAATACAAACCTGACCTTGATTTGAAAACGCGCCCGTTACACATTTAGGAATAATTTCATTAATATCTACACCCTTATCAATAATTACTCCAGCGTTAGATCCAAGTTCTAGTGCAACCTTTTTTAGTCCCGCTTTTTCACGGATACTAATGCCCACTGCAGGACTACCAGTAAATGTAATCATTTTTACTTTATCACTTTCTACTAGAGCATCTCCTACTGTTCGACCGCTTCCTGTCACTACATTGAATGCTCCTTTTGGCAAAGCAGTTTGATCAATCAATTCTGCTAAAAATAACGCAGAAAGTGGTGTTTGGGAAGCTGGTTTTAAAACAATTGTATTTCCGGCTGCTATTGCAGGTCCTACCTTATGTGCAACTAAGTTTTGTGGGAAATTAAATGGTGTTATTGCACCAATCACCCCTAATGGTTGTTCAATTGTATACCCTAATCGATTTGCTCCATTTCTAGCAGCGTCCATGGGAATCATTTCACCCGTTAAACGTTTTGCTTCTTCTGCTGCAAACTTATAGGTCTCAATTGTTCGATCAATTTCCGCTAAGGCAAACTTAATCGGTTTGGCAGCCTCTAAGCAAATTATGTTTGCTGCCTTTTCTCTATTTTTAATAAATAAATTTGCAATTTCCTCTAAGATAGAAGCTCTTTCGAACGCTGTTAAACGTTCCATTTCCTTTCTCGTTTCATAGGCTACATCAATCGCTTGTTCTACTTCCTCTTTCGTTGCTTGAGGAATCGTTGTAATTAATTCATTTGTATGTGGAGAATAAAGTTCTGCTTGATTAGTAGATGACTTCCACTCTCCATTTACGTAGTACTTTCTTTGTAGCGAATCAAACTTCAATAAGTTCTCGCTCTGAGTCGTTAAGATTTCCTTCATTAGAATCATCCACCTTTTGATTTACTTGATCTTTTGTAAATGTATTATCAACTTCACCTTTAAAGAAGTTTTTCCCGTATATTAATAAACAAAGTAATATTCCTACTGCAAATGCCCATGTAGCCCCTTTAATACAAAGAATTGCCCCAATGATTCCCGCAATCCCTAAATCCGTTTGACTACGTGCCTCTAATATTCCAACTTTTACACTTACATACCCTTGGATTAACATTGTTAATGCTAATGCCACTCCTAAGATTGGCTCTACTAAGCTAACAATTGGTAATAAGAATAAACCTGTATTTGTCCCCCATCTAAATGAACCAATTCCACCAAAGAAGGAGTCCATCGCTTTACGACCTTTTTTAAAGCGTTCTACCATTACAACTTGCATCGCTGACCAAATTGGTCCACACATTGTTACATCTGGTCCTAGAATACTCATTGCGCTGTTACGAATACCAAACACTAAATGTGCTCGACTTGGATTATAATCAACTTTTTCATCTGGACGTTTTGCCGCTCCTTCTTCAACTAACACTTTAGCTTGTAGAACATCTCCAAACAGCACAATGTATGCTGCTAAAACTGTTGGAAGAGCTGTCACATACATCATAATTGGAGGAAAACCTAAACCGAATATTGTATATTCATTCCACAATGTTATAAAGTCTGGTGATGAAAAACCCCATTGAATACTTGGCCAAGAGGCTTCACCAAATAATGGAGCAATTACGACTGCAAGGATAATTACTGGGAATATACCTAGTTTTCCTACAATACCCCAAAATCGATTTCTCTCTTGAAACTTTACAAAATGTTTTGAGAATAGTAGATAAAACCCAATACCAACCGCGATTGTGATTGTCCAAGGGAAGTTCTCAAATCTTCCTCCAATACTGAAGACAGAAATAACTGCTGCAAAACCTGCTCCAAGAATAATTCCCGACTTCATAGCTGAAGGTATCAAACTAATTACTTTGGAAGCTAATCCAGTAGCACCCAGTATTAATGACAGAATTCCCAATGTCATCTGAAAAGCTATTAACGAATGTACCCGTTCAGGTCCTTCTGGGAACTGGGTACAATATAAAGTAATTAATGGAATTGCTGGTGTGATCCAACCTGGTACAGCTGGGTCCCCTAGTAAATGATGTAATAAATAGAAAAGTCCATTTAATACGATAATAGCTAGTGCAACTTCAAACGGCATACCAAGTAAATCTACTAAAATAGGTATTGCAGATAAATCCACAGCACACATTAACAAACCTTGAACATAATCTGGCCATTCAAAACGATAATGAATAAAAGGTAATCTGATCTTGAATGGTCCTGCTGGTATGTATGGTGACTCTTCACCATATTGACGTTTTTTCCACAACATAAATTTTCTCCTCCCCACTCCCTATGTAAGCACTTACAATTAAATTTAAAACAAAACTTCACATACCGTTGTTGTTTTATGAATACGTAACCATTTCCCCGCAAAAAAATTTCACTAAAATGGTTACGTATTCATTTTGCTGAACATAAAAACAAACTTTAATGAGTTTGTTTATGTTTTACAATTTTCTAGTTGTCCTTCTATTAAACACTCTAACAGATTCAGTAATTTGAACGCAACTATTTTTTTTATTTTCAACCAATTCTATTAATTTTTTTATTGCTAAGAAACCTAAGTTTTCTTCTGATATACTCCCTATTGTTGTCAATTGTATTGAGGCATGTCTACTTATTTCAACATTATCTATCCCAATAATACTAATATCTTCCGGTACTTTTACGTCAGAGAAAATTGCATTATCCATTAAAAATAAGGCTAATGAATCCGAACCAGCACTAATTGCAGTTGGGCGTTTTTTCAATTGCATTAAGTTGTCAAAAGCTTTCTGAACATCTGTTTTTGATGTATCCGTATGAACGATATTCTCTTCTGGAAGCTTTATTTTATAGTCTTCTAATGCCTTTATAAATCCATTAAATCGATTATTGAAAGTACTTGTTGATAGTGGACCACCCACCCAAGCAATATTTGTATGTCCTAACTCTATTAGATGTTGTGCAGATAAATATCCTGCATTAAAATTATCAATCTCAACAAAATGTCGATTATTTTTGTGTTTACGGTTATATGTAATAAATGGAATATCCATGCTTTCTAACTTCTCAAAAATTGGATCATCTATTAATATACACGATAAAATAATCCCATCCACCTTTTGCTCAATTGCTGTTGCATAAGCTTCTGAGAGTTCATTATCATTTACAAACTGTACATTCACACGATACCCTTTTGTATTTGCATAATTCACAATTTCTGTAGTCGTATCAACAAAAAATGGGTTATGTAAAGGACCTGACAACAACACAAGCGTATTCGTTTTCTTTTGTACAAGAGAACGTGCATTGGCATTAGGAATATAGTTTAGTTCCTGAATTGCTTTCATCACTTTGTCTATGGTAGGTTGTTTCACTAATTCGGGTGTATTTAATACTCTAGAAACGGTCGTTTGCGATACTCTCGCATGCCTTGCTACATCCTTAGAGGAAACCATTGTAGCCCTCCCTTACCTATATTACTATTCACCTTAACTATACATGTTTTTCTAAAAATAGACTATGCACTAATATTAAAAAAATTTTAACACAAAAAGCCACTATTTATAGCTGTCCTCTATATCATTGAAATCGAGGATATATGCTATAATAGTGACTTTTTAAATATTTTTTTCATTTTACATTACCGACTATTGCGTCTCTTCCATTTCTTGAGTTTCTTGTAATTCATTTAGCTCTTTTGCATACTCGTAAAAAGCTTCACTGTTTCGTTCATCTAATGCACTATCGATGAGACCTTTCAATTGTTCGATTCTTTGTAACCTTTGCATGCCGTTCAAAAACAAGTCCAAATAAATGTCATTCAACAACTTTTCAGATTCGTTTGCATGTTGAGAATGCCCAACAGCTTTAAGAAAATCTGTGTACGAATAATATTTATCCATCGACATCACCCCGATTCCCTTTTTTCTATTATAAAAAATCAATTAGCAATTTGCAATATATTCTGAAAAATATATAAACTTTTTAATTTATCTGGTATAAGTGCCTACTTTGCTTCAAAATCGAAACTATCCTCCCACTAGTTTACTTTTCAATAGATTAAAACTATCATTATATCACAATATAAAAGTGAATTTGATAATTTCCCCAAAAATTAATTTACAGATTTTTCAAATTATTCAATTGCAATGGTTATAATTTCGTATTATGATTTATTCAATCAGTTATATAGCATTATAAAACCAAGGACTAGGAGGAAAATTTATGTCAAAAAATGCATCTATCATTGATTTTTATCGTATTTCTTTAAACACTTATATCATTATACCTATACAAAATGGTAAAAAGACTTATGCTCACATCTATGATAAAAATGGAGAGTACATTGTTGAACTAAAGCCTCTCTACATAGTTCGGAAATCCTGTAACGGAATTGGGTATAATTATAATATTGCAAAAAAGTTTTCAAAGTCTTTCTTTGGGAAAGAGAAACACAAATTACCTCTTCTGATTTCTTATAATGAATCACCCAATATTTTCTTCCCTCTATTTTCACCATCCTCCCCAAATAACATTTGGATTGGATTAGATGCAATTATAAACATCAAGCGTTTAAAGGACTCCACTGAAATCACCCTTAGAGATGGGAAAGAAATTGTATTACCAATTAATTATGCATCTTTTTGTAGCTTATATGTTAGTGCAACTATGTTACGAAAACATGCAGCAAATCAAAAAAAGATGATTGAAAACGAATTAAATCAACCCCTTGAAATTGCTGAAACTAAAGAGTCTATAGATCATTCTTTTGATCAAGACTAATATTCGAGGCTTTACTTAAATACTGCTTTAGTAGATCTTCAACATGATTTCTCAACCTTATGTTTGAGTATCTTCTCGTTTCCATTACCCTCTCGTAATGAAATTGATATTCTGTAAACATTTCATCCCGCTTACCTTGAACTACTCTTAACTGATGATTTTTTAAAAACGCTTTTGTTTCTCTCAAATCACGTTCAGCATATTTCTTTGCTTCATCAATCAAATAAATATATGGACGCTTTAATTTAAACTGCCCAGCTTCTATTTCTGCATAATCGTTCTCTAAAACGATTAATAGCATGGGTAAATAGATTGCCGCTTCTAGAAATGGGATAGTTTCAATGGGGATATTCGCCATAAATTACCCTCCTAACAATAGAACGTTTGTTCTTATTATATTACAGCAAATTTTAAAAAATGCAATTGTAATAACAAGGTAAATAATGGTTGAACATAAGCAACACTTAAGCGTATATTTTTAAATAACCCTTATGCTATATAATCGATTTAATCATGCTAAGTGAAAGGACAATTTTATTAGGGATGGATAGTTTGCAGAGATGAAAGAGGTCAACAATACATTAAGCTATTGATCATGAAAAATAAGATTTAGAAAAATAAAACCTTTTTGGCTGCGCCAAAAAGGTTTTATTAGTAGTTACTGCCCGATACGAGAACGAAGATAAGCATTAATGAAATCGTCTAAATCGCCATCCATTACGCCTTGCACATTTCCTGTTTCAACATTTGTACGGTGATCTTTTACCATTGAATATGGATGGAAGACATAAGAACGGATTTGAGAACCCCAGCCAATTTCTTTCTGTTCTCCACGAATTGCATCAAGTTCAGCCTGTTGTTTTTCAATTTCTAATTGATATAATTTTGCTTTTAACATGTTCATTGCTTTATCACGGTTTTTAATTTGTGAACGTTCCGCTTGGCAGGAAACAACGACACCTGTAGGGATATGTGTAATACGAACGGCTGAATCCGTTGTATTAATATGCTGCCCACCTGCACCAGTTGCACGATACGTATCAATTTTCAAATCTTCTGTGCGAATATCGATTTCAATTTCATTATTAAACTCTGGCATGATATCACATGACACAAAAGAAGTGTGACGTCTTCCAGCAGAGTCAAAAGGTGAAATGCGTACTAATCGATGTACGCCTTTTTCTGCTTTTAGGTAGCCATATGCGTTATGCCCTTGAATTAATAGGGTAACGGATTTAATACCTGCCTCATCTCCAGGTAAATAGTCCATCGTTTCTACTTTAAAGCCATGTTTTTCAGCCCAGCGAGTATACATGCGTAACAGCATTGAACCCCAGTCTTGAGATTCCGTGCCTCCAGCACCTGGGTGAAGCTCCAGGATAGCATTATTTTTGTCGTAAGGCTCGCTTAAAAGCATTTGCAATTCAAATCCTGCCATCTTACGTTGGAATTCTTCTAACTCATTGCCTAATTCCTCTTGAAGCTCTTCATCTGGCTCTTCTTTTAAAAGCTCCAATGTCATTTCCAAGTTTTCTTGTGTTGTTACAAGATCATTAAATTCATTAACAACAGCTTTTAATCCATTGGCTTCATTGATAACAGTTTGCGCACCGTTTTGATCATTCCAGAAATCCGGCATAAGCATCATTTCATCTAATTCTTGAATTCGTGCCTCTTTGTTTTCTAAGTCAAAGAGACCCCCTAAAGTCCGCCAATTTTGTGGCTGTAGTTTCCAAAACGTTTCTTACATCTGATAGTTCAATCATTATAATCCTCCGTACTCTTTTTCAAATTGAGAGAACCGTGTCATTCTAATTCATCAAGAAATAGATGACTACGGTTCAAAAGTTGATTCTTAAAATTCACTAGATGGTTAAATTACTACTACATCTATAACATTCTAATACAATCTAAGTGAAACTTATAAGGTATATTACTCAGCACCATGACAGTTTTTAAATTTCTTACCGCTGCCACAAGGACATGGATCATTACGACCAACGTTCTCTGCTTTACGAATCGGTTTCTTTTTCTTTGGCGCCTCTTCTTCTTTTGGATTTACCGCTTGCCCTTTCGCCACTTCTTCACGTTCTAAGTTACTGCGAATTTGAGCTTTCATCGCATATTTCGCTACGTCTTCGCGAATTGAAGTGACCATATCTTCGAACATTGCAAATCCTTCTTGTTCATATTCACGTAATGGATCTGTTTGTCCATAAGCACGTAAGTGAATCCCTTGACGTAATTGATCCATCGCATCAATATGGTCAATCCATTTTGTATCAATTGAACGAAGTAAAATTACTTTTTCAAATTCACGCATACGTTCAGGTGTTAACATTTCTTCTTTTTCATCGTAACGTTTTTGAACCTCGGCATAGATATAGCTAATGATTTCTTCAGATGATTTTCCTTCAAGATCACTTGCTTTAATCGCACCCTCTTCTAAAAGATTGGCTTGAATATAATCTTCTAGTGCTTTTAGGTTCCATTCTTTTTGATCGCCTTGAGTATGAAGAGCGACAATATTTTCAATAGACTGTTGAATCATTGATTCTACTAGTGCACGCATGTTTTCAGTTTCTAACACATCACGGCGTTCTTTATAAATAACTTCACGTTGTTGACGTAGAACATCATCATATTGTAATAAACGTTTACGCGCATCAAAGTTATTCCCTTCAACACGCTTCTGTGCAGATTCTACAGCTTTTGATACCATACCGGATTGGATTGGTTGATTATCATCCATTCCAAGTCTAGTCATCATTGCTTTCATTTTATCTGAGCCAAAACGGCGCATCAGATCATCTTCAAGTGATAGGTAGAATTGTGTAATCCCTGGATCACCTTGACGTCCAGAACGACCGCGCAACTGATTATCAATACGACGTGATTCATGACGTTCCGTACCGATAACAGCCAAACCACCAAGTTCAAGTACACCTTCACCAAGTTTAATATCGGTACCACGACCCGCCATGTTTGTCGCAATCGTTACAGCACCTTTATTCCCGGCATTGGCAATAATTTCAGCCTCACGTTCATGATTTTTCGCATTTAAGACATTATGAGGGATTTTATGTTTATTTAATAAATCCGAAATAATTTCTGATGTTTCAATTGCAACAGTACCTACTAAAACAGGTTGTCCAGCTTTATGGCGCTCAGCTATTTCTGAAGCAACTGCATTGAATTTCCCATTCATCGTAGCAAAGATTAAATCCGCTCTGTCGTCACGAGCAATCGGTTTGTTCGTAGGGATTACAACTACCTGCATGTTATAAATATTACGGAACTCTTCTTCTTCCGTTTTCGCAGTACCTGTCATACCTGATAGTTTTTCATACATACGGAAATAGTTTTGGAACGTAATCGTTGCCATTGTCATCGATTCATTTTGGATATCTACGCCTTCTTTTGCTTCAATGGCCTGGTGAAGACCATCCGAATAACGACGACCTTTCATTAAACGACCAGTAAAACCATCAACGATGACAATTTCACCATCTTGCACAACATAATCCACATCACGATGCATGGAAACATGTGCTTTTAACGATTGATTAATCGCATGTAATAAACGGACATGAGATAAATCGAACAAATTATCAATGCCGAATGCTTTTTCCGCTTTACTAATACCGCTTTCAGTTAAAGTAACACCTTTAGATGTTTCATCATAAGTGTAATCTTCTTCTGCAGTTAATCTAGTTACAAATAAGTTGGATTGTACGTATAATTGTGCTGTTTTCCCCGCTTGACCAGAAATAATTAACGGTGTACGCGCTTCATCAATTAATATAGAGTCTACTTCGTCAATTACAGCATAGTGTAGGGGACGTTGCACACGTTCTTCTTTGTAAAGAACCATGTTATCACGTAAATAGTCGAAGCCAAGTTCGTTATTTGTACTATATGTAATATCTGAAGCATAGGCTTCACGTTTTTCATCTTTCGTTAAGCTGTTTAAATTTAAGCCCACAGTTAAACCAAGGAAATTATAAAGCTCTCCCATTTCAGTCGCATCACGAGTAGCAAGGTATTCATTAACAGTTACGACATGCACACCTTTTCCAGTAATTGCATTTAAATATACAGCCATTGTGGAAGTTAATGTTTTCCCTTCCCCTGTTTTCATTTCTGCAATGTTACCTTCATTTAAAGTAGCAGCACCCATAATTTGTACACGGAAAGGATACATCCCTAGCACACGGCGTGATGCTTCACGACAAACAGCAAACGCTTCTGGAAGTAATTGTTCTAATGTTTCACCTTTTTGGTAACGATCTTTAAATTCATTTGTTTTATCTTTTAAACCTTCATCACTCAATTGTTCCATCTGTGATGCATATGCTTCAACTTGATCAGCAATTTTGTTTAATTTCTTAACTTCTTTTTTATTTGAATCAAAAATTTTATTTAAAATGTTTGCCATGGATTATTTTCACTTCCCATATAGTCTCAATTTTCATTTTATCATTTCCTATAGAGTCGGTGCAAATGTACATGCCAGTCATCCAACTAATTAAGAATTTTGTGGGTTAGGGAATTTTTATTTCCGAATGTTCCATTTATTTTAAAAATTGAGTTTATATTTTGACTATTTGATGATAACATGACAAAGTTAAATTATTCTAATTGTTAGGAGTGTAGAGGATGGCAATTGAAGTATATTTAAATTTTAATGGAAACTGCCGCGAAGCTGCGGAATTTTATGCGGATGTATTCAAAACAGAAAAACCTAAAATTATGACATTTGGTGAGGCTCCACAAGATCCAAATTTTGAAATGCCTGAAGAAGCAAAAAACTTGGTTATGCATACTAGATTAGATATTCTTGGTAGTCGTGTCATGTTCTCAGATACATGGCCAGGCTCACCATTCATTGAAGGAAATAATATCACACTAGCTGTGGTGACTGAAGATGAAGAAGCGATTCGCTCAAGCTTCGAACGCTTAAAAGAAGGCGGCTCTGTGAAAATGGAGTTACAAGAAACTTTCTGGAGTAAATGCTATGGTGCATTAAAGGACAAGTTCGGCATTGAATGGCAATTCAGCCTGGATAGCGGAGAACAGTTTTAATAACTAACTAATATATAGAAGCAAGCCTTTATTTACCGGATTCTGGGGGAAATGAAGGCTTTTTTTGTGGATTATAGAGTACTCCGTCTTTGACAAATACTTTTGAAAGATTTAGTCCACTTTCGAGGGTGCTTCTTTTTCGGCTGTTTGTGTATTTTTTTGCCTGAATCGTTGTGGAGAAGCTCTTTCTTCTACGGTTCTAGGATACTTTCAGGTCGAATCGTCGTTGAGACGGCTTCTCTTCTACCGTTCTAGGTTGCTTTCTCCTCATATCGTCGTTGAGAGCTCCTTTCTTCTACCGTACTACGACTCTTCCTGCTCATATCGTCGTTGAGACAGCTTCTCTTCTACCGTTCAACGACTCTTCCTACTCATATCGTCGTTGAGAGCTCCTCTCTTCTACCGTTGAACGTTTCTTCCTGCTCATATCGTCGTTGACAACACTTCTCTTCTACCGTTCAACATTTCATCCTGCTCACATCGTCGTTGAGAGCTCCTCTCTTCTCTTCTACCTTTCTACGATTCTTCCTGCTCATATCGTCGTTGACAACCCTTCTCTTCTACCGTACTACCATTCTTCCTGCTCATATCGTCGTTGAGACAGCTTCTCTTCTACCGTTCAACGACTCTTCCTGCTCAAAACGTCGTTGACAACGCTTCTCTTCTACCGTTCAACATTTCATCCTGCTCACATCGTCGTTGAGAGATCCTCTCTTCTACCTTTCTACGATTCTTCCTGCTCATATCGTCGTTGACAACACTTCTCTTCTACCGTACTACCATTCTTCCTGCTCATATCGTCGTTGAGACAGCTTCTCTTCTACCGTTCAACGACTCTTCCTGCTCAAAACGTCGTTGACAACACTTCTCTTCTACCGTACAACCATTCTTCCTGCTCATATCGTCGTTGAGACAGCTTCTCTTCTACCGTTCAACGTTTCTTCCTGCTCATATCGTCGTTGAGAGATCCTCTCTTCTACCGTTCAACAATTCTTCCAGCTTATATCGTCGTTGAGACGGCTTCTCCTCTACCTTTCTACGTATCTTCCTGCTCATATCGTCGTTGACAACACTTCTATTCTACCGTTCAACGTTTCATCCTGCTCATATCGTCGTAGACAATCCTTCTCTTCTACCGTTCTACGTTTCTTCTTGCTCATATCGTCGTAGAGAACCCTTTTCTTCTACCTTTCAACCACTCTTCCTTCCCAAAACGTCCTAGAGAACTCTTAAATAGAAGTTAACTCTACTCTAACTGCCACCTACCTTTATTTTCTTATGCGATAACTAATTAATTTCGAGCTTATTTAAATCCCAATCTTAGAAATAAATTGTAATCTCTAATGCGATTCAACTTAAATCTAAAGTACTAACTTCACACACTCCCACAATTAATTTTTCTACATATATTAGAGATAAATTGTGCATGTGCCCGGTACTCAATCTACAAAACGGTACCTGGTACACCCTTAGAAAGAGGGTTTTTTCTTGGGAAATGAAAGTTCAAAGTTGATGTCGTATTCATTGTTGGTGTTACTTATTCTTATATGGGGGGTTAGCTGGCCTATTTATAAAAATGGGGTTAGCTTTATGCCACCACTTTTATTTGCCGGAGTTCGCGCGTTTGTCGGGGGAGTTATTTTATTTTTAATCGCATGGAAAAACCTTCATCGACTCCAATTTAAAAAAAATTGGCGGTATTATGTCATTTCCGCCACGTTAAACATTGTCCTCTATTTAGGAATTCAGACGGTTGGGCTGATTTATTTACCTGGGGGCTTATTTTCAGTTCTTGTCTATTTTCAACCCGTATTATTAGGAATCTTTGCATGGTGGTTTTTAGGGGAAGCCATGACCCTCACCAAAATTATCGGTTTAATACTTGGTTTTATTGGCATCTTTTTAGTGAGTGTGGATGGTATCACAATACACGTATCTGCCATCGGAGTAACGCTTGCATTAGCTACCGCCTTGGTTTGGGCTAGTGGAGTGATCTATGTTAAGAAAAATAAAGCACGGGTGGACCCTTATTGGATGGTTGTGATGCAGTTAGTTATTGGGGGAGCTGTCTTATTAGTTGGTGGATTTGGTACGGAAGACATTCAAAGTATTGAATGGAATATTGGCCTTATCTCCAGTTTAATATGGGGGGCAACAGCTGGAATGGCCATCGCGCAAATCCTATACTACAAGCTCATTAACGAAGGTGAAGCGAGCAAGGTTGGTGCTTTTACCTTCATCGTTCCTATTCTATCTGTCATTATTAGTGCTATCTTTTTGGATGAAGCCATTACATTAAACCTATTTTATGGAATGATTCTTGTGGGAATCAGTATTTACTTGGTAAATTACCAGCGGAAACGAAAAGATATTTCAACCGGACATCTGCATCATAAATCGAAATCTTAATACCAGATTTACTTTAATGATGCAAACCCTTATTCTATTACAACTAAAAAGTCGCTCAAAAGAATCAACATTCTTTAGGAGCGACTTTAATTTAATACGTATTGTAAATAGCTTAATTTGGGACCATAGCCAATTTGAGGGATATCCTTTGTAAATGAGTCAATTATTTTCCCATTGGTTATTGTCTTATATGTAGCATCTGTTTTCACTTCGACGCGATACTTCTCTTTCGAAATGACAATTTCCAGATGTTCTTCATTTCCTTCGTTTTCCCTGATTACAGTCCGAACCGTATTATAAATATCCGTGCTTAGTGCCGTACTTCCAATAAATTTTGCTTTAAAAAGCCCATTTAAAATTGGATCACTCAGTCTTCCAGGCAATACTTCATTCAAAGCTTTAATATAAGCTTCTTGTTCTGATTTACCCATCCGTACATAGTCCGCAATCCGCTCATCAATCTCGTCCCAAAGTGGTTCGTTTGAATCCTCTACCATCATCTCTCGATCGAAGTCCTTAATGATATCTTCCGTCGAATCTAATATTTCACTTGTCGCTGCAAAAGCACCTAGTTCAGCTGCCGTCGAGGCTTGTTGTTTGACGATATAGACCCGCGCAATATTCACAATAATCAGCGTCAAAGCAATTATGACGGTCATTATCCAAAGAAGGTAAATGGCAGCACTGCCCTTTTCATTCTTTACATACTTCATGGCACAAGCACCTTGCCTGTCGCTTTAGAATCAATCGTAATTAATGCTTTTTTTGCAAAACTATTTGGAAGGAATACTAATGGATGACTGGCAGTAATCTTTATCTCGAATAAATCGGAGCTCCCTCCAACATTCCGAATAACAAATTGATGATTCTGCACGATGGAAGAACCGCTCAGTGATTCATCTATCACTTTTTTCGTTTCATAATAATCTTCGGAAACAGCATATACTTGCGCCGCATCGGAAGCAGTTGCCTTTATACTAAGAACCGCATATCCTGAAGCAACGACTTGCCAAAGAAGTAGAAACAGCAAGAAATACAATGGAAGTATGCCTAAAAATTCGATTGAAAGCGAACCTCTTTCTTCTTTTAATAGGTTTCCTTCTTTCATAGCTATCGCCTCCTTGGCTACATATTAGTTTTATTGATTTTAAACTGGAGGTACCAAATATGGAAAAGTAACAGGAGATATCTATTAAATTGAACATCCTCGTATTCTTGTTCCATCAATTCTGCAATACGAAATGCACTAAAATAGGTAATCCCTAACCCTGTAAAGGTAATCCACAGATGAATCGTTTCTACAAAATTAGCACCTGTTTCAGTGAAAAATGCTTTTCCTACAAAATAATAACCAAACATGACCACATACAGGATAAACAACAGCTTTAATAGCTTATATTTAATATCGGTTCTCCCTAGTTGCTCGATGGCATCTCTCCTTGAAAGGAACCAATATGGAACATAGGCCCCCAGAGTGATATTTGTAAATAAAAAGGCTAAAGCTGAATGTACCTTTTTAAAAGAAAGAGTATTCATAATCTACTATCCTCCCTCTTCAGTTCAATCATTTTTTCGGAGATTCCAAAAATGACAAATGGATAAACCATTAAACTAAAGACCATTCGTAAAATCGCAAACGTCATGGGTTGCATCTCAAAGTAAGAGACAAGATACAGTAATGCTGCCCACAGTAGGTAGACAAAACAGCCCCAAAAAAGAATTTGAACCCATATAGTGATTAAATGATTGTTATGAAAACCAATCGTCTTTTTAATCCATTGCTTAACTGTCAGTCCCGGTTCATACATAAACGGAAACAAAAATAAAAAGGGAAACAAAATGATTCCCGGGATCATGAACAAAGCGATTCCAATGTAAACTGCTACCATAACAAGAAGTGACATAAAAAGAATCGGTCCAAAGGAATGCACAAAGCACCCTAGTAGCATTCTTAAAGAAACTTCTTCATCTTGCTCCGTTTTATCGTACAAAACATAAAACGGATACAGTAATAAAATAAACATGAATATACTAGAAAACAGGAGTAGTATATTTTCCTGCCCACCTAAATCTAAACTCATGATATAAAAGTTCAAATTAAATAAAATAAACAGCAAAGGAATCCCGATAATTAATGAATAGCCCAGAATCGTAAGAATGTGTTGGTTGTAACGATAACCCGCTTCTCTCATGCCGCATCACCGCCAAAATCAAATTTTCTACAAGTAAACACGCTGAGCATTGTTAGGCAAATCGCCAAAATAAAACTCCAGAAACCAATATCCGGTGTAAATAACAACGGGATGTCCAAAATGACGTCTCCAAAAATCGTATTCGCTATGACGATAAAGCAAGCTACCATGTATCCCGAGAAATAAGGGTATTTCCAATTACGGACTAAAAAGCCAAGTAAACTATAGGAAATCAAAAATAGAATAGCAGAGTGCATATAGAAATTAGGAATAATGATAACTAATAGAAAACTTAATACGGTCATAACAAGTAATAGGATGCCGATAACTTTTAAATATTTCATTTAACCCACACCCCATTCTTTGTAAAACCTTGATAAAATAACGATTGTAAAAAGAAAGCAAACCAGCAACCTAAAACATATAAACAAACTCCGCCCACATAAGTAACGTAGCCTTGTCCAAGAAAATTTGTTATTTCCCGTACGATAATAAAATTTCCTCCACCAGCGATAATCGCCATGAGTACCGGAATAACATAAAAAACAAAGACAAACTTTCTTCCTTTACTTTCCTTCGGAGGTAACACTAGAGGAACCTCTTGTTTTTGATCATAAATCGCAAGCCCTATACAAACGAAGAAGAGTATGAATAAAATCAATTGCAGAAACGTTTGGCCAATCAACGCTTTGATTAAGGGAAACGTAAAGAAAAGACTAAACGCTAACATGTTAAATAAAATCACTAATCTTGCGGCGTTAGGACGCTTTTTCTTTTTAAAGATTGCCAACATCGCGAGAAAACTCACAATGTTGACAACAAAAACTGCCATAATGATGTAGTTAAACGATGTATGAACATCTGGCATAAAAATGGCAAAAAGGGCAGTGAATACAGGCATGATAAACGACCCTATAGCAGCTTTGTAAATATTAATACCCATTCAACTAACCTCCAAATAACCCTCTAATACCTTTTCCGAGTTTAGAATTTTTCACCCATTCTATCCCGGACTTCACAACGGACTCAACTTTTCTACTTATTGTTTTACCAGTATTCGATGACATGAACAATGCTAGACCTAGTCCAACACCTGCACCAACAATGGTACCTACCCCCGGTACGACACTACCGACTGCTGCAGCAGTTAATACACTTGCACCCCATCCTGCACCAGCACTGATAGCGGTTTGACCCGCACCTAATAAGACATCGGTTGTGATTCCAGCAGCTAAATCTGTTCCTGTTCGTTTAGGGTCCGCTGCATTTTCAGCTAGCCTACTCCCTACGCTTAGAACAATATTCGCAATTCCATTTCCTTTTGCTAGTACAGATTTTGCTTTAAAGAAGTCTTTATTGACTTTCCATTTATCTAATGGAATCCAATTTTTCTTCATATAATCCTTCGTTTTTGTCCATACCGATTTAAACGAAGTCACTTCATTAATAAAACCTTGAACATGCTTTTGTTTAATTTTACTACCGCTACGTGGTTGAAAGATTGCATAATTCCTTGTTGATTTTGTCCCGTCAGAATTAATAACTGCAACACTTCCACCTTTCCCTCGCACGACACTTTTAGAGTTCTCGAAAGAATTTAAGTAATCGGAGTATCGCATATTAAGCCAAGTTGATATGCTTCCACTACCCTTTACAGCTGTTGCTCTTCCATCAACTTGGATTAAATTTCTCTTGCCTGATGCTGTTTTTAAATCGGTAATTTTAAAACCAGCCATGACTGATAAACCGCCATCTAACATTTGCCCTAAATAATTTGGTATTGATACAAACATTTTCTTCGTATCTTTTAATGCGGTAAACGTTTGTTGGGCAAAGGAGGGATTTGCTGTACCAGAACCGGCTCCGGTTCCGCCTCCAGTTCCATCTCCACCAGGTGTTGTACCATTAGAATTGTTAACGTTACCGGACGAAGGATCACCGGCAGGTAAAGATCCACCTGATGTCGAACCATCTCCACCATTTGGTGAATCACCACCCGTTAATGACTCACCAGTTGATGGTCCTTCCCCACCATTAACAGGATTTCCGCCTGAAGAACCATCTCCTCCAGTAGGACTTGTTCCGCCCGTTTGACCATCTCCACCATTTATGGCATTACCACCAGTCGGGTTAGTTCCACCCTCGGTCGCATTGCCTCCATTCGCACCTTGTCCACCTGAAGGACCCTGGCCTCCTGTAATGGCGTCACCTGCCGTTATTGGCTTATTTATAGGTAGACTAGAAGGAATAGCGGGAATAAATTGACCATTACTATTTTGGTAGGGTGGTACTATCGGTTGTCCCGAAGACGAAGTATTACCACCCTTTAACCCTGGCCCAGCATTGTAGGCTTCGCCACCTTGAATCGGATCCCCTGGAAGAATAAATTGGCCACCAGTAATCGGTTGACCGCCAGTGATGGCTTGTCCCGGAGTAATAGGTTTCCCAGGCGTTATAAAGAACGCCATACTTATGCTAGGTAAAGCTGACCAGAATAATAGAAAGGCAATCATAAAAATTGCAAAGATTTTTCTAGAATGTTTCCTTTTCACAACTTCACCTCTTTTTCATGTCTAAGGTGTATTACTTGTGTTGGTTAAATATTTTTCTTCCAAAGCTTTAATGGCTTCGGCATGATTCAAATCATTCAATGCTTCCAACTCATCTCGCAACTTGTCATATTCTTGTTCAATCCAAGTATGATAGTCTTGGTTTTTTTGCTGCAGATAATCATGAGATTCATCTGACATTTTTTCGCGTTGTTGCAATAAATAAGTCAATGTAAAGCCAATTGCTTGTCTCTCATCAACCCATTTTTTAAATTCCCCAGTGTGGTAGCCAAAAATATCAAGGTAGTTATCCGTTTTATAGGAGTTAATCCAACCTTCTTGAGACGTTTTCCACTGTTTCCATTTTTCAGCTACTTGTGTGGCTTGATTCAATTGCTCTTGAAGCCCTTTGGCATCAGAAACATTTTGATAGGTCCCTTCAGTTGCAGTAGCAATCTCCTGCAATTGTTTTTGACCTTTTTGGTCGACATTAAATCCGATAATATTCATAATCGGCGTGATATCTGAATCATATAAAGATTTTGCCGTTTCTACTGGATTATCTTCACAAGTGGATATCCCATCACTCACTAGATAAATAATGTTTGTATTGTTTTCCCCTTTGTAAGAAGCCAAATCTTTTTGGGCCTCACTTAACGCAAGTCCAATCGGTGTCCATCCTGCAGGCGTTGCTTTTGTCAATGCCTTCTCAAACTCTGAAGTATTATAAGTACTTAATGGATAAATGAGTTCACTACTACTACAAGACAATGCCTTATCAGCATCTTTCCCTGTACCAAGATGTCCGTATATTCGTAAACCTACATTTGCATCTTCAGGCAACCCCTTTACGAATTGCGTAATCGCCTGTTTAGCAGCATCCATGCGTGTCACGCTTCCTTCATAATTTGCCATACTGCCTGAAGCATCCAAGATGACCATAACGTTTAAGTTTTCCTTAAATTGATAGCGTGAATCTTCAATTTCTGGATCACCGATGGATTGAAACTTCAACTGATCAAGCAACTCGCCTGGTCCCTCATAATCTTGTTGAAAGACTGATAGAATTGCTTCGTAGTAGCGATCCAATTCTTCTTTTGTCGGATTATCCGAAATGTCCGGAAGATTTGCCGTTAATTCATCTGTTAACTTTTTTCCTTCATCTTCTAACTGATTAATATATTGCGTATAACCAGAAGGTAATTTTTCAAGCTCTTCTAATGTTGTAGGAAGTGTAGGACCAATAATTGTATCCTCATTCACAACTTCTTTTGCTTCCTTTTTCTCAGTTGTTTGTTGTTCTTGAGTTGCAGGTTCATTTTCTTTTTCTGAAGTTGTTTTTTCTGTTTCTTCCTTGTTACTGCATCCCGCCATCAACAAAATAAATACTAGGGGTATTAGTAAGCTTTTATATTTCAACTGCAATCTCTTCAACTCCTAATATTTCGCTTTTCTAAGTACACACCTTTTAGTCGGCATGCTACTTGTGTTTTTATATTTCTTTAGTGACTGACCATTAACCAACCATTCCGCTAATTTTTGCGATAATACTGCTGATTAAACCTGAAATGGCTCCTGATTGCCCACTAACAGCTGTTGAAATAATCCCTAATACTAAAATCAATAATGCCGCCAAGCCTAACCATTCTAAAGATTGTGCGCCTTGTTCATTCTTTGCTGGTGTAAGTAATTTAACTCCAAGTTTTGTCATCATGTTTTTCATTTTTTTCTCTCCCTTTTCCTTTTATTTGAGTAATTCAAAAATCCCACTGTTTTGGTTAAACATATTTATGACCATCAAGCCTCCAATTAAGATAAGGGATGAAGGTAAGATAAGGAATGTAGTGACAAGCGTCACTTTTGGTGAAGCTTTTGCCGCCTTTTCCTTGATCATTTCCTTTTTCAACTTTCTCATTTCTTCGGCTTGTTGTTTAAAGGAAGCTGCAATAGGTACACCCAATCGCTCTCCTTGAATCAATGATTTAATTAAAATCTGAAACTCTTTTGATTCGTTTCTCTCAAGTAATAGGCGATAAGCATCTGTTCTTGGGACACCCACGCTCGTTTCTTGAAGAAACCGTTCAAATTCTTCTTTTATAGGCCCAACAAAATAAGGAACGATATCCCTTAATGCCTGCGTTAGTCCAACACCTGCTTGCAAGGTCACACTCATCGTATCGAGAAAGTCTGGCAGTTGATAAGATATCTCAGCTTGTCTTGCCTTCGCTTTCGAACGAATCCATAATACGGCTCCCATAAATCCACCAATTGGCAACAAAATCACCAAAAACTGCGAAAACGGAAAGCCGAGCACAAGCATAATACCGCCAACTAATACGCCAATGATTAGTAGGAAGACCTTTAATCCCTGAAATCGTTCAACAGTCAGACCATATGGATGTCCGGCTTGGATTAGATACTTTTTGATGTCCGCATTTTCACTAAAAAAATTAATGCGCTGTCCCAAATCTGAAAAATCATCTGCAAAATGCAGCATTTTTGCGAGCATTTTTTCCTTCCGGCTGACTTTCTTTTGAAAGCCATCATAAATATATAAAGTCTCTGACACAGTTGTTTTTAATTCGCGGTGCTTTGTGAGGTAAACATAAACTCCTCGAAGGGAAACCCCCAAAAAGAAGATGGTCAGTATTACGGTGATTGCTATTAATCCATCCATTACGTCACACCCTAATATTTGTTATTTTATTGATAATAAAGAATGTCGCGACGGTCCCCGCTGCAAAGATTGCAAATAGAATCATGCCGACTCCTGAAAACAAGGCATCTAAAAAGCCATCTACGATATTGTTCATCATTAGCACCAAGAAAATGGGAATAACGGGAACAATGTAAGCAATATACTTATGTTCAGCTGTCATCGTTTTAATTTCTTGTTTCAATAGCTTTCGATCATCAAGCGTTTGACTCATTTCATCTAAAACAGCATATAAGTTCCCACCGGCACGCTTTTGAATTAGTAAGGTTGCCGTAAAAAGATGAAATTCTTTATTATCAATGCGTTTTTCCAATGTACGAATGGCGCTTCCAAAATCAATCCCTAGAGATAATTCATGTGCCAAGTTCTTAAATTCACTTTTTGCCGGTTCCGCCATTTCCTTTGCAACCAATTGGATACCTTGATTTAAGGTCATCCCAGATCTCGTTGAATTGGCGAGAAGGCGACATATGTCTGGTAATTGGTCGACCAAGACCTGTTTTCTTCGGTCTTTTCGAATTTTGAATAACATCCTTCTTCCCGCTTCCAATAGTAGAAAAGATAAGACGAAGGCGATCAGAATAGGGACCTTGAAGAAGTTCACTAAAACAAATAAAAGGCCCATGTATGAAACGATTAACGCCCCACAAAATTCTGAGGGAGCGAAGGCAATATTGGCATCTTGGAGCTTGCCTTCCATTTCTTTTGCCGTTTCGGTTTGATCAAATTTTGATCCCCAAATGACCAGGACACTTTTTCTTTTTTCGCCATCACGATAAAACTGATGGGTTTTCTTTTTCCATTCTTTCTTTTCCTTTCGATAGCCTAATAGATTGTATAATCCAATAACTAACAGAAGGAAGGCAACGGCTGCAATGGAGGCTTCCATCATATAATCACCTCCTGTTGTACAGGTCTAAATAATGCTTCAGAAATATCTATCCCGAACATGCGAATGCGTTCGATGCATTTTGGTTTGGCACCAGTTGGAGTAAAATATCCTAATACTTCGCCATCTGGTGACATTCCAATTCGTTTAAAGGTGAATATTTCAACAATTTTAGAAGTGCAATCATCAAATTTTTGTACTTCTGATATCGAAACAATTTTTCGTGTACCATCTGTTAATCGTGTTGCCTGGATAATAATATCGAGGGCGCCAACGATAAACTCACGGATGATAGATGATGGTAAATCCATCCCAGCCATGACCACCATCGATTCTACACGTCTTAACGCATCATCCGGTGTATTAGCATGGACTGTTGTAAGGGATCCTTCATGTCCGGTGTTCATCGCTTGAAGCATATCAAACGCTTCGCCACTTCGAACCTCTCCGACAATAATACGGTCAGGGCGCATACGAAGTGCATTTCGCACAAGGTTGCGAATGGTAATTTCCCCCTTGCCCTCAACGTTGGCAGGACGCGCCTCCATTCCAACCACATTTGAACGATTCAATCGTAATTCCGCTGAATCCTCAATGGTAATGACACGTTCATAATGAGGAATTGAGCTTGCCGTAACATTCAAAATGGTCGTTTTCCCGGATCCCGTTCCCCCGGAAATAAGTGTATTCATCTTTGCCTTTACAACACAGTCAAGAAAATATGCCATATTTTCATCAAGTGAATTAAACTCTAGCAAATCCTCCATTTGGAAAGGCTCTGCTCTAAACTTACGAATAGAAACGAGGGTACCATTTAAACTAATCGGTGGAATTACTGCATTCACACGGCTTCCATCCGGCAATCGCGCATCCACCATAGGCGAGCTTTCATCAATTCGTCGTCCAAGTGGGGCAACAATTCGGTCAACTATATGGCGCACATGTTCATCATCCCGGAAACTAATATTGACTTGCTCCAGCTTCCCTTTCCGCTCCACATGCACTTCGTTATAACCGTTGATGAGAATCTCTGTTATGGTTGGATCGTTAATGAGCGGTTCAAGCGGACCTAACCCTACTGACTCATCCAAGATGCGTGTGACAAGAAGTTCTTTATCATGGCGCGAGATAACGACCCGTTCCTCTGACATAAATTGCGAAACATATTGCTCAATCTTCAGTCTCATTTCACCTTGTGAAAGCTGTGTGAGTACCTCTAGATTCGTATCCCTCAGTAACCGAGCCTTATAATGTTCTACTAGGTCATCCACAAGATGGTTATCGTATTGATAGGAAACTGCCTTCTGTCGTGAAGCAAGCTCTTTTTTTCTTTCAAAAATAGAAGCCACTACGATACCCCCTTATTGTTTCAAAATCTCCCGTGAAAACTTCCGGACATCCTTAGCAAAAGGAATAAGCTTACGTTCCTTCATCACTTTTCGAACAGGCTCACCTTTGTTAATAAAAGGTTGTAATCCTTTGATGTCTTTTCGAAGGGTTGCAGCAATCGGATAACGAAGAACATGCTTTAAGTCCTTTTGCTGAAGTTCATTTTCTTTGGCTATACAGTTTAAAATAACTTCCATTTTCCCTACCAAGTTCATCCCAATTCTGGTAGATAACTGTTCATAGTGCTTCAAAACCCGCAATGCTGGCGTGTCCGGTGTCAGCACATAGAAAATTTTGTCTGACTCTTCCATCGCCGTAATTACCGAGCCATTTAAGGATGAAGGTAAGTCTACAATCACATAGTCGAAAGCACGTCTTGATGTTCGAAGTAATTTGGCAACAAACTCTTCACCTAATGTTTCAGCTACTTCTGCATCAATTGGACTCACCAAGATTTCAAGTTTGGAATTTTGTTCCGTTTTCGATACGTTACGAATGTGGCTTTCATTCAACTCTTCAATTACTGGCAATAGGTCTGCAATCGAACGGTTCGACTCGATGGAAAACATCGATTCTATGCCACCAAACTGCCCATTTAGGTCAATGAGAATAACCTCAGCTGTTGATTCTAGTTTTAGAGTTTGAGCCAAAACCGATGCAATCACCGATTTTCCGCTTCCTCCCTTTCCACTGTAAAGGGATAAGATTTGGCCCCGACCTCTTCCAAAAGACATCAAGGAAGCATCCGATTTTTTGGACTCCTTTTGGATAGCGTAATTTTTGACGGTCGTTGGAAAACGACTTGTAAAAAGCGACGTTTCTTCCGGGAAAACAAAAAACTCATCCACACCCGCACGCATCATATTACGCAACAGCACAAAGTCTGTTTGCTGGGCAATAAAAATCACTAAGACAGATCGATTAATCTGCCGTATCGATTGCACTAGATCAATGGCAATATCCATTTCTGGTTGTGTCATGATGACAATATCCCGTGTTTCACGATTCATCTCTCGGATTGCATCTATTGTTGTAGCAGCCAATACATTTTCCTCTGTATTTTCGGCAATCGTTTGTAGTTGCTGACGTAAAACGGGATCATCACTGACGATTAAGATATTCAATTTTTGCTCCATCTCTAACTCCCCCTCCCTTACGAATTTCCTTCAGAAGTTGCTGGAGCTTCTGTATTTGTTTGAGTCGCATCTGGTGGAGCTGATTGCGTTTCTGGTTGAGGTTGCGCTGTGGCTTCCGTATTTTCAGCAGCTGCTGCTTGGGTTTCATTTGCCCCTTCTTCTGGTGCACCGGCTTGTCCAACATTCGCTTTTAGAACTCGTATGTATTCTGCATAATTTTGCATATGAATTAATTTTGTAGCATCCTCTGACGATACTTCGACCCCTATCATCTGTAGACCATTATCATCTTCGGTTGGAACCACATAAAGAACGGGGACGTCCTTCATAAATAATTCCGTTTTCTTTGCGCCATTGTCTTCTAGAGAAACGATGAGATCTACTCGATCCTGGGCTGTTAGCATTTGGTCAAACATAATATTGTCTTTATAGGGAATGACCACTAGACGGTTATTTTCATTTTGAAGTGCCGAATAGCCTTTTAACATGTTGGTCGTAATAATATCACCCTTTTTTAAAGGCACAACCGATACCTGACCTACAATTTCATCCTCTGAAGTAATATGGGATTCTGTTAAGAACTTTTGAGGAATTTCCATCACAGTTAAGTTGCTAGAATTAATCAGTGTTCGCTCAGGAATGCCTGAATTCGCCACATAGATTTCAACCATTCCGCCAAGCTCCGAATTTAGCTGTTTTACTTTCTCTAATATTAAAAAACCTGCCACGGCCGCTAATATAAAGGCAAGAATAAGAAATATGGCCGCACGTCGTTTCGCCTCTAACACAACTTCCCCTACCTTTTTGTTAATATTTTAGAAATCTAGAAATTTTACGAACTTCTAGCAATATGCGATTGTCGTACGAGCTGAACTCAAGAAAGCATTTCCTCTTGGATTCTTGGATTTTCTACCCCATACAACATTTTTACTGCTTTTAGTATAAGTAAGTAACAAAACTTGTCAAAGTTGGGCGGAAGGTCTTAGCAAAATTCATGGATATATGGACATATGTAGAAAGGTTCGATTTTTGAAGTTTTTAAAGAAAGGAATTTTAAGAATTTGTTGTATTTTGTCGAAATGATTTAAAACGAAGGTCAGAAGTCACTATTTTATTAGTAGTACTATGAAAATATGATTATTTTCATAATTTTTTTATTTTTTATAGGTAGTTCGAAATGAAGATAATTAGGTTCAGAATACTTGAATTTGAGAATAGGGGAAAAATGAAGGAATTTATTTCCGTAATGTTGCTGTATTTAGTTCAATGTATTCTATAAAGTAGAACTCTAAATAATAGTCTTAAAATTCAAAATAATAGTTCTATAGACATCTATAGATGCTATACTTAACTTATTACACTTAATATAATAGTTTCTAACCTATCGTTAACTCTTTTTATATTAAAGGAGGAATATATGGATACATCACTTAATAGTCTTATATTAAAATCTATTGTTGAAACGTCTAATAATAACATCACAGTCACTGATGCCGCTGGAAATATCCTCTATTCAAATCCTGAACATTGGACTGTTTATGGTGTTGAGCCTAATTATTTTGTTGGTAAATCGGTTTATAACCTCCAAGAAATCGGTATTCTAAATCCCTCAATTGTTGCCCTTGTCATTGAACAAAAAAAAGAGATCAGCTTAATGCAACAAACCATTACAGGAAAATCGATCATGACAACTGCATATCCTGTTTTTGATGATAACAATGAAATTATTTTTGTTGTTTGCTATGCGACAGATCAAACAGAGATTTTACAACTCCAAGAACAATATGAAAAACTAGAAAAAAAAATCGAGAGTTTTCAAACTGAAGTCGATACACTACGACAAAAGACAAATATCATTTACCGTAGTAAATCAATTCACCATGTTGTTAAAACAATTCACCATGTGGCGAATTCGGACGCAACCGTGCTTCTATTAGGGGAATCTGGAGTTGGAAAAAGTATGTTTGCACACGAACTTCACAAAAATAGTAACCGTAAAAAAGAACCTTTCATTGAAGTAAATTGTAGTACCATTCCTGTAAACTTATTTGAATCTGAAATGTTTGGATATGAATCTGGCTCATTTACTGGTGCAGATAGGAAAGGTAAACGGGGTTTAATTCAACAAGCGCAAAACGGTACGTTGTTTCTAGATGAAATCGGTGAAATTCCTATTACTATGCAAGTAAAAATGCTCAAAGTTTTACAAGAAAAGAAAATTAAACCTATTGGTAGCCAAAAGGAAATACAAGTTGATTTCCGACTCGTTGCAGCCACTAACCAAGATTTAGAACAAATGATTACAGAAGGTAAATTTCGTTTGGACCTCTATTATAGGCTTAATGTTCTCCCTATCAATATACCTGCATTACGTGAACGAAAAGAGGATATCACTGTTTTAATTGATTACTATCTTCAATGTATGAACAAAAAATATAATACTTTAAAGAAACTACATATAACAACATATGAATCGCTCTTACAATACTCTTGGCCAGGCAACGTTCGGGAACTAGAAAACTTAATTGAACGCCTTGTTTTAACATCTGAAGAAAATATTATTTATCCTAATTCGCTTCCCACAACAATGTCATCTCACTTATCGTTTACTCAAGACACCTCTGAAACTAGCGTCTTTGAAGACTACACACTAAAATCAGCTTTGGAACAAACCGAAAAAATGCTTTTACATAAAGTTCAAAAGAAATCAAAAACTACTTATGAGATGGCGAAATTACTCGGTATTAGTCAGCCCTCCGTTATTCGAAAGCTCAAAAAATATAATGATACAATTGATATATAATAAGAAAGAAGTCTTTCAATCGATGATTGAAAGACTTCTTTATATTTAAGAAATATATTCTTCTGGTAAAATATCATTTGCCTCTTCTTTAATATAATATTTTCCTTTCGTTACAACTGCTATAATGATAGTCAAAATAAATGCAATAATTGCCGCAAAGAAAGCTGCTATATTTTGCAGGAACACTCCCATATATCCAAAAGCAGCAAGTGAACCTACAACTGATGCGATAACTAAAGAAACAACACCTACAGGATTCCATGCGAACAAATAATTTTGACGATGTTCAAAATAATTTGGTCCTATTTTTAATATCTTCTTAACTACCAATGCATCACTGACCAATACTGCTCCCCATGACATTAAAAATACACCTTGGAATGTCAACAGATTTCCTAAATGGTCCATAACACCAAATAACATTGCGAGAATTGCCGTAACAGATGTAACGACTACCCAAAAAATTCGACCAGGTTTAAATTTAAATACATTTTCAAAAAAGTTCGCTAATGATAGTGATCCACTATACAAATTCGTAATGTTAATTCGTAATTGAGTTAAAATTGTAAATAGTACACCACCAATACCAAGTAAATGAACAAAATATACACCTGGATTTTGTTCATTTAAGTTAACACCAAACCAAATTCCAATTAAACCCATTACAAAGAAACAAATAAATTGTGGCATGAATCCCACCATAAAGACACCAATTTTAAATTCTTCTTTTTTAATAAATCGAGCATAATCTGATACTAGTAAAGCCATAATGCCCACTAGACCATTCATAACCCCTATACAAGCTATAAGTGATCCTCCACCAACTTGCAAACCTTCTGGTAAAAAAGTCCACACATTTCCAGCAAATTTATTTGCAGTCATTGCAAGAGCTATAAACCCTGCTATTAGAAAGAATAAGAAAATAGGCATCGACCATTTTTGAAGTTTATCGAGTTGTTTAATACCAAACCAGTTTAGCGGAATAACTGCTAGTCCAAAGAAAATCATTAGAGCAGGAACGGGGACAAATGAGATATATTCATGTACGGCATAAGCCATAATTGAACCTTCTATTGCACAATACATAATAAAGTTTAGAGCGTAGATTAAAGAAGTTATAGAAGCACCTAGATAGCCAAACCCACCGCCTCTAGCAAGTAAGTTTACATTTAACCCTGTTTTAGCAGCTAAATAACTTATTCCAACACCTAAAGCGCCACCAACAATCGTCGCATAAATAGCTGCTAAAAGAGCATTAACTGCACCGTAGCTAACAGCCATTAAGCTTCCCATTTGCATAAAAAGCATAGCTGTTGCAACACCTAGTGTTATATTCGTAATATTTATCCAACTCATCGTTCTCCCTTTAAGAGGGACCTTCTCAAGAGCAAAATCTTCTTTTTTCTCTTCGGTTGCACCACTGTTGATTACATGTTCTTCTTTAGGTATCAAAACTTCCATATCTATCACTCCTTTAATATTTTATAAAAAAGAAAGGGAAAAACTCGTTCCCCTTCCTTTATCTACTTGTTATTCCCAGAACGCTAGTGAACGTTTCACCATTGACTCTCTGTATTCTTGTGTTGATTTAATTAAAGCTTTATTCGTTGTATAATCCATAACAACTCCATAGCGTCTAATGACATCCATTTTGTCAATCTCACCAGACTCATACAGCTTTTCTACTTCAAGCGGATCTGTAGTTAACCATTTTTTTCGATTGTTTTTAATATAGTCGCGCTCTATATTTGTTTCCTCATAATCAATCTCAAATAAATCTATTTCTCTATCAATTTCCTTGATTACAACGCCATAATCTTTTTTCGCACGCTCGATTGAAACATACTCATCAATTACATCTTCTAAAACCGCATGCACATCACGATCTAATGGGTCACCAAGTCCCCCTCCACCTGCTGATGGACGAGTGAATGTATCACCCTTTGCAACTTCAACATTTGAAAAGATTGTTCCTAAAAACTCTTCATTTTCTAAACCTGGATGTAAGATTGCTCCTTGTGGAATTGAAGGTAATCCACCCATTATCCCCCAAGTAATAGAACGAGAGCGGTCGCAACAATAAGACATTACAGTACTCTTCACATCTGTGATAATGCCTCCCTTTTCAACACCGACACCACCGCGATATTTTCCAGGCCCTGCAGAATCTGTAATAATTTCATGTTTTGTCGTAATGACAGGTGATAAACGTTCTTGTCCCTCACAAGGCTGAACACTTAACCCAACACCAAATACAGGGGAAGTTGTGTTTGCTCCATCTCGGTCAATACGACCACCATGTCCACCAGCCATCCAGTCATACCACATAAAATAGTCGTTTGAATCATTTCGTTGATCATATCCACCTAGCAATAAATATTCTAAATTGAATGAACAAGCAATCGCACGTTCTGGCATGATATTTGACCAAATTTCAAAACATGCATTCATAATTTTCTCAAATGAACCAGAACAATAACCAGATACAGCAACTGGACTTGGTGCATTTACAACAGAGTTTTCTGGTAAATAACCTTTTACAACACGATAGAAACCAGAGTTTAATGGAATTTCAGGGAAAAATGTTTTTGTTCCCGCATATAACCCCGAAAGCGCCGAGCCGAACCCTGCATTTAAGAAACAGCTGATATATGGATGAGAACCACTCAAATCATAAAAAATTTCATCATCAGTAATCGTCATCTTTACACGAATTGGAATTAATCCATCGCCTAATTCAGGATCCATATCAATATAATCTACTGTTTCCCATGTACCTTTTGGTAATGTCTCAATTTTCTTACGTGTTAGTCGCTCAACATAATTTTGCACTTCGTCAAAGGCTTGTAATACTGTATCAACACCATACTTTTCGATCATTTCAAGTAATTGTTTTTGACCGACTTTTGCTGCTTCGACCTGTGAACGTAAGTCTCCAATACGCTCTTCTGGTACACGCATGTTCATGACAATAAAGTTCACAACATCACTTAAGTATTCGCCCTTACTATAGATACGTACTGGTGGGATGCGGATACCTTCACCGAAATGTTCTTTTGCTTTAATATCAAACGAACCAGGGTTTGAACCCCCAACATCTGCCCAGTGTCCATTCGTTTGCATAAGGGCGATTAACTTCCCTTCATAGAAAACCGGTAATACTACACGTGTATCACTAAAATGTGTTCCTCCACGATAAGGGTCATTGATTAAAAAGACATCTCCAGGATGAATATCATCTTTAAAATCTTCTAATACTGCTTTTGCAGTTAAGTGTAATGTCCCAACATGCACGGAAATATCCTGTGTTCCTTGCATAACTGTATTTCCTTCTGCATCACACATCGCACAGCTAAAGTCACGGTTATAAATTACAAATGAATAACATGTGCGTAACATTTGCTCAGCCATTTGGTCAACTAAATTTACAAAGCCATTTTTCAATACTTCAAATGTTACCGGATCTAAATTTGTTTTTTTATTTAATAATTGAACTGTATTCATCAATTTTCCACCCTTCTAGTTTTTAGTTTTCATCAACAGTAATAATGAGATTTTTAAACTTATCAACTTGTGCAGTAAATCCTGGTGGAATCACAGTTGTTGTATCTAATTGATCAACAATTGCTGGCCCTGTTATTTCAGAAAGTACAGGTATTTTTTCTCGGTCGTACACTTTTGTTTTTTCATATTTACCATCAAAGTACACATCTCTTTCTTCTTTGTATGCATCTGTTAATTCACCAGATGGATTATAAGATGGGAACTCTGGTTTAGGTACTGTTCCAATAGCTGTCACGCGTAATCCATAAATTTCAACTGGTTGATTTCGATCTGAATAAGCAAACTCACGTTCATGTTCTTTATGGAAAGCTTCTAATACTGAATCCAATTCAATAATATCGTCACTAACAGGAACGGCAAGTGAACGCCATTGACCTTTATAACGCAAGTCAACATAGTTCATAAGTGTTGAATGTGCTTCATCTACTCCTTCTTCTCTTAATAACTCTTCTGCTTCCTTCTTCATTTCAGCAAATTCACTCATTAATTCCTCTACTGTCACATCTGTCGCCTTTTTTACATAAGTTTTCGAAATATCATGACGAACATCCACTAGTAAGCAACCCATTGCAGCGGCTACACCCGGATGTGGAGGAATGATAACTGTTGGAATATTTAATTCCTTCGCTAAATGAGCACCATGTAATGGGCCAGCCCCACCAAATGCAACTAATGCAAAATCACGTGGATCATATCCTCTACGCACAGAAATTAAACGTACAGCATCACTCATATTCGCATTTGCTACTTCAATAATGGCATTTGCAGCTTCTTCAAGTGAATAGTCGAATTTCTCTGCTATTTTTTGCACTGCATCTTTTGCTTTATCTATATCTAATTGCATAGAACCATCTAATAGATTTACCCCTAGGCGTCCTAACACTAAATTTGCATCTGAGTTAGTCGGTTCAACCCCACCTCTGCTATAACACGCAGGCCCAGGTACTGCCCCTGCACTTTGAGGACCATTACGTAGTGATCCACCCTCATCTTGCCATGCTAAGCTACCACCACCAGCACCAATTGTTAAAATTTCAATACTTGGGAATCCAATTGGGTAACCATATTCAATCGACCAATCTTTCGTAATGCGAATGTCTCCATCATACATAAGCGAAATGTCTGTACTCGTCCCGCCCATATCTAAACCAATCGCATTGTTAAATCCGCAAAGCTTTGCAATATGCTTACTTGCAATGGCACCTGCTGCAATCCCCGAACTTGCTAGACGAGCTGCATATCGAGGTACAGTGCTTGATGTCATAACACCACCACCTGAATGCAGAACTAAAATATCATTCTCATAACCTCGGTCATGCATTTCATCTTCAAGCTTATTAATGTATTTCGTCATAATTGGACCAAGCACCGCATTAATAATTGTCGTACTCATACGTTCATGCTCAAAAATTTCTGGTAATACTTCACTTGAAATACATACATATACATCTGGTAGTTCCTCTTGAATAATTGCCTTCACTTTTGCTTCATTTTCGCCATTCACATATGCATTAATGAAACAAATCGCAACAGATTCTGTTTCACGACGCTTTAACTTACGCGCTAACTCACGAACCTCTTGCTCATCAATCGACTCAAGAATATTTCCCTCGTAATCGGTACGCTCTTTCATTTCAAATCGATCGCGACGTTGAATATATGGTTTTGCTGTGTCTTTGTACGTATCCCAAATATCTTCTTTTGTCCCACGACGAATTTCAGGAACATCTCGGAAACCTTTTGTAGTAATCAGTGCTGTTTTCGGCAATTTACGTTCAATTAAAGCATTCGTACCAACCGTTGTACCATGAGAAAATACTTTAATATCTTCACCCTTTAAATTTGCTTTTGTAATCCCATCTAAAATACCTTGTTCTGGGTTAGAGGGTGTAGAGGAAGTTTTTGTAACAAATACCTCCCCTGTATTTTCATCAAAAACAAATACATCGGTAAAAGTTCCACCTACATCAATTGCTAAACGTGTTTTTGTTAAATTCATAAAAGCCCTTCTTTCTTCTTTATATTTTTCAATAAAAACAACTCTTCCTAACATTCACTCAAACAAAACCTTCACAATTCTATTACTTTCACGTAGCATCTATTTTTCTTCTATCTTCTCGATTCAACATTCTTGTAAGAAGCATTCACCCTCTGTTCAATGCATTCTTGGCTATCTGCCTAATCAATATCTCCATCATCAAATTAGGCAATCCAAAATGAACGAAATTCATATTGTTAAAGAATAGATAGGGAATCAAAGACCTAAATAGAGAATAGTAAACTACGATTCTTAAAACAAATTTAATATGTGAACTTTTCTCACACAAAAATCCATCTATCTTTATAAAAGCAATTAACGTGCCAACTTTTTATTGAATATTTCAATAAATGAAAACGTTATCTTCCACTAACTTAATTCATTTTTAAATCATTTCTAAATTTATTTAAAAAAAATGATTTAAAAATGAATTATTAATCCATTTTTAAATCACATAATTTTTATATAGTTATTTTTTTGAAAGAAATTTAAAATAGATCGAAAAACTTTGTAAGCTTTTTTAACAAAAATTTTTCACGTAGTATAATCTCCATTGATTTTTACATAGTCATAGGATAAATCACAGCCCCATACAGTTGCTTTCTGATCTCCTAGTCCTAAAGAAACCGTTATTGAAATGACTGGATTTTCAAGATAATCTAAAATTCTTTTTAAATTTTCATCATTAATTGGTCCATTTTGATAAATCAGGATGTCCCCAAAAGAGATGCTTATCTTTTCTGGGTCAATGTCTGTTTCATCTTCGCATTTCCCTATTGCCATTGCTATTCGTCCCCAATTAGGATCTTTACCAAAAATTGCTGTTTTAACAAGTGGAGAATTTACAATACTTTTTGCAATTTTCTTAGCCTGTGTAAAACTATTAGCTTCATTTACAACAACTTCAAGCAACTTTGTAGCGCCTTCCCCATCACGTGCAATTTCTTTCGCTAATTGTACGCTCATCTCAGTTAAAGCTTCTTTAAATTGCTGTATATCCACTTTTCCAGCTAATCCATTCGCCATAATTGCAACGGTATCACTTGTACTCGTATCACTATCAACACTGACCATATTAAAAGATTGGTCTACCGCTTCCTTTAGTATTGCTTGTAGGGTTTCGGAAGGAATTTCAGCATCCGTTACAAAATAAGAAAGCATCGTCGCCATATTCGGTTCGATCATTCCCGATCCTTTTGCTATTCCAACTAGTGTAGCATCCCCGATTTTAACAGATCTGATTTTAGGGTAGGTATCAGTGGTCATAATTGCTTCTGCGGATTTCTCTAATCCACCTTCTATCATGATTTCATTCAGATTCTTAATTCCTTTTCGAATCTTATCCATCGGTAGTTGTCTTCCGATTACTCCAGTAGAAGAAGGCAAAATATCATCAGCAAAAATGTTTAACTCCTTAGCTACTAAATTTACCATTTCAATTACATTATTGATACCCTCTTCACCAGTAGCCACATTTGCATTCTTACTATTAATGACAAAGCATTGCAATTTACCATTTGCTACATTTTTCTTTCCTATTGGGATAGGAGAACCACAAAATCGATTCTGTGTAAACATAGCAGCTGCATTTGCCAGTTGTGATGATAATATTACCGTGAAATCTAGAGTTTCATCT
>DATMGC010000014.1:0-42935 GCA_035555915.1 Ureibacillus sp. | reverse complement strand
CCTGCGGGAACAGCACGCCGCCTGAGACGTTCGTGTCAGGGCGTGCCCGCGGAAAGCGTACCCGGAATGGAAATCAATTTTCATTAGAACGTAAAAATAGCATTTTTCCTAGTGTGGAAAAATGCTATTTTGGCTTTTGTCTCATCCTCTTTTTTCCATTAAAAGAAATAATGTACTCTTGATATGCTTGGTAGCGGGCGCGGACAGATCGTATTTCAATAAGCTCAAAAAATGAACAGAATTTTCCAACGTGATATACTTTTACTATTAAACATGGGAGGATTATACAAATGGGGCGAGTTTTTAGTATAACCACAGCACTCTTACTATACAGTGCGGTTACTGCTTATTTAGGAATAAATCTAAAAAGTTGGCTTGAGGCAATTCACCTGTTTCACGGAACAATCCTTTACTGGGTTATTTTCTACTTAGTAGCATTTAGTTTTCTCATTGGCCGTATGCACCGTATTCTCCGTCCGATATCGATTATAGGGAACTATTGGATGTTCTTTTTTGAGTATGGACTCATATTATGTATCATCGCTAACCTCTTTATCACTTTTACACCCTATAAAAATATAGTTGTTGTTGGATGCATTGTGATAGGAATATTAGTTATTTTATTTACAAGGGGTACATACAATGCTTACTCGCCAGTTGTACGGCATTTAGAGCTTACTATTAATAAGCCTGGGGAAACAATGAGGCTTGTAATCGCTTCTGATTTTCATCTGGGTGTTCTTTCTAATAAGCGTCACCTTCAAAAATTTGTGGAGCTCTCAAACAATGCAAATCCACATGTAGTTTTGTTAGTAGGGGATATTGTTGATGATGATCCTGTTTGGTTTGTAGAAGAGGGTATGAATCAGGTGATGAAGCAGTTAAAATCAACATATGGTGTTTATGGAGTACTCGGAAATCATGAATATTACGGAGGGAAAATACCAGAGTTTGTAGAAGAAATGAGAAATTCGAACGTCCAAATTTTAATGGATGAAACCATTTTAGTTGGAAATCGTTTTTATTTAACAGGTCAGGAAGATGTTACGAACAAATATCGAAAAGAGATTCAAGACTTAAGGCCGGAAAATCTTGATACACTACCTTGGATTGTAATGAACCATACACCAAATGATTTACATAAACCTCAAAATGCAGGAGTAGATCTGCATTTATCGGGGCATACACATCTGGGGCAACTATGGCCGAACAATTTGATTACGAAACGGATATTCGAGTTAGATTATGGTCATCTACAAAAAGAGGACATGCATGCGCTCGTTTCATCAGGATTTGGTTTTTGGGGGCCACCTATGCGTATCGGAAGTCGTTCAGAATTATGGGTAGTGGATTTAACATTTAAAGTAGACTAAGCCATTTAAAACGCGAGACGTATGGACAACCCAAAGTGCTTCATGTATTGTAAACTAGGAATTTATTATTTATAAATCCGTTACGTCGACTTGCGTAATGAGTAGAACAAATGATGAGGAGATTAAAATTACTTATGGAATTTTTTGATTTAATTAAAGCGATTATCCTCGGTTTTGTTGAGGGGATGACGGAATTCGCGCCGGTTTCATCGACAGGACATATGATTATCGTGGATGATTTATGGCTGAATACGAAGGATTTTTTAGGGGAAGGGTCTGCAAATACTTTTAAAATTGTGATCCAGCTAGGTTCCATTCTAGCAGTCGTATTTGTAATGTGGAAACGAATTCTTAGCTTAGTAGGATTATATAAGATAGAGGGACAATCTTCCTCTCGTAAATTTAATTTAGGACATGTAATTGTGGGGATTATTCCTGCCGGCATTTTTGGTGTATTATTTGAAGATTTTATCGATGAAAATCTCTTCTCTACGAATACAGTAATTATCGGCTTAATTGTTGGTGCAATTTGGATGATTGTGGCTGACCGTGTAAGTGGACAAAGAAAAGCGACAATCACATCTTTAGATGATCTTTCATATGGTAAAGCATTTAAAGTAGGTTTAATTCAATGTTTATCATTATGGCCAGGATTCTCACGTTCTGGTGCTACGATTTCTGGTGGGGTAATGCTAGGGCTTGACCATAAGACTGCAGCGGATTTTACCTTCATCATGGCGGTGCCAATTATGGCTGGAGCTAGTGGTATTTCATTGATTAAAAACTGGAGCGACTTAGATCCAAGTCATACAGGATTTTATATCATAGGATTTATTAGTGCATTCGTATTCGCTTTGATTGCCATTAAATTCTTCTTAAAATTAATTTCAAAAGTTAAACTAGTACCATTTGCTGTTTATCGTATTGTACTTGCGATTGTTTTAATCGTATTTTTATATCTATAAGAAAAACGTCTCAAAAGCTGAACTCTTTTGAGACGTTTTATTTTTACAAAGTATGTTTAGTTCAGAGGGATGTAGAAAATATGAGAGTCTCGTTGTAATTAAAACTCTTATAAAAGGGAATTTACTTATTGAACAGATTAAATAACCCGCCAATTCCGCCTTCACCCATGTTTTGACCGCCTCCACCTTGGCTAGTAGGAGCAGCAGCAAATACACGGCTAGCTAGGCGGCTAAATGGTAGTGATTGAACCCAAACAGTTCCTGGTCCACGCAATGATGCAAGGAAAATCCCTTCACCACCAAATAAAGCGGTTTTTACGCCACTTACAGCTTCGATATTATAGTTAACATCTGAAGTCATCGCAACAAGACAGCCAGTATCCACTAAAATCTTTTGTCCAGCTTGTAGACCGATTCTTTTTATGGCGCCACTTGCATGAATGAAGGCCATGCCATCACCCTCAAGCTTCTGCATAATGAACCCTTCACCACCAAAGAAGCCAACTCCGATTTTGCGTTGGAATTCGATACCGACAGATACACCCTTTGCCGCAGCTAAAAAGGCATCTTTTTGACAGATGATTTTCCCTTTATAAACACTTAAATCCATAGGAATAATCTTACCAGGATATGGGGAAGCAAAGTAAACGCTTTTTTTCCCTTGTCCAACATTAGTGAAAGTTGTCATAAATAAACTTTCACCGGTAAGCATACGTTTTCCAGCGCCCATTAATCGATTCATGATGCCGCCACCACCGCTACTAGAACCGTCGCCAAAAATCGTCTCCATTTTAATGGCCTCATCCATCATCATCAAGCTACCTGCTTCTGCAACTGCCGTTTCGTTTGGGTCTAATTCTACTTCTACAAATTGCATATCATCGCCATACAATTTGTAATCTATTTCATGATTGTTCATTATTCATAACCTCCTAAAGTTATTAATAAATATATACCATCTAATCTTACGTTTTCCCTCTTTAAAAGATTCACTTATAATTTTCACTTTGAATTAATAATATGTAAAGAAGTTTTATGAAGGGAATTTCGATTAAAAAACGATATAAAGCATGATTCAAGTACAAATTGAGGAGGATGTTATGAAACTTCAAAACTATGTTAACGGAAAATGGCTACCTAATGATGAACTTCAAACAATTCCTGTGATAAATCCAGCAAATGGTGAACAGCTTGCAACCGTCCCACTTTCAACGAGTGATCAAGTGAATTTGGCGGTAGCTGCTGCTAAAGAGGCACAAAAATCTTGGGCGAAAATTCCAGCGCCAAAACGAGCAGATTATTTATATGAAATTGGCTATAAATTAAAAGAGAAAAAGGAACATCTTGCACAAATTTTAACCAAGGAAATGGGTAAGGTGATAGAAGAGGCTAGAGGAGAAGTGCAAGAAGGTATAGATATGGCATTCTATATGGCTGGGGAAGGAAGACGTCTATTTGGAGAAACAACTCCTTCTGAGCTTGCAGATAAATTTGCAATGAGTGTTCGGGCTCCAATAGGAGTAGTAGGGCTAATAACACCATGGAATTTTCCAATTGCTATTGCGACGTGGAAATCATTCCCTGCTATTGTGGCTGGAAACACGTTTGTGTGGAAACCAGCAACTGAAACGCCAATGATGGCTTATGAAATGGCTAAGATATTCGAGGAAGTAGGTCTGCCTAACGGGGTAGCGAATGTTGTCTTTGGGGCAGGTTCCACGGTAGGGACCGCATTAATCGAGCATCCAGATGTAAAAGTAATTTCCTTTACCGGATCAACTGAAACCGGAAGTAAAATTGCAGAACTAGGTGGAAGACACCTGAAAAAAGTATCCCTTGAAATGGGCGGTAAAAATGCAGTAATTGTCATGGATGATGCAAATTTACAACTAGCGGTAGAAGGCATTATATGGAGTGCTTTTGGGACAGCTGGGCAACGATGTACGGCTTGTAGTCGTGTGATTGTGCATAAAGATGTAAAATCCAAACTTGAACAAATGTTAGTAGAAGAGGTTAGTAAATTAACAATTGGAGATGGACTTGATCCAAAGGTGAAAATTGGGCCAGTTATTAACTCGGCTGCTTTAGAAAAGATAAATCACTACGTTCAAATTGGAAAGCAAGAAGGAGCACAAGTTTTAGTCGGCGGGAAATCCCTTACAGTACCGGAACTCGAAAAAGGCTACTACTTTGAACCAACAGTTTTCACTAACGTTGAAAATGATATGGTCATCGCACAAGAAGAAATCTTTGGTCCAGTGTTAAGTATTATTGAGGTGGAAAGTTTAGAGGAAGCGATTGAAGTAAATAACAGTGTGAAATTTGGCTTGTCGAGTTCTATCTTCTCACAGGATGTTAATAAAATATTTAAAGCCCAAAGAGATTTAGATACGGGTATTGTGTACGTTAACGCGGGAACAACTGGAGCGGAAATTCACTTGCCTTTTGGGGGAACAAAAGGGACAGGAAATGGTCACCGTGATTCAGGTCAAGCGGCCTTAGATGTTTATACAGAATGGAAAAGTATTTATGTAGACTATAGTGGGAAATTACAAAGGGCGCAAATTGACACAGAAAACTAAACAACGAAAAGGGGATGTGTGTAATGAAAGTTGTGGTTTTAGGCGCTGGCTTGATGGGGAAAGAGGTAGCACGGGATTTAAATTCAAGTGAAAAAGTAGAGAAAGTGTACTTAGCAGATATAGATACAACTGCTGCTCAAAAATTTGTAGATTCACTCCAATCTGAAAAAATTGAAGTCGTTGCGTTAAACGCCAAGAATGAAGAAGAATTACGAACAGTCATGTCTAAAGGGGATGTTTGCGTCAATGCATTATTCTATGAATTTAACAAAATAGTTGCCAAAACAGCAATAGAGATAGGGGTCCATTCTGTTGATTTAGGTGGGCATATTGGGGAAGTAACGGAGTATTTATTAACATTAAACGATAAAGCAAAGGCTAAAAATATCACGTTAATCCCTGATTTAGGTGTTGCACCGGGTATGATCAATATATTAGCAGGATATGGTGTTTCGAAATTAGATTCTGTTGAAACGATTAAATTATATGTCGGTGGTATTCCAACTAAGCCAGAACCTCCGTTAAACTATACACTTGTATTTTCGCTAGAGGGTGTATTTGATCATTATACAGAGCCTGCAAAAGTAATACAGGGCGGTAAGTTAACTGAGGTCCCATCCCTTTCAGGTGTTGAACCTATTTATTTTGACGGCTATGGTGTGCTTGAAGCCTTTTATACATCAGGTGGAACTTCAACTCTCATTAAGACTTTCCCACATGTGAAGACATTAGAGTATAAAACAATCCGATATAAAGGACATGCTGAACAGTTCAAACTACTAAGTGAGTTAGATTTCTTAAGTAAAGAAAATATAGTCGAAGTTGATGGTCAAAAAGTGTTAGTTCGGGATGTTGTACGAGAAGCTTTAAAGAAAAAGCTAGATCTAGGTGATAAGGAAGATGCAGTATTATTACGTGTAATCGTTTCTGGTGAAAAGTCTGGGGAGCAAGTAACCTACGAATATGAGTTGAATATTAAACGAGATGCACAAACAACGATGACAGCAATGGCTCGAGCAACAGCATGCACAATTGCAACGGTTGCCGTCATGGTTGGAAGTGATGTTATACAAGAACGTGGAGTTTTCCCACCTGAATTAGTTGTGCCGGGGAAAGAATATATTGAGCAGATGGCAAAACGTGGAGTTATGATAAAGGAAACTTCTCATCGTTCAACGATTGTAAAGTGGTAAAACTCCAATAATTATACCTGATGAACAGGAATTTGAATTTTAGTAACCATGCTTTTTAGAAGTTCTAAAAAGCATGGTTTTTTTATGTATATATATTGTATTAAAGCTACAAATGAAGAGATTTTCTTACTTGTAAGGTATTTATTAAAAATAAGTCACGGTACTTAAATATTTATTTTTTTCTTTTATATAAAACTATATGTAACTAAACCGCTTCTTTAAAGTCTAATCGATAAAGAATTAAATTTTAAAGGGGCGAGTTTAGTTGAAGCGAAGGATGCTAGCAGTTGGAATGTTACTTTTTTCCATAGTATTAATAGTAGGTGCTGCTTTATTCTTTTACGGGCAAAGCATTGAAATAAATAGTACAAAAACGGTGATGGTTAATCAACCTTACCAAGTGCATTTTTCTAAAGCTCTTGAGAAGAGCAGTATAGAAAATGAGGATATCTATGTGACTGATAACGATGGAAATAGGGTAAACGCAAGTATTGGACTCAATAAGGATCAACAATCTCTAGTAATTGAAGGCTTAAAAACTGGCCAATATCTCCTTCATGTTGAGGAGCGAGCATTTGGGAAAAAATCATTTCGAGCAGAGAAGAAGAGTGTTGAATTTAATGTAGTAGATGAAATAAGTGAAATTACATCGGTTCAAGACATACAAAACTACTTTGAGATGATTTTAAATCAAGAAAAAAATAGACGCGATTTTACTACTACAACTATGGAAGAAAAGTCGGATAGTGCAGAAGGGGGCTCCTCTTATTCTTCAACAAATAATCAAGTTGAAGGAATTGAGGAGGGAGATACCGTCATTACAGATGGTCAATTTATTTATTCCATCCTTGATAATCAAATCATCATAACGGACACAACAAAACCTGAATTAAAGGTTGCTAGTAAAATTTCATTGGATTCAAATAGCTATCCAACGCAATTAATGATGCATCATAATATGTTAATCGTGATTATAGACCAGTATATCGAGCAGAAAAAAGATGGCTATGTAAGTGGCATTAGCATGACAAAGGCTGCCTTTTACAATATGGAGGATGCTACAAATCCAAAGTTAATTAGAGAAATAGGGCAAGATGGTTACATGAATGGTATTCGGAAATATGATAATACCCTTTATATCGTGACAAATAAGACTCCTAACTATTGGTTGCTTTCTGAGGAGAATGATATAGAGCTTCGACCATACACTTACGATAGCGAACAAGACGAAGAACTAAAGCCGATGGAAATTGACAAATTAATGATTTTACCAGGCTCCAATGAACCGAATTATACAATCATTTCCGCAATTGATTTAGAAGACTACCAAAATGAAAAAGTAGAAACGAAAGGCTTTTTAGGTGGGAGCTCGGCTCTTTATATGTCAAAGGATGCTTTATATTTAACCGCGGTAAACTACTTACCAATGACATTCGAAGGAGACGATTCATCAAAAATTGCTGTGGATAAGATTCTGCCTATACAAGCTACTGATACGAATATATTTAAGTTTTCGATTGACGGAACAGATGTAAATTATAAAGCGACGACTTCACTTAAAGGAACGATATTAAATCAGTTTTCTATGGATGAACATCAAGGATATTTCCGAGTTGCTGTAACCGAAGGAAGTACATTTGGAAATGACAAGGAAGCTTCTAAAAATCACTTATTCATTTATGACGAAGAATTAGAAAAAGTAGGAGAAGTAAAGGATCTTGCGAAAGGAGAGAAAATTTACTCCGCGCGTTTTATGGGAGATAAGGCATATATTGTAACCTTCAAACAGGTAGATCCTTTGTTTGTGATTGATCTTCAAAACCTGGAGCAACCAAAAGTGTTAGGGGAATTAAAGATTCCAGGATTTAGCAACTACCTTCATCCATTAGATGACAATCATTTAATAGGTATTGGATATGATACAGAAAATAGAGTGGATAGTGGTACCAAACAAGCCTTCACGACAACAACGGGAATTAAAATGTCTTTATTTGATATTACAGACTACGAAAATCCTATAGAACAGGATACGGTTGTAATCGGAGGTCGTGGTACTTATTCAGAGGTAGAGTATAATCATAAAGCTTTGTTTAGAAATGAGAAATACAATTATTATGGTTTCCCTGTAATTGTATACGAAGGTAAAGGTGAATATGAAGTACAATATAAAGGGTCAGGAGCTGTCGTATACGAAGTAACTGCAGAAAATGGCATTGATCTAAAAGGGAATTTAATCACTCTTGCTCAAGAGGGAGAAGAATATGAAGATTGGGAATCAATCATTTCTCGTTTGTTGTATATTAATAATACCCTTTATTCTGTTTCTAGAAGTGAAGTGAAAAGTTACGATTTGAAAACATTTAAGGAACTAAGTAGTGTGAAATTAAAATAAAAGTTAAGGCGATGAAAATTTCATCGCCATTTTTTGTTTAATTATATAAATTTAGTAGCTGAATTAGGTGACGTTATTGTTTTAAATGCTAGCCTTTGTTTATAATTTTGTAAAAATTACCCTATCTAAATAAAAATAAGCAAGAATTGTATTGAGATATATAAAACTGTTCGATAATATGAGCATGGAGAATAAAAGGAGAATAACGGAAAATTTATGGATAAAGGTCAATATGAATTAGCTCTTGATTGCTTATTATTAGCTGGTCAAATCATGATGGAAAGTGGAGCTGAGACTTATCGGGTTGAGGATACGATGCTCCGCATGGCTCGCTCTCAAAACATTGATGACGCGCAAAGTTATGTCACTCCGACAGGAATTATCCTATCGTTAGGAAAAAGACAAGTAACGAAAATTACTTCGATTACAACGAGAATTACAGATTTACATAAGATTGCTAAAGTAAATAGTGTTTCTCGTAAGCTTTCAGAACAATTGATAACATTAGAAGAGGCTTATGATGAATTAAGAAAAATTCAAAAAACGAATTACTTTCTACCAGTTCACTTACAGACGCTATCTGCCTCTATTGCTAGTAGTTGTTTTTTAGTTTTATTTAATGGATATTGGTCCGATATGCCTGCAGCATTTGTAGCAGGGGGAGTTGGTTTTCTTGTCATGTTGATTATTCAAGAGATGACAAGGGTCAAATTCTTCTCGGAATTTTCTGCCGCATTAGTAGTAGGCTTACTTGCTTCTCTGGCGGTCCATTTCGGATTAGGTACTGAAATGGATAAAATTATTGTAGGTGCCGTGATGCCGCTCGTTCCTGGTCTAATCATTACTAACGCGGTTCGAGATTTAATGGCGGGTCACTTTACATCAGGTATTGCAAAAGGTACTGAAGCATTTTTAACTGCCTTTGCAATTGGGGCAGGTATTGCACTGATTGTTGCGTTTTAAGGAGAATAGATATGGAGTTAATCATACAATTAATCTTTAGCTTTATCTTTACGGCTTGCTTTGGAGTCATATTTAACGCACCTACTAGGGCAATTCCCTTTTGTGGATTTGTAGGGGCGATTGGATGGATTATTTATTATTTGCTTATCGAAATAAATGTGACTGAAGTACAGGCATCATTTTTAGGGGCATTTGTTGTAGCCATCGTGGCACAAGTATTTGCTCGTCGATTTAAAATGCCGATGATCATATTTAATGTATCGGGGATTATTCCTTTAGTTCCGGGTGGAATTGCTTATAATACGATGAGAAATATTGTTGAATTAGACTATACAATGGGCATACAAAATGGGATGAGAGCATTTATGATTTCAGGCGCTATCGCCATGGGGCTTGTCTTTGCAGAAGTTATTCTTCAATTAATGATGAGAATGTTTAAAATAGGACGAACATCCATGCAATCATTTGCTCGAGCAAAGAGAAGGCAAAAAATTAAATAGTAAAAGGCTACTCTCAATGAGTAGCCTTCAGACTGTTGACAAACGCTTGCATCCTGCGTTGCTTGTCTCGCTCGTCCGCTCATGAAGGCAACTTCTATTCGCGTCTTCGCTCGCCTTCGCGCCTTGGCTGACAAGCGTTTTCAAGACAGTCTGGTGTAATATCTATTTTTAAAGTTATGCTTAAATAAACGTGTAGACAAAGTCGACTAACGACTTTGTCTACACTCTGAAGGCTACTCTCAATAAGTAGCCTTTTATTATTTAGGAGTTAAAAATCTCCGTTACTTGCCAGCTGAGAAATTACATCTTCGGATACAGGTTTGCTAATTAAATATCCTTGGATAGCATCACAGCCGTATTCTTGTAATAACTGACGTTGTTCTTTCGTTTCCACACCTTCTGCTAAGACAGTTAAATTCATCGATTTCCCGAATTGAATCATGCCGTGAATTAAACGTTGTGTTTTTTCAGATTGTGAAAGGGAATGAATAAAGGTTTTATCAATTTTTAAAGTATCAATTGGTAGTAGCTGCATGTATCTAAATGAAGCATAACCTGTCCCGAAGTCATCAAGAATAAAGACAATTCCTTCTTCTTCTAATTGACGCATTTGTTTAATAATAGATGTCTCAGCCTCTGCTTCTAAAGCAAACTTCTCCGTAATTTCAATTTGAATTAATTTAGCAGGACAGTTTGTTTTTTCTAATGTCGATAAAATCGACTTGGCCATATTTTTATCTCGGAATTCACGAACAGATAAGTTAATAGTAACTTTTAGATCAAGACCAGCTTTATACCAATTCACTGCTTGTTTACATGCTTCTTCAAACACAAAGGACCCAATATTGTTGATTAAACCTGTTTCTTCAGCAATCGGGATTAACTCTTCGGGCTTCACTACACCAATTTCATCATCTTCCCAACGAACTAGTGCTTCTACCGCTACAATTTTGTTTGTATGAATATCGACTTGTGGTTGATAGAGTACGTGTAAATTTTGTTGATCAAGTGCAAGCAGTAATCGCTTTTCGATAATCGATTTACGATTAATCGCTTTGTGGGTCTCGTTCGATAATGAGACAATCTTATCCCCACCAGCTTTCCGTACATTTGCTATTGTTGCAAGGGAAGCTTTCATTAAATGTGGGAAGGTAGACTGATCTTGTGGTGAACGAGTAATACCTCCACTTATAGAAATAGGTACAGCTACATTTCCGGAATAGATTGGGTTTTGGTTTAAATAGGTTAAAAAGCCTTGAGTAAACCATTCGCCAAGTGGTGTAATGACAATAAATTCATGTTCATTAATTCTTGCCATTTCGCTATCTTGGAAATAAATTTTCATTCGCTTAGTAAATTCCATAATTAAGTTATCTTCTAATTTGCCGTTGTGCAATTCTTTAATTGTATAAAATTTATCAATGCTCAGATAAACGAAAGAGAAATGTCGCTTTTCATTAATCATTTCGTTAACAACTTGTTCTAATCGGTGTACATTCATCAAACCTGTTTCTGGATCAATATATGCGATTTTTTCAAGTCGGTTTTTTAAATTTACTTCGCTTGTAATATCTTTTTCGAACAATACGAATTCGTAGTTTTGCGTACTTGGTGAGAATGTAGGGATAGCAGTTAAGTACACCCAATAAGGTGAACCATCTTTTGTCACCTTTTCTACTTCACCTTCCCAAATATTTCCTAAGTTAATTGTTTTCCAAATAGATTCAGTTACTTTTTGGCTGCTTTCATTATCAGGGAACAGCTGCCAGAATGTCTTTCCTAATACACGCTTTGGTGTCCAATGACTGATTGTTAAAAAGTTTGGATTACAATTAATAATAAGTCCCTCTGCATCGACTGTTACCACCATGTATGAAGAGTAAAGACCATTAATGAGGTCTTTTAACATATGTGTAGAATCATCCATCTGTGTGTAGGCATCATCTAAAATACATGTAATTAATATCGAAGGTTCATTATTTACTGTGACAGGTGATGTTATGATTGTTGAATCAATTAATGTATCGTATTTTGTTAAAAGTTGAACTTTTTCAAAACGTAATGAATCTTTTCCCAATAAAATATTTTGATAAGCTTCTAAAGATAATGAGGAAAACAGACTATTCTTAAGACTTGAAGTATTAAGCTGAAGGTCCTCAATTTCATAACCAAAATAAGTTTTGCATAAATCATTCAATAGAATTACTTCTCCATTGATATTTAGTACAAAGGATGGGAAGGGGGACAAATTCACCAATTTATCATCGATAGTCATATATGTATTCTGTTGGTGCATTCGTGTCTCACTCCTTTATAGTCGTAATTTCATACTATTATTATAAATATATAATAGCAAATAGTCACCATTTAAATATTAAGAAAAATAATTTTAATAATTATAGAGGTAAAAAGTAGGGTGGAATGCAAGAAAATTATAAAAATGAATGTGCTAGTAGGTGGAATGAGCTATCTCTGTTGATTTGATAATTTTATTAAAAATATTTTCCTAAGGAGATTCTAAAGCCTACATAATTTAGCACTATTAGAACTATTTATAATACATCTTTTGGAAGTTGGCAATTGTTATATATTGGATTATGCTATATATTACGGAAGGCGAAAGAAATATTAATAATTACATTATGGTCAACAAGGCTCCCAACATAGTATGACATCAAAGGTTAATGATGTGTTGTTCATAATGGAATGATTTTAGGGGGGCATGTCTTGAAAACTATTTTCTCTTACGTAAAGCCATATAAATGGCCAGCTATCATAGCATTATGTTTAATGCTTGTTGAATTAACTGTCGAGCTAATTCAACCTTTAATTATTGCAAAAATAATAGATGAGGGGATAATAGCTAATGATCTTGGGACGATAGGTTTTTGGGGTATTATTTTATTATTATTAGCTATTTCAGCTTTTACTAGTGGTGTAATTAATTCCTTTTTTTCATCCCATACAGCTCAAAGTTTCGCTTTTGACCTAAGAAATGCCTTATTTGGTAAAATTCAATCTTTTACAATGGCAACTTATTTACGCTTTCCTACATCAGGATTGATTACTAGACTTACGAGCGATGTCCAACAAGTACAGTCAATCTTATTTATGAGTTTACGCATTATGTTACGTGCACCATTATCAGCTGTAGGAAGCTTAGTCATGGCATTCTTTGTTAATCCTAAAATGGCTATCTTCTTATTTGTTGGGACGCCATTTTTAATTATTTTTTTAAATATTATAGTAAAAAAAGGGGTTCATTTATTTAGCGAGGTACAACAAAGACTGGATCGTGTAAATCGTGTCCTACAGGAGAATCTACAAGCCATTCGATTAGTTAAGGCCTATATGAGGGGGAATTATGAATCTAATCGTTTTCAATCAGTATCAAATAATTTGCAATTCGATACTATGAAGGCTCTTAGGATGATGGAAATCATACAACCGGTGCTACTATTTGTCATGAACATGAGTTTACTAGCCGCATTATGGTTTGGTTCCATAGATGTTCGAAATGGTGGGGCTCAAGTTGGAGAACTTGTTGCAGTAGTTAACTATGCCTTACGAATGACAGGCTCCTTTTCGATGTTTGCGTTTATTATCAATACCTTTTCTCGTGCGAAAGCTTCTTCAGAACGAATGGAGGAAATTTTACTTATTGAAACCGGGATTGAAAAACATTCTACAAGTTCAATAGGAAAGATTTGTCATACGGAAGAAGTGATTTGTTTTGAACACGTCACTTTTCAATATCCAAATATGAAAAAATACGTACTTCACGATGTTTCTTTCTCAGTGGCTTCTGGTGAGAAGTTAGCCATAATGGGGACAACTGGAGCAGGGAAGTCTACATTGCTCAATTTACTTCCAAGATTTTACGAACCATCAAAAGGTGAAATCTATGTGGAGGGCAGAAATATTATGGATTGGTCATTAGATGAGCTTAGATCGTTCATTGGTTATGTTCCACAAGCATCTATGCTATTTACGGGGTCTATTTTTGAAAATGTGAGTTGGGGAAGACAGGGGGCGTCGATGGACGAAGTAAGACGCGCTACAACGAATGCACAAATACATCAAACTATTGAAAATTTCCCGAATGGATATGAAACGAAGGTTGGACAAAAAGGGGTTAATCTATCTGGTGGACAGAAACAACGTTTATCGATTGCACGTGCACTAATTAGAAATTCTTCTATATTAGTGTTAGATGATAGTACAAGTGCTTTGGATGTAAAAACAGAAACTGCTTTCTGGGATTCAATAGCAAATGAACATGCAACTATGCTAGTAGTCACACAAAAAATTCGAACTGCGAAAGGGGCAGATCGAATTCTACTATTAGATGAAGGGCATGTAATAGGGATAGGAACACATGAAGAGCTAGTACAAACGAATTCTCGCTATAAAGAAATTGTTAGGTCACAGCAAGAGCAAGAAGGTGAAGCGTCATGAGATTCATACGAAACCCCTTTGGATATGAACCTATCTTAACGAAGGAAGATATGAAAGGTCCTGTACAAAAGAAAAAGGGACCTCGTGCAAACAATTGGAAAAATACCTTATACCGCATATGGAAAATTATTGATGAAAAAAGAGCGTTATTAATTGCTGTTTTGCTATTAGTAGTAGTGAGTTCTGGGATGTCGCTTTTAGGACCTTTTCTAATTGGTCACATAATTGATGAATATGTATTAAAGCATCACTTTGATGGAATGGTCCCAATCATCATTGGATTAGTATTCATCTATATTGCACTTGTCATTTCGTTATTTTTACAAAACTATTGGATGATTGGTATTGCTCAAAGTACGGTCTATCGTATGCGAACGGGGATGTTCCACCATCTGCTTCATTTACCTGTTTCCTTTTTTGATAAGCGACAACACGGGGATTTAATGAGCCGGGCAACAAATGATATAGAAACAGTAAGTGCTACGTTAAATACGTCGTTTATTCAAGTACTTTCTAGTTTGTTGACATTGACGGGAACAATAGTTGTCATGCTTAGTTTAAGTCCGTTATTAACAGTACTAACAATGCTGATTATACCGCTAATGTTTATAGCTACTAGATGGATTACTAAAAGAACGGGTAAGTTGTTTAAAGCACAACAAGCTGCTCTAGGTGCAATAAATGGAATGATTGAAGAAACAATTTCTGGTCAGCGCATTGTAAAGGCATTTTCACAGGAAGAACGAGTAATGAACGAATTTCGTGAAAAAAATACACGCTTACGAAGCGCGGGGTTTTGGGCACTCACTTATTCTGGTTTTATTCCAAAGGTGATGAACCTATTAAACAATATTAGCTTTGCTATTGTTGCTGGAATTGGTGGAGTGTTAGCCTATAAGGGTTTTGTTTCAATTGGTACAATCGTTATTTTTACAGAATATGCACGTCAATTTACACGCCCTCTAAATGATTTAGCCAACCAAATGAATACAGTTTTATCAGCCATAGCAGGGGCTGAGCGTGTATTTTCCATAATGGATGAAACGGTAGAGGAAGATACGGGTAAAGTGGATGAGACACATAAACTTTTAGGGGAAGTTGAATTCCTTAACGTCTCATTCAAATACGAGCAAGCGGAAGAGGCGCTTACATTAAGAAATATTAGTTTTCATGTTCAGCCTGGTCAAACAGCTGCATTAATAGGTGCAACCGGTGCGGGAAAAACAACGATTATGCAATTGATTGCTAGATTCTATGATGTACAAAATGGAGAAGTCTTATTTGATGGACTAAACGTAATGGACATCAAGCGGAAAACATTAAGAAGTCAAATGGCCTTTGTTTTACAGGATTCGTTTCTTTTTGAAGCAAGTGTCTATGAGAATATTCGCTATGGTAGACTTGAGGCGACCAATGAAGAGATTATTGAAGCATGTAAAAAGGCAAATGCCCATGACTTTATTATGAAATTACCAAATGGCTATGACACGATTCTAAAGTCAGATGGTAGTGAAATTTCACAAGGTCAGAAGCAGCTTCTCTCTATAGCAAGGGCTTTTGTTGCAGATCCGGTAATTTTATTATTAGATGAAGCGACGAGTAGTATTGACACAGTAACAGAAGTGAAAATCCAGCAAGCTCTAGAAGAACTGATGAAAGGTAGAACGAGTTTTGTCATTGCCCATCGACTCAATACGATCCGTAATGCAGACGTCGTATTTGTGTTGCAAGAAGGGCGTATTATAGAGTCGGGTACACAAAAAGAGTTATTGGAGCATAATGGGATTTATGCAAATATGCTAAATCAAGCTGGTATTAAATGAGTCCACTAGGTAATTACATGTAATTCCTTGAAGTACCTTGCGACAGTATGGGCGTTCATCTAAAATGTAAAGATAAGTTTAAGAATCGGAGAGTTTTTTATATGAATCTATCAATTATTACGCAATCGTTTCCTATTGATACGGAAACTTATAATGAAATAAAGGCTTTATGTGAATCAGCACATTTAATAGATAAATTTAATTATAGTAATGTTTTAAATTTACAAGATGCTCTTAAGTATAATGTTAAAGGCTTTTTTGTGCTTGCATATGAAGATGATCAAGATGAACTTGTGGGAATCGCGAGTGCAGTAGATCAAATGGGGTTAAATACGTATGAATGGGCAATGTTAGTCGCGCCAATGTACCGTGAAATTGGGTTAGATGAGGCATTATTGAAGGTAATCGGTGATGGATTACATCAAAGAGGAGCCGAGGGAGAATTAGCGTTAGTGCTTGAAAATGATAGTGCGCGACGTAAATTTGTTGAGAAATATGGTTATTCTTATAGTTTCTCTGAAGCTACTTTTGAAGCAGAGCCAGTAACGATGGACGCGGAAGAAACAATTTATATTCGTCCTTATTTTGAACCTACCGATCAAGAGGCTCTAATTGAAATTTTTAGCAATGCTTTTGGAGATTTACGTGAGGAATCTATCGAGTTAATTAACTTTAATACAACGACAGAAGGTAGAATATTATGGGTTGCCGAATTAGAAAAAGAAATTGTCGGCACGATTACATCTTCTAAAGAGGGAAATGCTCAAGCAATTTCTGCATTAGCTGTCCATCCAGATAAGCAAGGGCTAGGTGTTGGAACGGCTTTGCTAAATTGGGTAAAGGACTTTGCAAAGCGTAATGGTGACAGTTTGGTAATATTGGACGTTGAAGTTGAAAATGAACGAGCACTTGCAGTTTACGAACGAGCTGGCTTCATTAAGTCTATTCAAGTGGATTATTTTGCTTATACAGGAGAATAAGGAAGGATACCCATGAATCGGTAGCGATTGTGGGTATTTTTTGGTTAGGAATTATTTTCAATAACCAGGTGTACTAGTTCAAAATGTTAGAAAGAAGTCTTGATTGAGCATTCCTGTGAATTTGATATAATGAAGGAATGTGAAAAACTATAATAGAGAGGTTAGTTGAATAGATTCATGGAAAATGAAATGAACATGAGCCCCGCAAAATTAATGTGGAAAATGACTCGCCCCCATACACTTACGGCAACATTTGCTCCGGTTATATTAGGTACAGTGATTGCATTATTTGATACAGACATCAATTGGCTCTTATTTATCGCAATGATGGTAGCGTGTTTAGCTCTACAAATCGCGACGAATTTATTTAATGAATATTACGATTTTAAACGTGGTCTAGATACAGCTGATTCAGTAGGAATTGGTGGTGGTATTGTACGCCATGGTTTAAAGCCTAGAAATGTTCTAACGGTTGCAATACTGCTTTATGTATTGGCAGCTCTAATCGGTGTGTATATTTGTATGAGTAGTAGCTGGTGGTTAGTGGTAATTGGTTTATTCGGTATGGCTGTTGGTTATTTATATACAGGAGGACCGATGCCAATAGCTTATACACCTTTTGGAGAACTTTTTGCTGGTGCATTGATGGGGACAGGCTTTGTATTAATTGCTTACTTCATTCAAGCAGGTAATTTAACAGTAACATCTGTGTTAATTTCAATTCCAGTAGGTATTTTGGTCGGTGGCATTAATATGGCAAATAATATCCGTGACATTGAAGAAGATACTAAAGGTGGAAGAAGAACATTAGCAATTCTTCTTGGTAGAGATAAAGCGGTGCTATCTTTAGCACTTGCATTTGTTATTTCATATTTATGGATAGTTGTACTTATTTTTATTGGCTCAATAAGTCCTTGGGCATTGGTGGTATTATTGAGCTTGAAAAAACCAATCTCAGCAATTAAAGGATTTAAAAAAGGAGAGAAAGAGCCACAATTTATGCGAGTAGCGATGAAATCAACTGCTATTACAAATACGATTTTCTCTTTCTTGTTATCAATAGGATTATTAATCAGTTATCTATTTTAACTACTAAGACCTCAACATTAGTTGAGGCCTCAGACTGTTGACAAACGCTTTCATCCTGCGTTGCTTGTCTCGCTCGTCCGCTCATGAAGGCAACTTCTATTCGCGTCTTCGCTCGCCGTCGCGCCTTGGCTGACAAGCGTTTTCAAGACAGTCTGGGTAATCTTTATTCTTAAAGAAATGCCTAAAAATACGTGTAGACAAAGTCGACTTTCGACTTTGTCTACACTCTGAGACCTCAACATTTGTTGAGGCTTTTTTTATTAAAGAAAACCGCATAGAAGTGGATTAATTTCAGTTGGTTGATTTTATCTCGAATTCGAGATAAAATGCAGTCATAAGAACTTTAGGACGGATAATGGAAAAGGGGCATTGTGTATGCAAACAATTTTAGGGCATCATCATATTTCTATGATTACTAAAAATGCAAAGAAAAATGACGCGTTTTATAAAGAAGTTTTAGGATTACGAAGAGTGAAGAAATCGGTAAATCAAGATGATCCATCCATGTATCATTTGTTTTTTGGTGATTTAGTAGGGAATCCTGGAACAGGGTTAACATTCTTTGAAATTCCGATGGTTGGTAGAACTCATCGTGGAACAAATGCAATTACTCAAATTGGACTTCTAGTACCATCAATTGAAAGCTTACTATACTGGAAAAAACGTTTTGAATTACTCAATGTAAAACATGGTGAAATTTCACGGTATACAGATAGGGATGCTCTTTCCTTTGAAGACCCAGAAGGGCTCCGGATGATATTAATTAACAATGATGGCAAGGAAGTACCGGAATTCTGGGAAACATGGGGAAATTCGGCGGTACCGAGTGAACACCAAATTTTAGGGATGGGTACTATCGAAATTACTGTAAAAAACGCTAGTAAACTAGAAAGAACTTTAACAGAAATTTTTGGATTTGTTGTGAAAGAACGTTCAGAGGAGCAAATTCTGTTCCAAGCCATTGATGGACAAAGTTTTGGGGAAATTTTAGTGAAAGAATTGGATGGTCCTAGTGAAAAACCAGGTCGAGGAAGCATACACCATATAGCATTACGGGCAAAAGATGATGAAGAATTAACTTATTGGAATGAACAAGTACGTAAGCGCGGATTCACTTCATCAGGTATTGTAGATCGATTTTATTTTAAAAGTCTCTATTTTAGAGAATCAAATGGAATTCTTTTTGAAATAGCAACGGATGGACCAGGATTTACAGTTGATGCAGATATTGCAACCTTGGGAGAGAAATTAGACTTACCGCCATTTTTAGAAGGACGAAGAGAGGAAATTGAAAATAATTTAGAACCACTCGATTGAATGGTAGATAAATCTTTTCAATAGAGGGTGACCCAAATTGTTAGGTCACCCTTTTTGTTAAGCCTTGAATAATTGGTCAATTATTAGAATCTCATCATTTGTTAACTGTACATCTAAAGTTTTTAAATTATTTAGTACCTGTGATGAATTTTTAGCACCTGGAATGACTGCTGTAACAGCTTCCTGTGTCAAATACCATGCCAAGACCATATGTGCAACATCAACGCCTTTTTGGTTTGCAATCCCTCGTAACTGCTCAACTTTTTCGAGGTTTTGTATAAATACTTCTTCCTGGAAGTAAGGAAGTCGGTTACGTAAATCATTAAACGTAGCGTCCTTTGTATACTTCCCTGTAAGTAGTCCAGAAGCTAGTGGGAAGTATGGAATGAAAGAAATGTCATTTTTAATTGTATAGGGAAAATAAGTGGATTCAGCTGAACGACTCAATAAGTTATATTCTCCTTGTACAACATCCACGTAACCATTTTTATTTGCTTCTTTTAATTGCTCAGGGGAGAAATTAGAAACCCCAATAGCACGAATTTTTCCTTCATCCTTTAATTGTTTCAACGCTCCAATTGCTTCATCCTTTGGTGTAGTTTCATCGGGATAGTGAATATAAAGTAAATCAATATAGTCCGTTTGTAGACGTTTTAGACTCTTCTCAACTTCACTTCGTAAAAAGGCTGGCGAATTATCAATTACCTTTTCACCGTCCACAAACTTTTGTGCAATTTTTGTTCCGATAATGACATCATGACGCTTTCCGTTTTCTTTTAATACTTCACCGATTAGTTCTTCTGAACGTTTAGGACCGTAGCTAAAAGCAGTATCGATAAAGTTCATTCCATTATCAATAGCGACACGAACTAAGTTCTTCCCAACCTCTTCATCTAAGTTCGGATATAAATTATGACCGCCAACAGCATTTGCTCCTAAGCCAATAGGGTTAACATATAGCTCAGATTTACCAAGTTGAACTTTGTTATTCAAGATCTCATCCTTCTTTCATAAAGTTACTAGTTTGTTAAGTGGTTTGTTAGATTGCTAGAATTAATTTTATACATTTTATCCCATTAAAGATACTAATTAGGATTACTAAAAGCGTGTACCTTTAACTGTCTCAAGATATTGTTGTCGATATTAGTTGATAAATGATAGATAAGATAATAGTTCTTCTTTCGAGTAAGAAATTAAACTAGCTAAAATTTTGGCTGCCTTTGAAGGTTGATATGATAAGCTAGGGTTCTTAAATTTTTGTCAACCATAGTTGACAAAATGGCAGGAATATTAAATTTAAACTGTCGAGGATTGTAACTGAATGTGAAATTTTTTGCGAAAAGTAAATAGGATAATGAGATAACGGATTACTGTGTCTCTAGCTATATTGCTTAGGGATGAGGGGTTTGAATTCTTTGTCAACAATGGTTGACAATATAACTATGTCAGAAAAATACCGATGTCGATTAAAGGTATAAAACTAAATCATCTTTTACTATAACTTTTTGTAAAACCGTATTTTGATTATAGGTTCAAACAGGATTGTTCTAATAAATAGTGGTACTTAAATTTTTGTCAACATAGTTGACGTTATAGCTATTTAACGAAATGAAAATGTCGAGAAAAGAAAATAAATCATTGATTTTCTAAACTAATAAAAATGGAATCGTATATTCTCAAGTACCTTTAATACAGACTGGTCTTAAAACCTAAGAGTTTAAATTCTTTGTCAACCAAGTTTACGAAAAAGGTATTGTTTCAATAGCGCTATGTCGGTTTAAGTCATTTGAATTTAAATAGTGTATCCCAAATTGGGTTTCAGGGGAATTTTTCGACATTGAGATATGTGATACAAATTTTAGATGCAAGCATGAAATTAGATTTATGTTCGCTTATCTCTTACAATGATAATTAATTCCGATTAAATTAATATGTTTTTTCAATAATCAAAATCGAAATGCTCTTTTGGAAGGGAGTCTTCAAGATGAAATTAAGTGTTTTAGATCAAGCACCAATTACAAAGGGGAATACTGCAGCAGATGCCCTGAAAAAAGCAGTGGAATTAGCAGTTGTGGCTGAGGAGTTAGGCTATGAACGTATTTGGATGGCTGAACACCATAATACAAAAGGATTTGCAAGCTCTGCACCTGAGATTACGGCTTCTTATATAGCGGCAAAAACAAATCGAATCCGAGTTGGAACCGGTGGAACAATGATTATGCACTATTCGCCATATAAAATAGCGGAAGTATTTAAGACATTAAGTGCACTTGCACCTGGAAGAATAGATTTTGGAGCAGGAAGAGCTCCTGGTGGCGATAATTACGCTATGTTTGCATTAGCGGAGGGAAGACAACCGCAAGTAAATAATTTGTATGAAAAACTACAGTGGACGTTAGATTTTTTAAATGATCAAGCTCCACAAAATCCATATTATCAAAAAGTCACTGCCTCTCCTTCTAATGTTGTGCTACCACAGAGCTGGTTATTAGGGTCGAGTGGCAACAGTGCAGTGCAAGCAGGTAAAATGGGTTTAGGTTACTCTTATGCACAATTCTTTAATGGTTATATGAATAAAAGGGTCTTCAACGCCTATAAGGATAATTTTGTTCCTTCACCATTTATGGATAAGCCTGAAATTATAGTTTCTTATTTTGTAACTGTTGCTGAAAGTAGAGAAGAAGCGGAATACGAAGCGAAACCAGCTGATATTGCCCGTCTTCTGTTTAATAGAGGTCAGGTTGATATACCTCGGATGACGCCTGAAGAAGCCAAGGATTACCCTTTAACGGAAATGGATCGTATATGGATTGAAGAAAATAGAAGTCAACATTTCGTAGGGACACCTAAAGAAGTAGCTGACCAATTATTATTTGAACAAGAAGAGTATGAATTTGACGAAGCAATGATATGTACGATTCCACATTCGCAAGAGGTAAGATTGAATGTGTATCGTTTATTAGCAAAAGAATTAATGTAACAAATAAGGGATGCCCTATTGGGGGTATCCCTTTATTTGTTCTCGGGCTAGTTTGTCCGAATTTAGGTGTTTTACAGTACATAATAGAGTTTTTGGATGAATATGATGTGATGGATGAAAGTTTGATTGGAAGGGACAACTCTTCCTTAAGAAACAGTACATAGGATACAGGGGTTGAAGATAATGGGTTTTTACCGAGCAATCGCTTTGTTTATCGGCATTTTTATGGCAGCATTTCTCTTTTTTTATGGAGGATCATTATTTGAAGCATTACAATATTCCGCTATTATGTGGGTCATTGCACTTATGATTAAGAGATAGATGGATGAATTCAAGCTATTATTTTAATTTTATCGACCAGGATATTGATTTTATCGGTAAAGTTTAGTGTATTGTATACGCTTGAGTAATATAGGAGAAATGTAAACTAGGTTGACAGAGAAAGTTGGAAGTTGAGTGATTAAATTAAGTGTGAGATAAGGTGTGTTAAAAAGTCTATATTTCAATTTACTTTTTCTAGATAACAAGGAAGTCATAGTTATACAGTAGTAAATTATCTGGAAAACAGTTTTTGTCAACCAAGGTTGACAAAAATTTGGAAGGGTGGGTTTATAATAGCAAGTTCTTAAGGGAATTATTTGAAAATGTAGAAAGCATAATTGTTACATTAGAATAAAAATGAGATTCAAAAGCTTCTTATTATATTAATAAACAACAATTGTAAACCCAGGTTTACAAAAAAACTGAAGGGTACGTTTATCAAAATAAGGTATCAAAGTACACAGACTGAAATGTAGTAAGTATATAATGTTTTAGTAATATCATGACTTTGGATATTGATAAGAATGAAGTTGAAAATTTGTATAATTTATATTAAGAAACCTATATTGTAAACTATGTTGACAAAAATTCTGAAGGGTGAGCAGATAAAATAAAGGTTCAACTTACATATTTTAAAAAGTGATAAATGAGATTTGATTTAGTGATAAAATATCATCTTCTTCGAGGGCGTAATATATAGAGAGTGACTTGTTATTATATAAATAAAGCAGAATCGTAAACATAGTTGACAAAAAAATAAGGGTATAGCCCTTGTAAATGAATGATGAAAGCGAATATCAATAATTTTTGAATTATTATTTTGCTTTTTCGATATAAAAAGAGAGTTTGTAGCCTAATTAACTACAAACTCTTCTTAAAGTTTACTTTCCTTTTAACAATAAATAGATAAAATAAGGTGCCCCGATAATAGAAATAATTAAGCCTACAGGTATTTCAGCAGGAGCCATAAACACGCGTCCCAATGTATCTGCAAGTAATAAGAACAGTGCTCCGGCTAAGGCGGAAAGAGGAATAAGTCTTTTATGATTTGAACCTATAAGTTTACGGACAATTTGTGGAATAATCAATCCTAAGAAAGTAATACCACCTCCGACCGCTACACATGCTCCTGCTAAAACTACCGCAAGACTAAGAAGAAGTCGGCGTTCACGTTCAATTTTCATCCCTAAACCGATCGCGATCGAATCATTTAAATTAAGGATGTTTAAATAGTTTGATTTATAAATAGCAATCGGGATAAAGATGAATATCCAAGGACATAAAGCTACAACGTAATTCCAATTGGCTGCCCAAATACTACCTGAGATCCAAACTAATGCTGCTGTAAAATCCACAGGCTCCATTTTCATTTGGAAAATAATTAATCCTGCATTAAAAGCTGCGTTTATTCCTATTCCAACTAAAAGTAAACGAGAGATAGAAACAGAACGATTTTTCATCGAAAAGAAATAGATGAAAATAGCTGCTAAAAAAGCTCCAATTAATGCAGTTATAGGCATAATGAAAATGGACAGTGATCCTGAAAAGAAGGCAGAGCCCTGAAAAAGGAACATATAAAGTACTACAGCAAATCCTGCCCCCGCATTAATTCCGAGGATTCCAGGGTCAGCTATTGGATTCTTGGTAACACCTTGTAAAATCGCTCCCGATACAGAGATCCCTGCACCTACCAATAAAGCGATAACAATTCTAGGAAGACGGAATTGAAGAATTGTTAGATTGTTTGCGGTAGTACCATTACCAGTTAACGTTGCGTAAACTTCTGAAAAGGGGATAGGTATATACCCCGCATTTATACTAAATAAGAATAGGACAACGATTAGAAGAAAGAATAAAAAAATGTATCCTATAAATTTACGTTTATTTACTATTTGCGAATTCAATTTAATGTTCTCCCTTCTTTTCTAGCTAAATAAAGAAAGAAAGGTACACCTACTAAAGCTGTAATAGCACCAACTGGTGTTTCAAATGGAGGATTCACCAAGCGTCCTACAATATCAGCTCCTAATAATAACAGCCCACCTAAAATAGCTGAACAAGGAATGATAAAGCGATAATCCAAACCGACAAAAAAACGAGTAATATGAGGAATGACTAATCCAACAAATCCAATCATCCCAGCAATGGATACAGCTGCACCAGTTAAAATCAATACTGTTATCGTGCAAAGTAACTGAACGCGTTTTGTATTTTGACCAAGTCCTTTCGCAATATCTTCTCCTAAACTTAGCACGGTGATAGAGCGAGATAATAAGAGTGCGAATACTAAGCCTATGCCAATAATAGGTAAAGCAAACGTAATGTGATGCATTTGAATGCTAGAAACTCCGCCCGCATAGAAAAAACTAATATCTTTTGCAATATCAAAGCGAATACTAATAATTGTAGATAACGAAGTTAATAAGGCGGAAATCGCCGAACCAGCTAACACAAGACGAATAGGTGTTATCCCTCCTTTTGCTATCGCCACCATACCGAACACAAGAAATGAACCTAAACCTGCTCCAATAAATGAGAATAGGATAAGTGATTGATAAGGGATTGATGGTAACAGTACCATAGCAAGGGCGAGAACAAAAGAAGAACCAGCCGTTACCCCCATGATGGAAGGGGAAGCGAGAGGGTTTTTCGTCATTCCTTGCATAATCGCACCTGAAACTGCTAATGCTGAACCTACAGCAATTGCTGCAATCGCCCGAGGAATCCGTAGTTCTCTAATAATAACTTGCTGGCTATTTGCCTCGTCAAAATGAAAAATACTTTGGAAAATCGTACCCACATCAATAGAGGAGGCACCATATAATATTGAAATAACACCTAGTAATACAAGTGCAAAGATACCCAATATACCAAGGATTAAAGCCACATAAGGTTTACCTTTGAAGGGTTTATGTAAATGTTGAGATAACTTTTTGGGCTGTCCCATACTTTTAAAAGCCTACTTTCATATACAAAAATAATTATTGACTATATAGTTCATTTAGCTTTTAATTATAATGATAATCATTATCATTGAATAAAACCAAATTAAATTTTATCATATTCTCAGGAGGATTAAAATGGACATACTTTCCAAAACAATCACGCCTTTAAAATTACTATCAATTGGAGCGCTCGCATTAGGATTAGCTGCATGTGGTGATAAAGCTAATGAAACATCTAAAACTGAAGATTCAAATACACCAGTAACAGAAGAGACAAGTTCTGAAACACGCACGCTAACAGATGCATTAGGAAACAAAGTTGAAGTACCTGCTAATCCTAAGCGAGTTATTGCATCATATTTAGAAGATCCATTAGTTGCATTGGGTATTACGCCAATCGCTCAATGGTCACTAAGTGATGGAGCAAGTACTCAAGAGTATTTACAGGATTCTCTAAAAGATGTTGACTTAATCAATTACGATTTACCTTTTGAAGAAGTTCAAAGCTTCCAACCGGATTTAATCATTATGGACTCACCAAGTATGGTAGAGGGAGGAAAGTACGAACAATATAGTGCGATTGCGCCAACATATGTAATTGGTGCAGAATTAAACAATGATTGGAGAGAAGAACTTCGTGCAGTAGGAAGTATCTTCGATATGGACGATCATGCAGAACAAGTAATCGCTGATTATGAAGAAAAAGCAAAAGATGCGAAATCTCAAATTGAAGAAAAAGTAGGGAAAAAATCCGCTGCTGCTGTTTGGTTAGTTGGAGGAAGCTTCTTTATTGTAAATAAAGATTTATCTAGTGGAGATGTGCTTTATAATGATTTAGGATTTGAAGTTCCAGCGGTTGTTGAAGAAATCTCAGCTAGTGGAGAAAATAACTGGAATGCTGTCTCACTTGAGAAATTAGTTGAGCTTGATGCAGATTATCTGTTCTTAGTAAACAGTGATGGCAGCGAAAGCACAACATTAAGTGATGCATTATGGAAAAGCATTCCTGCTGTCAAAGCTGGAAATGTATTTGAATTTGGTCCTGAAACAAGCTGGTTATACACTGGAGCAATAGCAAATGAACAAATTATTGATGACGTTTTAGAAACTGTAGCAAAATAAGAAATACGAAGTACTTGTTGGGCATGTTCTAACAAGTACTTTTATTTTTTCGGAAAATAAACATAGTCAACTAAGGTTGACAAAAATTTTTACATAAAGGATTACATTACCAAGGCTCAGCGCATATAGATTTAAAAGTGTAAGTTAAATTTTATTATCTTAAAATTGAATTCGCTCATGTAATAAATCAATAGGAATAAATAACCCGACGCGTCCATGTGTTGGATTTTTGGTTGTGGCAAAGATAATTCCAATTACTTGTCCATGTTGATTGATAACTGGACTACCACTATTTCCTCGATAGACGGGTGCATCTACCATTAAAACCTCCTTGTTCCACTCGGAAAGCTGCGTGTAATCAATTACATAGCCTTCATTTGCAATGCCAGTAAAATATAAAGGATTCCCAATAAAATAAATCGGTTCTTTTTGAGTAGGTGTATACGAATTAGCCATTGTTAAATAGGGAAGTTGATCTCCTTCTACCTTTATGATAGCTAAATCGATGTCAGGATAGGTTTCAATCACTTCGCCTTTATACAGACTTTCATCTGGAAAAATAACCGTTATTGTGAGAGCGTCTTCAATCACATGGTCATTCGTTATGATAAAACCATCTTCTGTAACAGCAAAACCGGTTCCTTTACCATCATTCGTTTGAATTTCAACTACGGCTTCTTTATAAGTTTGAATATTCTCCTGTCCGGAAAGTCTTGCTGAGACTTTTAAAAACTCAATAGCAGGTATGGAGAAAATTTCGAAAATAACAGCGAAAGTACTAAAGGAGAGCATGGCGACCATTATCCAAGCAAAAAGGCGAACGGACTTTGGTCGTTTCTTTATTTCTTTTCCGCCGAGGGCTCTTTTTTCGCGTTCTGCTTCTAAGGCTTTTCTTTGTTCCTCAAGAACTAATTCTATTAATTCCTCTTCACTTATCGGTTCATATTCGCTCTCTTTCTCTTTTTCCATAGCGCCCCTCCATATTAGTAATCTCTTTCTTTCATGATATCTGAGATTAAACTTATTTGGAAACATCCGGTATTAGAGTAAGTATAGAATGTATCCTTGAAACGACATTAGAATTGTGTCATAATACAAGACAATAAAATCATGAGAAACGTTTTCTAGGGTTCCGTATCTTTTATGATAGTCTGGTCCGAGAGAAAACTACGTAATGCGTGACACGGAGGGACAAAAGCCTGGGAGATATTTCGAATATCTCTCAGGCTTTTTATTTTGGAAATCATATTTTGCGGAGGAGGAAATAGAACATGAAATCATGGCTAAAGGTACTTTTAGCAGCAATATTAGAAGTTTTTTGGGTAATTGGTTTAGCCCATGCCAATGAGCTATGGGAATGGGTAGGAACGATTCTAGCAATTATACTTTGTAATTACTTACTAATAAAGTCTACCTCGGTACTACCAACAGGCACCGTGTATGCAGTATTTGTGGGCCTAGGAACAGCTGGTGCCGTACTATCCGAAATTGTATTTTTTGATGAACCATTTAATATTTTAAAGGTTTTATTAATTGTATTGTTATTGATAGGAGTCATTGGATTGAAGCTTGTAACAGATGATAACCAAGAGGAGAAAGGGGAGACGATATAATGGCGTGGGTCGCATTAGTTGTTGCAGGTCTATTCGAAACTTTTGGTGTAGCAATGATGAATCAATATAGTGTGAGTAAAAGTTGGAAACCACTTGTATTTTTATTACTAGGTTTTTGCATTAGTTTAATATTACTCAACTTCTCAATGGATACTATTACAATGGGAACAGCCTATGCAATTTGGACGGGTATTGGGGTAGTTGGAGGCACTATCGTAGGAATGATGTTTTATGGGGAATCAAAGGATTGGAAAAGGATTTTATTTATTTTCATTATTTTATGCGCAAGTGTAGGGTTAAAAATTGTTTCGTAAATCCTCATGAAATGCTAGTTCCACAATTTATATAGATGGATAGATATTTTATTTAACTTATGAGAACTATAATAATTATAGAAAAATCATTTATAAGGAGTGGGAGCATGAGTAAGCATCATTATTTCTTAGCAGCTAAACTGCCCAATAATGTAAAAGAGTACTTAAAAGAATGGGTCGAGGTAAATAAAGTAGACTTTCCCTTTGCAAAGTGGGTCCATTTCGAGGATTATCATATAACTTTAGCATTTTTAGGTTTTGCTGAGGAAAATATGAAACAAGAAGTCATCGATAAGATTCCAGAAGTGTTAAGAGATGAATGGCCATTTACTTTAACATTAAGTAAGATAGGAACATTTGGTCCACACAAAAAGCCGCGCATCTTTTGGGCAGATGTAGAACACTCCGAAGATTTGAATCAAATACAAAAAAAGGTACATCGTCAATGTGTCAACATTGGATTTGATTTAGATAAAAAAACATTTCGACCACACATTACATTAGCTAGGAAATGGCAAGGTGAATCGGATTTTGAAATAGAAACGTTAAAGGAATTTGAAAACAGTCTATCATTTACAGTTAATGAAGTGGTGCTTTATGAGACTCATTTGGACAAAACACCAAAATATCACGAGTATGCTGTCTTCTCTTTGACCTAAGTGGTGTAGTAAGATTTTTAAAAAATTCACAGGCTGTTAAAAAACGCTTTCATCCTTCAATAGTTGTCACTCGTCAGATCTTTAGTGCAGAGTAAAACTGGTTGAAAAGCGTTTTTAAGACAGTCTGGTTACATAAAAAAAATTCTTATTTAGCTGCATTTATTAAAATTCCTTGAATGTCATCCCAAGCGTAAACCAGTTCATAAAGTATTTTACCGCCAATTTCAATTTCAACTCGATCTAATAGTTCCCCACCAATCGCCTTGTAAAAGTTTTTAGCTGGGTTATCTTCTAGCACAAAGATAATCATAGAGCGAAAACCTAAAGAATCAATGCTTTTTACTATCTTTTCAAATAGTAGTTTGCCAATTCCTTGATTCTGATATTTCTTTAAAATATAGATGGCTGTTAACTCACCTGGATAGTCATCGTATTCACCATTAACTGCTTTTCCTCCAGAAGCAAAGCCAATAATTCTACCAGTAGTTGTCTCTGCTACATAGACATAGCATTGAGGGATAATACGTACCCAAATGCTTTCTTGATGCTCATAAGACATATTGTCTAGAAAATCATCTGGAACAATATTTTTATATGTAGTTCGCCATGTGTCTACTTGAACCTTCGCGATTGCTTTTGCATCTTCGATTGTCGCTTCTCTAATTTTCATATCTATCACCCTTTTATCCATCATGTTGTTTTGTATCCTCGAATTTATAAAGAGAGGGGACTTCGGTATCATCGTAGGCAAACGAAAAATTGCTAGATAAAGTTAATAATAATCTAGTTTATTCGAGAAAAAAAGTTCCAACTTTAATAAATTATAAAATTCAAACCAAACTTCTCATCACCGTTTTATTAACAATCTCGTGTATAATAGGATTAAATACGATAGTTTGTTGCCATGGATAAGCGAAAATAGGAGTGAAGGCACTAGTGATAGAATGGATATTAATTATAATACTCGTGGCATTTTTCGTGTATCGAATAACTCCAGCAAAGGGGATTAAAACAATCTCTACGGAGGAGTTAAAATCAGTCTTAAATGATCCAAATAAGGTATTTATAGATGTGCGATCACCGATTGAATATAAAGGACAACATATTAAACAATTTCAAAATATCCCATTAAGAAAAAACTTCAAAAACTTGCCTAAGGATAAAGAAATTGTGGTTATTTGCCAAACAGGTATAAGAAGTAACCAAGCATGTAAAAAATTAAAAAGACGTGGCTACACGAATATCACAAATGTTCGTGGTGGATTAAGCCAATGGAAATTCTAAGGGGGATTATAAAATGAAAGAAATTACACCACAAGAAGTGCAACAACGACTAGAAAATGGAGAAAAATTAAATTTAATTGATGTACGTGAGGTGGATGAAGTAGAAGCAGGCCATATACCAGGAATTACGCATATTCCACTCGGCTTAATTGAATTCCGCACACAGGAACTTGATAAAAATAAACCGTATATTATGGTTTGCCGTTCAGGTGGCCGTAGTGGTAGAGCGACAGAATTTTTACAAAGCCAAGGTTATGATGTTACCAATATGACTGGTGGCATGCTTGCTTGGGAAGGCGACGTAGAATAAAACTGCCTTAATACGTGGAAACTAGCGTCTTTGTAAAGTCTAATCCAATTGTGCTTTTGGGTTAGGCTTTTTTTAACAAGATCATGTATGGGTACAATATGTTTTGTTGAATTGCTAGGTATTCTAAATATACTAAAAAAATTTTAAAAACTATTACTTAGTGTGAATAATATAGACAAAAATTTAATATATTTAAAAATAAAGGAGTGATCATAAAATGCGAATTCCCGCCTTACCAGAACCAAAAGAAATGGAATTAAAGAAAAGAGGAACTGTGCTTAAGTTACTTCGACAAATATTTTCGAAACGAAATGAGAATAAAAGATCCTTTGTGCGTATTCCACCAAGAAAATAAAAGCTGTTCTTTGTCTTGAAAGACTAGAACAGCTTTATTTATTCTCCTAGATTCCTTCTTTGTTTTCTAAGCCTTGTTTACTAATTCAGCTACTTCATCAAGTAAAAAGACGTCTAACCCTGGTCCAACTAAATATAACTCATGCATGGCACGAGTTAAAGCAACGTAAAGAAGCTTTCGGTCAATGGACGTATCAAAGTAGGGGAGTTCAAATGCTGTAATAATGATAGCATCAAATTCCAAACCTTTAGCCAAATGACTTGGAAGAATAAGAAGCTTTTCGCCACCGAGCTCCGATTCCTCACTCAACATCTCAGCAGGAACGCCTGCATTATTTAATATCTTCGTATAATTAGCTGCTTCGTTTGTTGTTTTACAAATAAGTGCAATCGACTTGTGCCCATTCTTCTTAATGGATTGGTATAATTCGTTGATTTTTTCTGCGTCGAATGCATCCGCATGAATAAACGATGGATCATTACCGTGTCTTACAACGGGTTCAACTAATGGTAAATCCTCATCCATTTTCATTAGGATTTTATTGGCAATCTCCATAATTTCAATTGTTGTACGATAACTTTTTTGCAAAGTAAAATAGTTTGCACGTGGGAAAAGGTTAAGTACAGGTTCCCATTCTGTAAGTGAACGATAACTATGAATTCCTTGTGCTAAATCTCCAACCATTGTAAACATATCTGTTTCAAGTCCACTTTGTAACGCTGCTAGCTGGAATAGACTATAATCCTGCACCTCATCGATGAAGACTACGCGCATTTTCCATTTGTCTGCTATTCCTTTAATTTTTGCTTGTAGATAATAGAGTGCCGCTAAATCTTCTAGTGCCCATTTTTCTTTTGCGTGGGCTTGTATGAACTTTTCTTGTTGGTCAAATGTCCATTCAGGTGCGATTTCTTGTAAGAGATGTCGATCGGTTAAAAGTTTTCGATAAAGTTGTTTGATTTTCGCTTTTTCGAAACGCTTCATATATGCTGTTGCAACTGATTTTGTTTCTGCAGTGATTTTTGGTATGCGTTCATCCCGTTCATCGATGAATTTTGTTACTGTTTCCCGTCTTTTATCGGGATCACGAAGTCCACTTAAAGCTTTTCCAATCATGTCCTCATAACGGGTCTTTAAAGACGATAGAACCGCTTTTGATTTTCGCTTCACTTCTGTTTGTACAATCTTTTTAATTCGTTCAAGCCGCTTTTCTATTGGCATATATGCGAATTCTTCTAGGAATAGCTTTTTCAAGTGGCTTCCACGCATAATTCGGTATTTTTCTATAAATACATCCTCATTAAATAGGCTTGCCAAATTATGTTCATGGATTTTGATATATCTGTCTAACAGGTCTCTGTAGAATAAAGAACCTTTTATTTGCGGAATGTTGAAGGTAGGAAGTGCATCAAGTCCTTCTTCCACGATGGTTTCAAGCTGCTCATTAGGATTTTGTAATTTTAATTTAATGCCTGTTGCATTTTGGACGTACTCTGCATAGGTCGTTTGGCAAATTTGTTCCACCCCAAGTTCTGGTAAAACGTCGCCTATATATTCGATAAATAACTTGTTTGGAGCAAGAATCATCAATTGCTCTGGGTTGAAATGTTCACCCATTGTATATAAAAAATAAGATATTCGATGGAGTGCGATAGTTGTTTTTCCACTACCCGCGGCGCCCTGTACGAGAATGGGTTGTTTTAAATGAGCGCGGATAATTTCATTTTGTTCTTTTTGAATCGTTGCAACGATTTCAGTCAATCGTACATCTGCTTTTCCTGAAAGTGCCTCTTGTAAGAGGTCATCGTTAGTTGTTAAGTCAACATCCTGAAAGCCTAACAGTTCACCATCTTCGATTTTATATTGGCGCTTAGAGAATAAGTGCCCTGTAAAAATTTCGTCACGTACTGGATAGGAAATCTCACCAAGTCGACCGTCATAGTAAACGTTAGCTACGGGAGAACGCCAATCCACAATAATTGGCTCAAAGGTTTCGTTATGGAAAAGTGATGTTTTTCCGATATATAAAAGCTCCTCAAGCTCACCTGTTCGTTGGAAGTGTATACGGGCAAAATAAGGTTTTTTCTTTACTGCCTCCAAGCTTTCTTTTTGATTTAAAGCTAACTCAAAAAAACGTGAATTAGTTAGGATATTGATATAACTATCACTAGAATCAATATATTCAAGGTTAGCCAACGATTCTTTAATTTTGTCTTGAACCGCTTTTAAATCTCTCTGTGATGCCTCAAGGAGTTCATCCATATAGTGTTTCGTATACTCTAATCGTTCAACTTCTTTTTGAAACTCAGGGTTCTGTGTTTGATTGCGTTCATCTTGGTTCGCCACTTTCGATCACTCCTCCAATCTTTCGTGTAATAACGGGCCAAAAAAAGCTAGATATTTATCTTACTAAATTTTCCTTATGAAGTGAAGTTATGCATATGTTTTTTCAGTTAAATTGAGTGGAAAAAGGGAAAGAGTAAGTGAGGATGAAGAATTTGTAATAACATTTTCTAAAACTTAAGAACCGCTTCCTATAAATTGTGGAAGCGGCTATTTTTAATGATAGGAATAAATTTATTGAATACTAAGCATTAAAGCTAAATAACTACTAAAAACAATGAATATCCCCATCATAAAGGTCATAATAGTTGGCATTTTCTTAATAAATGAATAAAGCATTAACACTAGGAATAGAAGAGATAAAACGGCTAGTGTGATAGCAGTAGCATTTAATGAAAACTGAACCGTCATATTCGCTTGAAAATGACCTTGGTATATCAAGTTGAATATCGGTGAGATATTGTCGCTTGAGATTTCGGTTTCTCTCGGTGGAGATTGTTGGCCAAGAGTAGCTGTTGCTGAAAAGATAAGTAGCATCAAAATACTTTCGGCTTTTACCCATGGGAGAGGGTTAAAGTCATCTTCCGATTGAACTTTCTTTTTAATCAATAAGCCATTTATAGCAGCAAAAATCAATAACGGGATGATTAACAAATGTTTGATTAACAGTGTTTGTCCGTATGAAATAGGCCATGAATTGATATAGTCATCCACAATGATGTTCATTAAAAGAAGTCCACTGACAATGGTCATAAAAAAACAAACTAGTGCAACAGGAGTAAACCATTTTAAAAAGTTAGCCCAGTGCAGATGATTTTTTGAAAACCAGCTGATAACGAACAATATACCCACCCAAACCGTCACGGCTAGAAAGTGAACTGTATCGCTTAGAAAGCCCCATAAAATCGTATAGGAGCTAGCGTGACTTGACCACCCTAAGGCAAGTATTAAGATGAAAGTAAGAGCTAACCCCATGAAACAATATACTTTCTTTTCTTGAAAATCGAATAGAAAGATATAAACCATTAGAATTATCGAGATGATGAAGGTGAAAAGCCATGCCTTTCCTACTTCAAATGTTAATAAAACAGATTGTAGTGTTTCCCCAAAATCTCCATTTGGCCATAGGTATACTAAAATTTGCATTACAGGCACAAAAGAGAAGATGGCTACACCTATAGTTGAGGTTAATAATTTACCTCTGGAAACTTGAATTGTAGGACGAAAAGTGTCAGGAATTATAAAAAGGATGAAACTACCCATTAGGATAGAGAAACAAAGATAAACCAATGCTTGACTAATAATGCCTATGAAAGTCATGAGCTACTGTTTCCTTTTTGCAATGAATAAAAAGCTTCCTACAATAATCAAAACAAGGACACCAATAAGTGTTGGTGTTAAATAAGAAGATTTATTTTCGGTAAGTTCATTGTCAACCTGTTCTTGCTTAACGGTAGATTCAGTTTCTTTTGTATCCCTAGTATTGACTTCTATGTTTACTATGTCCTCTTTTGCATCATCGTTTGTCTCTGTTACTGGTACATCAACAGTAAAGGGGATTTCTCCTTCGATTACATGACCATCTGCACCAATAATACTCCAATCAATAAGATACTCGCCATTTTCAAGGGGATCTGAAAGAGAGCCAGTTAGCTTATTTTCTGAAACGGAGATGCTATCTACTTCCATTTCCTCATTGTTCTCATTTTGGAGTGTGAAAGTACTACTTTGCTCAATTTTCCCTTCAAAGGTTAATGTAATTTCTTTTAATTGTTCAATTAGCACTTCTCCATTTTGTGGGGAAGAGCTTTCAAGATGTGTATGAGCATATGCGTAATTCGCAAAAGAGAATAAGAAGAGAGCCGAAAAAATTAGGAATTTTTTCAACATAAAAACCTCCAAACTAATCATTTCGGATAAATTGTAGCATATTGTTATCAGTAAAAGCCCATAGAAAAGGTTGAGGAAATCTACTTGTTCTGTTGTTTTCAACAATCCAATGAAATTTTTTTAAAGAAGGGGACTTGAAGTCTGTATTTCATATTTTTTTCAAACCAGTATAAGGAGAATGCAACAGAAGTGGTGTGATGATGCATACTCCTTTATAAGTGTTATTATGATTCTGCTTTTTTGGGGAACAGGAGGTAAGATAGACTTATCGCTCCGTCAATAACTAAAACGAGGGACCATGTTTTCCAAACATTCAATAAAGCTTCAATAGAGTCGGAGCTTATAAAACAAATCATTAGCCAAAATATTGCACTACCAATTGCGTAAGCTAAAACATGTCTACCCCACATTTTCAACTCGTAAAGACCTTTTTCAACTCCATATCGAGTTCTTTTCTTAGATTCCCTTTTTAAAACATAAACTTGATATTTATTGTCTGCCCAATTAATCATCGTTTTTCCATAGCTAATAGAGACACCAATGTAGATGACAGATAATCCATGAGCGGCAGTTGCTATAGCACCAGAGTGTAAATCAACTACAGTTAAAACAATTAAAGCTAAATCAATAAGAGGGGTTAATAAGAAGAACAGAATGCTTAAACGTTTTTGATGTAAAGCATAGCGTGTAAAGAGACCCGCTATGATTGCAATCCAAAATAGAATCTCAGCTACGATTATCCATTTAATCACTTATGGAACTCCTTTATTTTTTATAAAATACGTTTGTATTAAAATACTAACATGATGTTTTTGGTAATACAACTGTATTAAATAATGTTATAATTACTTTATGCCAAAAATAGTGAATCATGAAGAAAGAAAAGCTTTAATTGCAAAATCCACATGGAATGTAATTGCTAGGAAAGGACTTGAAGGAGCTTCTGTACGCACGATTGCAAAGGAGGCGAATCTTTCTCTTGGAGCAGTTCGACACTACTTTGATAATCAAGAGGAATTACTCGAGTTTGCCATGGGGTTAGTGGAAGAACAAGTAACTAAGCGCATTATGGAGCATACCAAGTTACCTTTACCTTCAAAGCAACTAGTACTGAATATGTTAATGGAGTTAATCCCAATGGGAGACCGTATCATTGAGATGCAAGTATGGTTAGAATATATCTCTTACAAATTACGGAAAAAGGAGCTTCAGGAGGATTCAGTTCACCAAGGAATTGTATCCATAATGCATCAATTAAATGAAAATGGCTTTTTAAAAAAGGATGTTCATTTAGATGAGGAAATCGTTCATTTACATGCATTAGTAGACGGTTTAGCTCTTCATATATTAATGGGATTAGTAAAAATCGATGAAAAACAAATACGCTCATTAATTGAAAGAGAGCTAGATAGGATATTTGCATAATTCCCGAGTACTTACAAAAAAACAAAAGCGACCGTCGCACTTCATTGACGGTCGCCTTATTTTATTTACTACCACTTTACCTGATGTGCCTCAACACAGCCAAGCATTTGTTGAATCAAAAGGGTGGAGCCATCTTCGAGTTTAATATGTCCATTATAATAGCCAACTAATCTGTAGGCATCAGAATTAACTAGCTTTGAATTGGTTTGTGAAAGACGTTCAAAAAAAGGATGAAATGTTAGCATAACAGTATCTGAGAATTTAGATGTAATATACCAAGGCTTCATGAAGTTATCCTGATCATTGTTGAAGAGCACGTCTTCATGGATTTTATTCATATGCCCGTCTACAAAGACTGCATTTTCTGTCATCCCGGTTCCGTCAGTCCATTGTCCACCTAAATTTATGCCGATTCTTTTACCACGAACACTTTGAGAGGCCATGGCCCAATTCCACTGAGCATGTCGAGGCCAAACACCACGGCCAAAATCAAGGACAGCATAGCAATCTTCCTCATTGAAATGATAAATCCTGTTTCCAAGTTTCAAAAATCCAGAGGCAGGTAAGGTGTGATGTTTCGCGGTAAAATGAAAGGTTTGACGATTCCAAGGAACGACAACATTCAGTGTTTCATCTTCTGGTGGATGATGTATATTCAGCTCAACTAGAAGTGTATCGCTATCAAAGTTATCTGAAGTAACTTTTAAATAAGTTTGGTTCTGAAAATACGTAATATTAATATGAACTTCGTTATCTTTAAATTGAATTGGTTCAAGTACTCTAGTTGGCATTTTTAACTTCGAACCTATACCAAGAGGAATCGTTATCATCTTTTCAAAGAATCGTTGTGTGTCATATTCAAGGAAATTAACAAAGCAGACCGCAGCGTAATCAAAATGGCAAATCCGAATGGAAAATAAAATTTCCTCACCATAAATACACCAATTATTCCATTTTTTCTTCCTTAAATAGTGACCAGATAAATTGCAATCGATGATAGGTTTACGAGCAAAGCCAATAGCTTCTGGGTTTAAATTTCCCTTCTTATCACATAGCCTAGTTAATTCAGTAATTTCTCTTTCAGCGTGCTGCGTCAATTCCAACATCCTCTCACTCATGGTATCTAGTACTAATCTTCGTCCTTCACGAATAAGAAAGTAGAAACTTTATTATCCGCATAAGTGCAACTAAGGCTAATCGCAAAAGGAACCTACGATTAACCATGTTTTCTAATATTGGAAGTAAAATATGATTTTTGATAACGAAATATATCTACTCTCAAGTATTTGTAAAATTTTTAATATGTAATTCACTTTTATTTAAACAGAATTAGTTTCATTGTATCAAAGTCTAAGTTTCATTGCTTTAGTCATAGTGAATTAACAAATAATTGTAACAATTTTCCTTCCAATCTTTAAAAATACGAGAAAAAAGAAGCGCATAGAATGATGGAAAGGAGGTTTAACAATTCCAGTTTATTATAACCGTAATGCTGCCGTTCAGTATGCAAGAACATGGTGGGATAAGAAAAATCCTAACTACCCGGCGTTTTTAGTAGATTGCACAAATTTTATTTCCCAGTGCTTACGTGCTGGTGGGGCCCCTATGAGTGGTGCCCCAAATCGTGCAAGAGGTTGGTGGATTACAGATGCATGGAAAAGTGGTCGCGGAGTTGGTGGAAACTATTCAAATGAATCGTGGAGTTATAGCTGGTCTGTTGCACATAGCTTCCGCTGGTATTTGCAAAATGCCAAGTCAGGGCTAACAGCAAAACTAGTAGATTCTCCTTCTAAACTTCAAATAGGGGATGTAATTTGTTACGACTTTCAAGGGAATGGTGTTGTAGATCATTCAACAATCGTTACAAGTATGGTTGATGGAATTCCATATATTCATGCTCATACTGCAGACAGTGCTGACCGTCATTATGACTATTCTAATTCACTCGCGTACACACCAAATATTAAATACTACTTTTATAAAATAGATGACGTATTTAATTAAAACACTGGTAAATTGGACTTGTGTGCTAAAAAACTGAGATAAACAATGCGCATTTTAAAATGTGCCTAATATGTGTTAAGGTTGAAAGCGAGGTTAATATATTATTTAAAATTAGGTAATTTCTTTGAAGGAGAGAAATAAATGAACCAACAATCTTTATCAGTCCGAGAAGCTATCATTTCCAGACGTTCAATTAAAAAATTTAATGGTCAACCAGTAGATCGAGAGGTATTACTACAAATAATTGACAATGCTGTATGGGCACCCAATCATAAAAACAGAGAACCTTGGAGACTTGTAGTTGCATGTGGGCAAGAGATCTTTGAATTGCATGAGTTATTACGTGATCTAGCGATTCCAAAGTGGAAAGAACTTAATGAAGATACATTAGAAAAACAGATGCAAAAATTTACTTTACCAGGAGCATATGTATTTGTGATTGTTCCAGAGGATGTACGTCAAAAGCAACGTCTTGAGGATTATGCTGCAGCAAGTATATTTATTCAAAATATTCAACTATTAGCTTGGGATTTTGGAATTGGCTCTTGTTGGAAAACGCCAGATTTCTTAGATGCTCCAGAATTTCGTGATGCATTAGAAGTGAAATCAGGTGAAAGAATTATATCTATGCTACAGTTAGGATATTTCGATGTTATTCCGAAAGCAGTAGAACGAAAAAAGAGTGACGAAATTGTGACGATTTTTGGTAGAAAAAAAGAAAATTAATTTACTGAAAATGAAAGAATTCTACTAATTTTACTATATTAAAAAAACATTTTGGGATTGGCTGAAATAGCTTCTCATTGGGGATATTAGTGCTGAAGATGTAATAAGACTAATAAATATCGTTAATAATGTTATTTTTTTCGTTTTATTTTTTCCTGGATTTATAAGGAAATGCCTGACAGGAAATGGTGAAATGTTTCGTTTACAATAAACACTAGGAAGCAATTTCCTTAGTGTTTTTTTTATTTCTACTAATTTTGAAAAGAGGATGAAAACATGTCTAAACACCCTTTGGAAAAATGGGGAAGCATTGTAGGTAATAAATACTCACGTTGGGTAACACTTGTGTTGTGGTTACTCGTTGTTACGGTTTTATCCATGTCATTGCCTCAAATCAATAGCATTGAAAATTACGGAGGTAGTGACTTACCTGAAGATGTGATGAGTGAGCAGGCAAGTGCCATCATTGATGAACAATTTTCCTCCGGCTCTGGGATTCCGCTATTAATTGTATGGTATAAAGAGGCTGGATTAGAAAAAGCGGATCTTGAATCGATTAAAGCTCTATATAAGGAATTAGCAGAAGATCCTTTAGATGAACAAACAACACTTCCACCACTTGGTGACATTCCGACTGAAGCGCTTTTAGGTAGCGTTTCTGAGAATGGAAAATCGATTGTAACACCTGTATTTTTTGATGAATCTGTGGATACAGATGTCTTAAAAGAAAACCTAAGTAAAATTACATCAGTTACGGAAGATTTGATTGGTGAAAATCCTTACGAAACAGATATTGAAGACAATGTTCTTCATGCTCGTTTCTCAGGACCTGCAGGTATTTCTGTAGATGCAACAAATCTGTTTATGCAAGCTGATGTGAAACTATTAATCACAACTGTGATTTTAATTTTAGTATTGCTTGTTGTTATTTATCGCTCACCACTTTTAGCGATTACACCCATTCTTGTAGTGGGAATTGCTTATGGTGGAATTAGTCCATTACTTGGATGGTTTGCTGAGAATGGTTGGATTGACAAAGATGCACAAGCAGTCTCAATTATGTCGGTATTGTTATTCGGTGCGGGTACCGATTATTGTTTATTCTTAATCACACGATATCGTGAAAAGCTATTAGAGGAAGAAAATAAATTTTTGGCACTTTCTCTTGCTATGAAAGAATCCGGTGGGGCAATCTTAATGAGTGCATTAACTGTATTCATTGGACTAGCAACACTTGGTTTAGCCCATTACGGAGCATTCCAACGGTTCGCTGTACCATTTAGTTTTGCGATTCTCATTATGGGAATAGCTGCTTTAACGGTATTACCAGCTATCTTAGCTATTTTTGGTCGTGCAGCCTTTTGGCCATTTGTACCACGTACAGAGGCAATGGCGCAAAAACATGCAAAAGGTAAAAATAAAACGCCGAAAGAACCAAAACAAAAGCATCCGGTTATGTCTAAAATCGGTGAATTTGTAACTACTAGACCTTGGCTAGTAATTATCGTCACAGTCATTATTCTAGGCGGCTTAGCATTAACTTCAACACAAATTAAGTATAATTATGATTTGCTATCTTCATTCCCAGAGGATATGGATTCTCGAGAAGGATTCACAATCATTGCTGAAAACTTCTCGCCTGGTGAATTAGCACCAGCCAAAATCATTGTTGATACGAAAGGGAAAGACATTGATTTAACGGAACAAATCGCAGCGCTTCCTTATATTGATGAAGTAAGTGAGCCAACTGTCGGCGAGACTGACACAAACATTCAATTATATGAAGCAGATTTAAGTGAAAATCCATATTCAAATGAGGCTATGGATCTCATCCCAGACTTACAGAATGATATGGAAACGATCCTAAAAGGTGCGGGAATTGAAAATGCAGATGAAAGCTACTGGATTGGTGGAGAAACTAGTGCGCAAGTAGACAAAAAAGAAGTACAAGAGCGTGATGAATCCATTATACAACCAGTAATGGTTGTTATCATCGCGATTCTATTACTAATGTATTTACGTTCAATCCCAGCTACGATCTATTTAGTAGGAACAGTATTAATATCCTTCTTTGCTGCATTAGGTTTAGGCTGGCTAGTATTAACAACATTCTTTGGAGCTGAATCGATTGCAAGTGCATTACCACTGTATTCGTTTGTATTCTTAATCGCTCTAGGTGAGGATTATAATATCTTCATGATCTCGGAAGTTTGGAACAACCGTAAAAAACAAGGACTAAAAGAAGCGGTGAAAAACGGGGTTGCTCAAACAGGTTCTGTTATTACATCTGCCGGATTAATCTTAGCAGGTACATTTGCTGTACTAGCAACGCTCCCAATTCAACTTCTAGTTCAATTTGGTGTGATCACAGCAATTGGTGTCTTAATTGATACGTTTATCGTACGACCACTACTCGTTCCAGCAATTACAACAGTCCTAGGTCGCTACGCATTCTGGCCAGGAAAACTATTCAAAAAACAAGACTAATACAAATGCTTACCCAAAACAAACTTGGGTAAGCACTTTTTATTAGAAAAGCGGAGGCGGCTCGCTCAGCTCCGAAGAAACTGGAGACTTTCGACAAGCATGCTTGCATGCGTGGGAGGAAGTCGAAGTTTCAATGGAGCTAGCCGCCGGAGCTGGACAGTTAGAAAAGCGGAAGGTGCTTGTTCAGCTCCGACAACAACTGGAGGAATCGACAAAAGGACGCTTTTTGTCCTTGCAGTAGATTTCGAAGTTGTCGAGGAGCTAGCACCTGCAGCTGGACAGAATGAATGCGGAAGCTCCCTGTTCAGCCCCGACAACAACCTAAAAAGAAGGTGTCCCCTTAGGACACCTTCTTTTTTGTGTAATATAAGTAGATTTAAATTCTATTAGTATATATTTTTATAAGATTTACAAATTATCATGTATAGAATTCACTTTAAATGGCTACTATAAAAATAGTAGCTAAGATTTATAAATTCAATTATCAGAAAATAGCGTTTTTATAGATTATCAATACGTAAA
>DATMGC010000013.1:0-45002 GCA_035555915.1 Ureibacillus sp. | reverse complement strand
CTCGGCAATTCCTACTGGGAAAGCCAAGGGCTGAAAAGTCTGCAAGTTCGTTACGAAACTTTGCGTTATTCATCTTAATTGAACCGCCGTATACGGAACCGTACGTACGGTGGTGTGAGAGGTCGGGAGTTAATCACTCCCTCCTACTCGATTTAGAGTGATACCAGGGATGGAATTTTGAATGCAAATTGGAGAACATAGTACAGACATTAAAGATTCCACTATTTAACGAAAAAACACTTAGAGAAACATTTTTGATTTTTCTTTGACTAACTACAAACAAAAGTTTATAATTTTAAACAAATGTTCGAAATGAGGAGGGGTGCTAGTGAATGAAAAAGAGCAACTAGTTCTACAAACGATTAAAAAGAACCCTTTTTTGTCACAACAAGAGATGGCAGAAACCCTGAATATATCACGCCCAACACTAGCTAATATTATTTCAGGCCTTATAAAAAAGGGTGAAATTATTGGCCGCGCCTATGTGTTACCCGAGAAGAATTCTATTTTTGCTATTGGTGGAGCAAATGTAGATCGTAAGTTTCATATAAATGGACACGTACAATATGGAACGTCCAATCCGTCTACAGTTACCGAAAGTGTAGGGGGAGTGGCGAGAAATATTGCCGAAAATTTAGGGCGTTTTGGGAATGAAGTTAAATTAATTACATTATTAGGTCAGGATCAAGGAGCAAAGTTTATTGAAAAGGAAAGTAATGCTTTTATGAACCTTGATTATGTAGAAGTATTGCCAGATCTGAAAACAGGTTCTTATAGTGCCGTAATAGATTCAAATGGAGAACTAACGCTAGCTATGGCAGATATGTCAATTTATGATTACTTGATGCCAACAATCCTTAAAAAACATGAGGCGATTTTAAGTAATGCAAAGTGTATTATTATCGACTTAAACTGCCCAAAAGAAACAGTTATGTATTTAAAAGATTTAGCAAGCCTAAGAGGGATTCCGATTGCCCTCATTCCGGTTTCTGCTCCGAAAATTAAAAATATGCCTGATGATTTAATTGGAGTGACTTATTTCATTTGTAATCGGGACGAGGCTGAAGCATATTTAAATATTCGAATTTTAACCGATTATGACTATTCAAATGCAGTAAAAATGTTACTGGAAAAAGGAGCACGCAATGTCATATTAACATTAGGTGAGCAAGGTGCCATGGTAGGGAATGTAGACGGGGTTTTTTACCTTGAAGTACAGAAAATAAATGACGTTGTGGATGTGACGGGTGCTGGTGACGCATTTGTTGGTGGCTTTTTGCATGGTGTATTAAATGAAGAACCTTTTATGAGTGCAGTTAAATTTGGTCAGTATAATGCTACTAAAACCTTGCAGTCTGACCGAACTGTAAGACAAACGATTACAGGTGAAGAATTAAACAATTGGAGGAACAATTAACATGGAACAATATTTATCTTATTCACAGGAAGTATTAGAAGCGAAAGAAAAAGGATTACCAGTGGTGGCATTAGAGTCAACAATTATTTCTCATGGGATGCCATACCCACAAAATGTTCAAACAGCTCGAGAAGTAGAACAAATCATTCGTGACAATGGAGCTGTCCCTGCAACGATTGCCATTATCGATGGGAAAATTAAAATTGGTTTAACAGATGAGGAACTTGAGATGTTTGGAAATGCTGATAATGTGGCAAAGACTTCTCGACGTGACCTAGGTTATTTATTGGCAACAAAGAAACTTGGAGCAACAACTGTAGCGGCAACAATGATTGCGGCTGAACTTGCTGGAATCGAACTATTTGTTACAGGTGGAATTGGTGGTGTTCATAGAGGAGCAGAAGAAACAATGGATATCTCTGCAGACTTAGAAGAACTTGCTCAAACAAATGTTGCTGTTGTATGTGCTGGTGCAAAATCAATTTTAGACATAGGGTTAACTCTTGAGTACCTTGAAACAAAAGGTGTTCCAGTTGTAGGATTTGGAACTGATATGTTACCAGCGTTCTACACAAGAGAAAGTGAGTTCACTGTAAACTTCCGCTTAGATTCGGCTGAAGAAGTAGCAGATATGATGAGAGCTAAATGGAACTTGGGATTACAAGGAGGAGCAGTAATCGCAAATCCAATCCCAGTTGAAGAAGCACTAGATGCTAGCTTTATAAATGGAATTATCGAAAAAGCACTTGTAGAAGCTGATGAAAATGGAGTTAAAGGTAAAGATGTAACGCCATTCCTTCTTGGAAAAGTGAAAGAGTTAACAGAAGGGAAATCATTAGAATCGAATATTGCTCTTGTAAAAAATAATGCAAAAGTTGGAGCAGCAATCGCAGTTGCTTTAAATAAAAATAAATAAAAGAATTTTATGATTAAAAGTAAAAAGAAGTTTCCAACGATGGAAACTTCTTTTTACTTTAATACATTTTAAAACTCTGCCCCATATAAGATGGGGAATAGACTGTCAGTAATAGCCACTTTGTAACTAAAACAATTAATCAGTCTTCCCATTGGTGTAATTCTTATTTTCTTAGAGTGCCAAGTTCAGAAACGATAGCTTGCATTTCACTTGGGCTAAATGTATTACGTTTCATCACCATTTCATAAAGATATAAGATGTCTTCATAATGTTCATCCGTGAAGTGTTCGGATTTCATAGCATCCACATTTACCATACGTAGTTTTTCTTTAATTTGCTCAATCATATAAAAAACATTTTCTTTTGATGGTTTAGTCAAATCCATTTTGTCCCCACCTTTCAAAGTATACATTTAATCATTCCATTCAATACCTATCTTTGTCAATAACATTTGTCACACATAACCTTAAGACTAAAGAAAAAGTAGATTTAATCTCGAAACTCATCTTAACAAAGGTGTAAAATGGAGGATTCTAGGGTAAATATCTTGGCGAGAAGTAAAGTTAACTATAAAATGGAAAGGTGAAGAAAAAATTACCAATACAAACTATGTTTCAACTTTAAAGTAGGAGGTAAATAAATGAGTGAGAGTAAATTATTGAAATCGGTTGCTACTTTTGCAATTGTCGGGGCTATTATAAGTATGTTTGACCGTAAAACGAGAGAACATACTATAGAGACAACAAAAAAAGTAAAAAATACCGTTGTCTATTATGCAAAGAATCGTGATGAATTACAACAAAAGGTTGAGCAAAAGGTAGAGGCAGCACAAAAAATGTATGAAAATGCCTCAGAGAATATTAACAAGTTTGTAAGTACAATCGAAGAGGTAAAAGAATTACCAATAAGAAAAGTTGGAATACAGGCTAAAAGTGAGTTAAACGAACCAGACGAGAATTGAAGGTAGTTAAGGGGGAGTGGGCTAGATTTGAGTCGTGAGAACAAGTCTCAACATAATGAAGCATTATCTTTAGTAAAATCTTTTATTGATCCAGATGAGTCAAAAATTGATATAACAACAACAAAAGGGTTTATTCAAGATTTGATTGGGCGTATGCGAGATGTAGATATTTCAGGAATGGGTGCTCAATTAGCTTACTTCTTCTTATTATCATTTTTTCCTTTATTGATTTTTATTGTTACTTTATTACCTTATTTGGAATTGGAACAAGAGCATATATTTGATTTTCTTCAAACGATGCTTCCAACAGAGGTATTTTTACTAACACAAGGAACGCTTACGGAGATATTAACTACTCATAAAGGTGGAGGGTTACTTTCCATAGGGGTTTTAGGTACAATTTGGTCTGCTTCAAGGGGAGTAAATGCATTAATTAAAACTATGAACGGAGCATATGAAACGGTTCCAAAATCAGGTTTGATTAACCGAGCCTGGTCATTGGTATTTACTATTGCACTTGTAGTAGTGATATTAGTTGTGTTATTTATTTCAATTTTTGGGCATGATTTTGCTTATAACTTATTTAATTATTTAGGTGTAGAAGAAACGTTTACGAATTTTTGGGAAATGGTAAGGTGGATTCTACCGCCAGCATTAATCTTCATCGTTTTGAGTTTAATGTATTGGATTATTCCGAATACAGATCCGAGATTACGTATTTATAGCGTATTACCTGGCTCGTTATTTTCAACTGTAGCTTGGGTAGTGTTAATATATGGGTTCTCAATTTATGTCAATAAATTTGGGAACTATACTTCCACTTATGGAAGTATCGCTGGTGTCATCATTTTAATGCTTTGGCTTTACTTCACAGGAATGATACTAATTTTCGGTGGATTATTAAATGCAACTATGCACAAAAGGAGCTTAGTAAAGAAAGGGTATAAGGAATAAACAAGTAAAAAGAGCTTTCGCTAATGCGAAAGCTCTTTACTATGATTTAAGCATTCGTAACCCGTTTAAGATAACTAAAATGGTACTACCCTCATGACCAATTACACCAAATGGTAAATCAACTACTTGTAGAAAATTTGAAATAATTAATAACGCAATAACTGCAACGGAAAAGATAATGTTTTGTTTTACAATTTTGCGCATTTTTTTAGATAAGGAAACTGCATAAGCAATTTTTGATAAATCATTTTTCATTAATACGACATCCGCTGTTTCTAGAGCAACATCTGTACCGCCACCCATTGCGATACCAACAGTTGCTGTTGCTAATGCAGGTGCATCGTTAATACCATCACCAACCATACCGATGTTATCGTATTTGGAAAAGTAATCTTTAATATGATCTACTTTTGTTTCTGGTAGACATTCTGCAATATACTCATTGACACCAGCTTCAGTTGCAATCGTTTTCGCTGTTTTTTCATTGTCACCTGTGAGCATTGTTACTTGAATTCCTTGCTCTTTTAAAAGTTTTACTGCTTGTTTTGCCTCATCACGAACTGTATCTTTCAACCCAACTAGTGCTGCGATTCCTTGAGAATCTTTCAGAAAGATAACAGTTTTACCTTCCTCAGCTAATTTACTTGCCGACTGACTTGCAAATTGGTCTGCTTCTTCCTTCCCAACAAAATCAGCTTTCCCAACGAAATAGGTAGAATCTTGAAAATTAGCTTTTAACCCCCAGCCTGGTATATCTTCAATTTCAATTCCCTGTGTTGTAGGAATATGAAAATCTTTTGCATATTTTGTAATAGCTTGAGCCAATGGGTGATTTGATTGGGATTCGATTGATGCTAAAGTAGTAATCGTATCTCTTTCGTTTAAATCTTCTCTTACAATCACATCAGTTACAATCGGTGTTCCAACAGTTAGAGTTCCTGTTTTATCGACAGCTAGTAATTTCAATGTACTTAAATGTTCTAGATGTACGCCACCTTTAAAAAGAATACCGTTTTTTGCTCCATTTGAAATGGCTGCCAATGTTGCTGGCATGATTGATGCCACTAAAGCACATGGTGATGCTACAACTAGCAGAACCATAGCTCTATAAAAGGTTGTTGTCCAGTCCCATCCGAGTAAATAATGTGGAAGGAATAACATTAGAAATACCATTAATAAAACGAATTTTACATAAGCTCCTTCAAAGCGTTCAATAAATTGTTGTGAAGGAGATTTTTCACTTTGTGCTGATTGTACAAGTGTAATGATTTTTTGGAAGAGTGATTCGGAATTTGGTTTCGTCATTTTAACAGTAAGTGTACCATTTAAATTGACAGTACCCGCATATACCTCTTCACCAACCGCTTTTGTAACGGGCATAGATTCACCACTAATAGCAGATTCATCAATGGATGAAGTGCCCTTAAAAATACGTCCATCAACTGGAATTCTTTCACCAGGTTTAATTAATAAATGATCTCCAATTGTTAGGGATGAAACAGCTACTTTAATTGGTTCAAATCCTCCACGTACGAGCATAGCTTCTTCGGGCTGTAGCTTCATTAAGGCGGAGATTTCACGATGACTTTTATTCATTGCATAGGTTTCAAGAGCACCACTTAATGCAAAGATGAAGATTAGAATCGCACCTTCCGTCCAATACCCAATAATGGCTGAACCAATCGCTGCTAGAATCATTAATAATTCAACATTTAAGTTTTTATTTTGAATGGTATCTAGAATACCTTCTTTTGCTTTTGCGTATCCACCAATTGCAAAAGCCGTTAAATAGGCAATAACAGAGGCTGTAGATAACCCTGTTGATTCCATGCGCCAAGCAAATAAAATGATAAGACCTGATAACAATGCGGCGATAAGTTCACTATGTTCTTTTATTTTCTCAATTAAATAATCGCTTTCTCGATTAGAATCCATTATAAAACCTCCTTATGATAATGAATATCACTATCAAAACTGTAATAATTCTATATTTGATAATAGTTTTCATTTACTTAATAAATTTTAAATAGTTATTATTAATTTATAATGATTATAATATAGGAGTTTGTAATTGTAAATCAAATACAGTTCTTTTTATGTAAAAAGTGAAAAAGGTGGCCCGTAGAAAAGAGGGAATAAGGTTTTGTGGAAATAAAAAACCTGTAAGAATCAAAGACTCTTACAGGTTTGGTTTATTTATTGAATATTAGAATACGCGTTCTGCGAATTTAGAAAGTTTTTCTAATGATGATTTTTCAACATCAGCATGTAAAGAGTTACCATGTGAGTCCATAGTTACTACAGCAGTGAAGTCTTCAACAGATAAGTGCCACATTGCTTCAGGAATACCGAACTCTTGTAAATCAACGCCATCTACACTTTTAATACAGTCAGCGTAGTATTGTGCTGCTCCACCGATTGCATTTAAGTAAACGCCACCATGTTCTTGTAATGCAGCAAGAGTTTTTGGCCCCATACCACCTTTACCAATAACAGCACGGATACCGAACTTTTTCATGATGTCGCCTTGGTATGGCTCCTCACGAATAGAAGTTGTTGGTCCAGCAGCTTTAACTGTCCAATTACCTTGTTCGTCTTTTGCCATTACAGGACCACAGTGGTAGATTACTTGTCCATTTAAGTCTACTGGAGCATCGTGGCTCATTAAGTGATGGTGAATTGCGTCACGACCAGTGTACATACGACCGCTGATTTTAACAACGTCACCTACTTTAAGTTCACGAATTTGTTCTTCAGAAATTGGTGCAGTTAGTTCAACAACTTTGTTTTCTGATTGTTGTTCTGTTTTTGGTTCATCACGGAAAGTGATTTTTTCACCTTCTTGGTAATGCCAGTTTTTAATTTCGCCAGTATTTGCATCGATATCAATTGCCATACGACGGTAAGCCCAACAGTTATAAGCAACAGAAACGTAGAATGACGCTGGGATACGGTGCATTACGCCAATTTTACATCCTAGTAATGTTGCTTCACCACCGAAGCCCATTGTACCGATACCAAATGTATTTGCTTTTTCAACGATGTATTCTTCTAATTTTGCTAAATCTTCATTTGGATTTACATCATCAATATGACGGAATAACTGTTCTTTAGCAAGATCGTATCCAGAAGAACGATCTCCACCAATACCTACGCCGATGAAACCAGCAGAACATCCTTGTCCTTGTGATTGCCATACAGAGTGTAAGATACATTTACGGATTCCGTCTAAGTCACGACCAGCTCGGCCAAGACCTTCTAATTCGCAAGGTAAGCTGTACTGAACGTTTTTGTTTTCACAGCCGCCACCTTTTAGAATTAATTTAATTTCGATGTAATCTTTTTCCCATTGTTCAAATTTCACAACTGGAAGACCATCACCTAAGTTATCTCCACTGTTTTTACCAGTTAAAGAATCTACTGCGTTTGGACGTAATTTAGCATCTTGTGTAGCTTGTACAACTGCATTTTTAATAGCAGCTTTAATTTCTAATTGATTTACGCCAACTGGAGTTTTTACTTTAAAAGTAGGTAGACCAGTATCTTGGCAAATAGGAGATACATTATCTTCTGCCATTACAATATTATTAGCGATTGTATCTAAACTCATTGCTGCACGTGTACCAGCATTTTCAGCATCTTTCGCTTTTTTAATTGCACGACGAACATCTTTTGGTAAGTTCGTTGAAGTTTCGGTTACTAAGTCATATAGACTTTTCTCCAAAGTTTGTAAATAAGAAGTTGCTACTTGAGACATTTATATTCCCCCCAGAATATTTTGAATTTCCATCACTTATTATACCTTTTTAATTTCATGAAAAAAAGAGTCATAGAAAGATATAAAAATAATTAAATAGACATGCTATTAATAGTAATAGAGTTCAATTCAAAAAAAGAGATGTCTCTCTATTTAATAGAGGACATCTCTTTTGGAATTTTACTCTTTTGTAAAATCATTGCGGTTATTGAATTGATCCATTTTCTCTTCAACATCATCGAGCATTTGAATCAATTTGTCAATATCTTCAACATCAGCCGTTTCTGGATCAATTGCATCTAATACTTCAACAAAAATTTGAAGACGTTCTTTTAGGTAATTCACTTGTTTGTTTTTATCTGTAATAGAGTTCGACATGATTACACCTCTTTCGTCAAGACCATCATAGCGAATTTATAAATAGAGTTCAAATAATATGTGAAAGTGAATGGAGTAGGAGAAACGTATTAAATATTAAAAATAATAAATCTGAATATTTACAATATTCTTTCTTTGTGGTAAATTGATTATAACAAATCGAAGGGAGATGGTCGGAAAGATGATACTCACTCTAACAAGAGAAGGAGGGAGTTTAAACAAGTTTTCGGCTATCAAAAAAGCCGAATAGGAGTTTAGAAAACCAAATGGAGTTAAACGAAATATAAAGGCCCTAGTGAATGATCAGCTGTAAATTCACTAGGGCTCTTTTTGTTGTTTCTGACACCGTAAACTGGTAAATCGGTCCGGAGCATCTGGCGATTGTTATAATTTGTGGCTATTCAAATGCTAAGGAGTTTGGAAAGAAATATCTATTTCGTTTTCGTGTAAATTATCACAAAATCTTAAAGCTATTTATTGAATGGTATGTTAACATAACTTTTATGATTACTTGATGGAGGAAATTTATGTTAATAGGAAACAATTATGCACAAAGGCGATTTTGGACATTAGTTATAATTGTAGCTATTTCAGGTTTTTCACAAGGCATGCTTTTACCCCTTATCTCAGTAATTTTTGAAACGGATGGGGTATCATCTACTCTAAATGGGTTAAATGCCACAGGTTTATACATAGGCACTTTATTAATATCACCTTTTATTGAAAGACCGTTACGTAAGTATGGTTATAAACCGATTATCATCGTTGGTGGGTCAGTCGTGTTTATTTCTCTATTATTATTTCCTTTTTGGCAAAATGTTTTGTTCTGGTTTATCTTGCGATTGATGATTGGAATTGGGGATCATTGTTTGCATTATGCCACACAAACATGGTTAACAAGCACCTCTTCGCCCGAAACCTTAGGGAAAACAATGTCCATTTATGGTCTTTCATTTGGTTTTGGATTTGCAGTAGGACCATTAATGGTGCCACTTGTGAAAGTATCTCAAAACCTACCATTCATTATTTCATCGGCTTTATGCCTAATTGCGTGGTTATTCGTATTTTATGTTCAAAATGAGAAACCGGAAAGCTTACTTGGAGATAGTAAAGAGGGGAATAGTGTTCAACGTTATAAATTGTCTTTTCAATATGCGTGGGTTGCATTTTTACCTCCATTTGTTTATGGAATTTTAGAAACATCCATCAACTCACTCTTTCCTGTTTATGCATTAAGAAAGGATTTTGATGTTTCGTTTGTTTCGATTATTTTAGCTGCGTTTTCGATAGGTGGAATTATTACACAAGTGCCAGTCGGAATATTAGGAGATAAAATTGGAAGACGAAAGATTATTCTTATGGCCTTTTTAGCGGGTACACTTTTTTTCGCAGTAGGGAGTTTATTTGAACATTCGCAACAGATTATAGCAGTAATATTTTTATTAGCAGGGATGGCTTTAGGCTCAATGTACTCTTTAGGAATAACCTACATGGCAGAGTTAACGCCAAAAGCACTTTTACCAAACGGGAATTTGCTTATCAGTATTTTCTTTAGCATAGGAAGTTTAGTTGGACCGACGATTGGAGGGATATATCTCCAATATATAAAAGCCTATAGTTTCTTGCTTTTCATTGCAATAATTTTATTTGTCATGTTACTAATTGTATTTTTCTTTGGAAAAAAGGTTAAGAAAATGGAAACCAGAGAAAACCAATAATTTTCATGGGTGATGAAGTGTAGTAAAGTTTAATAAAATATAGAAATATATTATTTTCACCAAACAAAAAGAGGTGACTCAAAATTGCGTATATAACGCTACTTTTTTGAGTCACCCTCTTTATTCTTTTATTAAGAAAGTCGGTTGCGATAATCTTCGTATCCGAATTGACGAACGACTTTAATACCTTCTTCTTCATTGTATAAACAAATACTTGGTAAGTTCACACCGTTGAACATATGGTTTTTTACCATTGTATAATGAGCCATATCTGTAAAGACGATTTTATCGCCAGCTTTTAGAGGTGCATCAAATGAATAATCACCGATTACGTCCCCAGCTAGACAAGTCATACCACCTAGACGATAAGTATAGGCTTTATCATTTGGTGTACTTGCGCCAATAATTTGTGGGCGGTAAGGCATTTCTAATACATCTGGCATATGACATGTCGCAGAAGTATCTAAAATAGCAATATCCATTCCATTTTTTACCACATCAAGTACAGTTGTTACTAAATAACCAGTATTTAAAGCGATAGCTTCACCTGGCTCTAAAATAACCTTAACATCGTACTTGTCCTGCATATAATTAATCAATGAAACGAGTTTGTCCACATCATAGTCCTCACGAGTAATATGATGACCACCACCGAAGTTGATCCATTTCATTTGATGTAAATATTCACCGTACTTTTCTTCGAAGTGAACTAAGATACGTTCTAGCACATCTGAACCTTGTTCGCACATTGCATGAAAATGAATACCTTCCACTCCGTCTAGTTCATCTGGACGGAAAGAATCCACTGGAATTCCTAAACGTGAATTAATATAGCAAGGATCATATAAAGGTGTTTCCACTTCAGAATAGCCAGGATTTACACGTAATCCAATTGATACGTGTTTTCCCTTAACACTTTGTACTTTTTCTTTATACTTGTGTAATTGGTCAAAAGAGTTAAACACGATATGATCTACATATTTTAGATACTCATCGATTTCATGCTCTGAGTATGCTGGTGCATAAGCATGTACTTCTTTTCCAAATTCTTCATAACCTAGTCGTGCTTCAAATAAAGAACTAGAAGTAATACCTTTTAAGTAATTACGCGCCATAGGGAATGTAGAGAACATGGAGAACCCTTTAAGTGCTAGTAATATATCACAGCCTGTTCGATCTTGAACAGATTTTAAAAGTTCTAAATTACGTAAGAGCAAACGCTCGTCCACTACATAACTAGGAGACGGCGCTGCTTTCCAATCGATTGCTTTCATTTACTTTGCCTCTTTTTCGTCAAAGTTAAGATCAGGCAGATCAGGATTGAAGCTCTCTTGCCATGGAAGACCCCATTTGTTTAAAGCTTCCATGAATGGATCTGGATCGAATTCTTCTACGTTATATACACCTGGTTTTTGCCATGTGCCATTCATTACAAGCATCGCACCAATCATAGCTGGTACACCAGTTGTGTATGAAATTGCTTGAGAACCAACTTCACGGTAGCATTCTTGATGATCACATACGTTATAAACATAGTAAGTTTTTTCTTCACCATCTTTAATTCCACGAGCGATGACCCCAATATTTGTTTTACCTTTTGTACGAGGTCCAAGTGAAGCAGGGTCTGGTAATACTGCTTTTAAGAATTGTAGTGGTTGAATCATTTGGCCTTCGTATTCAATTGGTTCAATTGATGTCATTCCGACATTTTCTAATACATTTAAATGCGTGATATATTTTTGTGAGAAAGTCATCCAGAAACGAATTTGTTTGATTCCTGTAATGTTTTTCGCTAAAGATTCTAATTCTTCATGGTATAGAAGGTACATATCTTTAGGACCGATTTCTGGGAAGTTGTATACCTCTTTATATTCAAGTGGAGCAGTTTCTACCCATTCGCCTTCTTTCCAGTAACGTCCGTTTGCTGTAATCTCACGAATGTTGATTTCTGGGTTGAAGTTTGTAGCGAAAGGATAACCGTGGTCACCCGCATTTGCATCTAAAATATCGATGTAATGAATTTCATCGAAGTAATGTTTTAATGCATATGCAGAAAATACGCCTGTTACACCTGGGTCAAATCCACTACCTAATAAAGCTGTAAGACCAGCTTTTTCGAACTTTTCTTTGTATGCCCATTGCCATTTATATTCAAACTTAGCTGTTTCAGGTGGCTCATAGTTTGCAGTATCAACATAATGCACACCTGTAGCTAAACATGCATCCATAATAGTTAAGTCTTGATATGGTAAAGCTACGTTAATTACCACATCTGGTTTAAATCCATTGATTAATTCGATTAGCTCGTCAGTATTATCCGCATCAACTTGCGCAGTGTGGATAACTGTCTTTCCGCCGTCTAACTTTTCTTTTAAAGCATCACATTTAGACTTTGTTCGACTTGCGATCATAATCTCTTCAAACACATCTGAGTTCTGTACACATTTGTGTACGACAACGCTAGCAACACCGCCAGCACCAATAATCAATGCTTTACCCAATTCTTTATAACCCCCTAAATTTAAGCCTTTCCACCGAGTTTTGTTACACGGTAAGGCATTGTGTTAAAGATTTTTTTGCCATTGGCAAGTTCTAATCTGAATTCTAACAGAAAAAGCTCGTTCAGACCTAGTAAAACCGCCTAAGGCACCATCTTTAGCGAAACTAAAGATGAACAATAAAACAGATTATACAGAAATATTTTTTGCGTAGCAATCATTTTTCGACAAAATTTATGATGAATCATGTAATTGTCATAAATGTAAAGAATACCAACAAATCTCATAGCGATGAATAAATTTAAATGAGCGAAAAAATACGCGTGATTTAATTATTGCTCTTCGTTACAGAAGTGTTGGAATTACTAGCATACGAAAAATAATTTCAATAAAAATAAAGTATTTTAGACTTTTGTTCTACTAATTATAGAACAGTTTTGTTATAATGATTATAGAACAGATTGGAAGGTGATAAAATGATCATTCGAATTGAAGGCGAATCGGATATACCAATCTACACACAAATAACAAATCAAATTATTGAAGGTATTGCACGAGGAGAAATCGCTAGAGGAGATTCGTTGCCTTCAGTTAGAGCTTTTGCCGCAGATCTTGGAGTGAATATGCACACAGTCAATAAAAGCTATCATGAGTTGGAGAAAAAAGGGATTATCAAAATTGTTCCAAAATCAGGTGCCATTATTTCACCAACAGAGCAAATGAGCGAAGAAAAAATGCAACAAATTTTTACGGAGCTAAAGCCTGTAATAGCTGAAGCTTTAGTGTCTGGTATGAATAAAAAAGACATACGAGATATGGTTAGCTCCATATTAGAAGAACTGAAAGAAAGATAAAGGGGGAGAATGCATGTCGTTTTTAATCTTTTTCATTATTACATTATTCATTGCTGGGATTCAGACGGTAATACCCTTCTTAGTAAATCGAGCAATAGTATTCGGTGTAATGATACCAGAGCAACATATTGAAGATGACTCAATCAAGAAGTTTAAAAAACATTATTCCATGATTGTGGGACTTTTATCTATTGTCATTTTAACATCTTATATTGGATGGACTTTTAGTAATGCACGACAAGATAATGAGGTAGCGCTAGCAGGTGCAATTATAGAGTTTGCGCTTATTTTTATAAGTTTATCTTTCTATTTATATTATCACGGCAAAACAAAACAGCTAAAGCAACAAAATCAATGGGTCGAACATTTAAAACCGATGAAAGTCACGGATTTATCCGTTCGCAAGCAGGATGAAATGTTACCTTGGTATGTGTATCTGTTACCTATTCTTTCAACAATAGGTTTGTTGATCTATACAGTTTTGAATTATGATTTGTTGCCGGACCAAATTCCAACTCACTGGGGGCCAAGTGGAGAAGCGGATGCATTTACAGTGAAAACACCATTTTCAGCAGTACAGCTATCACTGTTTTTATTAATTATGCAATTGATGTTTTTAGGCATTCATATAGCAACGAAAAATTCGGGGATTAAACTTAGCGCGACTGCTCTCGAATCCTCTCGAAATAGACAACTAACATTAAGAAAATCTTCTAGTTGGTTTCTTTATATAGTTTTATTGGGCGCGACGATGTTAATGAGCTACTTCCAATTAACAACGATTCATCCTGAGATTGGCGAAGGAACGGTAAAAATTCTAATTCCTTTTAGTTTCCTCATTTTAGTTTTGGTAGGTACTTTGATATTTGCAATTAAAGTAGGGCGATCAGATAAAGAAATAGCGCAATCAGTTGAAGCACAAATTATGGATTTAGATGAAGATAAATATTGGAAGGGTGGAATATTCTATTTTAATAAAAATGATCCATCTATCTTTGTTGAAAAGCGGTTTGGTGTGGGCTGGACAATTAACTTTGCAAATCCAATAGGCTATCTCATCGTCTTTTTACCTATTGTTTTAATTATACTCATTTCAGTTTTAGCCTAATGAAAAAGGGGTGTAGTGAATGAAAAGAATAGATTTAAAGATTTCTATATTGTTGGCATTTGTGTGCTTCATCGGCGGGTTCTTTGTAGTACCGTATCAATTAGACTCATTGCAAGAAACCAAGCCGGAGCAATACGAACTGTTGGTAAGGTCAATGCCAATACCTCTCTCGGTATTATCCGTGATCAGTGCTCTCCAAATAATGATTATTTCATTTGTTTTAGCTTATATAGGAATTAAGCTAGCAAGAAAAACAGGGTTTAAGTTAAATCTACTCGATGCATTATTTAAAAAAGAAAAAGTAACAATTGATTCCAAGAGTGTGATAAAGGCATTAATCTTTGGGGGAATAACTGCTTTTGTTATTACAGCAAGTGATCGATTTTATTTTCAAAATAAAATTGGATTGCTTGGAGAAATGGAACAAAACTTCTCACTAATTGGTTTACTTGCAGGTGTATTTTATGGAGGAGTATTCGAAGAAATCATGTTGCGATTACTCGTAATGAGCTTATTTGTATGGTTGATGTTGAAACTCTTTAGACAGACTGTACAAAGTTTGCCAAGCTTCTATTATTGGGTGGCAATCATTATTGCTTCTTTATTATTTGCAGCAGGCCATCTACCAGCTACAAAGCTATTATCTGGGGAACTAACAAACATTTTAATCCTGAGATGCTTCCTGCTTAATGGAATCGGCGGTATATTCTTCGGCTATCTATATTGGAAAAAGGGATTAGAATATGCTATTTTTGCTCATATGTTTACACATATTGCAATGCAAATCGTATTTATTCCGCTATTTTACTAAGGCGATGGAGGGCGCGGAGAGTGCTTCATAAAATGAAAAGGCCAACTCATCTAAAAAGTGAGTTGGCCATTACTTTTTCTATTATTTTTTCAACGTTAACTTCGCAACAATCTCAACTCGTGCGGTTTGAGGAAACATATCAACAGGTTGAATATAGTCCACGTGATAAAGCTTCGTTAATTCTTGTAAGTCTTTAGCAAATGTAGAGGGGTTACAAGAAGTGTATACAAAACGTTTTGGTTTAATTTTCATAACAGTTTTAATAAAGCTTGGTGCTAAGCCTGTGCGCGGAGGATCTACCGTTACCACGTCTGGAATAAATCCTTCACGTTTCCATTTTGCTAACCATTCTTCAGCAGTACCTGTATAGTAACGAGCATGCTTAAGCTTATGATTACGAGCGTTTTTCTTCGCATCTTCAATACTTTCTGGGACAACATCCATGCCTCGTACTTCTTTAGCTTTTGGGGCTAACCATAAACCAATTGTGCCGACACCACAATATGCGTCTACTACTTTTTCTTTTCCTGTAAGTTCAGCTGCCTTTTTAATTTCATCATATAAATGAACAGTTTGCTCTGGATTCAATTGGAAGAAAGTGCGTGAAGACAAATCAAAAGCTAGTTCGCCTAATTTTTCATGAATCGTTTCTTTTCCATACAGCATGATAGTTTCATCTCCAAAAATAAGAGAAGTTTTTTCACGGTTAATATTTTGGGTAATAGAAACGATACTTGGATCGATTTTTAACATTCTTTCAATCAGTTCTTCTTTATGAGGAATATCTTTTCTAGTCGTTACTAAACATACTTGTGTTTCTCCACTTTGAATTGCAGTTCGAACGACAATTGTTCTTACTAATCCATCCAACGTTTTACCATCAAAAATAGAGATATTTAGCTTTTGTAAAATTTTACGAGTGGCAACCGTTATTTTTGAAGTTAAGGGATGTTGAACCGCACAGTCATTAATATTTAATAATTTATTTGTACCTTCAGCATATAGTCCAGCGTATACTCGTTTACCTTCTTTTCGAACTTGGAAGGAGCTTTTATTTCGGTAGTGCCAAGGGTTGTCCATACCAATAGTTGGTCGGATATCTGTCGTATCGGCAATGGACTTAACGTATTTCTCTAGTGATTGTACAACCATATCGCGTTTTTCTCTTAATTGGCCGTCATATGTTAAATGTTGTAGCTGACAACCACCACATTCATTATAAACAGGGCAACTTGGTTCTTGGCGATCTTTTGAAGCCTTTCGTACATTTAGAATATCTGCTTCCGCAAAATTACGTTGTACTTTCGACACTTTAACAGTAACTTCTTCACCTGGTAGTGCACCCTTTACAAACACAACATTACGTTTATAAAAGCCAACTCCTTCACCATTTATGCCTAGTCGTTTTATTGTTAAAGGAAATTTTTGTCCAATTTCCATCATTACTTTTTCGCTCAAAAGCGTTCACGTCCTTTAATTAGTTCATCTAAACATTATAACGAAGCCAGAACTTAAAGCAAATGAATAAATATTTCCTACTTATGTAGTGATTCCTTTTTACTGAAAAATAAATTGTCTGAAAATATTAGTGGATATTCTTACGAAATCATGATATCTTTGAAAGCAATTAAATAAATTATTCCTTCGGGGTCGGGTGAAATTCCCAATCGACGGTGATGAAGTAAAACTTCTAAGCCCGTGAGCTCATTATGAGCAGGATTTGGTGCGAGTCCAAAGCCGACAGTATAGTCTGGATGGGAGAAGGAGCATGAGAGCAACTATGGTTTGCAGATATAGTTTTTTCTATTTCTTTAAAAACCAAGTTTTCTAATTAATAATCATTAAAAAGCATTTTTAATGGTCTTATTTAGTATACAATTTTTCTTGTGTATTCAATCCCGTCACCCAAAATGACGGGATTTTTTATTTAATCAAAGTAAATATTGCTGAACAAGCAGTCCTTCGGGGTCGGGTGAAATTCCCAATCGACGGTGATGAAGTAAAACTTCTAAGCCCGTGAGCTCATTATGAGCAGGATTTGGTGCGAATCCAAAGCCGACAGTATAGTCTGGATGGGAGAAGGATGAATAATGGCACTTTTTGAAATATACATGTTCAAAAGGTTTATTAAAGTATGCCATTTATACTCCCAAACTCCTTAGGATACTAAGGGGTTTTTATTTTTTCATGAAATGAAAGAGGTGAGTAGATGTTTACAGGCATTATTGAAGAACAAGGAAAAGTAAAAGCTATTCAAAGAGATGTAAATAGTATGCAATTAACGATTGCAACTTCAAAAGTTATTTCAGATGCACAATTAGGAGATAGCATTGCCGTAAATGGTGTTTGTCTAACAATTACCCATTTGAATAATGAAGAAATGACGGTAGATGTCATGCCAGAAACAGTAAAGGCAACGAATATTCATAAGTTGAAATTGGGTGATTATGTTAACTTAGAGCGTGCAATGAGTGCAAATGGCAGATTTGGAGGGCACATCGTCTCTGGTCATGTAGATGGAGTAGGAATTATCAAATCCAAAAGACCAGTATCAAATGCTGTTTATATTGAAATAGAATTATCCAAGGACTTATTAGAAAACTGCATTCCAAAAGGTTCTATCACGATTGATGGAACTAGTTTAACACTATTTCAAGTGTCTGATTGTAGTGTGACAGTATCACTTATTCCTCACACATACGCAGAAACTATTTTAGGAAGAAAAAGTGTAGGGGATACAGTCAATATCGAAACTGACATGCTTGGAAAGTATGTTTTACACCATTTAAAAAAGACAGAACAAACTAATTCAAATATAACTTTAGATTTACTTAGTCGTAGCGGATTTTAAAATAAGGCGGTGTTAATACGTGTTAAATACAATTGAAGAAGCTTTAAAGGATTTAAAATTAGGAAAACAAGTCATTGTGGTGGATGATGAAAATCGTGAAAATGAAGGCGATTTAGTCATATTAGCAGAATTTGCAACTCCAGAAAATATTAACTTCATGGCCAAATTTGGACGCGGACTAATTTGTACTCCTATTACAGAGGAGCTAGCAAAACAATTAGACTTATCGCCAATGGTAGAAAACAATACAGATAACCATCAAACTGCATTTACAGTAAGTATTGATCATATGGAAACGAATACGGGAATTAGCGCTTTTGAACGATCTTTCACGATTCTTCAAATGATTAATGAAAAATCAACACCGAGTCATTTTAGAAGACCGGGACATGTCTTCCCCTTAGTTGCAAAACCAAATGGGGTTCTTGAAAGAAGAGGTCATACAGAAGCAGCAATTGATCTAGCTAAAGCGTGTGGAAGTTTTCCAGCAGGGGTTATTTGCGAGATTATGGGGGATGACGGAGAGATGTTGAGATTAGATGGGTTATTAGATTTTGCTACTCAACATGGTCTCAAAATTATTTCCATCGAAGATTTGGTTCAATATTGTGAAAATCAAAAATTACTAGTAAGTAAAAATTAAAAATTTTAATAATAAGGGGACAATAAAATGGGAAAAGTATTTGAAGCAAATTTAATCGGAACAGATCTAAAGATAGGTGTAGTAGTAGGGCGTTTTAATGAGTTTATCACATCTCAATTAGTAAATGGTGCGCTAGATGGTTTAAAAAGACATGGGGTTGCTGAAGAGAATATTGATCTTGCCTGGGTGCCAGGTGCATTTGAAGTACCATTTTTAGCAAAACAAATGGTTGAAACAGGTAACTACGATGCTGTTATTGGGTTAGGAACAGTGATTCGCGGAGCAACTTCTCATTATGATTATGTTAATAATGAAGCAGCGAAAGGTATTGCGAGTGTATCCTTAAATTCAAATGTTCCGGTGATTTTTGGGATTGTTACAACCGAAAACATCGAACAAGCGATTGAAAGAGCAGGAACAAAAGCGGGGAATAAAGGGTATGATTCTGCAGTATCTGCAATTGAAATGGCTAACTTGAAAAAAATGTTTAAGTAATAAAGTAATAAAAAAGGGATTCTCAAGAATCCCTTTTTAATATTCTAAAATATCTCCCATTACTAAATCATCTAGTGTACCAAATGAATAGCCTTTTTCTTTAGCAGCTTTAATAAATTTTGGTAGAGCGTCGGCATTATGTTTGGCTACAGTATGCAGAAGAATTAATGCACCTGGATGAAGTTGAGTCATCAATTCATTATAAGCATAATCCCAGCCCACTGAAGAATCCTCATGCCAATCCACAAAAGCTGTATCCCAGAATATATGAGTATAACCAAGTTTATTACCTACTGTTAAATCTCTTTTACTAAAAATCCCTTTTGGTGGACGAACATAATATGTACGTTTCAGTCCAGTTAATTCTTTAAGGGTTTTATCGAATTTCTTCCATTCATTGATTAGTTCCTCTTCCGATAATTTTGACATATCTGGGTGACCATAAGAGTGGTTCCCAATGATGTGTCCTTCATCAATCATTCTCTTTACTAAATCTGTGGCACTTGTTAAGTAATGTCCAGTTAGGAAGAAGGTTGCTGGAACGTTTTCTTCTTTTAGAGTGTCTAAGATACTTTCTGTATGACCATTTTCAAAACCACTATCAAAAGTTAGGTAAATGATCTTTTTATGTTGATTTCCACTATAAAATGCACCGTGTTCTTTTAATATTGTTTCAAATTCAGCACCAACATCTACAGGCAGTTCATCTTTGGATTTACTAAAGCCCCAATGGTATGCTTTTGAATTTGCTTCTGCAACATTTGGCATAACCAAGCTAAAGGCCAGTACAAAGATAATGGCATACAAGGTTAAAGCCAAAAGGGGATGTTTACGCATAAAGAATTTTAGCCTCCTTTTTTGCTTATATTGTGCGAAAACGATATCTTTATGCTAAAAATCAAATTGACTAATTTTAAAAATATTTTATTCGCTGAACTTGAAAATTTTCTAAAATGAAACAATCTAAAAAAACATGTATACTAGGGGTTAGAAGGAGTGTTTGCATGCAAGTCATATCAAAAATAGGACGACAAAAAAACAATCCAGAACGTTACAATATCTATTTGAATGATACATATGCATTTGCAGTTGATGAATCAACACTTATTAAGTTTGGCTTGACGAAAGGAAAAGTACTCGAACAATTTGATATAGACGAAATTACATATGAGGATGAAATTGCAAAAGCTTTTAATCGAGCTTTAAATTTCTTAGCATACCAAATGCGTAGTGAATTTGAAGTGAAAAAGAAGCTTTTAGCTGCTGGGTTTGGTGAAGCAGTTGTATTAGAGGCAATAAGAAAACTTGAAAAATTAGGTTTCTTAAATGACGAAACCTATTCAAAAGCTCTGTTAGAAACGAAGAAGAAAACCGCTAAAAAAGGGCCAAGAGCCATAAAACAAGATTTAATAAAAAAGGGAATCGACAAAGAAACACAAAATAAGGTACTTGATTCTTTTTCACATACAGAACAACTTAATATTGCAATGGAGCTTGCTCAAAAGGTGGTACGTGCAAACCAAAATAAAACACCAATCCAAATTAAGCAAAAAATTCAGGATGTTTTGTTAAGAAAAGGTTATTCCTTTTCGATTGCAAACGAAATACTTGACCAAATTAACTTGGAGCGAGAAGATGATGATTGGTATGAAATGATTGAACTACAAGGTGAAAAGCTTTGGAAAAAATATGCTACCAAGCTCACAGGTAATGATCTTCGAATGAAAACTAAACAGGCCTTATACCAAAAAGGCTTTCCGATAGAAATAATTGATTGTTTTTTAGATGAAAAGGAGACAGAAGAAAATGGCTGAAAAAAACTATGCAGAAATGACAGAGCAAGAACTAAGAGAGGAAATTGCAAATCTTAAAGAGAAAGCAAGAAAAGCAGAGCAACTAGGTATTGTTAATGAATTTGCAGTATATGAAAGAAAAGCTACTATGGCTGCAGCTTACCTAATTGATCCAAACACCATTGTTAAGGGTGAAATGTATCGAATCGATGGTGCGCCAGGAGAGTTCTTTAAAGTAGAATATTTAAAAGGGCGCTTCGCCTGGGGTTACCGATTAGGTGGAGAGCGCTTTGAGGAAGCTTTACCAATATCACTACTTTTACCAATGAAGGTGGGGAAATAAGATGAATGCCAATCATTCCATTGAACAATTAACTCAAATGTTAGCAGAGAAGAACCCTCATTTATCTGTAAACAAAGCTCGAACATGGATTGAGTTATTATGGTCTGATTTTGAATCCACTTATGCCAAAGCAGGGTACGACTATCGTGGAGCAGAATACACTGAAAAGATAATTAAACAATGGATTACAAGCTACGGTGATAAAATTCACGAGTTTGCTGGAAGAAATCCAAAATATGCACACCTGTTAGATGGAAGTGATGAAATCCAACAGTAAGTAAAGTGACTATATAATAGGAAAGGAGTTGTCCATAAAAGTATGGACAACTCCTTATAAATTTATAGAGCAGTTTTAGTCTATTACAAGAGAGCATTAGCATTAAGATGATTAATCACTTGCTCCTATTTGTAGCTTTTGTTGTAATTTATCTTCACTAAAAATCCATCCAGTGTAAGAATTGACCACATTTAGTTCTTCATCAAGATGTGCTACGGCTACAAATGGATAATGGTCATTACTACGATAGCGTAAATCAATTAATCGAACTTCTGTTAAATTGTTCTCTAACTCAGAAATCTCCCATCGATATAAAGGAGAGAAGGATATAAATGCACTTAAGTTTGAATCTGACAGTGCTTTATCCACAATAGGTGTTTTAGGAAGTGGTTTAATTTCAAACTTGTCATAAATATTAATCGTTCTTCCATAAGCACGGCCTACATAATAATGGGTTTTAGATTTAGCTGCTACACGCCAATTGAAAAAGCGCATTGTTGGTGCAACAATGACAAAATCTTCATCTTGGATTGTATGATGAACGGCTCTTTTTACAGCTATTTGTAAAATAAAACGTACAATATAATAGACAATAATAATTAAATACATGATGGTAAAAACTTTAACGGGGTTAAAGCTAAACGCCCAAAGTAATATACCAATACAATGAAGACTAAAAATGATCGGGTCAAAGGTGTTTATGACACCAAGGGCAACCCATTTCTTTGAAAATGGTCTGAGCGCCTGGGTCCCATAGGCATTAAAAATATCAACGAAAACATGTAAAAAGACGGCAAGGAAAGTCCAAAGCCATAAGTGAAGGATATTCACATTTTGAAATACTAAACTTAAAAAGGCAGTAATCACAATGGGCCATAAAATAACTGCTGGTATTGAATGGGTAATTCCCCGATGATGACGAATATACACAGCATTATTTCTTAATTTTAATATCGTATCCACATCTGGTGCCTGAGATCCAATAATAGTTCCTGCTATTACGGCAACGTATCCAATAGTATTATCAGCTACAACTGGGTCCGCTAAAGCTAATCCGCCTAAAGCAACGCCCATAACTAAATGTGTGCCTGAATCCAAAAGTATCAACTCCTCGTATATGGAGGATTTTGGCCATATACTTGACGGTTTGTTTTATCGAAAACGTAAAATACTTAATCTTATATTTATAATATACCCGAATTTTCATAATTTAAAATCGATAATTATCGGAGGCAATGATGAATTACCAATATACAGATGAATTTCGACACAATTTAGTCGAATGGTTTAATAACGAGAAACGTGATTTACCCTGGAGACGTACATCGGATCCATATAAAATATGGGTTTCAGAAGTGATGCTTCAACAAACAAGAGTCGATACGGTAATCCCGTATTATAATCGATTCTTAGATAAATACCCTACAATACAAGATCTTGCTTACGCACCACAAGAGGAATTGCTAAAAATGTGGGAAGGTCTTGGTTATTATTCACGTGCACGCAATTTACAAGCAGGCGTGAGGGAAGTTGTGGAAAAATATAATGCAATAGTACCTGATAATCGTCATGACATCTCAAAGTTAAAAGGTGTGGGACCTTATACAGCCGGCGCAATCTTAAGTATTGCCTACCAAAAGCCAGAACACGCAGTAGATGGTAATGTTATGCGTGTCTTGAGTCGTGTTTTACATATTCACGAAGATATTGCACTACCGAAAACAAGAAAAGTGTTTGAAGAAGCGGTAGAAATGCTGATTGATCAACAACATCCTGGGGATTTCAACCAGGCCTTAATGGATCTTGGAGCAATGATTTGTACACCTACATCCCCAAAATGTTTGCTATGTCCTGTACGAGATTACTGTACTTCCTTTCATGAGGGAGATACTGATCAATTACCGGTCAAATCTAAAAAAGTTAAGACAAAAAAAGTACAATTTAAAGTATTCATTGCAATGGACCCTGAAGGGCGGTACTTATTAGAGAAGCGCCCGAGTGAAGGCTTATTAGCTGACATGTGGCAATTCCCGATGATTGAAGTAAATGAAAACTCGGTTAGTGAAAATACATTCCAACAAAATTATAATGTACAAATTATAAATTACATGGATAATGACTTATTAAAATTTAAACATATTTTTTCACATTTAACTTGGGAAATGGACTGTATGCTAGTAAGAGTTGAACAAATGATAGGTTTACCAGATAACACAAATTTCTTTGCAATGGAAGAAATAAAAGCTTTACCCATGCCAGTGCCAATGTTAAAAATTTTGAATGTTCTGAATTAACTTATTTTTATTTTGTCGAATAAACTCGTATTCTTCCGTCAACAATATTTTTTACGGAGGTGAGAACAAATGGCTAACAACAACAATAACAACAACCGCAATAACCGCAACAATAACAACAACAATAACAACAATGAGTTCAACAACAACGAAGAGTTTGCTTTAGATCAAGATTTCCAACAAGCTCGTCAACAAAATCAAAAGCAAAACCAACAAAACCGTAACAACAACGAAAACAACGAAAACAACGAATTCTAATTAAGTCACCCTAACTCGAGTGTAAATAAAGTGAATTCACTTTTAGGTATAGACATTTTGTCTATACCTTAATTTTTTAGTTTTTAAATTTATAATTTACATAAAATTAAATGGTAATATTTTAATTTTTACCAAGTAATATGAAAAATATGTTCTTCAAGCTACAAGTTTTTGTTAAGCATTGCTATAATAGACCTAATAGTTGCTAGATGATTGAAATATTCAAATTGGACTAAAATATCACCAAGCGATATTGATACATAGAGACGAAAAGGTGGGCTTTACATGACAATACCTATAGAAGGAGAAACGATACAAATACATAGTTATAAACATAATGGTCGCATCCACCGTGTCTGGCAAGAAACGATGGTCTTAAAAGGAACAAAGAACATTTTTATTGGGGCGAATGAACGAACTCTTGTGACGGAATCAGATGGTCGAACATGGTTGACTAGAGAGCCTTCTATTTGCTACTTTCATGCAGAGCATTGGTTCAATATTATTTGCATGCTACGTGATGATGGGGTGTATTACTACTGTAATATGAGTTCTCCTTATGTCTTTGATAATAATGCGATAAAGTATATCGATTATGATTTAGACATAAAGGTATTTCCTGATATGTCCTATACATTATTAGATGAAGATGAATATGAGCAACATAAAAAAGAAATGGGTTATCCAGAAGTAATAGATAAAATTTTAAAACGTAATGTTAATAAGCTTATAAGCTGGATCAAACAAAAAAGAGGCCCCTTTGCACCAGACTTTATCGAAGTTTGGACTAGTCGCTACTTATTTAATAAAGATATGCAATCAAAGGAATAGATGGTATTAATCTTTGGTGGAGTAAAACATATGTTTTCTCCACCTTTTCCTTTAGATAGAGTAATGGGAGCTCACCAGAGACTCCGTGATTTTCTCAATTGAAAGTAAACGTCTACCAATTTGGACAAAAACGCCATATGTGTATTTCCAATCAATCTAGAGTATAGTTTAATCAGGTGTCTCATTTTGGCACTTTTCTCATTCATTTGTGTTGTTTGTAAAGGAAGTGAAAAGATTTGGATAGTATAAAACGTTATATGCGCTTTGTGAAGCCATATCGTTGGGAGATTCTTGTAACGATTGTGATTGGTATTATTAAATTTGCCATTCCATTGTTTATCCCAATATTAATAAAAATTGTAATTGATGATATTATTGGGGCCACGGATTTAACCGACAGTGAAAAAATGTCGAAACTCCTCTATTGGCTAGGTGGAACGGTCATTTTGTTCTTTATCATTCGTCCACCAATTGAATATTACCGTCAATATTTTGCACAACATGTAGGAAACAAAGTATTATTTGATATCCGTCAGGAATTATTTGGTCACCTACAAAAGCTAAGCTTAAAGTATTATGCGAATACAAGGGCAGGAGAAGTAATTTCTCGGGTTATTAATGATGTAGAGCAGACGAAAAACTTTATCATGATTGGCTTGATGAACTTATGGCTAGATGTTGCCACTATCTTAATAGCGATTGGAATAATGCTCGCTATGGATGTGAAACTCACTTTAGTAGCCATTATCGCATTGCCTTTCTTTGGTATTAGTGTGAAATTTTTCTTTGGGAAACTTCGCGATTTAACAAGAAAACGTTCACAGGCTCTAGCACATGTTCAAAGTTATCTTCATGAACGTGTAAGTGGTATGAGTATTATAAAAAGTTTTACTTTAGAAAAGCATGAGCAAAGGATTTTTGATAAAGAAAATGGAGAGTTCCTCGATCGCGCTCTAGATCATACGAAGTGGAATGCCAAATCTTTTGCAGTAGTGAATACGATTACGGACATTGCTCCATTACTCGTGATTGGCTACGCGGGGTACCGAGTGTTACAGGGTGATTTATCGGTCGGAGTCATGGCTGCATTTTACGCTTATATTGAAAGATTATATAGTCCGCTACGTCGTCTAGTAAATTCATCTACAACACTAACGCAATCTATCGCGTCGATGGATCGCATGTTTGAATTAATGGATGAAGAATATGATGTTCAAGACAAGAAAAACGCTCTAGAACTACCACCAGTTAGAGGGGAAGTTTCCTTTGAACATGTGAACTTTCAATATGAACAGGGTGGACAAATGATATTAAAAGACATTAATTTTAATATCAACCCTGGTGAAACAGCAGCTTTTGTTGGAATGAGTGGCGGAGGAAAGTCTACTATTGTTAGTTTAATTCCTAGGTTCTATAACGTAAGTAGTGGTGCAATTAAAATTGATGGAATCGATGTAAATGATGCGATTATTCATTCATTAAGAGAGCAAATTGGTATTGTACTTCAAGATAACATTTTATTTAGTGACTCAGTAAAACAAAATATTTTAATGGGAAAACCAGATGCAACAAATGATGAAGTGATTGCCGCTGCAAAAGCTGCCAATGCCCATGACTTTATCATGACTTTACCAGAAGGCTATGACACAAAGGTTGGCGAGCGCGGTGTGAAACTTTCAGGTGGCCAAAAACAACGTGTTGCAATTGCCCGCGTTTTCCTTAAAAATCCTCCAATTTTAGTATTAGATGAAGCAACATCTGCTCTAGATTTAGAGAGTGAAGCATTAATTCAGGATTCATTAAATAGGTTAGCGAATGATCGCACGACGATCATTATTGCACATCGACTATCGACAATAACACATGCGGATAAAATCTTTGTTATTGATCATGGTGAGTTAGTGGAGGAAGGCAATCATGATTCTCTTATGGAGAAAAAAGGTGTCTATTATGATTTATTCCAGATTCAAAAGTTGGATTAGAAAATAATAATAATTGTTATAACTACAAAACACCATGCCTTCTATTAATATAATATTAAGCAAATTAAATAAATAAAAATGCCCAACAAGTCAAAATTCGACTTGTTGGGCATTTTTATTTTACTAAGAAATAGGTATCTAAATGGCGTAGTTACTCAATTTAACGAAGTTTAAGCTGTTAAGAAATTTAGTATATTAACGTGATAAAGTGAGGGGTTTGTTGATTTCTGTCGAGAAATTTCAAGGTGAATTCTGTGATATTTTCGAATTTTATAGCATATGAAATAGAATTACTAGATTTAAAATCTATCAATTAGAAAAGAGTAATAGAAATAAAAAGTGATACTAGTATCACTTTTCTATAGGGGGACATGATGAAAAGGAATGTACTACTACAAGTAAAAGATTTAGAAACTACTTTTTTCACAGAAGATGGGAGAGTCCCTGCAGTAGATCATATTGATTTTCATATTTATGAGGGAGAAATATTAGGCGTTGTTGGAGAATCAGGATGCGGAAAAAGTGTAACATCTCTATCAATTATGGGGTTAGTGCCTTCTCCACCAGGAAAAATTACTTCAGGTCAAATTCTATTAGGCGAAAAAGATTTGACGAAGCAAACTGAAAAACAAATGAGGAAAATTCGTGGAAAAGAAATGGCGATGATTTTTCAAGAGCCAATGACATCATTAAATCCTTTGTACACAATCGGTAATCAACTAATAGAAGCTATTTTATTACACAACAAAAAGATGAAAAAGAAAGAAGCAGCCACTAAAGCGATTGAAATGATGAAGCTTGTTGGATTACCAAGGCCAGAAGAGCTTATGAAAGATTATCCTCATCAATTATCAGGAGGAATGAGGCAACGAGTAATGATAGCGATGGCCTTATTATGTAATCCAAAATTATTGATTGCGGATGAGCCAACTACTGCACTTGATGTAACTATACAAGCTCAAATTTTAAAACTCATGAAAGAGCTCAATAAGCAATTCCAAACTGCTGTATTACTAGTTACCCACGATTTAGGTGTGGTTGCAGAGGTTTGCGAGCGAGTAGTTGTCATGTATGCAGGCCAAATTGTCGAAGAAGCTCCAGTTGGTGAAATCTTTAAATCTCCCCAACATCCCTATACAAAGGGTCTACTACAATCAGTACCGGATATGAGGTATAAAAAAGACTCTTTATATTCTATAAAAGGAAATGTTCCTAAACCCGGTTCAATTCAAATGGGTTGTCGGTTTGCACCACGTTGTGAATATGCATCAGAGCGATGTATCACTGAAAATCCTCCATTATATGAAGTAAGTGAAACTATTGTTCATAAATCAAGGTGCTTCTTACAAGAAACGGAGGGGATGAAAGTTGCAGAACGTATTGCTGAAGGTCGATAACTTAAAGAAACACTTTCCTAAACGAACAGGATCATTAAAGAAAATGACTTATGTGAAGGCAGTAGATGGTGTTTCATTTGAAGTATTAGAAGGTGAAACTCTTGGGATAGTTGGTGAATCCGGTTGTGGTAAATCAACAACTGGTCGAATGATTATGCGTTTATTAGAACCAACATCCGGTTCTATTCAATTCGATGGAGAAGAGCTATCGACGCTTTCCAAAAAAATGATGCGAAAAAAAAGACGCGATATCCAGATGGTTTTCCAGGATCCATATGCGTCATTAAATCCACGACATACAGTTAAGAAAATTTTAGAGGAGCCTCTTATTGTTCATGGGGTTGGCAATGCGAAGGAACGCAAAGAAAAGGTAGAAGAATATTTAGAGATAGTTGGTTTGAATAACTACCATGCAAAACGTTTTCCTCATCAATTTAGTGGAGGGCAAAGGCAACGGATAGGAATTGCAAGAGCACTCATGACAAATCCAAAGCTAATTATTGCAGATGAACCTGTATCTGCATTAGATGTTTCCATTCAAGCACAGGTGCTTAATTTAATGCAAAGATTACAAGAAGATTTAAAGCTTACTTATATTTTTATTGCCCATGATTTAGGCGTTGTACGCCATATTAGCAATCGTGTGGCAGTCATGTATTTAGGAAGTGTTGTAGAGCTGGCAGATAGTGAATCTTTATATGCCGAACCCTTACATCCATATACAAAGGCACTTCTCTCTGCTGTGCCTATTCCAGATCCTACCTATGAAAGGGAAAAAATAATTATTACAGGAGATATCTCAAGTGCTGTTTCAGAAAGTGGTTGTAAGTTTCAATCGAGATGCCCTTATTCAACGGTCACTTGCAAAATGGTAACACCAGAATTAATAGAAGTTAAACCAGGTCACTCTGTTGCGTGTCATTTATATAGTACTAATTAAATTGATTAGTATGTTGTGAGACGTTGAATATGTATATAACAAAAATTCATAAACAAGGTCTCTCTAATTGATGCGTAGCAATGACATATATACTAACAAACATAGGAGGGTATTTATGAAGAAAAGCAAGCTGTGGTCCCTGGGGCTATTTTTGTTGCTTGCTCTTTCAGTAATGTTAGCTGCTTGTAGTAGCGATGAAGGAACTGAAGAGCCAACAGAAACAAACGAAGAAACAAATGAAGGTGCAACAACAGATGATACAAAAGAGTCAGTTCCTCAAACTTTAGTATTCGGGCGTGGTGGAGATTCCGTTTCACTGGATCCTGCCATTGTAACCGATGGAGAATCTTTTAAAGTGACGGAAAATATCTTTGAAACCTTATTAAACTTTGGAGAGCAAGACACAACGATTAATCCTGGTTTAGCTAAAACATGGGAAGTTAGTGAAGATGGCTTAACTTACACGTTCCATTTACAAGAGGGTGTTAAATTCCACGATGGTACTGATTTTAATGCTGATGCGGTAGTGAAAAATGTTGAGCGCTGGAAAGGTGGAGCAGAAGAACAATTCTACTACTTCCATTCAATGTTTAAAGCAGAAGGGGAAGACATTATCGCAAAAGTAGAAGCGGTAGATGATCTCACTGTAGTATTTACACTATCTCGTCCACAAGCACCATTCTTAAAAAATATAGCAATGAGTCCATTTGGCATTGCGTCACCAACAGCATTTGAATCAGCAGGTGAAGCATTTGGTGATAACCCAGTAGGAACAGGTCCATTTGTATTTGGTGAATGGAAACGAAACGATTCTATCACAGTTAAGAAGAATGAAAACTACTGGCAAGAGGGCTTACCTAAGTTAGATACAATTATTTTCCGAGCTATTCCTGATAACTCAGCTCGATTAAATGCCTTAATGACAGGTGAAATCGACTTAGCAGATGGCATTAACCCATCTGATGCGACTACAGTTGAATCGAATTCAGATTTACAATTAATCGAACGTCCATCTATGAATGTTGGTTATTTAGGTTTAACAAATACACGAGCTCCATTTGACAATAAGTTAGTAAGACAAGCAGTGAACTATGCTATTGATAAACAATCAATTATTGATGCTTTCTTCCAAGGACGTGCAGAAGTAGCAGTTAACCCTATGCCATCATCAATCGGTGGTTATAATGATGGAATCACAGGATATGAATATGATCCAGAAAAGGCGAAGGCATTATTAGCTGAAGCAGGCTATGATGGCACTGAAATTGAACTTTGGGCAATGCCAGTACCACGTCCATATATGCCAGATGGACAAAAGGTAGCGGAAGCAATTCAGAAAAACTTAAGTGACGTTGGAATTCCTTCTAAAATTGTCACTTACGAATGGGCAACTTATTTAGAAAAAGCGAAAAACGGTGAAGCAGATGCATTCCTATTAGGATGGACAGGTGATAATGGTGATGCAGATAACTTTATCTACACATTATTAGACAAAGATAACATTGGTAGTAACAACTATGCTTACTATTCAAATGATCAAGTTCATGAGTTGTTAATTGCAGCACAATCAGAAATAGATGAAGAAAAACGTGTTGAGTTATACAAACAAGCTCAAGAAATTATTCATGATGATGCACCTTGGGTTCCTTTAGCACACTCTATCCCACTACTTGCAGGGAAAAAATCTGTTACAGGTTACTTACCACACCCAACTGGTTCTGAAAGCTTAATAAACGTTTCGATGGAATAAAACAAATACCAGGTCCACAAGCAATGTGACATTGCTTTGAGGGCCTGGTTTAAAAAATGGAGAAAGAGGTGAAGTTATGCTTCGCTACATAGGTAAACGAATTCTTCATCTAATTCCTGTGCTGCTAGGGATGACCTTTATCGTTTTTTTAATTATCCGTGCGATACCTGGTGATCCAGCCCAAGTAATATTAGGACAACAAGCTAATGAGGAAGCTATAAAAGCTTTAAGAGAAAAACTAGGTCTAGACAATCCGTGGTATATTCAATATTTTGATTACTTAAAAGGCCTTCTAACAGGGGATTTAGGTGAATCTTTACGAACGAGACAACCAATTACCACTGAAGTTTGGCCGTATTTAGCAGCAACGATTGAATTAGCGGTCTTTGCAATGATTATAGCGATTATCATTGGTATGAACGCTGGAATTATCTCAGCTTGGTTCCAAAATTCATGGTTTGATTATATTGCGATGGTCATTGCACTAATAGGTGTATCAATGCCAATCTTCTGGTTAGGTTTGATGGAACAATGGACATTTAGTCTAGAATTAAAATGGCTACCGACATCTGGTCGAGAAGAGGTTCGTGATCCGGTCCATGCAATTACCCACTTCTATTTGATAGACACATTAATTAACGGTCGTATCGATCAATTTTGGGTAACCATTAAACATTTAATATTACCTGGGGTGGCACTAGCTACAATTCCAATGGCAATTATTGCTCGTATGACACGATCTTCCATGTTAGAGGTACTACGTTCTGATTACATTCGAACTGCCCGTGCGAAAGGTCAAAGAATGGGCAAGGTTATTTATAAGCATGCATTAAAAAATGCATTAATTCCGATTATCACAATTATTGGGTTACAGACAGGTCTTCTTTTAGGTGGAGCAATATTAACAGAAACCATTTTTAGTTGGCCAGGAATCGGTCGTTATATATATGAGGCTATCGGTTACAGAGACTATACAGTTATTCAATCTGGAATTTTAATTGTTGCCTTTATGTTCGTTATGATTAACCTTCTCGTAGATGTGCTCTATTCGGCGATTGACTCAAGAATTAAATATAACTAGAAAGGAGAGGGATACATGTCTGAGTTAGCTTCTAATTCCGTTGATTTAAAACATAAAGAAGAAAAAGTAATTGGACCATGGAAAGTAGCCTGGCACAGCTTTAGAAAAAGTAAAGCGGCCCTTGTTGGAACAACGATTGTTACGTTTTTCATACTGCTAGCTATTTTTGGTCCATTAATTGCGCCAGAAGGTATCAATGAGCAGAAATTACAGGATCCAAGTTTACGATTAGCCTCCCCTTCTAGTGACTATTGGTTAGGGACAGATGACTTTGGTCGAGATATTTTTTCGCGCGTAGTTTATGGTGCTAGAATTTCTTTAGCTGTTGGATTTTTTTCAGTAATTCTTTCAATCGTAGTTGGAAGTTTTTTAGGAATTATTGCAGGGTTTTACGGACGTTGGATTGATACAATCATTTCAAGAGTTTTTGATATTATGTTAGCTTTCCCAAGTATATTATTAGCTATTGCAATTGTCTCTATCTTAGGTCCGTCACTGCAAAACGCATTAATTGCGATTGCCATCATTAATATTCCGAATTTTGGAAGATTAATCCGTTCTAAAGTCTTAAGTGTGAAAGAGGAGGAATATATCGTTGCTGCAAGAGCTATTGGAATGAAAGATAGTCGTATTTTATGGAGACATATTTTACCCAATTCTTTTTCACCAGTCATTGTTCAAGGAACATTAGCGATTGCGACAGCAATTATCGAAGCAGCAGCTTTAAGTTTCTTAGGGCTCGGGGCAGAAGCGCCACAGCCTGAATGGGGAAAAATGCTTTCAGATGCAAGGGTCTATATGATGACTGCACCATGGATGATGATTTTCCCAGGCATAGCCATTATGTTAACAGTACTAGGATTCAACTTAATGGGAGATGGACTGCGAGATGCATTGGATCCTAAAATGAAGAATTAAAAAAAGGTGAGCTTTGGGCTCACCTTTTTTATATGCTAATTAATCAATAGGAAACAAATCTGAAGATAAGTATCTTTCACCAGTATCTGGAGCTAAGCAAAGTACTTTGGCCGTTTTCGGAAGTTTTTTAGCTAGCTCAATTGCAAAGTAGGCAGAAGCTGCTCCAGAAGCACCTACCAGAATGCCTTCTTCTGCAGCAAGTCTTCTTGCTGTAGTTTGAGCATCATCATCTTCAATATGGAGAATTTCATCGTACACTTCACGGTTTAAAATTGTAGGAATAAATCCTGGTCCAGTTCCTGGAATTTTATGAGGACCAGGAGCGCCACCTGCTAATACTGGGGAGCCAGCTGGTTCAACTACATAAATTTTTAAATTTGGAAGACGTTTTTTCAATTCTTCTCCTGTACCTGTTACTGTACCACCCGTACCGGCAGTTAACACGAGAACATCTAAGCCTTCATCGAATGCCTCTAAAATCTCTACAGCCGTAGTTCTTCGATGGGCATCCGCATTTGCCTGGTTTTCAAATTGTAAAGGAATAAAGCTATTTGGAATATCAGCCGCAATTCGTTTTGCTTCATCAATAGATCCTTGCATACGTAAATTAGAAGGTGTTAAATGAACTTCCGCTCCATACGCCTGCATTAATTGTACACGTTCTTTTGTTGCATTATCAGGCATTGTAATAATACAAGGGTAACCTTTTACTGCACATACCATTGCAAGACCGATTCCAGTATTTCCTGAAGTAGGCTCGATGACAGTACTTACACCAGGAATTAATTTTCCTTCTTTTTCAGCTTGAAGAATCATATTTAGGGCTGCGCGGTCTTTTACACTACCACCTGGGTTAAACGATTCAAGCTTCATGTACACTTTAGCACTATCTTCAGCCGGTAATTTATTTAGCTTAACGATTGGTGTGTTTCCAACTAATTCAAGAATATTGTTATGTAACTTCATTTTAAATCACCTTTCAAAGTAAAATCGATAAAAGCTAGGCGAGATGAACTGCCTAGCTTTAGCGTCTCCAATTATTATAAAACTTTTCCTATAAGATGACGAACTTATTCGCTTAGAGCATCCTCTAAGTAAGAAAGGTTCACTAAACCATCAATATCGTCACTTGAAATATAGCCAGCATCTTTAGAAATAGTCGCCATTTCTTTTAAAATGTCTTCTTTTACATCAGTTGTAGGTGTTAAACGATCAAATGCTTTTGTTACTTCATCTTTAGATAATTCTTTACCAGTAAGACCTTTTACATGGTCAAGGAAAAGTTGAATTGATTCTTCAGGATTTTCGTTAATGAAGTCAACAGCTTGTTTGTATGCTTTTAAAGCTTTTTTTGTTAACTCTGGATTAGTAGATGTGAATGCTTTTCTAGCAGCAACTACTGTATTAGTAGAATCACTACCCCAAGCAAATTGAGATGCATCTAATAATAGTTTCGCATTACCATTTGTTTCGATATTAACGCCCCATGGTTCTTGTGTAGCAGCAGCATCTACTTCACCTTTTAACATTAAAGCAGCTGTATCAGCTGGAGCTTGTTTAATTGTTGTTACATCGCCATTACCAGTAGAGTTCGCAGTTAAACCAGCTTCTTGAAGTGATTTCATTAATCCAACATCCTGAGTACTACCAAATGTAGGTACTGCAACTTTTTTACCTTTTAAATCTTCTACACTATTAATACCTGAATCTTTACCAACAACAAGTACTGCACCACCATTTACAGCGCCAGCAATGATTTCATGTTCTGGATTTTTTACAAAAGTGTTGATAGCTGGTGTTGGTCCTACTGTTCCAAGGTCAATTGAGTTTGTAGACATAGCTTCCATAAACGCAGAACCATCATTGAAAGTGTTAGTAGTAATTTCAACACCATCTCCAAATTGTTCAGCAAAGTAACCTTTTTCTAATCCAATGATTGTTGCAATATGTGTCATATTAGGGAAGTAACCAATACGAACTTCAGTAGCAGATTCTTTTTCAGCATTTTCTTCTTCTTTGTTTCCGCATGCAGCAAGGACTGCAATTACAAGTGTTAAAATCGTTAGGAATAAAATATTCTTTTTCATCTTTCTTCTCCTTAGTGGGTAGTTTGAATACCCCATTTTCTTAATACATAACGTTCAATTCTTACAAAAATAAAGTTATCAATAAATGAACCAATGACCCCGATAATAATCATGATACTAAAGATTAAATCCATCGCTTGAATGGAGCGCCCTAGGTCAAGTAATGTCCCAAGACCTCCACTACCACCAAGTAACTCACCGGCTAAAACAGCACGCCAAGCTAATGCCCATGCTAATCGTAAACCGGCAATTTGCTGAGGGATGGTAGATTTAAAAATAACTGTTCGGAACAGGTGGAAACCTGAAGATCCCATTGTACTAGCTACACGTATTAGTAAGGGAGGCACACTTTTAAAGGCTGTACTTGATGTAATCGTAATTGAAAGGGCAGCTCCTAAAATAACGATAAAAATTACTGAGCCAACCCCAAGTCCAAACCAAAGAATGGCTAATGGCATCCAAACGATATTTGGAATTGCTTGAAGACTTGTTACAAAAAAGCCAAGTGTATCATCGATAATTTTATATTTATAAATTAAGAATCCAAGAACTAATCCAATGATGACAGCAACTACGAACCCGATAAATAAACGGATTAGGGAAGAGCCGGTAGCTTCTAATAATTGTCCACTAATAAGGCCGTTTACTAATGTTTTAATTACAGTAACGCCACCTGGATCATTAGGAATAATTAATGGTGGCCACATGAAAGCAGGGAAAACTTCGAATTTAGATATCGCTTCCCATATTATTATTAGGATCAACACGAAGATGGTCCGTCTTAAGAGCGTAATCACTACCTAATTCCTCCTTCAGCACTTTTTCCATTTCCTGTTCTAGCTCTGTTAAGATGCGATTTTCTAAATGTATTAAAATGCTGTCCGAAGATTTTCTAGGTCGGGCTGCCTGCACAGGGAAAATATTTTTAATTCCTCCAGGGCGTGTTTTCATTAATACAATTCGATCTGATAAAACTACGGCTTCACGAATATTGTGGGTAACAAATATAATTGTTTTTCCAGTTTCTCGCCAAAGTTTTTCAAGTTCTTTATGGAGTACCATACGCGTTTGTTCATCAAGTGCAGCGAATGGTTCATCCATTAACAAAATTTCTGGGTCTGTCACTAAGGCTCGAGCAATCGCAACTCGCTGTTTCATCCCACCAGATAATTCATGCGGCATAGATTGAGCAAATTTTCCGAGATGTACCTTTTGCAACCAATCCATAGCACGAACTTTTGCTTCTTCTTTAGGCACTTTTTTTAATAACAAACCGTACATAACATTATCTAATACACTCATCCAGGGGAATAATCCTGATTCCTGGAAAACAACGATTCGATCATTGCCTGGTCCCTTAATAGGTTTATTATTAACTAGTAGGGAACCTGAGGATTCTTTCTCTAGACCTGCAACAATATTTAAAAGCGTAGATTTACCACACCCAGATGGGCCTAACAAGGAAATAAACTCACCCTTTTTAATCGTTAGGGAAACATCATCTAACGCGATAGTTGGGTCATTATCTTTTCTCTGAAACTCTTTATGTACATTTTTTAGAATGATATGTCCTTCAGTCATTTTAAATCCCCCCATTCCAACAAAACATATTAATATACTATGAATAATTTAGTTTTCATTTTATGTTCTGTGAAATAATCTTTCTGTCACCTTTGTTACAAATGTTTAGAATAATATATATAATAGATTGGGGTATGTCAAATAGAGGTGATAATAATGCTTGCAGAACTACGACAATATAGCAACAAATCCTACGTAAAAAAGGGGCAGATGATGTATCAAACCGGAGATACAATCAATTCAATTTACTTCTTAGAGCAGGGATTAGTGAAATTAGCAGAAGATGGTGTAGATGGACAACCCGTTACTATAGCGATTCTTGAAGATGGGGATGTATTTGGTCTATTAGATCGTTTAAATAATTACGTAGAACATACACAGTATTCAGTAGCATTAATCGATTCAGTCATATTTTCAATTCCGGTGGAAGTGGTATTAAAACATTTAGAAAGTCTTTCGGAAGTCGAAAAAACATTGTTTTATTCACTAGTTAGACAATTAGATGAAGCGAGAAAAGTCATCTCTGTTCATTCGAGAATGGCAGTTCCAGAAAGACTTAGTTGGTTTCTACAGAAATTAGCCAATATGGAAAATGGGGTAGCTACGATTAATATTCCATTAACACATGAGGAAATTTCTTATATGGTGGGCTGTAGCCGACAAAAGGTGACAACGTATTTAAATGAATGGAAAAAAGAAGGCTCCATTCAATATGATCGAGGATTTATACAATTAGTGGATATAGATAAGCTTCCGTAAGATGGCTGGGCCATAAGTGAAAAACTCAAAGAAAATCCCCAAAACGTAATATTAAAAAAATGATACTTTGAAAATTGATTGGAATGGAGGGTCGACTCCTGCGGGAACACCACGCCGCCTGAGACGTTCGTGTCAGGTCGTGCCCGCGGAAAGCGTACCCGGAATGGAAATCAATTTTCATTGGAACGTAAAAATAGCATTTTTCCTAATGTGGAAAAATGCTATTTTGTCCTTTGTCCCAGCCTCTAATTTTTAATAAAAGCTTTGTTCTAAATCGGAGTTTCTTTCTTCTTTATGGTAGCTTCTATATGAAACTATAAGGGTATCTAAATGCTCTAAATTTTCCTCATAATCTAAAAGCCTTGAGAAGATATAGATCAAATGATAACTTGAGAATTCCTCTTCGCCTTCTCGTTTTTGTTCAAGGGCAATCTGTTGGATAAGCTTTTCCATAACATCTATATATTTTTTGCCTTCTTCATCAATCCATCTTGAATGCTCTGGTTTTAACTTACCAGTAAACTTTAAAAGTAATTGCTCATGGAAAGTAAGGAGGAAGTCTAGGTGTTCTTGGACCATACTTCGAAGTTGACTAGGTAAATTAGAAATTTCATTTTCATGTTTATGCAAACGATGTAAAAGCTCTATACTTTTTTTGGTAGTAGTAATCATTTGACGATAAATGACGAGCTTTCGAGCTTGGATAAAACGCTTTTTCTTAGAATAAATTCGTTCTTCTTTATAAAAGTCATACATCTTTTCGACTTCACTAAGATGATCCTCAAATTTATTTAATGCTGCCTTTGTGGATACATGTTCAGATGCTTGCCTTGCTGCGAGTCGAGTCCAGCGAATGATATCATCTTGTAGGGAATCGATCATTGTAAATAGTTTAATTTCATATCTAGGCGGAAGAAATACTAAGTTCACAACAAATGCTGCAAATACGCCAACCATGACCGTAGCAAATCGGATTATACCGAATTCTAAGAAATCATTGCCTTGATAAACCATAATGGCTACAACTGTTACAAGGGCTAAAGACATTGAACTATCGAGCCTAAACTTTCTCATTATACCTATTACAATAATCGCAGCAATTCCGATTGATACAATATGATGACCAAAAAATAAGCCGAATAGGACCGCTACTGTTGCCCCTATAAGATTTCCTTGAATTTGTTCAAGGATTGTCAAATAGGAACGGTAAATAGAAGGTTGAATGGCAAAGATAGCTGCAATCCCAGCAAAAACAGGTGAAGGTAAGGTTAGTGTTTCTGCAAGAAAAAGTGCAAATACAATTGCAACACCTGTTTTTAATACACGGGCACCTAATTGCATGTAAAAATACGCCCTCTCTTTTCAAATCTTGGATGAAGTACACTTCATTGAAATCACATTACTTTACCTAATTTTATGCTCTGGGTCAACTAGTTAAATGTCTAGTTATGAAAATAAAATGATAAGCCATTTCTTGTTGTGGAGTTATTTTAATTGTGAAAATGCATAGTCTACTGCTGCAATTGTTTCAACAATATCTTCCTCTTTATGTTCTGTTGTTAAGAACCATGCTTCATACTTAGAAGGAGCTAAATTTACACCTTTTGAAAGCATCAATTTAAAGAAGCGACCGAACATTTCTCCATCAGAGTTTTCTGCTTGCTCATAATTTTCTACTTTTTCGTTTGTGAAGTAGAGTGTTAATGCGCCATTTAATCGGTTTACAGAAATTGTAACGCCATGTTTTTCTGCCGCTTCTAATATACCTTGTTCTAGTAAAGCACCTAAACGATCCATTTCTTCATAGACACCATGTTGTTTTAATACTTCTAAACAAGCAATTCCCGCCAACATAGACGCTGGGTTTCCAGCCATTGTTCCAGCTTGATATGCAGGACCTAGTGGAGCAACAGTTTCCATAATTTCTTTTCGTCCACCATAGGCACCAATTGGTAGTCCACCACCAATGATTTTACCCATAGCTGTTAGGTCTGGAGTTAATCCAAGTAAATCTTGCGCTGCTCCATAATGGAAACGGAAGGCAGTAATAACTTCATCATGTATAGTTAATGCGCCTTTTTCTTTTGCAGTTGCATGTACAAATTCTAAGAATCCTGGGTTCGGCTCTACGATACCAAAGTTTCCTACGATTGGTTCGATTAAGATTGCAGCAACTTCATCGCCCCATTTATCCATTGCTAGTTGGAATTGTTCTTTATTGTTAAATGGTACTGTGATTACTTCTGTGGCAACAGCAACTGGTACACCTGCAGAATCTGGAGAACCTAGTGTAGCAGGACCTGAACCAGCTGCAACTAGTACTTGGTCGAAGTGTCCGTGGTAGCAACCGGCAAATTTAATAATTTTAGTTCGTCCAGTATAAGCACGGGCAACACGAACTGTCGTCATCACAGCCTCAGTACCAGAATTTGTGAATCGTACTTTATCTAATGAAGGAATAGCGTCTTTTAACATTTTGGCAAATTTTACTTCATGTTCTGTAGGGGTTCCGTATAGAACGCCTGTTTCAGCTGCATGAGAAATAGCTTTTGCAATATGTGGGTGACCAAAGCCAGTAATAATAGGACCATATGCTGCTAAGTAGTCAATATAACGATTACCATCTACATCCCAAAAGTAAGGTCCTTTTCCTTTTGCCATAACGACAGGTGCGCCACCGCCGACTGCTTTATATGAACGTGATGGGCTATTCACACCACCAACAATATGCTCCAATGCATGTATTTGAATTTCTTCTGATTTTGTATGATTCATTTTAAAATCCTCCTCATTAATTACACATCTTATTGTAGCCCTAATCTATAGTGAATGCCAAAGAATTTGAAAGTCATATCCTTCTTTTGTAGGATAGAGAAAAGGAGGAATATTTATGGAAACATTAGAAAATATAGAAGCGCCGGATTTTACCTTACTGAACGAAAATGGAGAAAAAGTATCGTTACGAGATTTTAGAGGTAAAAAGGTAGTGCTTTATTTTTATCCAAAGGATATGACACCTGGATGTACAACAGAGGCATGCGATTTTCGTGATCATCATAAAGAGTTTTCAGACTTAAACGCGGTCATTCTTGGCGTAAGTGGAGATGATGCAAATAAGCATACAAAGTTTATAGAGAAGTATGGTCTTCCTTTCTCATTATTAGTAGACGAAGATCATGAAGTAGCAGAAAAATATAGTGTTTGGGTATTAAAGAAAATGTATGGACGTGAATTTATGGGAATTGAACGCTCAACGTTTCTTATTAATGAAGAGGGAATTGTGGAAAAAGAGTGGCGTAAAGTAAAAGTGAAAAACCATATTGAAGAAGTTTTGGAAAGTTTACGTTAATATTAAAGAGATAGTAATTTTTAAAAAGTATTTATTATAAATAGAGGGGGAAAACTTAAATGAAAGTATATTTTACGTTTGATTCACGGCCAGATTTACAAAAGCAATTGGTAAATGAGTTTCCTGAAGTTGAATTTGCCTTTCGTAACGGGATTTATGACGAAGATTTAAAAACTGCTGAAGTAATTGTTACATATGGTGAAGATTTAATCGATGAACATATCGCTAAGGCACAGCAATTAAAATGGATATTCGTTGCATCAGCTGGCGTTGAAAAAATGCCAAAAGAAGCAATTGCAGAACGGAATCTCCTTGTATCGAATGTCCGCGGTATCCATAAAAAGCCAATGACTGAATCAATTCTCGCACATATTTTGTCCATAAAACGTGTTTTACCAACTATTTATAATAATCAACGTAATAAGATATGGGACAAAAGAGGCGGACGTCCAACAGAACTAAATGGAAGTACAGCTTTAATCATAGGTCCTGGGGCAATCGGTGGGGAGATTGGCAGATTGTTACAAGCATTTGAAGTGTATACAATAGGATGTAATCGTAGCGGAAAACCAGCTGATTATATGAACGAAACTTATCGCATAGACGAATTAAAAGAGCATCTTCCGAAAGCAGACATTGTCATTTCTGTATTGCCTAGCACGGAAGAAACAGAGCATTTAATTCAATATGAACATTTCCAATCAATGCGTGAAAATGCGATATTTATGAACTTTGGAAGAGGAAATTTAGTGGAATTAGATGTGTTGATACGTGCTATGGAAGAAAAGCAAATTCAACATGCAGTTCTCGATGTTTTTGAAGAAGAGCCGTTACCACTGGAAAGTAAGTTATGGGATTTGGATAATGTAACAATTTCCCCTCATTGTTCAAGTCATTCATCCCGCTATTTGGAAAGAAGTTTAGAAATTTTTAAACCAAGCTTAAAAAAATATTTGAATGGTGATACGGATATTGAGAATAAAATGAATATCTTAAGAGGTTATTGAGAATTAAATGAGAATACTGAAAATACTAATTATGGCCATTTGCTGATAAGTGATTTTCTTTTTGGTAATAAATAATTATTAATGTTACTTTTTTGTTATTCATCCTAGTAATACACCAGTGGAAGGTAAGGAATTGTTGACTACAATCGATAATTTGGGTACACTAATTATAACTATTATAAATTAAGATTAAGTAGAAAGAGGTGCATGGCGATGTCTGAAATGCATTTGAAAGATGCCCTAGACACGTTAAAGACAACAGGTGTAAGAATTACTCCGCAGCGTCATGCTATTTTGGAATATTTAATCGAATCGATGACACATCCAACTGCAGATGAAATATATAAAGCTCTAGAAGGAAAGTTTCCCAATATGAGCGTAGCAACAGTTTACAATAACCTTCGCGTATTTCGTGAATCTGGTTTAGTTAAGGAACTAACATATGGAGATGCAGCGAGTCGATTTGATTTTGTAACAAATGACCATTATCACATGATTTGTGAATCCTGTGGAAAGATTGTTGATTTCCATTATCCAGGATTAAACGAAGTGGAGCAATTTGCATCACATGTAACTGGCTATAAAGTACATTCGCATCGTCTGGAAGTATACGGCACTTGCCAAGAGTGTCTTGCGAATGCGGGGAAACAAGTTCTTTAAGGCTTAAGCCTAGTAACGGTATGTTGCTAGGTTTTTTATTTTTCTAGATGCAGCTTAGTCATTCTTTAGGGTTGTACGTCAAATAAAAAAGCCGACTCCTGAAAGAGCCGCCTTTGGTTTATCGATTCTTATTATAGTCTTGGTCAAATTCTTTGCCTTCTAGTGTACGATCTAATGTAAGTGGTTCATTACAATACATACACATATCAACACGTCCAAGTACTTTTGTATGTCTATTGCAATTCGGACATACTACTTGTACAGCTTTAGTTGAAAGCAAACCAATCCACCCATAGACAGCTGTACTGCCGATAATACATAATAAACCTAAAGTCATGAAAATTAATACTAATATTTGATGTTCTCGGAAGAAAATCGCCCCGTACATAATTACGAAACCGATGAAAATTAGCGATAGGGCAAATGAGCGTATTTTATTTATTTTATTTTTATATTTTTTTGCCATATATCTTTAGCCTCCCAATCTAGATTCTACTATAACATAGAACGTTTTTATTTGCGGAAAAGAAGTATGGGATTTTTTTAAAGATTCATAATTTAATATTCAATTATAAAGGCAATTTAATTGTTTCACTAAGTAATTTGAAGAAATAAAAGAAGGATTCTTTTGGCAAATGTCGAAAATACATAACTTAATTGTCATTTAGGAGGATTATTATGGAGCATATTTTGCGCCCGATCTACCAAGAACGTGCAAGCCAGTCGGATACATTAGGGGTTATTCTTGTCACTAAGCGTGAAGAAACAATGAGTGTTACGGATACTTTTGATGCAGTACTTTTAATAGTCGTAAAAGCTGCGGACATGCCCATTTATACAAAACATTATTTATATGAAGATAAAAAAATGGCCATGCACGTTATTACGGAAGAGTTATTAAATAAACGTTTAAATATAGGATTGGATAGAAGAATTATAGACTGGATTTTCCATGGTAAGGTCATGTTCGATCGAAATGAGTATTTATCTAATTTAAGACTAAAACTACAAGAGTTCCCATTTTTAGGTCGGAAGCTGAAGACTGGTATTCAATTTTCAAAATTGATCCGCCGTTATTTAGAAGGAAAAGAGTTCTTTAATCGTGGGAACTATTTTGACTCTTATCACCATGTAGTGGATTCCTTACATCATTTAGCCCGTTTAGCAGTTATTGAAAACGGCTTATATCCAGAAGTAACAGTTTGGTCTCAAGTGAAAAAATTAGAACCATCTATCTATAAACTTTATGAAGAGCTGATAATGAGTAATGAAAGCCTAGAGAAAAGACTGGAGCTTCTATTCTTAGCTATTGAATTCTTGATTAATTCAAGAACGCATGATGGAGCTCAGCATATATTAGAAACAATGTTATCAAAAGATTCATGGACAACGCAGGAATTACATAACCATCATGAGTTGAAATATTATTCTAAGGATCTAGAAGTATTTGTTGAATATTTAATTGATAAGGGATATATCATAGTTGAATCAAAACTTTCAAAAAGTGGTTTAGTTAAGCATCGACACTATAAAGTAGATAAAGACTTTGCTACTTCAGAATATGTTAAGTAATGCAAAGTGAGTTTATTTAAAATGAAACTATAATGGTTAGAAAATATACGGAGAGTCTCGGGGTGTAAAAACACCTCGAAATTTTCTGTTAGAAAGTGTTGACTTTTATATTGAACTCATTGTATTATTATAAACGTCGCTGATGCGATACATAAAAATGACATGCAAACATCTTCGGAAAAAACTTTCTAAGTAAGTTGTTGACAAAGATTTGTTAGAATGTTATTATGATGAAGTCGCTGAAAAAACGACTAGTAAAAATGAACCTTGAAAACTGAACAACAAAACGTTAATGAATAAAGTTTCTTCTATTAAATAGAGAAACGGAATTTTGGACATCAAAATTGATGCCAGCAAAATTTGAGCTAATCAAATTTTCTCTTTTATGGAGAGTTTGATCCTGGCTCAGGACGAACGCTGGCGGCGTGCCTAATACATGCAAGTCGAGCGAACTGATTAAGAAGCTTGCTTCTTATGACGTTAGCGGCGGACGGGTGAGTAACACGTGGGCAACCTGCCCTATAGTTGGGGATAACTCCGGGAAACCGGGGCTAATACCGAATGATACATTTCATCTCCTGTTGGAATGTTGAAAGATGGTTTCGGCTATCGCTATAGGATGGGCCCGCGGCGCATTAGCTAGTTGGTGAGGTAACGGCTCACCAAGGCGACGATGCGTAGCCGACCTGAGAGGGTGATCGGCCACACTGGGACTGAGACACGGCCCAGACTCCTACGGGAGGCAGCAGTAGGGAATCTTCC
>DATMGC010000012.1:0-2959 GCA_035555915.1 Ureibacillus sp. | reverse complement strand
GCAAAGGCAAAGGGAAGACCCAGTTGTGCAGCCAATTTAGCGCTATAACCGCTTGAGCCAAGAAGCCAAATTGGTATTTGAAGACCTCTGCCAGGGATGGCATTCACTTTCATATTCTCAGGGCTAAAATAAGCCCTAAGTTCTGCTACTTGTTCTGGAAAATCATGTCCATCACTTGTAACGTTTCGACGTAGAGCATATGCCGTAAGCTGATCCGTTCCAGGAGCACGGCCAAGGCCTAAGTCGATTCGACCAGGAAATAGCGTTTCTAATGTTCCAAATTGCTCGGCCACTACGAGTGGTGCATGATTAGGCAGCATAATTCCCCCTGAACCCACTCGAATTTTTGATGTATTCGCAGCGATATGGCCAATTAAAATGGAAGTCGCAGAGCTTGCAATTCCTGGCTTATTGTGATGCTCAGCTAACCAATATCTTTTATAGCCCCAATTCTCTGCATGTTGAGCTAAATCTGCCGAATGTTTAAAAGAAGTGTTTGCATTACTTCCTTCAGTAATTGGAACCAAATCTAGGATTGAATACGCAATATCTTGTAGCGTTTTGTTCATTACTTTTTCAACTTCTTTCTATGATAGTATATTAATATAAGAGCATATGAATAGTTTATCAGTAATTAAGAAAGTTTAAAATAATTAAGGAATGGTGCCTGGTGTAATAGATAATATTGTCGAAAGGTTTTCCTTTCGGAAGAACAAAAATACCCCAGTTTACTTCATGTAGTAAGATAGAGATACCTGACAGGGAACCTCAACTTACATTCCAACAAGAGGAGATGAAGTAAATGGGGTATTACTTTAATAATATACAAGGGAAGAAAGGTAGTCAATTCAGTTCACAATTAAGAGGAGTCAATTTGGAGAAGGTATTAATTGTTGCGATAGACGCTGCTAAATACTTTCAAAAGGCGTTGATATGTAATTACTTTGGGGATGTTCTAGAGAAGCCTTTTTTCTTTGGACTAGACCAACTTGGGATTGATTTAATCTGTTCTAAGATAGAAAGATCGCAAAAGGAGATTGAGGCAGAAAGAATCTTTGTTGGTATTGAAGCTACTGGACATTATTATGAGGATATTGTTCGTGAGTTAGGAAAAAGAGGTTATAAAGTAACCATCATTAATGCGGCAACGACTTATGAGGAAAGATCCAGTGCACTAAACTGGAGTAAAACGGATGATTTAGATCTTTATGCCATTGCCCATGCACTTATCCAAAACAAAGGTATGGAAAATAAGTTGCCTGAAGGTCATTATCGTAAACTTATGACATTGACCCGTGCACGAAGAAGTGAGGTACGAAAACGCGCTTTATTAAGAGTACACATCAGAACACTCATGGATCATATTTGGAGGGACTTTCAAGGATACATAGAAGTGGAGAACAATAAGCCGAAGAAAAAGCTGATATTTAGTGATTTCTGGGGACAATCATCCTTATTTTTCCTTGAGTTTTATCCTCATCCTTCGGATGTACTGGAACTAGGAATTGAAAAGCTAACCTCAATAATAAAGGAGAAGAAACTAAGAATACGTACATCTACTATTCAAACTCTTTATCAAGTGGCGCAAACATCAATTGTAAAAGAGAAAGAGGAAGTATCAGTGGAGCTCTTATTATTAAGTATGGCGATTCAGGATTTAAAAAGGTTGTCTGAGAATATAAAAACGCTAGAAAAGGAAATAGAAACAGCGCTTCTTCAAACAGATGGCCGACTACTTCTAACTGTGCCTGGAATTGGTGTTATTACAGCGGCCGAATTCTATAGTGAGCTAGGAGATATATCAAATTATGAAAATGCTGGACAGTTAATCAAGAAAGCCGGTACAAATCCAATTATTATCCAATCTGGAGGAACTAGTGGATTCTATGGCAAGATATCTAAGCAAGGAAATAAGAACTTACGTTTTATAGTGTACACAGTTGGCAAATGTCTAGCCCAGCATAATAAAGACTTGCGTCCATATTACTTAAAGTTAAAAGAACGTGGGAAGCACGCTAGAAAGGCCTATATCGCTCTTGGGAACAAGTTTATCCGAATTGCCTTTTCAATGTTAACACATAAAAAACCTTTTGATTCAAAGCAGAATGGCTACAGTATATTTGAAGAAATCAAGAAAAAGCTAAATTTCACTAAAATAAATACTTACTTAAATATCGCTTTAGCTGCGTAATGTAAATTAAAAAATGAATCTCTCTTCTGGGACCAAGGGAAAATCGAAGTGGTGCCGGAGGCATTGAGACCTCGAGTGACAGCATGATTTACCTTGTCCTGTAAATGCGAATTGTACGTTAATTTTTCCGGTTTGAACTAACCAGGTTGCATCAATGCAGAATTGAAGCAAGGTAGTATTCTCTATTCAGGTCCAAGAAGAGATGATTCATTTATAATGTTTTCTGTCAGTTGCTTATGGTAATTTTTGTAAAAAAACTACGTAAGTTGTGTTACCTATGCACAAAAATCTAAAAATCTTACTTGACATAGTACGCTGACACCATTTTTGTTAGTGAAGGTAATATTCTTTTAGCCATTTCTCCATTATGTCGAAAAGGTCCGTATCGATTGGCTGGTCAAATAGTGTTTTATATTCCTTTATTAAAGTAAGCATTTTATGCTCTTTCGTATATTTACGTAGAATATGATTCATATCATGAATGATATGCCACTCTGATTCTCCTTTTACCATTCCTGCTATTTTTTCTGCATGGTCTGGTGGTACTTGTATATCTTTATCCCCTGTAATAGCGAGCGTAGGACAGGTTACTTTCTGTAAGTACTCGCAGACATCATAATCGTATTGCTCCCGCATCCATTTCGCGTTTATTTTCGTACCTTTAATTTTTAACGTATCTTCCGTAGAATTCAGGATTTTAGCCATTACTGCATCCTGCTGTTTCTGTGCTTTTGCAGCTACTTTCAAAAGTTTAAATAACCAGCCTTT
>DATMGC010000011.1:0-78588 GCA_035555915.1 Ureibacillus sp. | reverse complement strand
ATCCGAGAGCATAAAGAATTTTTTATTATAAAAAATCTCAGAGTGTAGACAAAGTCGAAATTCGACTTTGTCTACACGTATTTTTAGGCATTTCTTTAAGAATAAAGATTACCCAGACTGTCTTGAAAACGCTTGTCAGCCAAGGCGCGAAGGCGAGCGAAGACGCGAATAGAAGTAGCCTTCATGAGCGAATTTTATTTGCGACGAAAGCGATAGCGTCAGGAGCGGACGAGCGAGACAAGCAACGCAGGATGAAAGCGTTTGTCAACAGTTTGGAATTTTTTATTATAAAAAATCTTTCTATGTTTCTCGTTTTTTTATTTAATAGAAAAGCTCTAGATTTTCTATATAAATAGGAAAAAACCTTTTTGCTGTTGTTTTCTTCCTCAAAGCGAACTAGCTTGCCAACTTTTCAGAAAACATTGACAAATGGACAGATTGAGTCTACAATTTTACTTAATTAATTGTTCGGATACGGTAGCAGGCTACGGGAGCGTAGCCACCGTTTGAGCAAAGCAGAGTATAGATGAGAATAGCTTAGACAAATTGATGAATAAGAATAGTAGCGGTTTATGACGCTTAAGAGAGCTAGTGGTTGGTGAGAACTAGTGCGAACAAAATCGTGAATGGGCCTTATGAGAGCAACTAGCATTTGTTAGTTGACGTCTTTCCTACGTTATAAGGAAGTGTTTTTACATATTTAGAGTTTATTCTTCTATTGTGAAAACACGCCAAGGTGGAAGTATATAACTACTTCAACAGAGGTGGCAACGCGGTATCTATCGTCCTCTACAAAAGGAATTTCCTTTTGTAGAGGACTTTTTTATTGTCTATTTCTAAGTTACTTAATTCTCAATATCAGGAGGATGAAAATAATGACAATCGACACTTTCACAAACTATGTTAAGGATAATATGAATTTATCTTACGATGAAATGCTTCAAGCCGCTGAATTGGTTTTCAATGAAGAAACACCAAAAGAAGCAATTGCCGAATTTTTAATCGCCTTAAACAAAAAAGGCGAAACTACTGAGGAAATTGCTGCACTGGCAACAGTTATGAAATCCTATGCCCTTCCATTACATCTCAATGAAGGCAACTACCTGGATAACTGTGGAACAGGTGGTGATGGGTTACAAAGCTTTAATATTAGTACTACATCAGCTTTTGTATTAGCAGCAAATAATATTTCAGTAGTTAAACATGGTAACCGTAAAATTTCAAGTGCTTCAGGCAGTTCGGATGTTCTACAAGCTTTAGGAATTCATACAGATTTTACCGTTGAGGACTCTGTTAACCTATTAAATAAAGAAGGGATTACTTTCCTATATGCTCCAAATGTACATCCCCGATTAAAACGACTTGGAGAAGTTCGACGTTCGATTGGGAAACCAACGATTTTTAATATGGTTGGTCCTTTAACAAACCCAGTTGATTTAACTACTCAACTAGTCGGAATTAATCGTCCTGAATTCGTTCGTAACTATGCAGAAGTACTCCGAATTTTAGGCCGTAAACGTGCGATTGTTGTTTCTGGTACACAAGGAATGGATGAAGCTTCTCTTGATCAAGATAATACTTTTGCTCTTTTAGAAAATGGAGAAATTAATTCATTTACTGTTAATATTGAAGATTTAGGATTAACCCCTGCCCCAGTTACTGCCTTACGTGGCGGGACACCTGAAGAAAACGCCATTATTTTAAGAGATTTACTGAATGGGAAGCAAAGTGCTTATTTTGATGCAGTTCTATTAAACTCTGGATTAGCTTTATTTGCTAACGGTAAAGTTGATTCCATTTTAGACGGAGTGGAATTAGCACGTGAGAGTATCTTATCTGGGAAAGCATTAGCAAAACTTGAGGCTGTCGTTGAATTTAGTCAAACCATTTTAAAGGAGCGTGCCGTACGATGACCATTTTACAAAATATTTTAGATTACAAAGCAACATTAATCCCTACTCTACTAGCTAATGAACCAACATTTAATGTTGCAAAGAAATCTCGCACTTCTTTATATGAAGCCTTAAGAAAAGCAGATACGCTTCAAATCATTTCCGAAATGAAGCGCGCTTCCCCTTCTAAAGGGCTCATCAACGAAGGAGCGAATCCGATTGAACAAGCGAAAATGTACGAACAGGCTGGGGCTACATGTATCTCCGTTTTAACGGAAGACAAATTTTTCAAAGGCTCCTTCCAAGATTTAGCGGACATTTCAAATAATGTAGACATTCCTATTTTAAATAAAGATTTTATCATTCATGAAGTTCAAATTGATTATGCTAAGGCCGCTGGAGCGTCCGTTATCTTATTAATCGTTGCGGCATTATCTGATGAAAAGTTAAAAGCTTTTTACACATATGCAAGCGTATTAGGACTTGATGTTTTAGTAGAAGTTCATAACGAAGAAGAGTTAGATCGTGCTTTAGCCATTCATCCAAAGATTATCGGTGTAAATAATCGTGATTTAAATACATTTACCGTAGATCTTGCCCAAACTGAAAAATTGGCCAATAAAATCCTTGCCCATGAGGATATTGCCTTTATTAGTGAAAGTGGAATTTGGAATTCTACAGATGCTGAGCGCGTAGCAAAAGCTGGGGCACGTGGCGTTCTCGTCGGCGAATCCTTAATGGTAAGTGGAGATGTTGAGAAAGCTTTACATGGATTACAAGTACCCCTTCCTTCCCTTGTAAAGGACGTGAAGTAACATGGTGAAGGTCAAAATTTGCGGTCTTAAAGAAGAAGAACATGTTCAGGCTGCAGTAGCTGCTGGAGCAACATGGATTGGGTTTATGTTTGCTCCAAGTAAACGTCAAATTTCTATTGAACAGGCACGTGAGCTAGCTAAACTAATCCCTCATCATGTAAAGAAGGTCGGCGTTTTCGTGAATCCAACAGAGCAAGAAGTTCATGCTGCTGCTAAAGCGATAGGCTTAGATTATGTACAATATCATGGAAATGAGGATCCTACATTTATCACTCATTTAGGCTATCCTTCTATCAAGGCCATTTCGATTCGTGGGTATGAGGATGTGAAAAAAGCTAGTACCTATGATGTAGATTATTATCTATTTGACGCACCAGGTACGGATTATGCAGGTGGAAGTGGCCATGTGTTTGATTGGTCGTTGTTGGATCAGCTTTCCATTCCAAAAGATCGAGTAATTTTAGCAGGTGGTCTAAATAGTGAAAATGTAGCTCGTGCTATCACACAAGTGTCACCTGCCGGGGTTGATGTTTCAAGTGGTGTGGAAAAGAATGGTCGCAAAAGTAGCGAACTTATCAAACAATTCATAGAAGCTGCTACTAACGCAAATGTATCGACAACAAATGTAATGCAATAAAATAGACTCATTAGGGAGTGAAAATAGGATGACAACTGAAGTTAAAGGACGTTTCGGACGTTTCGGAGGACAGTTCGTTCCAGAAACATTGATGACAGCTCTACAAGAACTAGACGAAGCCTATGACAAAGTGAAAGTAGATGAAACTTTCCAGAAGGAGCTTCAATACTATTTAAAAAACTATGTTGGTCGTGAAACACCACTATATTTTGCAGAAGGTCTAACAAAAGAATGTGGTGGTGCAAAAATATATTTAAAACGTGAAGATCTTAACCATACAGGAGCCCATAAGATTAACAACGCCCTTGGGCAAGCATTACTTGCTAAACGTATGGGGAAGAAAAAAATTGTAGCTGAAACTGGTGCTGGTCAACACGGTGTTGCGACAGCGACTGCCTGCGCCCTTTTAAATCTAGAATGTATCGTTTATATGGGTGCTGAAGATGTTAAACGTCAAGCATTAAATGTTTTCCGCATGGAGCTACTTGGTACGAAAGTAGTTGCGGTTGATAAAGGCTCTGCAACATTAAAGGATGCAGTAAATGAAGCATTACGTCATTGGGTGACAAATATTGAGGATACTCATTATATTTTAGGCTCTGCAATGGGACCTCACCCATTCCCTACTATTGTTCGTGATTTCCAACGTGTTATCGGTGATGAAACTCGCGCTCAAATTCTAGAGGTTGAAAATCGTTTACCAGATGCTGTTGTTGCTTGTATTGGTGGCGGTAGTAATTCAATCGGCATGTTCTATCCTTTCATTGAAGACAAAGACGTAGCGTTGCACGGAGTAGAAGCTGCAGGTAAAGGAATTGACACTGGTAAGCATGCTGCAGCCATTCATGCTGGTCAAACTGGCGTACTTCACGGTGCTTTTATGTATCTTTTACAAGATGAAAATGGATTTATTCAAGAAGCCCACTCCATTTCTGCGGGGCTTGATTATCCAGGTGTCGGTCCAGAACATTGCTATCTCCATGAGATTGGACGAGCAACATACGGTAATGTTACGGATGAAGAGGCTCTTGAAGGCTTAAAATTACTATGCCGTACAGAAGGGATTCTTCCCGCTCTAGAAAGTGCTCATGCGGTTTATTATGCTTCAAAGCTAGCTAAAACAATGGATCCTGATGAAATTTTAGTAATTTGCTTATCTGGCCGTGGGGATAAGGATGTACACACAATTTCCGAAAGACTTGGAGGTGACCTTGGATGAGTCAATTAAAAGATGCCATTTTATCTGTTACTTCATCAGGCGATAAAGCATTTATTCCTTATATAATGGCCGGTGATGGTGGTCTAGATAAATTAAAACCTACTATTTTAAGACTTCAACAGATCGGTGTGACTGCAATAGAAGTAGGTATTCCTTTTACTGACCCTGTCGCAGATGGTCCAACGATTGAGAGAGCTGGTGAACGTGCATTAGCAAATGGCACTACACTACGAAAAGTGCTTGAAACTTTGGTAAGCTTTGCGGATGAAATTTCAGTACCCCTTGTAGCTATGACCTATTTAAATCCAATTTTAGCTTATGGTGTTGAGGAATTTGCTGCTGATGCTAAAAAGGCAGGTATTCGTGGATTGATTATTCCTGATATGCCTTTAGAAGAAAGTGGAATAGTCCACCCTGCTCTTAGTGATGCAGGAATCTCACTTGTTCAACTTGTTTCATTGACAAGTACTCCTGAACGAATGGAACGCTTAACAAAAGCGAGTGAAGGTTTTATCTATGCAGTTACGGTTAATGGTATTACGGGTGCTCGTTCAAGCTTTGCGAATGAATTGGAAGAACATTTCAATAAAATCCAATCCTATACAGACACACCTGTGTTAGCTGGTTTCGGAATTTCAACGCCCGATCACGTAAAAGACTTTGGCTCGTTTTGTAGCGGTGTAATCGTAGGTAGTAAAATTGTGGATAGCTTAGTTCAGGAAGATTGGGGTACAATTGAACAATTAGTAAGTGCCTCTAAAGCTGCTACTGTAAAATAATTAACTAAGGCATCACTTAAACATGGTGATGTCTTTTACTCTATATTTTTTATTTTTTTCACTCTTCCTATTTTTCAATTTGAATTTTTCATATCAACAGTTTGAAAGCACAATCTCATTAGGAGACTGTGCTTTCTATTTGTCTTACGAAATCGCTCTATGATCTAATTTTCCTTTTAATTTTTCTAACATATCTATCGTCATTTTCTCTAAATCGTAATTTGCTTTAAAGCCCCATTCTTCCACTGCTGCGGAAGAGTCTATGGAATTTGGCCAACTGTTTGCAATAGCTTGACGGACAGGATCAACATTGTAATCCATTTTAAAAGATGGGATATGCTTTTTAATTTCCGCTGCAATCTCAGATGGCTCAAAGCTCATTGCTGAAATATTGAAGGCATTTCGATGTTTTAACTTGGAACCATCTGCTTCCATTAAATCAACAATCGCTTGTAATGCATCAGGCATATACATCATGTCCATATAAGTACCTTCAGCAATATAGGATGTGTAACGACCTTGCTCTACTGCTTTATAATAAATATCTACCGCATAATCAGTTGTTCCCCCACCAGGAGGAGTTACGTATGAAATTAACCCTGGGAAACGAACGCCGCGCGTATCTACACCAAAACGAGTGAAGTAGTAATCACATAATAGCTCACCTGCTACCTTGTTGACACCATACATCGTAGTTGGTCGTTGAAGCGTATCTTGAGGTGTATTGTCCTTAGGTGTTGACGGACCAAATGCCCCAATTGAGCTTGGCGTGAAAAATTGTAAATCTAACTCGCGTGATACTTCAAGAGCATTCATTAAACCACCCATATTTAAATTCCATGCAAATTGAGGATTCTTTTCAGCTGTTGCCGATAACAGCGCAGCCATATGAATCATCGTATCCGCCTCAAAGTTTTTGGATAGTTCATACATCCTTTTGGCGTCTGTTACATCCAATAACTCAAATGGTCCACAAATACCCTCTGGTTTACGAATATCTGTAGCTAATACATTATTCTCACCGTATATTCCACGTAACTTTACAATTAGTTCTGAACCAATTTGCCCTAAGGCACCCGTGACAATTATTTTTTTCATGTTTGCACCCTCCCCTGATGTTAAAAGCAATAATCAACGTTTTTTCATTTTTTAAATATTCAAAACTCTTATCCATATAAACAAATGCACATTCCAAAAACACACTAAAACATTGATGTATCAGCGTTTCTATAGGTTTTTATTATACTTCGTTCTTTTGAAAAAGACAATAATCAGTTTTTAGTATTTTCTATCAACTACTCTTTCTATCATATGCATCCCGTCAAAATTGGGGATTTAACACTGCTTTCTCCCACTTTTTAGAAGTGAAAATTCTAATACAACCTACTAACTTGCTAAACTAAAAAAGCACCTCCACTGTTTGTTCTCTAACTTAACAATGAAAGATGCATATATATTCCTTATTATAGGTTTCATATTTTCTAAAAATGGGAATGAAATTAATTATAAGAGTTCACGCGCTATATGATGGATTACACTGTTTGTAGACTTTTTTCCTTTACTTGTTTATAAATCATTAAATCTTCTTTATATAGGCTTTTGTAAGTGGCCAGACTATGATTTTTGATTAGCTCAAAGGTTACTTCATTAACAAGTTTAGTGTATTTATTTAACATCTTGGCATTTTCCCATGCTGTTTCTTCAAAGGTAAGATTCATCTCATGCTCTTCGATTATTACCGATAAGAGATGTACGTTCGTATATAGCTCAATTTCAGAATGACATTTCTTTACTTCCATTATCTCCAGTGTTCGCTCAAGGGATTGCTGTAAAGCTTCCCGATCCATTGCATGACCAAGCTCGTGCAAAGTTAGAGCTTTTACATATTGCTCAAGTGGAATCGTTGCTTCCATTTCTCCCCATGCCTCCACTATACGGGTTGCATCAAATCCTACACAATTCGTTACAAAATTATAAGACATATTAATACCTGATTCATCTTGCTTTAATGGATTACCCATCTTCGCAGCATGAATCGTAGACTGAATTAAATCATAGAGATATTTTTCTTGATGATAGTCTTGCATTTTATTTCTCATTTCCCCTTTATCGTTGGATTCCAAAACCAATAACTGCAAATGGAACTTGAAACGAAATTACTATATCTCATTATATAAAGGGGTTCAAGCAACCTAGTTAGCAAATTGTGTCATGAAACATTGTGTTATCGTGTGTTTAAAGGCAAATGAAAAGGAATATTTGGAGCTCTTTTAGCTCTAAATATCCCTTTTCACTAGAGGTTGTTTCTATCGTTTAGGTAATACATGAGATTACTAGTTAATTAACAGATTATTTATTACTTTTCTTACTGCTGCGACCACGTCTACTGGCTTCGCCGCCTTTTCTGCCAGCTTCCTCACGACTCATTTTGCTATCATTGTTTTTGTTGTTGTCGTCATCTTGGTCCCTATTGTTGTTTTGAGTGGCTTCTCCACCTTTACGGCCAATTTCTTCATAGAATTCTTCGCCGTGGTTTTCTGCCGTTGTTTCGCCACCCTTGCGACCAATCTCTTGATAGAACTCTTTGTCGTGTGTTTCTGCAGTAGTTTCTCCACCTTTACGACCGATTTCTTCATAGAATTCTCGTCCGTGGTTTTCTGAAGTAGCTTCCCCGCCTTTGCGACCGATTTCCTCATAAAATTCTCGATCATGATTTTTGGAGGTAGCTTCTCCACCCAAGCGTCCCGCTTCTTGAACAGTCATTTTTCCATTCTTTTCGTCGTTATTATTGCGTTTGTTAGCCATTTCTAATTCCTCCTAAAATTTTTTAGCTTATTGGGATAAGCTTATTGGATATATTCCCAGGAGGTTTAGTGCTAAACATTTCTAAAACAAATTTTTTCCAAATTCATGTTAATATTACAGCGAAAATCCTCGTAATACGAAGTTTTACGACTGATTATTACAATTTTATTGCACTTTTATATCAAATGAATACACTTCTTTTCTTAGCTTTTATTCATATTTGTTTAGACCTACGATGAAATGAAAAGGAATTTGGCGACCGTCTTCCAAATAGAGTTTCCCCTTTTGATCATCGAGTTTTGATATAATTCCAGTTGCTGTAAAAATATGTGCCGCTTCCCAAACTTTCAGCTCCACTGGCGCCCGGTCCCTAAAAGCGATTTGCAACTGTTCACTTAGCTCTTGAAGTGCCCATTCATCTAATTCAGGCTTTTCAACGTCCGTATCTTTTTCATGCCACTCGCGTAGCAACTTTACGTGCTCGGGTAACATCATTGCATTCCATTTTATATTTCCACGGTCCCGAATCACCCTCATCACCTCTTATCTTAAATACCGGCGGAGTTAAAACTACTACATTTTATGTCCACCTAGAAGCTCAGTACGTTTCAAAGCAGTTCCCGCTTCTGTATAGGAAACAGCACGCAAAACTGCTGATGAGCCATACCTTGTTCGTAAATAATCCATTGTCGCCCCGAGTTTTCGTCGTTTCCATTTTTTACTATCAAATAAACTAAGCTGCATAGAGCGTTCTGATTCTAGCTTCGATATACTAATGGTAATTTGCCTTGCCGGTCGTTCAGCATAATATTCGTCAAACAATTCCCTACATACTTTAAAAATTTTCATCGTATCATTCGTTGGTTCATCGATTGTTCGTGCTCGATTAAAACCTCCACCAAAAGCATCCCTACTATAACTAAGTCCTAGCGTAATCGTCCTTCCTGCTTGCCCCGCTTCTCTCGCCCTTCTTGCGACGTCTTCACACATTTCTAAAATAACAGCAAGAATCTCATCTCGACTGCGATAATCACGCATCAATACTTGCCCTTTCCCAAAACTAATTTGCCCTTGTGCAAGCGGTGCCCCAAGCGGCGACAAGTCGATTCCCCATGCATGGTGGTACAACTGATTGCCCATAATACCAAAGCGGTCTTCTAATGTTTTTAAGTCCGCCTGAGCTAAATCACCAACAGTAAAAATTCCCATATTGTTTAATGAACGCTCGGTTCTACGACCAATTCCCCACATTTCTGAAAGAGGTGAGATTGGCCAAAGCTTTTTCGGCACATCTTCATATGTCCACTTTGCAAAACCAGTCTTTTTGGCATCTAAGTCAAGCGCAAGCTTTGATAAAAGCATATTCGGTCCCATTCCGACTGCACTTGGTATTTGGAATTGGCGAAAAATGCTATCTTGAATGAGCCTTGCTGTTTCTTCAGGTTGACCATAAAGCTTTTCAGTCCCGCTTAGGTCAACAAAACTTTCATCGATGCTATAAACGTGTATTGCCTCTTTTGGAACGAATTGATTAATCAAATCCGTAATAGCCATCGACATTTGTACGAAAAATTCCATTTTCGGTTCAAATAAGCGGATATCTGGGTGCTTAGGAATTTCGAAAAGACGTGATCCTGTTTTGATACCAAATCTTTTTTTCATAGGAGGTGAAGCAGCGAGCACAATACTTCCCTTATTTTCAAAATTCCCCACAACGGCTATAGGTACTTCTAAAGGATTGAGATTTTCCAGCATCGCCATACAGCTTGCAAAAAAGCAACGCATATCAATACACATGATGGGACGATTCGGTGCCTGATCGTAAATCTTAAAAGCATCTGCATTAAGAGATCTATTTGTCTTTAGTACATTTTCATCCATTTCCCCACCTCCACTTCGTACAAATTATTATACGCGAACACTTGTTCCTTTATTCATTTTAAAATGAGACCATTGAGACGGCAAGAGGAAATATTTAGGGGAATTAGTTATAGAATGAAGCATTTTGTCAAAAAATAAAAAAGCTCTCAAAAAAGCGATATCGCTCCCATGAGAACTTCTTGCCTATACTTATTCAATAATTTCTGTAAAAAAACAAGTCTTCATATGATTAATAAATGTGTCACCTAAATCGGTAAACGTCGCTACACCGCGTTTATGTATGACGGTTTTAAACCCTTCCGCATCGGCTCCAGCTACCGTCAAAAAGTCGCAAATATCTGTGCAAACACCAACAACATGAACTTTTTCAACATCCAATTCTTTTAACTTCTCGGCTAAATTCGTTTTGAAAAAGGCATTGTAGTTCGTTTTCGGTTGATAAATTACATTCGGATTAGACGCATTTTCTGTAAACCAAGTCATTAAATCCCCATAAAGCTCTTGCCCCTTCGTTCCCACAATATTATGAGCCGGCCACAAGTCAAAATGTATATCATTTTCCTCATGAGCATCCATTGCAACTACAACAACCTGATGATTTTGCAAAAACTCATTTGCCTGCTCAATAATATACGGAACCACATCCTGAGCTGGCTTTCCAGCTGTTAAACTTCCTCTATCTGCAACAAAGTCGTTGCTCATGTCGACGATGATTAAGGCCTGCTTTGGCATCTTTCTATCCCCTCGCTTAATATTATTTCTTAATTATATTTCAACAAAAAGAGAGGATAACCTTTTTAATCGTAATAGATTAGGTTTAATAACTAAAAAACAAAACTCCCCAAAGCCAGCTCAGCCCCAGAGAGTCGTGATTATAGTATGTTAAAGAATGAATGAATTACAGGACATTAGGTAAAGATGTTGTCTTTCCTTTTTAACTACACTTTTACATTTTCAAGATCCTTGGTGTTTTTAGACCTCAAAACAGAAATACTACCATCTATTTCAAGAATCCCCAATCTCACATCCTTCAGATTGAAGACACCTTGTTTCCTTAATTCTGTTTCTAATTCTTGCATTGTTAAGTGCTCCTTTTTCATTAATCGTGCATTAACAGTGCCATTTTGAATTAAGATTTCAGGTTTTCCATCTATCCAACGTTCCAATTTTTTTCGCTGGCTAAGTTTTTCAGCTAGCCATATAAAAACACCCCAAAAGACAACTGTGAAAATAATATGACCTACATTAAACTTTTTCTCTTGCACCATCCCTCCCACTATTTCAGCTAACATCATGAGAAAGACCAAGTCAATGGGAGTCGTTTGTGCCAACTCTTTTTGACCAATAATTCGGATTACTACCACTAAACTGATTAAACTAACCAACAACTTAATCGCGATGCTTATATACTGTTCCATCCCTATCCTCCCCTAACAATAAAAAATATACCTACAGCTGCTCTAAAAGGAACCTCTGCATTTTCTATATTTCTAACATTTTGAGTTATTACCCTATTCCTCTAGTTCTCTATGGGTAAACAACTAAAAAGTTGCTCGCTAGTTGGATAGAAGGAAAACAATATCTATAAATGTAAAATAAAAAAACATACTAACCATCCAAAACTGCTTGAGCAGGTTTTAAATACGTTAGTATGTTTCTTATTCTGATAGAAGATATCCTACTCTTCTACTACTCCAGCATATAATGCAGGACGGCGATCGTCATAGACTGGAATTCGGCCGCGCACTTCCTGAACTTTGGAGAAGTCTACATCTATAATAGCAAGTTCTTCATCTTCAGAACCTGTCCACAATACTTCTCCCCAAGGTTCAATAATCATAGATTGGCCGTTAAAGTTTTCAACTTTTCGAGAAATACGGTTAACGGCAATTACGAAGCATTGGTTTTCGATTGCACGAGCTTGTAACAAGGTTTTCCAATGGTCAATACGAGGTGTTGGCCACTGTGCAGAAACAAACAATACATTTGCCCCAGCTAATGCATGTGCTCGAAGCCATTCTGGGAAACGAATATCGTAACAAATGACCCCTCCAGCTTCCACATCCCCTAAAGTAAAGCGGTTCATGGCATTACCAGATTCTAAGAATTTATCCTCGTTCATTAATCTAAATAAATGCACCTTATTATACTCGCTAACTAACTTTCCTTCGTTATTATAGACATACATCGTATTATAGAATTTCCCGTCTTTTTCAGTAGCAACAGATCCTCCAACAATATGTATACCCAGTTCACTCGATAACCCTTTTAAAAATGTTTGGGCACGGTCTCCCTCTTTATCTGCTAACTCTCCTAATTTTTCAAGTGCATACCCTGTATTCCACATTTCAGGCAAGACAACAAGTTCCGCACCTTTACTCGCTGCTTCACGAATCAATTGTTCTGCATGGGCGAAATTTTCATCCACTTTACCAAAACCTACATTCATTTGAATACATCCAATTTTCACTCTCGTAACCCCCCTATATTTCTTGAAATAACATAGTTTCTTCTTAATTAAAACCATAACAAAAATAGAGCCAAGAATCCATTCACTGACAATTTACTTTTTCAATATGTAGAAGAACGGAAGAATTATATAAAATAGAAACCCAAAATCCATTATTGCTATTTAAAACTACTGTTATTCCTATCCCAAAGCTTCATCTGCTTCAGATAAACGATCATCTTCTTTTAAAAGAAGTATTCTATCTTACAAACACTAATATTGCAGATTAGTCTAAATTATTATACTATTATTTCAACTTTCAATTACAAGAATGTTCAAATTTTAAATGAATAGAATTTATATCGTTCTACTCTAGAAAAAGGGGTATTAACATGAAATTATCAAATAAACTTCAGAACCTTCCTACCCAATTCTTTGCTGCGCTTGTACAGAAGGTTAGTGCGGCAATGGCAGAAGGCCGTGATGTGATTAACTTAGGTCAGGGAAATCCTGATCGCCCAACACCTCCACATATCGTCAAGGCCATACAAGAAGCTGCTACAAATCCACAAACACATAAATATTCACCATTTCGTGGAATACAGGAATTAAAAGAAGCTGCTGCCAATTTTTACAAACGAGAGTATAACGTGAATATTGACCCTGATACGGAAGTAGCCATTTTAGGAGGAGCAAAGATTGGATTAGTAGAGCTACCAATGGCTATTTTAAATCCGGGAGACTATATGCTTCTTCCTGACCCTGGTTACCCTGATTATTTATCGGGTGTTGTACTAGGTGATGTGCATTTTGATACAATGCCTTTACTTGAAGAAAATGAATTTTTGCCAGATTATGAAGCTTTATCGCAAGAAGTAAAAGACCGTGCGAAGCTAATGTATATAAACTATCCGAACAATCCGACAGGTGGTACTGCAAACCTGGAGTTTTTCGAAAACACAGTGCAATTTGCAAAAGAAAATGAGATAGCAGTTGTCCATGATTTTGCATATGGCGCATTAGGCTTTGATGGAAAAAGACCGGTTAGCTTTTTACAGGCTGAAGGAGCAAAAGATATTGGTATAGAGCTTTATACACTCTCTAAAACATACAATATGGCTGGATGGCGTGTTGGTTTTGCCGTAGGAAATGCAGAGATGATTGAAGCGATTAATTTAATTCAAGATCATCTTTTCTGTAGCGTATTCCCTGGTATTCAGCATGCAGCAGTCGTCGCTTTAAATGGTGACCAAGATTGTGTCGAAGAACAACGTGCCATTTATGAAAGTAGACGTAATGTTTTAATAGAAGAAGCCCATCGAATCGGATGGGATGTAAAGTCTCCAAGTGGTTCCTTCTTTGCATGGTTAAAAGTACCTGAAGGCTATACTAGTGAGGAATTTGCTGACCTTCTATTAGACAAAGCAAATGTCGCAGTAGCTGCAGGAAATGGATTTGGTGAATATGGAAAAGGCTACGTTCGAGTAGGATTATTAGTGAGTGAAGAACGATTAATAGAAGCAATTGCCCGTATAGAAAAGCTAGGATTATTTAAAAATAAAACACTATCGACAATCAAATAAATTGAAGATACCTCTTTTTAGAGGTTTCTTTTTTATTTACATACAACTAGTTCTCTTTTTTAAACAATTTCAAAAGCATTTTTTGCTAGTTGAAAAATAAAAAACTGAGGGAAAATATGAAGCTCAAACAACCATTTATTATTCAAGTCGTTGGATATAAAAATAGCGGGAAAACGACATTAGTATGTCACTTAATTGAGGTAGCAAGAAATCTCGGGTTGAATAGCGCTACCATAAAGCACCATGGACATGGTGGAAAACCTACAGCAAATGAAAACACAGATAGTTTTCACCATAAACAAGCAGGTTCTATAATGGCAGGAGTTGAGGGTGACGGTGAATTGCTTTTATCAATCACTCAATCCAGTTGGACACTGGGTCAAATCTTGAAATTCTATGAATTAGTAGACATTGATTTAATCTTTATAGAAGGATATAAACACGAAAATTACCCGAAGATTGTTTTACTCTCTAAAGAGGAGGATCTTTCTCTCCTATCAGAGATATCGAATGTCTATGCAATTATTTCTTCTTTCGATAGCCAAATAAAAAATAATCACGTACCCATGTTCTTGAGAAATGAACAGTCATTAATTGATAAATGGTTCCGCAATCTACTCTATAACAAAGAAATTGACCTGAAGAGAAAAAGATAATAATAAACAATAGATTTCATCAGCTATCTAGGTATTCAGTTTTTATTGATTGGTCACTTGCAAATCCTGCGGTTGATTGATGTTTTGAAACATCCCTTCATATTCTGGTTTTGCCATAATCCATGAAGTTTCAACTATAGTTAAATAGTCCATTACCCGCCGGTTCCCACTTTCAAGGAATAGAGCAATCTGTTCAAGATTGGAGCGACGATAGAAACCAACTAAAGGATGTTTACGATTTTGACATTGAAAAGCGATTACGTCTGCTGAAGAATTGCTACATATTAGTTGCTCCAGGATTTCTACTCCAATGAAGGGGGTATCACAAGGAAGTACAAGATATTGATCAGCTTCTTCGGCTACCATCGCTGAATAAATCCCCGCCAAAGGACCTTCACCAGCAAATCGATCTTCATCGGTAACAATCTTGATATTCGTTAAATTCTTAGCCTTTTCCCATCTGGGTAAAAGCTGCTTACTCGTAGAAATAATAACCTTATCAACAAATGGAGCTAATCGTTGAGCAACAATCTCGTAAAACATATGACTTTCATACATTGCAAGTGCTTTTGGAGAACCAAAACGTCTCGACAATCCACCTGTTAAAATCACGCCCACTACACTCATTTTCCACTCTCCTTCTCAACTATAATCCATTTACTCATTCGCCATCCATCGATCCGTTCCACCTTCTCCTTCTAGTAGAAGAACATCTACCGTCGAACCCTTTTTAAATCCTCGAGTACCACTAGGTAGAACAATAAAGGCATTCCCTTTTGCCATTGAAGAAATCGCATTGGACTTATTAAGTCCCGTTGGCGTAACAAAAGTACCTTCTGGTGTAGATTCATAGCATGCAAGAATAAAACGCGTAAACGGGTTGGCCTTTAAATAATCCTCATTTAATATTGCTTTTACGTAAGGTAAATAAGGCTTAGTCGATTGCAGCATTACTCGCATTGCAGGATGTACAAACAATTCGAAACCAACAAAACAAGCAGAAGGATTACCCGATAAGCCAAATAAAAGGGTATCTTTGTGGTGTGCAACGGTTGTTACACTTCCTGGACGCATTTTTACTTTATTAAAAAGGATCTCTGCTCCTAATCGCTCATACACTTGTGGGAGGTAATCAAAATCCCCCACCGATACTCCCCCTGTTGTTATAACAGCATCAAATTCATGGGAAGCTTCCTTAATTTTTTCATAGCAAAGGGATAAATTATCTGGAAGTATGCCGAGATAACGTGTTTCTACACCTAACCGTTGAAGCTGAGCCATAATCATCGGACTGTTTGAATTGCGAATTTTTCCTGGCTCAAGGTTCGCATAGACATCGAGTAATTCTGACCCAGTAGCAAAAACCCCGACAATCGGCCGTTTTGCCACAGTTACTTGCGTATATCCAAATGTGGCTAGTACAGCAATAACACCTGGCGTTATATAAGTTCCCTTTTCCAGGATGACTTCTCCTTTTTTTACATCTTCCCCTTTAAGTGAAACATTTTCGAATTCGTTAAACACTTTACGAATAGTAAAAGAATTATTAGATTGAGAAGTTTGTTCAAACATAATAACTGCATCGACATCAGGAGGTAATTCCGCTCCCGTCATAACACGAAAGGCCTCATTCTTTCCAATAGGTTTCCTCGTTACCTTACCAGCACTAAGATGATCAATTACCGTAAATTGAATACGTGAATCTCCCGAAGCACCCTTCGTATCTATTGAACGAACGGCAAATCCATCATATGGAGAGCGGTTGAAAGCCGGAACATCATGGGAAGCATAAAGAGGTTCACCCAATATTCTGCCAAGTGCCTCTTCTATTGGAATACTTTCATTACCAATTGGGGTGCTTTTGTTTATGATTCTTTCTATTGCTTGTGATACATCTATTGGGGTTCTAGTTTTAAGCATAAATATCCCTCTCTATATTTATCGGTTATAGGATTATTAAAGTAAAAATTAATATAGTTTCCATAGCTACCATAAAAGAAAGAGGGTCGTAATCGCCTAACAATCAAAGCGCCGACCCTAGCATTCTTCATTATATATATTTATTTTTAAATATTCTAAAATTTCATTCTTTAATAATAGTAATTCATTTACTCCATACTTTTAAGTGAATAAAGGCTCAATATTTACCGCACATACTTTAAATCCCGGCATTTTACAAACGGGGTCCAGCTCTTCATTAGTTAACTTATTTACGGATTGGATTCCTGACCAATGCATCGGAATAAAGACTGTATCTTCACGAATAGCAGATGTTAACTTACTTCGCACAATCACTTCGCCTCGATTAGAGCTTACCTTTACTAATTCATCGTCATGAATTTTAAACCTTTTTGCGGTTTGTGGGTGAATCTCAATAAATGATTCAATTTGATGTGCTACAAGTGTTGAACTTTTTCTTGTTTGAACACCTGTTAAGTAATGACCAAGTACACGACCATTTGTAAGAGTTAGTGGATAAGAATTGGTCACCTTTTCCTTCGAATGATTGCTTTCTACCGGTACGAGCTCAGCCTTACCATCCGAATGAGCAAAACTGTTTTCAAAAAGTCTTCTTTTACCAGGATGCCCCTCTTCAGGACAAGGCCAGTAAATACCTTCTTCTTTTCGTAGTCGCTCATATGTAATACCATAATAATCCGCGATTCCACCACGACTTGCAATCCGAAGCTCATTAAAAATTTCTTCCACATTTTCATAAGAAAAGTAATAGCCCCTACCAAGTGCTTGGGCAATACCAGAAAGAACTTCCCAGTCATGTTTTGCATTTCCCGATACTAATCGAGCTGACTCTCTAAGTAAAACACGCCCCTCTAAGTTCGTAAAAGTCCCTTCATTTTCTAAAAAAGCGGTTGTTGGTAACACAACATCAGCAAGCAGGGCTGTCTCAGACATAAACATATCTGCTACAACAAGAAAATCAAGCTCACGAATGCCCTCTTCTACAAAGTCTGCGTTCGGATTTGAAACAATCGGATTTGAACCCATTATAAATAGACCTTTTATTTCTTTTTCGTGTATCTTAACCATCATTTCATAGGCAGATACACCCTTTGTTGGAATGTCTTTTTCATCGACACCCCAAACCACTGCAATGTAAGTGCGATCTGCTTCATTTTCGATAGATCGGTATCCCGGAAGCTGATCCGCCTTTTGACCATGTTCGCGACCACCTTGCCCATTTGCTTGCCCTGTAATCGCTCCATAACCACTACCTTCTTTTCCAACTTTACCAGTAACTAATAACATATTGATGAAATTACGAACTGCCATATAGCCATCGGTTTGTTGTTCGACACCCCTAGCTGTCATTATCATTCCAGAAGCTGCTTTACCAAACCTTCTTGCGGCTTCTCGAATATCTTCTAACGATATACCGGTCATTTCCGCCAAGTCTTCAAGATCAAGGGCTGTTACATACTGCTTAACCTCAGAGAATCCAGTTGTTCTTTCCTTTAAGAAGACTTCATCCGTATATTCTTCTTCAATCAATACCTTTAACATTGCGTTTGCAAGTGCTGCATCCATACCAGGCTTTACCTTCAAATGTAAATCAGCGAGTTCTGCTGTCGGGGTCACCCGTGGATCTATAACGATAATATAAGCGCCATTTTCCTTTGCATCTCTAAAATAAGGCATTAACGTCGGCTGACACTCAGCAATATTTGTTCCTACAAGCATCAAACATTCGGATTTTCGAATATCTGAAAGAGGATTCGTTAAACCACGATCAATACCAAAGGCTTTATTACCAGCTGTTGCTGCAGCAGACATACAAAATCGCCCATTATAATCTATATATTTTGTCTGAAGAGCTATTCGTGCAAACTTGCCTAGTAAATAGGCGGTTTCATTCGTTAAGGAACCTCCACCATATACACCTACTACATTTTTACCGTGTGTCCGTTGTAACAAATTCATCTTCTCCGCTATATAACTAAACGCTTCTTTCCAAGATACCTTGTGAAATTCTCCATTTCTTTTGATCATTGGATCTGTAATTCTATCAACACTTAATGCATGTTGATACGCGTTCATCCCTTTTATACAAAGCCTTCCTTCCGAAGCATGGTTTTGTTTTGGACGTACTGTATATGTTTTCTTACCTTGTACTTCTTTTTCAACAATTTGCATTTTACATTGCACTGAACAAAACGGACATTGCGAATCCATTACAACTTCCATGAGTCACCATCCCCTTACAAGATTGCTAATTGTTTTATTTCTTTATTTTTATCATTCTCGTATTGTTTAAATACGACTTCACGCACTTTGATTAAACCCGTTCTTTCAATCCATTGTGAGATTGATTCTAAGTAAAATGCATCTTGTCTATAGAAATTGATGAGTGCTTTAAACATATTTTCTGCCTCTGTATCTGATAGTCCTGAAAAAATACGATCCTTTTTCACAACAATATCCCACCCTCCAGGTGTTCCTATTAAACCTGCATCCTTCTGTTTTACATTTGCTTCATCGTGAGGACTTGATGAGACCGCCAATATAAGTTCAGCAGGGAGTTCAAGTGATTCAATAGATTGTTCTAATCGCATCCCTATCTTTATAGAATCCATCATTGCATCCTTTGCAAAATGAATCCCCGCATCCGTTGAAATTGTTTTTAGCATTTTACCAAAGGAAGGTGCCCATGTAGAAAGCACATTCTCTTCACCATATAATTCAAGTTTTGGACCTTCTGATAGTTTTACTAAAGGAATGCTATATTGGTCTACAATATCCGCAATGTACCTTAATTGATTTGCAGTTGTTACACCACCATACATACGATTTGAAAGAATCGATGGACGTGTACTCTGTTTACCCTTTGAATTACCATGAACACCAATATAGTAATCTAGTGCTGGCAGACATATAGGACATCCCGCAGCATCTTCCCATTGGAGTCTTGCCATCAATTCCGCTCTTGTTTCTTCTGGATGTTGATGAACTGATTTTATGACTTCTTCGTGGGTTACATTAGCACATGCACAAATCGTTTCTTTTTCAGCTTGTATAACCGCTCCATTTCGTTGAACATATTCTAAGAGACTCGTCACCACTGGACGGCATCCTCCACAAGAGCTGGATGCTTTTGTGCACGATTTAATGTCATCCACATTCTCTAAATTATGTTCACATATCGCTTGAACGATCGTTCCTTTAGAAACCCCATTACACATACATACAACCTCATTATCAGCCATGGACACTATATGATCATTTTGATTACTTGTATCTGTAGAGAGTTCAAGTTCTGAATAACTTGCCTTTCTTTTTATCATTTCAGTCAATTTTGTACTCTCTTGAATATCTCCAAATAATACAGCTCCAACAATGGTTTGATCACGTACAACAATCTTTTTATAGGTGTTCTTAATACCATCAAAGAATTCTATCGCTTGTAATTCCTCATCATCTATAAATTCACCAGTTGAGAAAACATCTATCCCGGAAATTTTTAATTGGGTAGATAAAACAGAACCTTGATAGCCCTTTGCATCTTGACCACATAAGTAAGAGGCTAGTACTTTTCCTTGTTCATATAAAGGAGCTACTAACCCATATATCATCCCGCGATGCTCTAAACACTCTCCTACTGCATAAACATTCGGAATATTAGTACGCATATAATCATCAACAACAATCGCACGGTTCACTTTAATTGGGGTATTTGCTACAACCTCAATATTCGGTCTAACTCCAACTGCCATTACGATTAAATCCGCTTCCTGCCAGCTACCATCTGCAAATGCAAGACCATTTACTCTCTTATCTCCTGTAATTTCAGTTGAATTTTTATTCAAAAGAAATTGTAACCCTTGCTTTTCTAATTCCTTTTGTAGCATTTTTGCCGCTTTTGGATCGAGCTGTCGATCCATTAGAGTATCTGCAAGATGGACAACTGTCACTTCCATTCCAAGATCAAGGAGCCCACGCGCTGCTTCAAGACCAAGGAGACCGCCACCAACGACAATAGCTTTTTTATAATCCATAGAGGCTTCTATAATTTTTTTACAATCACTAATCGTACGAAATGCAGTTACTCCCTCTTTATCTACTCCTGGTATTGGAAGAATAAAAGGATTTGAACCCGTTGCAATAATTAATTCGTCATAGTTCACAATCCGTTCGGATGAGAGAACCCACTTTTCATCTGTATTGATTTCAGTCACCATTTCGTTTTTATAAAAAGTAATGTTATTCTCTTCATACCAATTCAACTCATTAAGAACAATGCTATCGATTGTCGTTGCTCCTTGAAGTACTTTAGAAAGCATTATACGGTTATAGTTCGGGTAAGGCTCTTTCCCAAAAATTGTAATATCAAATGCATCAGCATTCTTTTTTAGTATTTCTTCCACGCAACGAACTCCGGCCATCCCATTCCCTATGACAACTAACTTTCTTTTACCCACGTTCAATTCCTCCTTTTAGTTTAAAAGATTAAGAGGACTCCCAGGTGAATCTTTTATCTCGAAAAGAATCCAAAGTCACATTTTATAACATTCGAATAAACAATGTAATACAAAAAAGAAATATTTTGAATATTTGTTATAATATCTAACACGATAATCAACTTTACAAAAAAAGTCAATTTATTTTCTGTATTTTATAAATATTTTGTGTTAGATTATTTAACATGTAATTCAGAATTCTTATTACATAGGGTATATGAATCTATGTCCTAAAAAAATTTAATCCAAAAAGGAGATGTGTGTATGAATATTTTTAATAGTTTAAGAAAAAATGGTCATAGTCCCTCTTTATTTGCTTCTTTTTTATATTTTGATGTTAGCTTTATGATCTGGGTAATTCTTGGTGCTTTGGGTGTATACATTACACAGGACTTTAATTTATCTCCCGCTGAAAAGGGCTTGATTGTATCCATTCCCACACTTGCAGGCTCATTTTTCCGTATCGTTCTCGGAATCTTAACTGACCGAATTGGACCTCGCCAAACAGCCATGGGTGGAATGCTAATCACTACGATTCCTCTATTATGGGGATTCTTCTTTGGCAATACGATTCCAGAGCTTATTCTTATCGGCTTATTACTCGGTATAGCTGGTGCTAGCTTTTCAGTAGCACTTCCAATGGCAAGCAGATGGTATCCTCCACATTTACAAGGTCTAGCGATGGGGATTGCTGGTGCAGGAAATAGCGGAACTGTTCTAGCAACATTATTCGGACCACGTATCGCAGAACATATCGGTTGGCACGGGGTGATGGGTGTTGCATTAATTCCATTACTTTTAACTTTTATCGTCTATAGTTTTATCGCCAAAAATCCACCGACTCAACCAAAACCACAGCCATTAAAAAATTACTTTAATATTTTCAAACTAAAGGACACATGGTACTTTTGTTTTCTTTATAGCGTGACATTTGGTGGCTTTGTCGGATTAACGAACTTTTTAAGTATATTCTTCGTTGATCAATATCGATTGTCCAGCGTACAAGCAGGAGATTTTGTAACAATTCTTATTGTCGCAGGAAGCTTTGCTCGTCCGGTAGCTGGCTATATTGCAGATAAAATCGGAGGTACTAAGCTTCTAAGTTTATTATTTATGATTCTAGCAATCTGTATGTTCGGAGTTAGTACACTACCTCCATTCGCAATCGTTGTAGCCTTACTCTTTGTTGGAATGTTATGCTTTGGAATGGGGAATGGCGCCGTTTTCCAAGTCATCCCTCAGCGTTTCCAAAAGGAAATTGGCGTTATTACTGGAGTAGTTGGAGCTGCTGGAGGAGTTGGTGGATTCTTTGTCCCTAACCTACTCGGAACAATCAATCAAATTACTGGTACTTATAGTATTGGCTTCGCAATAATCGCTTTAGTGGGTCTATCTGCATTAGTTCTACTAGTATTTGCCCAACGTTCATGGAAAAAAACAATTTTACTCAAACAGGAGTCTGCTTAAAAGTATACAATCCTACCTCAAAATAAAAAGCTTCCACAAATGTGGAAGCTTTTTACTATTAGCGATTAACCATCCATTCAGGTTTACTAAATCCTTGGAACTCTGAATTAATAGTCTCTTCATACTCAGCAGATTCAACAATTTCGATTAAGTCTTTTGCTAATTGGCTATCTTTATTTTCGGCTTTGACCGCCACAACATTACGATAATTCTCATTCATATCTTCTAAGAACAGCGCATCTGTTAATTTTAATCCAGCAGCCAGCGCAAAGTTACCTGGAACTGCTGCAATGTCAGCATTTTCAATTTGACGTGGTAATGAACCTGCTTCTACCGGTTGGAAAACTAAGTTTTTATTGTTTTTAACAATATCCTTTTCAGAAGCAGTTAATTCTTCTGCTGCGGAGTCAATTTCGATTAAATCTTGTCCTTGTAAAGTTAATAATGTACGTGCAGCATTTGCAGGGTCATTCGCAATTGCAACTGTCGCACCTTCTGAAATCTCATCAACAGATTTGAATTTTTCTGAGAAGAAGCCCATTGGAGCTGTTGGTACTGTGATTAAAGCTTCTAAATCCATGTTATTTTGTTTTTCAAATGTTTCTAGATAAATCGTATGTTGGAACAAGTTTGCATCGATATCTCCATTATCTAACGCATTGTTTGGTTGCACATAATCACTAAATTCAACTAGTTCAACTTTATACCCTTTTTCCTCCAATTGTGGAATGATTGCTTTTGTTAGCATGTCACTATATGGTCCCGCAGTTGCGCCTAATTTAATTTCTTTGTTTTGTTCAGTTGCTCCATTGTCTTTTGATGAAGTTTTTGTGTCTTCATCATTTCCAGAACACGCTGCTAACACAACGGCTAACACCAATGTAAGGAATGTTACTAAATATTTCTTCATTTCCTTTTCTCTCTCCTATCGTTTGTCTATTGATTTCGCATACTGTTCGCCAATTAATTGAATCAATTGTACGAAGACGATTAAGATGACAACAGTTGAAATCATAATTGTATTATCATAACGGTAATAGCCAAAGCGTATCGCTAAATCCCCGATACCGCCGCCGCCAATTGTTCCTGCCATGGCAGAATATGCGACTAAACTAATAACCGTTAAAGTAATCCCTCGAATAATTGTTGATCTTGCCTCAGGTAATAACACATCTTTAATAATCATCCATGGTGTAGCACCAACGGCAATTGTTGCCTCAATAACACCTTTGTCAATATCCCTTAATGATGATTCTACTAATCTTGCAAAATAAGGAATGGCCGCTACCGAAAGTGAAACACTTGCCGCTATAGGACCAATCGTTGTGCCAACGAGTAGTTTCGTTAACGGGAATAATGCAACTAGTAAAATAATAAATGGAATCGATCGAACTAAATTCACCGCAAAACCAAAGATATTTTTTACAAATCGATTTTCCCAAAACAAACCTTTATCTGTTACAAAAAGCAAGACACCTAGTGGTAACCCAATAACAATCGAGATAAGTAGTGCAATCCCAATCATGACGACGGTTTCTTTAAACGCCTTCCAAATATCAGGTAGCATGGTTATAAAATACGGAAAATCAAACATGTTGAACCACCTCCACTAATGCGCCACGTTGTTCCATATATTTTTTCGCTTCGTCGACCACCGCTTTTTCACCTTGTAACTCCATGATGAAAATACCGAGCGGACGTTCTTGGATATATTCAATTATGCCATGTAAGAAATTACCTTTCACATCAAACTGTTGAATCGTATCTGAAATGACACCCTCACCAGCTACATCGCCTTTAAATAACAATTTAATAACTTGGCCTTTTACGTTCGCTAATATATCTTTAGGAATCTCAAAAGATACAACACTATTAATAAATTCCTTTGTTAATGGCTTATTAGGTTGAGCAAAGATATCGTACACTTCACCTTCTTCAATCACTTGTCCATCTTGCATGATCGCCATTCGATTACAAATTTCTTTGACAACATCCATTTCATGGGTAATCAATACAATGGTAATGCCTAATTTTTCATTAATCTTTTTTAACAATTTTAAGATTGAAAGAGTTGTTTTAGGATCAAGTGCTGAAGTGGCTTCATCGCATAGTAGGATGGATGGGTTATTCGCTAGTGCACGGGCAATCCCAACACGTTGTTTTTGACCTCCACTTAGTTGACCGGGAAACACATCTTTTTTATCTGTTAAACCAACCATTTCAAGTAATTCTTTCACACGTCCATCTATATCTTTCTTGGGTGTATCTGCAGCACGCAATGCAAAGGCAATATTTTCTCCAACCGTCTTTTGACTAATTAAGTAAAAGTGTTGAAAAATCATACCAATTTTCAATCGTGCTTTTCGTAATGCACTACTTGAAAGTTGAGTTAAATCAATATCATCTACAAGAACTTTCCCACTGGTTGGTCTTTCTAGTAAATTGACACAGCGTAGTAACGAACTTTTCCCCGCTCCAGAATAGCCAACTATCCCAAAAATATCGCCTCGATTAATTTTTATGGAGACATTATCAACGCCGACTACCTGTTTATTTTTTGATTCGTATATTTTTGTAATGTTTTGAAACTCTAGCATAAGTTCCTCCTAACCACCAAATAACAGTCCTAATTCCAACCAAATATGTATGATTAGAAAGAATACACGTAATAATCTGAATTGTCAATATTGAAAATATTAACAGATTATTCAAATAAAAATGCTACTCTCTCGTGAAAGTGTGAGTAGCATTTAAATATATTACTTAATTAACAATAATCTTTCCTTAGATAGAATATTAGAACAATATAGACCCTTTAACTACCATCGAATAATGGATTGAAATTTAAATATCTAAATACAGTTCGGCCATCTTTTCTTCCAATTTGTCAGAAAGTATTGCATGATCAAGTAGCTGTCGTTCCATTCTTTCAGATTCTGCATATAGGCTAGCATAAGCTATTGCATCACTCATAGTGGAACGATAGCGGGTAACAATTTCTTTAATGTTGGCTTCTTCTTTTTCCGTTGGGTGGCAGAGACTAGCTATATCAAAAATTTCATCCCCTGCTCGTTCAGGAAAATACTGGTGCGGTTCAGTACTATCAAATATACAAAGCTTTAATTCAGGTAACATTACCATGTCAACTGAGTTTGAATCGAGTCCACACCATACTAATTGGGCATCAAATCCCCTCTCAAGGGCTACTTCAAAAAGCTTTTTCATCATAGATGACTTTCCAGTACCTGGGTAGCCTTTTATAAACAAGCGTGTTTCAAGATTCTGCGTAATACTTTGCACTGTATCTCTAGCCCCAGCTGGAGTAAGAGTCCCTAGTAGCCGATGCGTTTTTTTCGCAACTTTGTTAAGTCTCTTATCTCCAAATACCTTTTCCATTAGCGCCTCAATTTTGCTATCTAATCCTTCCCAATCCATATGTCGGCGAGTTTCAATCTCCCATTCATCATGAATTTTCAGCGCATTGGATAATGCTTGGAAGCACTTTGAATAATAGTCATCTTTTTTTGTAGATAAGTTTAAGAAATCTATTTGCTTCTCAAGCAGCTTTTCCTTATCTACACAATCTTCTAAGGAAATTACTTGTATATTTGACCTTGTTAAATCAACAGTGAGATTTGTTGCTTCGAGGAAAAGAATATTGTGAGGCTCTCTTACAAAAACTGCTTCAATCGTATTTTTAAAAAGTGGGTCATGAAAATATTCAATATCGATTCCTTTATTGCCATAATGTACTCCTAGCTTACTTAAGTAATCAGCCACTTTAAACCCATGAGCTCCTTTTATTAAATAGACAGATTTTGCTTCACTCATGACTTCATTATAAAGATGCTTCATCCCTTGACCATTTAACGCTTGCCCGAAGTAGTGTGTGACTGTAGCTGTCAAACGACATCATCCTTCCATCGGTTTGTTAACTTATAATTATGTCAACAGCCTAAAAAAGGTACCTAATATACGAAAATCCGAACACGAAATAGTTTCGCATTCGGATTCGAATTAGTGGAGTTTTATTGAATTACGCCTAGCTCGCGTCCTACTTTTTCGTAAATCGCAAGAGCGTTATCTAGCATTTCTTTAGTATGGGAAGCAGTCGGCATATTGCGGACACGCCCTGTTCCTTTTGGCACCGTCGGAAAGACGATTGCTTTTGCGTAAACACCTTCTTCTACAAGACGTTTTGAGAAGACTTGCGTTAACTTTTCATCTCCAATAATACATGGAGTAATCGGTGTTTCTGACGCACCAATGTTAAATCCAAGTTTTTTTAGGCCAGCTTTTAAATAATCACCATTTTCCCAGAGCTTATCGTGTAATTCAGTTGAATCAATAATCATTTGAATTGCACGAGTAATGGCTGCAACATCTCCTGGTGTAACAGCTGTTGAGAATAAGAAAGGACGAGAACGGACTTTTAACCAGTCGATTAAATTTTTCTTACCAGCAACATATCCTCCTACTACCCCAATGGCTTTAGACAATGTCCCAATTTGGAAATCGATTTCCTTTTCGAGTCCAAAATGTTTCACTGTCCCCTTACCTTTACCCGTTACACCTGAACCATGAGCATCGTCAACATAAGTAATTAAATCAAATTCTTTTGCGATTTCAACAATCTCCGGCAATTTTGCAATATCTCCATCCATTGAGAAAACCCCATCAGTGATAACCATCACCTTATTATATAATCCAGACTCTGTAGCTTCTTTCGCTTTCGCACGAAGATCGTTCATGTCCGAGTGATTATAAGCAATAATTTTTGCTTTAGATAAACGACATCCATCAATTATTGAAGCATGGTTTAGCTGGTCTGATAAAATCGCATCATTTTTATCCATTACCGCTGAAATCGCAGCCATGTTACAGTTAAAACCAGATTGATAAGAAATGGCAGCCTCTGTTCCTTTAAATTCTGCAAGTTTTTCTTCTAATTTAACGTGAAGGTCCATTGTTCCATTTATAGTACGAACTGCTCCTGCACCTACACCATATTTATCAATTGCATCTTTTGCAACTTGTTTTAATTCTTCATTAGTTGCTAAGCCTAAATAGTTATTTGATGATAAGTTGATTAATTGCTTTCCATTAACTTGAATAATTGGACCATTTGCCCCTTCAACTGCATCAATTTCATTGTAAAGCCCTTGATCACGTAAATCTTTTAAATTTTCGTTTAGGAATGTATCTAAAACTTTAGACATGGACTCATCTCCCTTTGCACTGTAGTTAATTAGATTTTAGCACAATCATAGGTATTTTTTATATGTGCGAATAATCCGACAACTAATTGATTGTTAGAAGGAAGTAATTTTAAAAAAGGAGCTATTCATATTCATTAATATTCTTTTGAGGATATTTTAGATTTAATGAAAAATATGTATGAATAAATATAACATCCCCAAACCATACTTATACAATTTTTGATATTTATAAAATAGTATTGTCATTTCTAATGAGAAGGATTATCATTATCATCAGAAAATACTTACAAGCGAAAGAAGGAAATAAAAATGAAATTTAAATCATTATCTGCAATCATCATCGCAAGTAGTGTTTTGATGGCAGCATGCTCTTCGGACGAAGAAACTGCTAAATCTTCAGACACAACTGCAGAACAAACAGAAACGACATCTATTACCCCTGATTTACAACCTCAACTAGATTCATATCAATCATTCGCTTCAGAACAAATGGATGCATTTCTAACAGAAACAGAAAAGTTCGTAACAGCCTTTAAAGCTGGCAATATCGAAGAAGCTAAATCAATCTATCCCCTAGCGCGCATGTATTATGAACGTTCAGAACCGATTGCAGAAAGCTTTGGCGACTTAGACCCTATCATAGATGGTCGTTTAGCAGATATTCAAGAAGAAGGTAAAGGCAAAGAAGAATGGACTGGTTACCATAAACTTGAATATGCATTATGGGTAGAAAACAAAACAGAAGGCTATGAAGAAGTAGCTGACCAACTTCTTGCTGATTCTAAAAAATTATATGCACTTGTTCAAACTGTTGAAGTAATTCCAGACACAATGCTTACTGGTGCAGTTGACTTATTAAATGAGGTATCTACTTCAAAAATAACAGGTGAAGAAGAAATATACTCTCATACTGACCTGTATGACTTTAAAGCAAACATTGAAGGTGCAGAGAAAATCTATGAAATTCTAAAAGATAAAATAAAAGAAAAAGATGCAACACTTGCTACGACATTAGAGGAAAAATTCGCAGCAGTAAACGATTTACTTGCTAAATATGAAACAACTGATGGTAACTATGCTTCTTATGAAGAACTTACAGATGAAAACACAAAAGAATTAGCAACTGCTGTAAATGAACTTGGTGAACCACTAAGCCAATTAGGAATCATTTTAGAATAAAGGTGTGTTAATAATGTCTGATCAAAAAATTACAAGACGTAAAATGTTAAAACTCTCTGGTATGACAATTGCTGGCGTAGCAATTGGGGCTTCTGGATTTGGCGGTGTAGCAAAAGCACTTGGATATGATTTTATGCAAGTTGATGACAACACTTCTACTAAGAATAAGATTAATTTTTACGGTAGGTATCAATCAGGCATTTCAACACCTGTACAAAAACATGTTTATTTTGCTTCCTTAGACACATCTCTTTCGACTAAGGAAGAATTACAAAAACTCTTTCAAATGTGGACTCCCCTTGCTGTACGTTTAACAAATGGAGAACCAATTGGAGATTCTTCTTCAAACGCTTATGTACCAACAGTTGATACTGGAGAATCTATGAATTTAGATGCATCAAATCTTACTCTAACCTTCGGGGTAGGTCCTTCCCTATTTGACAAAGCATCATTTGGACTTACTAGTAAGAAACCATCAGAATTAAAAGATTTACCTCACTTTCCTAAGGACCAACTTGATGCTGCATTGTGCGGTGGGGATATTTGTATTCAGGCATGTGCAGATGATCCTCAAGTCGCTTTCCATGCTGTTCGAAATTTAATTCGCGCTGCATCTGGTAAAGTGACGCTAAAATGGGCTCAAACCGGTTTTAATTCAATGCCTAAGGATGGGGGAACTCCTCGCAACCTCTTTGCTTTTAAAGATGGGACTGTCAACCCCTCCAAATCTGAAGAACTCAAACAAACTGTTTGGATTGGTAACGGTGAATCAAAAGGATGGTTGACAAACGGAACCTATTTGATTTTCAGAAGAATTCAAATGCACCTAGAAACATGGGATCGTACTTCATTAAAAGGACAAGAAGAAACATTCGGTCGCCATCGAGATAGCGGTGCACCAATCGGAATGAAGAATGAATTTGATCAAGTGGACATTACATCTACTGATGCAAATGGCAAATTGCTTATTCCAGAGAATTCGCATATCTCTCTTGCTAAGAAGGCAAAAAGATCTATTTTAAGACGTGCATTTTCTTACTCATCGGGTATAGTCGAATCAACTGGAAACTACGATGCGGGGCTAATGTTTATATCATTCCAAAAAGACCCACAAGCCTTCATTGATATTCAAAATAGTTTAGGCAGAGTAGATCGATTAAATGAATATATTACTCACCGTGGCAGTGCCATTTTCGCTTGCCTTCCCGGTGTAGAAAAAGGAAGTTATTTAGGTGAAAATCTTTTTTCAACTTTGTAGCATAATACTATGTTTATTATTATTTGTCTCCCCTACTCACGCGGAAACATCCTATAATGAATATTATATTTCGATTACAGATGCACTCATCAACACAAAACAAGGCAATGAGGCAGAAGCTACAAAAGCAATCGATGAATTTGCTGCGAACTGGGCCAATGTTACATCCTCCGAAGCAAAAGAAAAAGTTGCAGTGGATGATGCTTTAAAGGATGTACAAAACGCTAAATCTTCGGAAGAGCGAATTAAAAGTTTAACTGACTTATCAAAATCGGTAAAGGCATTAGAAAATGCTGAAAACCCAGTTGACCAAGAAGCACAGCGAAGTGAATTTAAAACAAAATTTTCTCCAGTTATGCAGATGTTTGAAGAAGCATTAGCAACAGGCGATTTCCAAACAATCAACGAAAAGTATAATGAATTTGATAAAAAGTGGAATCTTTATGAAAAACCTGTCCGTGAACAAAGTATCGGCATGTATGGACAAATTGAAACTCAAATGTCTTTTATCCGAATATCACTTTCTCAGGAAAATCCCAATTTAACAGTTGTCACTTCTCAATTTGAAACATTAAAAAATACGATTGAGCAATTTATCGCAGGTAAAGATGTTGAGGTTGATGATGCGAATTATTCGCTACAAACATTAATTGATTATATCGAGGATACTGCATCTTTAATAGATGATGAGAATTATATTGAAGCTAGTGACCAGTTAAAAGAATTTATAACAATCTGGCCTATGGTTGAAATAGAAGTTTCAACACGAAATAGTAGCCTTTATACAGAGATTGAAAACCAAATGCCTATTTTAGTAAGTGAATTAATGAAAAGTAACCCGAACGTAGAAAAAGTTACTGATCAATTGGCAGTATTCAAAACAGATATTTCATTATTACAAGATGATTCGAGCTATAGTTTTTGGGATTCGGCATTAATTTTACTTCGTGAAGGACTCGAAGCGTTGTTAATTATTATGGTTCTTGTATCATTCTTAAAAAAGGCAAATCAATCACATATGGCAAAATGGGTTATGCTTGGGGCCTTAACAGGTATTATCTTCTCAATCGTAGCAGCGATTTTATTATCAGTCGTCTTTAATTCATTGACAGTTAATACAAGTCGAGAAATGATAGAGGGCTATGTTGGTTTAATAGCCGCGGTAATGATGATTGGGGTTGGAATTTGGCTTCATAATAAATCAACCGTTAAGTCATGGAATGCCTATTTATCAAAACAAATGGGCAATGCGATTTCAAAACAATCCATTTTTGCTATGGCCATGGTTAGTTTCCTATCCGTCTTCCGTGAAGGTGCAGAGACGATTGTCTTTTATATTGGTGTCGCACCAAAAATGCCAACATTTGATTTTGCTTTAGGTATCGTTATGGCGGTATTAATTTTAATTATTGTTGGTTTTGTTTTATTTAAGCTGTCTTTAAAAATTCCAGTACACAAGTTTTTCTTCGTTGCAACGATTTTAATATACATTTTAGCGTTTAAAATCATTGGAACAAGTATCCATACACTACAATTAACAAATACACTCTCAACAACAATTATTCATAAACTCCCTGTTTTAAGCTCAATCGGCTTCTATCCAACAGTGGAAACGTTAAGTGGACAAATCATTTTAATGCTTATATGTGCTGTTGTTGCTTTTAGAGAAAAATTTTCAAAGACTGCATAGTAGATGTATGTGTAATCAAAATAAGTAGAACAATAGGAATTGAAATACCCTCATTATTTCCCTATAAAAATGACTACACAGCAATGGTTAGATTGCTGTGTAGTTTTTAATTTGGATATATAACGCTATTTAACCATACCTATTTAAACAGTTAACTCTGCAAATTTCCCATGTGTCACGCGAACTAAATCATTCGGATTTAACTGAATCTGCATACCAATTTTACCGGCGCTAACCAATATATAATCTAACTCTTTAGCAGATTCATCGATGTATGTTGGAAAGAGTTTTTTCATGCCAACTGGTGAACATCCACCTCGAATATAACCTGTTGTTGGTAACAAGTCTTTAACATGAAGCATTTCAATTTTCTTTTCTCCTGCGACCTTTGCACAAGCTTTTAAATTTAGCTCTTCAGCAACTGGAATGACAAATACAAAGAATTTTCCGGTACCAGCAGTTGCTACTAATGTTTTATACACATGCGTTACAGGATGCCCCACTTTATGTGCGACAGTAACTCCATCGACTTGATTATCATCTATTATATATTCTATTAAGTTGTAGTTTATTTTTTGTTGATCTAATAAACGTACAGCGTTAGTTTTCGTTACTTTTTGCTTCGCCATTTACAACACTGCTCCTAAACTTCCTAATATTGTTTAATTCATCATATCAAATTTATCGTGATACTAAGGAATTTTTATCATTGAAGACCGTTTTTTATTATGTACAATAGAAGTCCAATCAAGTAACTTACGCAAAAAAATGCCCACCCAAAAGCGATTTTGGATGGACATTGATATACACTTATTGAACTTTTGCTAAATGACGAACTAGTTGATCGAAGTGTCCAGCAGCATGCTTAATTATTAAATGATCAATTAAGAATGATAATGGTTTACCTTCAAAGTTAGGATTATAGCTTGGAGCTGTTTTTACTAAATCTTCTTCTTTTACTTTCCCTAAAGTTTCTTCAACTCTTGGTACTAAACTTTGCAATTCTTTAATAACATTTTCTTTTTTAAGCTTTGATACAACTGTTTCCTCCACCGCTGCTAAGCGACGAACATGTTCGTGATTTCGCCCCCATTTTCCTCCAGGAACAACTAGTAATGCTTCTAAATCTACTAACCAAAAGTCTACTGCCTCTAATACATGAGATGCAATTTGCATGCCTGACCATTCTTGTTCAGAAGGCTTTACGTAAAGAACAGAATCCTCTGTTTCCTCTAAAACCTTCACAAAATCTTGGATACTATTTTTAAACGCTTCTACTTTCTCATTTAATATTGCCGTTGTCATTGAAAAGCCTCCTCAAATTCTTTAATAGTGAATTTACTTCACTTTTTCGATAATGTATAATAGTATATTTTAGTATATATTTAATTATTCGAACATTACAATCCCAGAATTATACTAACTGATAGAACTAGAAAGGATTTATAGTATGGAAATGAACAAAGCTTCAACCATTGGGTCACTCGTTCATGGTATTGATATCATTGATGTAGTTGCACAAAGTGAGTACCCATTAAAATTTACAGAAATTCAAGAGTCTACAGGAATCTCAAAAAGTAATCTTTATAAATACTTGAATACATTAACTCAACTAGATTTGCTTTATAGAGATCCAAAGCAAGGACACTATTCGTTAGGCTACAAATTTCTTGAGTATGGCAATGCTGCGATGAAAAATAACGATATCGCTAGTAAGCTCTCTTCTTATTTTAAAGAAATTAGTAATCTAACAAATATGACAACCTCATTATCCGTTTGGTTAAATGATACGCCAGTTATTACGAACATTTGGAATACAAATTACGGCTTAAACATCGGTGCACAAATAGGAACTAAGCTCCCTCTTCTTTCTGCTGCTGGCAAAGTACATGCGGCTTACGCAGACCGTGAAGAAGTCTATACATGGATTGAACAAGAACAAACCAAAGATCCTGCATTCCCAGCGGAAAAATTTAAAAATGAATTACTCGAAATCAAGGAATTTAAAATTGCCTTTGCTAATGAACCTTTAACAAAGCACGTGTCATCCTTAAGCATGCCGATTTTAGATTATAAAAGTGAACTAGTTGCCGCTTGTACAATCATCGGTTTTTCTGAAGAAGTGCCAAAAGATAAGTCTTCTCATATCGTGCAGCAAGTGATCGAAATTGTTAAGGAAATGTCCCGTGCCTTTGGTTATAAGGGATAGTATGAAAAATGCGTTAGAGTTTTTTCTCTCTAACGCGTTTTCACATAAGATTCAAAAGATTAACCGATGTAGTTATTATTTTAAATTAAGCTTTAATTAATTTCTCAGCTTTGTATTTATTGAAGATTCCATATAGGAAATCTACACGGTGGAAATCTTTTGGTTGATGTTTTTCAAAGATTGCGTCACGAAGCATAATAAGGATATCGTCTTCCGCGTGAATGATTTCCCCCCAGTTACGTGCACTTGTTTGTACCATAGCTGAACGAGGAATACGGATTTCTTGGTATTTCTTGAATGCTTCCTCATAAGATTCATTAGCTTTTAATTGTTCGCCTAAAATATATGAATCTTCTAATGCTTGAACTGCTCCTTGTGCAAGATATTGTAACATTGGATGTGCAGCGTCACCCATTAGAGTCAGGTTGCCATCTGTCCAATTATCAATCGGTAAACGGTCAAACATTGGCCAACGGAATTGACGATTAATGTAAGTAAGAGCATTTTGTACTTTTGGATGTGCCCCTTCGAAACGTTTTGCCATTTCCTCTGGATTACCTGAATCTTCTTTTGTTGCATCGTAAGATTTAAATACAACAACTTGGTTGTATAATTCACCACGACGAACTGGGTATTGTACCATGTGAAGGTTTGGTCCAATCCACATAATTACATCATCTAAATCCAAGTCTTCTGAAACTTCCTCGATTGGAATCGTACCACGGTATGCTACATACGCTGAGTTAATCATTTCATCTTCTTTGAAGTGTTTACGTAAATTTGATTTTAAGCCATCAGCACCGATTACAGCTTCAGCTGTGTATTTCTCACCATTTTGGTTTGTAATTGTTACAGAACCATCTTTTTGTTCTGCACTTTGAATAATTTGGTCATTGAAGAATTGAATATTATTCAATTCTTTACAAGCTTCAAATAGAACACGATGTAAATCAGAACGATGTAATACTACGTATGGTTGACCAAATTCTTTTTGGAAGTCTTCCCCTAAATCTAATGTCGCAACTTCTTTTGCTGTATATACATCTTTTAAAACTAAACGTTTAGGTTTAACTGCAACTTTTAAAATTTCCTCTTTAACACCTAGATAATCTAATACTTCTAATGCATTTGGAGCCAATTGAATCCCCGCTCCAACTTCACCGAATTCAGGTGCTTGCTCAAATATAGAAATCGATTTTCCTGTATTTTTATGAACTGATAAGGCAGTCGCTAAACCACCAATTCCTCCACCAACAATGATGATATCGCTTACATTTCCCATATTCATTCTCCCCCTAATCTGCTATAGTTCCACAAATAGAGAACCATGTTCTCATTAATAGAAATTTATAACACTTTCAACCCTTTCGTCAATACAAAATTGAAAAAATTTAGAAATTTCCGTAAAACTGTTTTTTTGCTATAATAGCAAACTAACGTAGAAAAAAGCTTTTTAAAGTACTATTTTTGTATAGACTGAAAATTAGAAATAATGAAAATGCCTAGTGATTATCAGAAGGGAGATCAATATGACAACGAAAAATAAAATAGCTGTCATTCAATCTTTACAAGTTGGACTTAATATTTTGGATGTATTAGCTGAACAAAAGGAACCATTAAAATTTACAGATATTCAAAACTTAACTTCTATGACTAAAAGTAATTTATATAAATACCTTGCAACCTTATGTGAATTTGGTGCTATTCACCGGAATCCAATGACAAATACTTACTCATTAGGTCAAAAGTTAATTCAGTTAGGTAATATCGCACAAGGGCAATCGTCCATTATTGAACTTGTAATTCCTTACTTAAAAAAAATTAATGACACCATGAATCTCACTGCCCTACTTGCTATTCCATCTTTAAATGGACCACTTATCACTTATATATCAAGTGCTGATTATGGCATTAATATCGGTGCACAGATTGGAACGACACTACCACTGTCTTCTTCTACTGGCATTATTTATTCAGCATTCTCTAATTCTCAAATGAAAGACTGGGAAGAAAAAGAAACAGCTAAATTGGATAAAGATGCACTCCAAAACTTTGAATATGAAAAAGAAAATGCTAGAAAGTTTCATTATGCTTCCAAAATTGAACCATTAATTGAACATGTCTCGAGCTTTAGTGTGCCTATTTTAAATTTCGATTACGAATTATTGGGTGCCATTACTGTTGTAGGATATACAGAAATTGTTCCTAAAACAGCAAATCATCCTATTGGTCAACATCTACTTGAAATTTCACAACAACTTTCAGATTTCTACGGTTGTAAAAATTAAAATGTTTTTAATCACTCGGAACAATTTAAGTAATACATCACGTTGGAAATGCTAGTTTCTTAGACTGTTTATCTAACATTTTTTTCTGAAAATATTTAAGATTGACTTTTTTCGCTAAAGATATTAATCTTTTTATAAATAGTGAACTTTGTTCATAATACGAGAATATAATATTAGGGGGATTATGATGAAACTTATTAACTTCACAACACAAGGTGTAACAAGAACAGGGGCAATTGTTGAAGATAAAGTAATCGATTTAAATTATGCATACCAAGCACAACTAAAAGCAGAGGGTAAATATCGTTATGAAGAAATTGCACATGCATTCGTACCAGCAACTGCAGATGAATTATACCAAGGTGGTAAAGAATCTATTCAATTAGCTCAAAATGCAATCGATTTCATTTTAGCAAACCCAGATAGCTTTGATAAAAAAGTGATTTACAAAAAAGAAGAAGTAAAAGTAGAAGCTCCTGTACAAAAACCGGGCAAAATTATTTGCGTAGGTCACAACTATCGTGAACACATTTTAGAAATGGGTCGTGAATTACCATCTAACCCTGTTATTTTCGCAAAATTTGCGAACACAATCTTAGGGCCAGAAGATGATATTCCATTCTTCCCAATTTCAGAACAACTTGACTACGAAGCAGAATTTACATTTGTAGTTGGCAAACAAGCTCGTAATGTTTCAGAAGAAGACGCACTTGAATATGTTGCAGGATATACAATTACAAACGATGTAACATATCGTGATATTCAACGCCGTACAATTGAGTGGTTACAAGGTAAAACAATCGATGGATCAGCACCTATGGGTCCATACTTAGTAACTTCTGACGAATTACAAGATCCTTCTGGTTTAGATGTTGTTTTAAAAGTAAATGGTGAAGTTCGTCAAAGTACAAATACTGCAAATCTAGTATTTGATGTTAAGAAATTAGTTGCCTTCTTATCAGGCTTAATGACACTTGAACCAGGTGATGTTGTATTAACAGGTACTCCTGGTGGTGTTGGATTTGCAATGGATCCTCAACAATTCTTAAAAGATGGTGACGTAGTTACTATTGAAATCGATAAAATCGGAACATTAGAAAATACAGTAAAAGCAACTCAAGTCGTTGCAACTGTTTAATATTTAAGGGCATGAAAGGTCGAGTAGTCAATGTACTACTCCCCTTTTTTCTATAATTTTAATTGTAAAGGGGAATGCAATATGGCTGAAGTAAGTCAAGAAGTAAAAGAGTATATGAAAAGCTCAATTGTAACCGATTTCACAAAAGACATTCAACAATACAACTTAGGACCTCTTTGGGAAGCTATTCCTGAAATCATGAACCATAATCCTGAACCTCATGCTCAAGCATACCTTTGGAGCGATGAGTTAATTAAAAAGAAAATGGGAGAAGCTGCACAAATCTTCACACCAGAACGCGGTGGTGAACGTCGTGCAATTTACTTCCAAAATCCTGGTTTAACATACCGTCAACCTTGGGGATGGGCTTCTACAACTCAAACAATTTATGCTGCTGTTCAAATGTTACAACCTGGCGAAAAAGCACCCTCTCATCGTCACTCACAAAGTGCCCTACGTTTCATTTCTGAAGGAACAGGTGCTTACACAATTGTTCAAGGGGAACGTATCTTCATGGAAGAAGGAGATTTCTTAATTACTCCTAAAAACCTATGGCATGGTCATGAGCATGTGGGAACAGAACCAATGCTTTGGATGGATGCGCTTGATATTCCTACTATCTATTCTATCGGCGGAACATTCTTTGAACCTTATGCAGATGGTTTACAACAACCTGATATTCCTGACAACTTTACTGAAAAACGATACCGTGGTGGCATGGTACGTCCTGTTGGAGATGATAAATATACAGTTGCACCACTTGCAAACTATAAATGGGATCGTACAGTTGAAGGTATTAAAGGATTAATGGAATTCGATCCAGATCCACACCATGGATTTGCGGTTGAATATATTAACCCATCTACAGGTAAATCTGCTAACCCTACTCTAGGAACAAGAATGCAGCATTTACCTAAGGATTTCCATACAAAAGCATTACGTCATACACACTCTACTGTTTACCATGTCCATAAAGGATCTGGTTACTCAGTTATTAACGGTATACGTTTCGATTGGAAAAAAGGAGATTACTTTGTAGTTCCAAACTGGGCATGGTATGAGCATGTTGCTTCACAAGATTCTTACCTATTCTCAGTAAACGATATTCCAATCATGGATCGTTTCGAATTAGAGCAAGAGCAAGCTTACGAATCAAACAATGGTCACCAAACAATTACTGGTGAGTTTAAAGCTGCATTCCGCTAATCGAATAAAAAAATTATTATACTGTTAAACTATGGTAGGGTTTAGATTAATTTCTAAATTCTGCCATTTTATTTATTGATTTTAAAACTCTAAATCTATGAAATAATAATTTCAATCCTCTTCAGACCTACATATTATTAGCATTTTTCCGTTTATTAAAAATTGTTTGACATTTAACCGACTCTTTTTTATATTATAAGTGTATACAGTTTACTATTTAGATAAAGTTAATTAGAAATGAAAACGCTTTTTTTACATAATAAGGTTATTATTGTAAATAAATAAATTAAGGATTCAAATCGTTTATTTTTGATATTTAGGTTACATATAAAACTAGTTTAGCTTTTACTCTATTTTTGAGTTCTAAGAATTATTTAATCGCTATTTTGTTCCGATGTAACCTTTATATATAAAGGGAATTTAAGGGGGATATTTTATGAAATTTAAAAAGTATTGGTTATTATTAACGTTATCAATCCTCGCAATCGTATTATCAGCGTGCGTTGAATCAGATTCAACATCATCAGCTGAAGGTACTAGTGATGGTTCAGGTCAAGGGGATACAAAAACATTTAAAATTGCTCACGTGGTACAAGAGTCACATGTTTGGAATGCTACTGCTGGAAAATTTGGAGAAGAACTATCTAAGCTTTCTGACGGTAGACTAAATGTTGACATCTACCCTGCTTCTCAGCTAGGTGCTGAAGCAGACATGGTTCAACAAATTGAAACAGGTGCTATTGATTTTGGATTTATGACAAATGCATATATGAGTACACGTGAAGATTCATTAAACGGTTGGTTTATGCCATATCTATTTAGTAGTTTAGAGGAAGCAGTTGCTATGCGTGATTCGGAAGAAGCAAAACAAATGTTAGAATCTTTAAGCGCTCAAGGTTTAGTTGGACTTGACTTTGGATTTGCTGGTAACCGCCACGTTCTTATGAAAGACGGCTTTGCGGAATCACCTGCAGACTTAAAAGGTAAAAAAATTCGTATTATTGGTAGCCCAGCAATGCAATCTTATTGGGAAAAAGTTGGTGCTGGCCCAACAGCAATGCCTTTAACAGAAGTATACACTTCCTTACAAACAGGTGTTATTGATGGAATTGACATTGACTTAGATGCGCTAGTTACTGAAAAATACTATGAAAATGCAAAATATCTAACACTTACTAATCAAACAACTTTCCCAACAGTTATCGTAATGAGTCAAAAGGTTTTCGATGGGTTATCTGCTGAAGATCAAGAAATTGTAAAAAAAGCTATGAAAACTGCAGTTGATTGGGGAATTGAAGAAGCGATTAAACGTGAAAAATCAAATCTTGAAACATTAAAAGCAGCTGGTGTTGAGGTATTAGAAGAAGTTGATAGTACTAAATTCCAAGCAGTATCGGATGAAGTTCTTGAAGAATTTTCAAACAAGTCTGATATCATCAAATCATTTATCGAAACAGCTAACAGTAAATAATAATTTTCTTGATTTAGAATGAATACGGAACGGGACTTTCTCTTATATTGTATAGATAGAAAAGTCCCATTTTACTTACTAGGTACTTCTCTTTATATTACATATTCTATAAGTTAGAAGGTGATCATTTGAAGATAGTTAGAAAGATTAATAATTTCGTTTTTAGTATTGAAAAAATATTAGCGATTCTTTTGGCAGTTGTTTTATTACTTTCATTAGCAGCGGGAGTTCTTTTCCGATATCTTTTGAAGTCTCCCCTATTCTGGTCAGATGAGTTAGCTATTTTCTGTTTAATTTGGATTACCTTTATAGGAGGAAGTTTATCGCTTAAAGAAAAAGCATCTCCTTCTATAACAATATTGACGGATTTAGTTTCTCCTAAATTAAAGAAATATGTACAAGCTTTATGTAATATCATTCTATTATTATTCGTTGCTTACATTTTATATTTAGCATATGAATGGATTACAATGCCAAACATCATGGTTCAAACTTCTACTGCAATGAATATTCCTAAAGTCTACTTCTATTTAAGTATTCCTGTTAGTTTTATATTCTCTGTAATCCATGTACTAGCAAATATCTTCTTAGATTTTACTGAGGATGAACAGGAGGGATCCTTACAATGACAATAGCGTTAATTGGTTTTGTTATTCTTTTATTGTTAGGTGTCCCTATTGCTTATGTTTTAGGAATGACTACTGTTATTTATATTTTTGCAACTGATAATATGGGGCTACTATTAACGGTGCCTCAACGATTATATTCTGGAATGGAAAACTACGGACTATTAGCAATTCCCCTTTTCATGTTAGCCGGTGAGTTAATGAACTCAGGTGGGATTACAAAACGACTTGTGAATGTTGCGAAGCAATTTTTCGGCCATTACTTAGGTGGATTAGCTTACGTAAACGTTATTGCTAATATGATGCTAGCGGCAATTATTGGTTCCGCTACTGCACAAATCGCTATGATGAGTAGAACGATGGTTCCAGAAATGGAGAAATCGGGTTACTCAAAACCATTCAGTACAGCTATTACTGCTGCAGCAGGTCTTTTAGGGCCGATTATCCCACCAAGTATGATGTTCATCATTTATGGTGTTAGCTCGGGGGCATCAATCGGAGAAATGTTCATGGCCGGAGTAATTCCAGGAATATTACTAGGTATCTCCTTTATGATTATTATTGCTATCATTGGTATGAAACAGCAATGGCCAAAACAAGAACGCACAACTATGAAAGAAAAGCTAGATTCATTTATTAAAGTAATACCTGCCCTTCTTGTGCCAGTAATTATTATTGTAGGGATTTTAAGTGGGGTGTTTACTGCAACAGAATCTGCTGCCATTTCTAGTGTTGTTGCATTAATTGTTGGATTATTTATTTATCGTGAATTAAAAATATCCCAACTTCCGAATATTCTAGCCCAAACTGTTATTACTACTTCAGTTATTACCATTTTAATTGCAATGGCGAATATCTTCGGTTGGATGTTATCTTTTGAACAAGTACCACAACAAATAGCAGCATGGATGGTTAGCCTATCAGATAGCCCTATTGTGTTCCTATTATTAGTAAACATTTTCTTACTAATTGTTGGAATGTTCATGGATGGAATTGCGGCATTAGTTATCTTAGTTCCGATCTTTATGCCTTTATTACCATCCTACAATGTAGACCCTGTGCACTTTGGAATTATCATTTGTATTAACTTAACAATTGGTATCTTAACTCCGCCGGTTGGTTCAGGGTTATTTATCGCCTCTTCGATTACAAAAGTTTCGATTGGTTCATTAGTAAAAGCTTTATGGCCATTCTTAATTGTTTCTATTATTGTGTTATTACTGTTAACTTACATTCCTGCTCTGTCATTATGGCTACCAGGCCTTAATTAAGCATATAGATCCCAGTTGTTTGTTCAAACAAACTTCTGGGACTTTTTAATTCTCTAAATCTTATTTTACAATTTTTCTTCTACTCAATAAAAAAAGAATCGCCTCCATATTTGTGAGACAATTCCCTCCTATGCTATATGTGAAAAATTGGACTCTTCCATTTTAAAATTATTCTGTGCCAGTTGCATTTGATAGGTATAACTCGAAACAGCTTTCTTATATGTTTTTACAAAGGATTGACTATTTAAACTGCTATTTAAGGGCACAGAAAAGTCAAACTGTTCTTTAGGAAATCTGTTTACTTTTTCTATATCATCACTTTGTGGTTCCACCGAAAATTGTCGAATTAATTCAGAGGATAGACCTTCTATACTGATGCCCTCTTTGTTAACATCTTTGGTAATGTTCTCTTTAACCTCATCTACTAATGTACGCTCATTCTCAAAGAGTTCCTTCTCTGTTTTTCCTGATAATAAGTTTTGAAGAATTTCAAATACAGGATTTTTAATTGCTTTTGAATAAGCAGTATTTTTTTTATAAGCGTTATTTGCTTCCTTTCTTTGCAAAGCACGCTTACGTTCCTCGAAGTTATCATTATTTTGAAAACCAGAAACTCTCACTGACATCCCTCCATTATAATGAAAGTATTATGCATTATACCTATTATAATGATATATTCAGAATTTTACAATAATTATACTATTTGTAAAATAAAAACTTCTATCATTATAAATCAAGCTACTTGTTTTTCACATAGTTTCAAATCTGTTAGAGTGCAAAAATGTAATCTATAGGAAATATAACTTATCTAAATATCTTTCCGAGATTCAATTATAATCATGGACATCCCTCCACCCCATTAAGTGATTATATTCTGAAACTGCTCTTTACCTATGTTATATTTAACATTATGTAGTTGCTACGTTTTGGAGATTAGAAAGGATGTTAAAACATGACAAAAAGCTTAGTGCTAGCAGAAAAACCGTCTGTGGCAAAAGATATAGCTCGAGTTTTGAAATGCAATAAAAAAGGAAATGGCTACCTTGAAGGTGATCAATATATCGTTAGTTGGGCTTTGGGACATTTAGTAACATTAGCTGACCCTGAAAGCTACGATGTGAAATATAAAACTTGGAATTTAGAAGACCTGCCTATGCTCCCAGAGCGTTTGAAATTAACTGTAATTAAACAGTCAGGCAAACAATATAACGCTGTTAAATCTCAATTATTACGTGGGGACGTATCTGACATTATTATTGCAACGGATGCTGGACGTGAAGGTGAGCTTGTAGCACGATGGATTATAGAAAAGGTTAAAGTTAAAAAGCCTATTAAGCGTTTATGGATTTCATCTGTTACAGATAAAGCAATTAAAGATGGATTTAAAAATTTAAAACCCGGTAAAGCGTATGAAAATTTATACGCTTCAGCCGTTGCTCGCTCTGAAGCGGATTGGTACATCGGACTAAATGCAACTCGGGCACTAACAACACGTTTTAATGCACAATTAAACTGTGGCCGTGTACAAACGCCAACTGTTGCTATTATTGCACAAAGAGAAAATGAAATTAAACACTTCAAATCTCAAACCTACTATGGCATTGAAGCACAAACATCCGAGAACCTGAAATTAACATGGCAAGATTCACAAGGTCAATCTCGTAGTTTCAATAAAGAGAAAATAGATAGTATTGTTAAAAAATTAGGTAACCAAGACGCTATCGTTACGAACACCGAACGAAAACCGAAAAAATCATTTGCCCCAGGATTATATGATTTAACTGAATTACAGCGTGATGCAAATAAAATATTCGGATACTCTGCAAAAGAAACATTAAATATTATGCAAAAATTATATGAGCAGCATAAAGTATTAACTTATCCTCGAACGGATTCACGCTATCTTTCAAGTGATATTGTATCCACATTACCTGAACGTCTAAAGGCTTGCGGAATCGGTGAATATCGATCATTAGCCAATAAAGTATTAGCAAAACCAATTAAAGCAAATAAATCCTTTGTAGATGATAGTAAAGTAAGTGATCACCATGCCATTATTCCAACTGAAGGATACGTAAACTTCTCTGCCTTTACTGATAAAGAGAGAAAAATTTATGACTTAGTTGTTAAACGATTCTTAGGAGTTTTATTCCCTGCATTTGAATATGAGCAATTAACATTACGAGCTAAAATTGGTGATGAATGCTTTGTGGCACGCGGTAAAACAATACTTACAAGTGGATGGAAAGAAGTATATGAGAATCGTTTTGAGGAAGAAGAAACAAATGATGATTTAAAGGAACAAATCTTACCTCGTATTGAAGCAGGTCAATCATTAACAATCAAACTAATTGCGCAAACTTCAGGACAAACAAAGCCACCTGCACGTTTTACTGAAGCAACGTTATTAACAGCTATGGAAAATCCAGTAAAGTACATGGATACTCAAAACAAACAATTAGCTGAAACTTTAAAATCGACTGGTGGACTCGGAACTGTTGCAACACGGGCAGACATAATAGAAAAGTTATTTAATTCCTTCTTAATTGAAAAGCGCGGAGGAAAAGACATTTATATTACATCTAAAGGTCGTCAACTTTTAGACTTAGTACCTGAGGAATTAAAGTCCCCTACCTTAACTGCTGAATGGGAACTTAAATTGGACAAGATTGCTCAGGGTAAACTTAAAAAAGACGTCTTCATTTCAGAAATGAAAAATTACACAAAAGAGATTGTCTCTGAAATAAAAGCTAGTGATAAAAAATATAAACACGATAATATTTCAACAAAGTCATGCCCGGATTGTGGTAAACCAATGCTTGAAGTAAACGGTAAAAAAGGTAAAATGCTCGTTTGTCAGGACCGTGAATGTGGGCATCGCAAAAATGTCTCTCGTGTGACAAATGCACGATGTCCTCAATGCCATAAAAAACTTGAATTGCGTGGTGAAGGTGCTGGTCAAATCTTTGTCTGTCAATGTGGATACCGTGAAAAGCTATCTGCTTTTGAAGCACGTCGCAAAAAAGAAGGTGGAGGCAAAGTTGATAAACGTAGTGTCCAAAAATATCTTAAACAACAAAAACAAGAAGACGAACCGATTAATAATGCACTTGCAGAAGCACTCAAAAGTTTAAAGTTAGATTAGACTTCATTTTAAAAACAATTTAGCCCTAGCTCCAAACTTCTCGTTTGTTTAAACTTGAGTAATGTTGCTTATATCAATGACTGGACCAAGACTTTAGACTTTAGACTTAGTCCAGTCATTTTCTATTTTTACATAAAATTCATCTTTCCTCTTCTAAATTACATAAATCTACCCCATTATGCATAATTACAATGTATTTCTACAAATTGTTTGATATTACAAATATTTTATAATACTATTTATCTATATGATAATAATTATCATTAATGACTATAGACTCAAAAAACAATGCGGGGGAATAAACATTTGAAACTATTTAAACCAATTGTTAAATTACTGAACAATTTAAAGTTCGTTCAGAAGTTTTCTATTATAGGGGTAATATTACTATTACCTTTTGCTATTGATTCGATAATCTTACTATCAAATTCAAACAGTAAGGTAGAGAAGGCAGAAAAGCAATATTCGGGTATAGAATATAACCAACTGTTACAAGAGGTTCTACAAAATGTACAACAAACTCGAGCACTCACTGTAAGCGCTACTCAAGGTGATAACTCAGTAAAGGAAGATTTAGTTAGTAAACAAGAAACTATCTCCTCACTAATGAAAGAGCTAGAAGACTATGATAAGAACGCAAAATTTGATTTTGAGATGTCAGATACGATAAGTTCCATAAAAACAGACTGGGAAAAACTCTCATCTACGAATTGGACAGATTCCTCAGATGTAGTATCAGAATTCTCTCTTTTGACAGAAAAAATAATTTCTGCCATGAGTACTGTAAGTAACAATTCAGAATTGGTTATGGCAAATTCAAAGGAGCTTGATAGTTTAGTAACAACTATATCGACTACAATTCCTAACCTAACAGAATATCTTGGAAAAGCTCGTGCAACAGGTGTTTCAATAATTAATAGTGGTACAGTAACTGACACCGATTTGGCAACCTTCAATAATTTAGTAATTCCAACAGATATATCTTTAAATCAGTTAGCATCTGAATTAAATGTTTCTTTTGGAGACAGTGCAATTCAATCTTCCTTACAATCCGATTATGATACGTTCACACATAATGTAGAGGATTTTATGCAATTAACTGACTCAACAATCTTGGCAAATAACTTATCCGTTGACTCGAAAACTTACTATGACAACGCAACTGTAGCTATAGATTCTGCTTTTACGATGTATGACAACGAATTAACACTACTAACATCCGTATTAGATGAATCGCTTAATGAAAGTAAATCTTTGAGAACATTATTATTCACATGTGTAGTAGTTGTACTAATACTAGCAATTTATATATTCGCTGCACTTTCTCTTTCTTTAAGAAACTCTATTAAACAATTACAAGAAGTAGCAACAGAAGTTGCAAATGGTAACTTAGATACTTCGGTGTCATTAAATACAAAAGACGAAATGAATAATATTGAAAAATCGTTCAACATAATGATTAACAATTTACGAGATTTAGTTCAACAAATTTCACAAAGCTCACAGCATGTCGCTGCCTCTAGTGAAGAATTAAATGCTAGTGCTGAAGAAACAACCGCTGCAATTGAGCATGTTTCATACTCGATTGAATCTATGGCAAGTGGGGCAAAAACACAAACAAATGGTATTAATGATAGCACGCAATCTCTTCACGAAATGGCAACTGGCATTCAAAGAATAGCTGAAAATAGTAGTCGAGTTACAGAATTAACAAGGGAAACTTCCCAATTAGCTGAAGACGGAAACAAAACTGTCTCAAAAACTTTCGACCAAATGAATACTGTACAGGCCTCTGTAATGGAAACAAATCTAAAAATCAATGAACTAAATGAACGTTCCCAAGAAATTGGTAGTATTTTAGCTATTATTACGGGAATTGCAGATCAAACTAACCTATTAGCTCTTAATGCTGCTATTGAAGCTGCAAGAGCTGGTGAACACGGTAAAGGTTTTGCTGTGGTAGCAGATGAAGTAAGAAACTTAGCAGAACAATCAAGAGAGTCAGCTACTCAAATTGCGCAACTCATCAATATGATTCAACAGGACACAGTGACTTCTGTTGCTATGATGGATCAAGTAAACGCAGATGTAAATATCGGCCTACAAATGACAGAAGAAACGGCACAAAAATTCTCGCTTATTTTAAACAGTATGAATACACTAACGCCTGAAATGGAAGAAGTTTCTGCAACCTCTGAACAGATTTCAGCAGGCACACAAGAAATTGTCGCGACAATGAATGAAATCATGAGTGTCTCAACGAACAACTTACATTTATCAGATGAAGTTGCTTCCTCAACTGAAGAACAGCTCGCTTCAATGCAAGAGATAACTTCTTCCTCAACTGCCCTTTCGAAAATGGCTGAGGATTTACAAGAACACGTTCAAAAATTCAAACTTTAAAACAAGTAAAACCCAAGAGAAAATTGTATGTTCTCTTGGGTTTTACTGTTTTATTGATTTAATAGTTCCAAATATTCAATCACAGGTTTAATTAATTGGGGTGCAGTTTTCCCGACTTCTCTATGATCCTCTACAATGGAAAGTGCTATGAAGCGTGAATCTTTTACATCGAAAACAGAGATTAAGCTATTTTCTACACCACGTTCCCCTTGAGCTTTCTTTAACTCAGCAGTTCCAGTCTTAGCCGCTAAATTCCCCATTCCATTCAATTGATGAGCTGTTCCTTCAGCAGCAGTCACTACTTCTACTAACATGGGCTTAATAGTATCAATCGTTTCTTTTTTAAATATTTCTTTTGTTTTTGTTTCAGAACCAACTATAAGGTTCGGATATGTCAGTACACCATCATTTGCGAACAATGAATAGTTAGATACCATTTGAATCGGTGACATTAACAGTTGCCCCTGACCATAGGCTGTATCTGCTAATAAAATCTCAGAACCAAATGTGTCCTCGTTCGAAATTTGAGCTGGGTCCATTTTTAATGGTAAATCATAGGATTCTTTAAAAGTAAGCTTATTTAACCCTTCTCGGAAAGTGTCCTCTCCCATCTCTAATACTTCCTGTGCAAAGTAGATATTATCTGACTTTACTAATGCTGTTCTTAAGTTGACCGAATCAGTTTCGGAAACACGAGAAATTTTATAATTCCCCCACGATTCATCCTTTTGCCATTGTAAACAAGATATCTTATGTGTTTCATCTACTGTTGTTACACCAGATTCTAGCCCAATCGCTGCAGTTATCGGTTTAAAAGTTGAACCCGGTGCATAACGAGTTGTGGTTCTGTTAATGAAAGGTTTGTCTTCATTATTATTATATTCATCGTACTGCGTTTGTGAGATTCCAACAACGAATTGATTAGGGTTGTACGATGGTTTACTTACAAGTGCAAGTAGGTTACCCGTTTTGGGCTCCATCACGACAGTGGCCCCAGCAGCATTTTCAAGTGCATCAAATGCAGTTTGTTGTAAATTTGAATCTATGGTCACTTTGATCGTTTGTCCATCTTGCTTTTCAGTCTTTTGTATCGTTGCTCTTTTATCACCATTTGATGTTTCGATGTAAATCTCGCCGCCATTTTGTCCTCGTAGTACTTTTTCAAATGCAAGCTCTAATCCATTCCGCCCAATCACATCCCCTACTCGTAGGGTTGGGTCTTTTTCAATATCTTCTGCGGTTACTTCTCCAACATAACCCGTCAAATGGGCTGCTGCTTCTCGTAATGGATACGCACGAGTTTTAACCTGTTGATATTGAACTCCCTCTATTTCTGGTGTATCCGCCCCATAAGGTAATGTCTTCAATGGCACAAAATGTTCATCTTGTACCCAACTTTGTCCAAGTTGACCTTCGATAAATTCAACTGTTATGCCAAGCTTCTCTGCGATATTAGCGATCTTATTTGTTCTTATTTCACCTTCACCTAACGCTTTTGGAACAACACCAGCTTGATAAGTTGTCGTATTGATGGCTAGTGAATCGCCATTTCGATCCACAATCTCTCCTCTACTTGCTTCGTCTACGGAATAGCGAATTTTATCATCCGCAAGCATTTCAGGAAAGATTAATTCAGCTGTCCAATTCACCTTATAGTCTTCTCCACTTTCAACCAGCTTCGCTTTATAGTGGAGATCTGATATCGTTCCTAGAACTGTATCAAAGGTTGCAATATAATCGATTGTTTCTTCATCTAATTTATAATCAATCTCCATATTCGATACACCAATACCACCGAAGATCGCATTGTATTTTTCGACAATAGTTTTCTCTGTATAGCCTGCTTTCTCTAGAGAATCTGTAGTGACAAGCTCTGGAATTTTATCAAAGGATTGCTCCTTTATGGCCGTAATCCATTCCTTTGCTGCTAGTTCTTTCTTCTCTTGAATTTTTCCTTTATTCCATTGTTGATAACCATAAACACTACCACCTGCTATCAACAAAACCGCGATTATCCCAACAATTAATACCCACTTCTTTTTCATTCGTACCTCCTCTTGTCATCTCCCATTTTATGTATAAAATTCCATAGATTAAGTTTAGCATACTAATTATTATTTACAGTAATAAAAAAGAATTGAGCCTCTGTTCGAGTGACTCAATTCTCCAATTTGAAAAATTATTTATTTTATATATCGGCTAAACTCATTGTAAGACCAAGATGCATTTTTAAGGACCTTATTTGATTACACAGTTAGCTTTTCAGCTGATACTGAATATAAAATCTTCCCTAGTCGTTTAATTCCTTCTTCTATAACTTCAGGAGAAGAGTTCGTATAGTTTAAGCGCAATGTGTTTACATTCGTTTTCGTTGTATAGAATGGATCACCAGGAACAAAGGCAACTTTTTCCTCCATTGCTTTATTGAAGACATCTAAAGCTGAAGTTCCCTCTTCTAACGTTACCCAAACAAACATCCCGCCATCTGGTTTTGTATACTTCACTGACGATGGGAAGTATTGTGCGATTGCACTTAGCATCGCTTTTGCTTGTGTTTCGTACAGATTAATAATTTTGCTTACATGTGCTGCTAAATCATTATTTACTAAATAATCATGGATAACCATTTGAGAAAAAATATTTGTGTGTAAATCAGTTGCTTGTTTAGCAGTATTGATGTGGTGCATTAACTCTTTATTTTTCGTCACAATATAGCCTAGTCTCATACCAGGCGTAACAATTTTCGAGAATGACCCAAGTAATACTGAATTTTCTAGTCTTCCTGCACCGATGTATGGCAATTTCTCACCGCTCCAACGTAATTCACCGTATGGATCATCTTCTATTAATACAACATCATAGTTCTTCACTACATTATAAACAGCTTCTCGTTTTTCTTTAGAATATGTAATACCAGTTGGATTATGGAAGTTTGGTACAGTATAGATAAATTTAATATTGTCATTTGTTGCTAGTGTTTGTTCAAGCTGATCAACATTTAAACCGTCTTCTTCTAACATTACCGAATAGAATTCAGGTTCTGCTAATGTAAAAGATTGAATTGCCCCTAAATAACCGGGCTCCTCCATCACAACGCCATCCCCCTTATTCAGTAGGACTTGCGAAATAAGGCTCAATGCTTGTTGTGAACCTGTTGTGATTAAGATATCTTCAGGATCAAAATCTAATCCATGATCTTTTTTATATTTATCTGCTATATATTGTCGTAAAGGTAAGTAACCTTCAGTAGTTGAATATTGGAATAATCTAGGACCGTTTGCTTCGATCGCATGATTAATAGATTGTTGCATTTCATCAATTGGAAAAGAGATTGGGTTAGGTAAACCTCCAGCAAATGAAATAACGTCAGGTGCATCTGTCACCTTTAAGATATTTCGAATAAATGATGATGGAGTTTTTAATATTTTATCTGAATACTTCATAATAATTTCCCTCTTTTTCGAATAGTCGCTGAATCGTTTAAATCAATTGCCCTCTGGATTTTGATTTAAATTTGAATCAGTGTTACATGATTTTATCAGACTATTTAAAAAATTTCAAAATAAAATTTTAAAAATTGAGGCAAAATCGGCAAATACCCTCTAACTAAATGTAATATTCTGCTCGAACTCCTATAGATCCGCACACTAATGCTTGAAATATGCTATTTTTTGATTTCAATCAAAATTATTAAGATTTACATAGGTATGTCATCACAACATTAACAATAAAATACGCCCAGTTCTCTTACTAGAACTGAGCGCATACTACCCTTTATTGTCAATTCGATCCATCATCAGAGTCAGAATCATATTCAGATTCTTCCTCAGTTTCCAGTTCGCTTTCTTTTAGCCATAAATGATTTTTCACTGTTTCACCAAGGGAATTTTTATAATCAACAACATAAACGATTGTATCTTCTACAGTATCAACCGATCCTTCTGCCCCTAACATGCCCGCTTGATGGTCTACATTAATAATAACATCTGATCCTACACCAATCTCTGCATCATCCATACCAGAGATTTCTCCCTCAACAAACCATTTATGATTTTCCTCAAATGGCTCCCCATTTGTAGGTGTGTATGATACAGAATATACTGTTGTTTCGTACGCACCTTTAATCGTAGCCATTGCCCCTTCCATACCATCAGTATGACTAGCGTTTACAACAGCCGTACTACCAACTGGAAACTTTGGATTTTCTGCTTCTTTTAATCCTTCTGGTAGTTGTCCTTCAGCATGACCTGCATGTTCAACAGTATCATCCGTTTCTTCTTCACTTACTTGTTTATCTGTCCCGTTAAGGTTATTTGTAATATCCGCCCCTGCTTCAGCGGGCTCTTCTTCATCTGAATCTCCCCAACCACAAGCAGATAAAAGTAACACTGTAAGAAGTGTCATTGTTACTAGTAATACTTTACTATCCATATTCATAATCCTCCTACATTCTCTAATCTCACCACTAAAAGGATTGAACTTTCAGCAGGATTCTATTCATAAAAATGGTAAAAGTAACAATAAAAAAATGAGATGTTCAAATGAACACCTCATTATTATTATTTATTTATTTTTACTCTTTGTAATCGTAAAGCATTTAGGACGACTGATACTGAGCTAAATGCCATTGCAGCACCAGCTAACCAAGGTGCAAGTAGACCTGCAGCCGCTATTGGTATCCCTAATGTATTATAGCCAAATGCCCAGAATAGGTTTTGTTTGATATTCGTCATTGTCTTATGACTCATTATGATTGCATCTGAAATACTATTTAAATCACCACGAATCAATGTAATATCCGCTGCCTCCATCGCAATATCTGTACCAGTTCCTATAGCCATTCCGATATCTGCTACTGCTAATGCAGGTGCATCGTTAATACCATCACCAACCATGGCAACTTTTCGACCTAATGCTTGAAGTTTTTTCACTTCTTCTGCTTTTCCTTCAGGTAATACCTCGGCAATGACTCTTTTAATCCCAACTTGTTCCGCAATTGCATGAGCTGTACGGTCATTGTCACCAGTCATCATAATAACTTCAATGCCCATATCATGTAATCTTTCAATGGCCATGCGCGATGTATCTTTAATGGTATCAGCAACTGCTACCATCCCAGCATATTGCCCATCAATACTTGCAATCATTACGGTTTTGCCTTCCGCCTCAAGCTCTTCCATCATTTCTACTATACTCGATATTTCGATGTTATTTTTTTCCATCAGTTTACGAGTACCAACTAAAATATCCCTTTGATTCACAATTGCTTTGACACCATACCCTGGTATTGCTTCAAAATCGCGAACTTCACGGAGTTTTATCCCTTCGTTTTCAATTCCTTTAATTATCGACTCTGCAAGCGGATGCTCAGATTGTTTTTCAGCCGATCCAATAAATGAAAGAAGAACTCGAACATTCATCCCCTCAGCTACAATCACATCTGTTAAAACAGGTTTTCCGTTTGTTACTGTCCCGGTTTTGTCTACAACAACTGTATTAATATGATGTGTTTGCTCAAGGTGTTCGCCACCTTTAAACAGAATACCTAATTCTGCTGCACGACCCGATCCTGCCATAATTGAAGTTGGGGTAGCTAGTCCAAGAGCACATGGACAAGCAATGACAAGTACACTAATTAAACTTTCCAACGCCGAGCTAAATTCTCCCGGTGTGATAAATACCAGCCAGATGATATACGTAACAACTGCAATCGCTATCACAATTGGAACAAAAATCCCTGAAATTTTATCAGCAAGTCGTTGAATAGGTGCTTTGGAGCCTTGAGCATCCTCGACTATTTTAATAATTTGAGCAAGAGCTGTATCACGTCCTACTTTTGTCGCCCGAATGTTGATAAAGCCATTTTTATTAATGGTTGACCCAAATACCGCTGAACCTACTTCCTTATCAATCGGTAAACTTTCTCCTGTCAACATAGACTCATCTACAGCTGTATTTCCTTTTACTATCTCTCCATCAACAGGAATCTTCTCACCAGGTTTTACTAAGATTGTATCGCCTACTACTACTTCTTCAATTGGAATTTCTTTTTCTACACCATTCCGAATAACTAATGCATTTTTCGCCTGTAATCCTATTAACTTTTTGATTGCCTCAGAAGATCGACCTTTCGCTTTAGCTTCAAATAATTTACCTAATAGAATAAGTGTAATTAACACCGCGCTCGTTTCAAAATAAAGCTGTGCTTGATGATGCTCCCCATTTGTTATAATCGCTTGATACAAGCTGTAAAAATAAGCTGCTGAAGTCCCCATTACTACTAGAACATCCATGTTAGCGCTTTGATCGCGTAACGCCTTAAAAGCACTCACATAAAAATGCCAACCAATAATGAACTGAACAGGTGTAGCTAAGGCCATTTGTACCCATGGGTTCATTAAAAATTCAGGAACATATAGAAAAGAGATAAATGAAAAGTGTCCAACCATCGTCCATAAAAGAGGCAATGAAAGAATGACAGAGACAATAAATTTTCGTTTTTGTTTTTTGATTGCTTCTTCACGATAATCAATTGAATCCTTATCATTTTCTTTCATATGTGCCCCGTACCCAAGTTTTTCAATACGACTAATGATATCAGACATAGAGACTTGATTTGGATTGAATTCCACTACTGCATTCTCTATAGCTAAATTGACATTCGCAAGCGTTACACCATCTAGCTTATTTAAACCCTTTTCAATTCTTGTTGCACAAGCTGCACAGGTCATTCCTGTAATGGCGAATTCCTTTTTTTCCTTCACCACACCATAACCTAGTGCTTCAATCTTCTTTTCGAAATCTTGCACATTTACCTTTTCAGGGTCAAATTTTATAGTAGATTTTTCTAACGCTAGATTGACATTCGCTTCTTTTACACCTTCAAGCTTATTTAACCCCTTCTCAATACGACTTGCACAGGCTGCACAGGTCATACCTACAATCTGCATACTTGTTTCTTTCAGCTCATTCGTCACTATGTTTCACCTACCTTCGTATACCTTTTAGGGGTATAGTTTCTAGCTGAAAAAAGAGTGCTATATTGGGGCACTCTCCATTTATTTAAAAGAAACAATATTTAAAGTTCTATTACTCAACGTCATATCCTTGATCATCAATAGCTTCTTTAATCTGAGTAAGAGATACCTTTTGGTCATTAAAGGAAACATCCACTTTACCTGTTTCTAAATTAACACTAACTTGTTCTACACCATCAAGTGCTCCAACACTACCTTCAACAGCTTTAACACAATGTCCACAAGACATTCCCTTTACATTTAAAGTAACATTTTCCATTCCAACTTCTCCTTTTATACGTTATAGGGGTATATTTTAATTAAAAAAAAATATCTTAAATCCTATATTTTATTTTCTCATTAACTTCTGAATAGTAACTAAAAGTTCATCTAGTACTTCTTCGTCACCTTCTGATATTCGATCCACTACACAACCTTTTAAATGTCCTTGTAAAAGAACTTTTGCCACACTGTTTAATGCCGACTGTGTTGCTGACAGCTGTGTAATGATATCATCACAGTAAACATCTCGATCGACCATACCTTTTATACCACGGATTTGACCCTCAATGCGATTCAGGCGATTGTTTAAGTCTTTTTTGATGTGATCAGGATGGTGACTTTTTCTGCACTGTTGCATATCTGTTAATTCCTCACTCATTTTTTCCAGGTTCATCAACTCCGTTCTAAAAGAATTGTAATGTACCCCTATAGGGTATGTCAATTGTTATGAGTTAATTAATCTTTTTAATATATGCAACCTTCTTCCCAACATGCACAATTTTATTAAATTCACTTGTTTGACTAACCATCTATGTAATCTGACCATATATTATGCTAAATATCGCTTATAACTAATGGAGCTTTAGGAGGAGAAAAAATGGCTGAGTTTAACCCTCAAAAATTAACTATCAGATATATTTTACCCGCAAGTCCCACAGAACCTATAGTGGGTAGAAAATATACACTTACTCACTCTGATAACACAGGACATTTATTTTTAGATATTGGAATTGATTATAATTATGAGGCTGTTAATCAAAAGCTACGTGATGAAGTGATTGCAGAATGGCAAAACGATGGTGGTATACGATTATTAGGAAAGGTCCATATAGACCAGGGTAATTCTTCATTTGAAGAAGCAAAAAAGCGAAATGATATTTTTACTAAAGAGTTGGGTACTGCATTAAGAGGAATTATTTTCGGAGATCGATTATTTTTATCAAACTTCCCAAATTTTTTAGATGCACCAATTTACATTTATTTCGAATCAATGTTTCCACAATTTCATCAGCTTTATTATTATGGAACTACAAGACAATATTTAAATGACATAAAACTGGAAGTCTAATAGTATTATCATTTCATAAAATTGAATCCAATTTTTGATTCACTTCATTGCATTTCCATTTTATTACGCTTAATATTTTCATAAGGGAAACTTTTTTAGTTTGAAGGAGGGGCGACATTTGATAGATTATATACTAACGCTAGATCCTATTATCCAAGTGACAATAGCTACTCTATTTACTTGGGGTATGACAGCATTAGGGGCTGCTTTAGTATTTACCACAAAAACTTTTAACCAAAAGTTCATGGATAGCATGCTTGGTTTTGCTGGAGGCGTCATGATCGCCGCGAGCTTTTGGTCTCTATTAAATCCAGCATTGGAAATGGCTGGGAGTGGAAGTTTACCTGCTTGGCTTCCGGTTGCCTTAGGATTTTTGCTAGGTGGAGCATTCATATTTGCCATTGACAAATTGCTCCCTCACCTACACCCTAACGCACCATTAAACAGTGCAGAAGGTATACATCCAAAAAAGCGAAAACGAAGTACTTTACTCGTTCTCGCGATTACATTACACAATATCCCTGAAGGCCTCGCTATTGGTGTATCCTTTGGAGCAGTTGCCCTTGGTTCACCTTCAGCATCACTTGCAGGTGCACTAGCATTAGCCATTGGAATCGGGATTCAAAATATCCCTGAAGGTGCTGCAGTTTCGATGCCTTTGTTAAGGGATGGTCTTTCGAAAAAAAATAGTTTTTTATTTGGACAGTTTTCAGGTATGGTAGAGCCCGTCTCAGCTATCATTGGATTCCTTGCTGTGGCTTTTATCGAACCAATATTACCACTTGCCTTAGCGTTTGCAGCAGGCGCAATGATTTTTGTTGTAGCAGAAGAGGTTATCCCAAGCTCACAAGAAGAAGGCAACAAAGACCTTGCAGTAATGAGTCTGATGATTGGATTTACTTTGATGATGATTTTAGATGTAGCGCTTGGCTGATAAAACACTTCATATTAAAAATAAACAGAATAAACAATTAAACCCGCATCTCTAAAAGATGCGGGTTATTTTTAACTTTAAGCTTTCAATGTCTTTTTGCGAATTGGCTGTAGTATAAGAGCAAAAACTAATATCAAAATAGCTATAACTGCAGCAGACATAAATAATCCACCATATCCATTTTGAGCTGCTGTTTGACTCATTTCATTTACTGAAGATAAAATCACTTCTTTTAATGTTGGATCTTGGATTTGGCCAACAACTGCCATAAGCTCTTCTTGTGGCATATCACTAGCAGTTGCAAATTGCGCTCCTACCTGTTGTAATTCCTGGGCTCCATTTTCTGAAAGAGTGACATTACTTAAGTTATTCTGAAGTGTTTGACCAAAATCAGACTTAAAAATGTTTGGCAAATCACTAAAACCTCTAGCAATAAATCCAGCATAAATGGTTGGTGCAATCGTCATCCCAAGAGTACGAATAAGTGATAAAGACGCAAGTGCTGTCCCCTTATTACTCATCAATTTTTCTGTCGCTAAAATATTCAAAGGAGCACCAAGTAGTATTCCCATACCAATACCCGCGATTACGGACCCAATAATGAATTCAAATTTCGTATCAATCCAAGCTGGGAAAAGGAAAAAGCCAACTGTAGCAATAATCCCAGAAAGAGCAACTGCTAATATAGGACCACGTTTATCAACAAATACGCCACCAAGTGCTGCACCTACACCCGCTGCTAAAGCTAGCGGTGTCATCCAGTACCCTGAATGTTCGGAACTTATTCCTAATACTTGTTCAGAAAATGCAGGTACGAAAATCATCGCAGCAAGCATTGCACCAGAAAAGGCGCCTAACAATAATGTAATTAAATAAGTTGGTTCTTTCATTAAAGTAACAGGTAGTATTGGATCACCACCACGATTGACCAATCTCGTTTCATAGAAATAAAGAATAACTAGTATGACTAGACCAGCTAAAATAAACGGATATACATTTAATGCTAACAACGCTTTAAAGAAGTTCGTTCCCTCGACATTTGTTAAGCCATACATTATCCCTAAAATTGAGAGGGATAAAAAAATTGTCCCTGTAAAATCAAGCCGCCCAGGTTCTGCATCTTTCGTTTCCTCCAACTTTAAAAAACCCATAATTACTAAGAAAATAGCAATCGGTACATTAATCAAAAAGAGCCAATGCCAACTACCTGTTAAATCTAAGATAATACTTCCTAAATTCGGTCCTAAAACTGCTGCGATACCGTTCATTCCGCCAAGCATCCCTAACGCTTTACCTTGTCTTTCTTGCGGCAATGTACTTAATACATGAGAGGAACCAATAATGAAAATTCCTCCTCCGCCCATTGCTTGTATAAATCTCGCAACTAAATAAAACGTAAAGTTGGGACTCAAAGCAACAAGTAAGGAGCCTAGTCCAAAAAGTGCAATCTCAATAATAAATAATTTTCTTCGCCCAAATCGGTCAGAAAGCTTCCCAATCACAGGAACACTGATGGCTAATCCGAGAGTGTATAATGTTACACCCCATGCTCCCCAGTTGGTATCTACTTCAAAGGATTTATTAATCGTTGTTAGGGCAGCACTAATAATTCCATTATCAAGAGCTGCCATAAAGACCCCAATTGCAAATAGTGTTATTGCCCAATTTTGTTGTGACTTTGTATTTGTCATAATCACTAACCCTTCCATGGATATTTTCTATAAATAATGAAATACTTCTTAAATGCAATAGTATGTATATTCAATGTAAAGTAAGTCCTATAACTTATACATTATTGCTACATTCATTATTTCTTAGTAGACTAACTATTCTCCTACTATTGTGTCAATGTGCGTATTTAGAATAAATTAATTACTAAATATTGTATCACCTCTAAAAAATTAAGCACGAAAATTACTCCAAAATTTTACTGTAGGGGATTAAATAAAAAAGCGCCTCCATAGTTGGAAGCGCTAAAAATTTGCTATTATTGAATTTACTCTTCTTCTTCCATAATTTCATCAAACGCTGCAGAAACTTTATCGAATTCTTCATCCGATTCTATAGCGCTGAAGTCACCATCTTCATCTACTTTTAAAAAGAAAACATCGATGTCTTCTTCTGTTTCTTCTTGAATATCTTCAACAAAACCTACTGCTACGTATTCCGTTCCATCAAGATTGATGGAAGCCAGTACTTCTACTTCTAATTCTTCGTCGTTTTCATCCGAAATTGTAAAAACTTCTCCTACTTCATGTTTTTCCATTTTCATTTCTCCTTTATCATTCAAAACTAATTTCTATTTACTATCATCTTTAGGCATAGCCAATATACATTATACAGTTATGTGCCACAAAATGTACGATATGGGCGATTAGATGGCTGTGGTAATGTGCAGTATTCAACATAATCGTCCGAAGAATAATCATATGGATCTGAAAGTGCCGCTAATAACCGTTCCATCACGCTTAGATCTCCATCATTAACTGCAGCAGCTAATGCCTCTTCTACTCGATGATTACGTGGAATCACCGATGGGTTACTGTTTCTCATTAACTCATACGATTCCTCAATCTTTTGCTGCTGGCTTGAACGTCTTTGTTCCCACTTCTGAAGCCATTCTTCAAACTCTTTCGTACCATGGAGAGGTAGGTTATCATATTGACCCACTGTTAACGCTCGGAATGTATTTGTATAGTCAGCACGATACTTTTCCATCATATTGAGAAGTTCATCGGCTAATTCTTTGTCATTCTCTTCTTCACTAAATAGCCCTAATTTTGCTCTCATTCCATCAAGCCAATGCTTCTCAAAAAGGTCCATATACTGAGAAATCTGCCCTTGAGCAATTTCTATTGCCTTTTCCTCATCATCATCTAATAACGGTACAAGTGTTTCTGCAAAACGTGCTAAATTCCATAAACCCATTTTTGGTTGATTACCATATGCATAACGCCCTTGAGTATCAATAGAGCTAAATACGGTTTCTGGATGATAGGTATCCATAAATGCACATGGACCATAATCAATTGTCTCCCCACTAATTGCCATATTGTCCGTATTCATAACACCATGAATAAAACCGACAAGCTGCCACCTAGCGATTAACTCGGCTTGCTTCTTAATGACTTCTTGGAGTAAGTATAAGTATTGGTTATCACTATTCGGGATATCGGTATAATGCCGAACAATTGTATAACTTGCTAGCGATTGAAGGTCTTCATAGCTGCCCCAATTAGCAACGAATTGGAACGTCCCTACTCGAATATGACTCGATGCAACACGCGTTAAGATTGCACCGGGGAGATCTGTCTCTCGAATAATTTTTTCTCCAGTGGACACTACGGCTAAACTACGAGTAGTAGGTATCCCCAACCCATGCATTGCTTCACTGATTATATATTCTCGAAGCATTGGGCCAAGAGCTGCACGACCGTCCCCTCCGCGTGAAAAAGGAGTTCTTCCTGCTCCCTTCAATTGAATATCAAATCGCTCATTTTCTGGTGTTATTTGCTCTCCATAAAGAAGTGCTCGACCATCACCTAGCATTGTAAAGTAACCAAATTGATGTCCAGCATAGGCTTGTGCGAGTGGAAATGAACCTTCCGGAGCCTTATTGCCTGCTAAAATTTGTAGACCCTCTTCACTTTGAAGCTCCTCGCTATTCAAACCTAATTCTTTTGCAAGAATTTCATTAAATACCACCAATTTAGGGTTACTTACAGGATGTAAGCCAACACTTGCATATAGGTTATCCGAAAGTCTGGCATAACTATTATCAAAATTCCATCCAAATCCCATAGTATCCTCTTCTCTTTTTATAAACTATTTTTCGCCTCATTAGATGAGTTATACTTTCCATTACTTATTAAGTTTCCTCTTGTTTGAAAACCTGTCATAACAAAGCAGCTTATACAAGCAACAGCAGTAACAAAGCCTGCCAAACTTAAACCAAGAGCTCTCATAAAGGTATCCTCTCCTGGATAATATGGCTCAATTCGTACATACATATATACAAATAATACAGTTAAAGCAAAATAAAAACTGCTCCCAAGGCTTGCCATAATAATCTGTTCCTTTTTTGAACCATTCCACGCTTTATTGAAAATAATCCAAATCCCTACACTAAAAATGATTGCAATAATCATCACGATGAAATGAACATATGGAATAAAGAAAAGCATCAATACATATAGAATGCCTATGGTAGTTAAAAACAAAACCGCATTTGCTATAAATAACACAATTCCAGCCAAATAACTATTCTGATACCATCTCGAATTTTGTAACCATTTTACGAATCGATTATTGTCATTAATGCTTCCAACTAACGCAGAACGAGAAATTGAAATAAAAATAAAAGCAATAATTAATAAAAATAAAATAATGCCCAAAATATAGCCTCCTTCTTTACTATATAAACGCTCACACCTATTGGAAGTTTCATCCAATAAATATTAACCTTTAAATTCATCATTTAAAAGAATATTTTTCCTCCAATTGAACAATTACATATATTAGAAAAACTTTACGGACATCCACTCACTTTTATGATAAGATATCTTTCATGTATTAAAAGAAAGAGGAAAACCTATGAATGAAGTACATGCAAAGCCTTCTGAAAAGCTAAGTTTATTCAATTTAACCTGGCCAATCTTTTTGGAAGTATTCTTATTTATGTTAATGGGGCTCGCCGACACATTCATGTTAAGTGCGGTATCAGATGATGCAGTTTCGGGTGTAGGTACAGCTAATCAATGTATTCATATAGCAATATTAATATTGGAAGTAGTCGGGAATGGTGCTGCCATTGTTGTCTCCCAGTATCTTGGCTCTCGTCGATATTTGGAAGCAGCAAAAATTTCAGCAGTAGCGGTTACTTTAAACCTATGCGTCGGACTAATTATGTCAGTCGTTTTTATTTTTTCAACTAACCAATTAATGGAAATGATGAATCTACAAGGCCCAGTACTAACACATGCACAAAATTATTTAATAATTGTTGGTGGAGGTATCTTTCTACAAGCAATCATTAACTCTTTAGCGGCAATCGTCCGTGTACATGGTTGGACGAAGCAAACCATGTATGTATCGTTGGGGATGAACATACTACATGTTATCGGGAACTATCTTTTAATTTTCGGAAACTTTGGTGCACCTGAACTTGGCGTAAAAGGAGCCGCAATTTCTTCAGTTTTTAGCCGATTAATTGCTTTGTTTGTGTTCCTTTGGCTTTTATATCAAGCGTTAGAAATCAAAGTAAAAGTCGAATATTACTTTAAGTTTTCAAAGGAATATGTGAAAAAGATTTTATCTATCGGGATTCCGAGTGCTCTCGAACAGATTTTGTATCAGTTATGCCAAATTGTATTTTTATATTATGTAACCTATCTGGGTGCAGAAGCGTTAGCTGCCAGACAATACGCAAATAATATATCCATGTTCACTTATTTATTTGCCATTGCAATTGGAATGGGGACTTCAATTATTATTGGTCGTCTTGTCGGTTCAGGTGAAAAAGTTGCAGCCTATAAACAACTCTGGTTTAGCGTTAAAGCTGCTTTAGTATTTACGATTATTATAGCGACGCTTGTAACAGTTTTCCGCGAAGGGCTTATGGGGCTTTTCACAAAGAATACAGAAGTTATTAAATTTGGTGCGTCCGTATTACTTTTAAGTCTTTTACTTGAAACTGGACGTACAGTAAACATTACCATTATTAACTCTTTACGTGCGTCTGGTGATGCTCGTTTCCCTGTAAAAATCGGTTTTCTTTCGATGGTTTGCATGAGCCTACCATTAGGCTATTTATTAGTTTTCGTTTTTGATTTAGGTTTAGTTGGAGTTTGGCTTGCAATTGCAGCAGATGAATGGACCCGTGCAATTATTGTGATTTTCAGATGGAAAAGTCGCAAGTGGGAACGTTACGCATTAGTAGCTCCCCCATCTACTGAAAGTGAAGCTGAAACTAAAATACCGGAAACACCGGCAATTTCATAAAAGGATCATGATGATAACAATACACAAAAGGATCTCCGATGACAGGAGATCCTTTTTAAAATTAATTCACTTTTCCTTTAATCGTTACCGTTTTTAGGTAATGTTTCGCTTAGTTTGCAATATTGTACAAAAACGTTAGCAAGTTCGCGTAATCGTTTTTGAATTTCATCATTTATAATTACTCCTTTTTCATCAAAGTCTGAGGAGTGTGTATAGACAAAGTTTGGTGTTACTAGGCAACGAAAATAATCTAAGATCGGTCTTAGTTGATTTTCCACTACTAAATGATGCTGATATGTACCGCCATTAGCTACCATTGAAACCGGTTTATACCGCATAGCTTTGGGATTGAGCATATCAAACGCATTTTTTAGTACGCCTGGGATTGAGGCTTGGTAAATTGGTGTTGAAATAATATATCCGTCAGCCTCTTCAAATTTTTGAATCATCATTTTCATATCTTCATTTAAAGGACTTCCATCTAGAATTTGATGCTTTAAGTCCGCAAAATATAAAATTTCAAGCTCTAAGTCTTTATTATATTCTTTTATATATTGTTCAACTTGTCGCAGTAATGCACCAGTTTTGGTACCAAATACGGTGCCATCAACGAGTAATATTTTCATTATTATGCTGCCTCCACCTTTTTATTTCCACCCGTTATTTTAACAGATGCGACTCAAGTGGAATAGGGAACTAGTTTATGTTAATTAAATTTCAGTCTTTTGTCTGATTTTCTGTATGATTTGCTTTTTCCAATGCCTTTTCCATCATTCTCGTTGGTGAAGATAAGCTAACAATAGTGGTACCAACATCAAAGGAATGCTTTTTAGCATTTGCTAAAAACACTAAATTATTATCACAGTCCACAGCAAATAACGGGATGGTTAAATGACCATCATCCTTTAAATAATCCCCTAATGTATACTGTTCCGTTAGTTGAGTTTTTCGAATCATATAACCTTCTACTATAAAACGATTTAACATGTGTATATCAAATTCCTCGTCAAAAAGACTCTTTCCGCAAATGGATTTACTGTAGCAACTTGGGTCACCCATATGACTTGGTGTTTGAAAAATATGTTCTCGACCTAATTCCGGGACAAAATGCTGGCAAATCAATGAATTATAAGCGGCATCTTCAGTTGAGGCAATTAATATTTCGTAAGGTGTTAAATCAAGATGGTACAAAGTCTTCTCACTCAAGATATCCCCTACCTCAGATTTCAGTCCTCGCTGCCGGGCATGAATTAATGACCCCCAAGATCGGTCAATGATTAGCACAGGTTTGTTAAAGCTTTCAAGCGCTTCCCCCAAAACTGCACTAAATGGACTACCTCCGACTATCATTACTCCAGGCTCATCGGTTGCTCGAAGATCTAATTTTTTTGAAAACCACCCTATTGAAAAACCATGTACCAAAACAGTTGCAAATACTAGCGCAAGGGTTAATGCTGTAATCAGATCGGCATCTTGAAAACCTTCCTCGTGTAAAATATTAGAGAAAAATCCTGAAACAGTTAACGCTACAATCCCTCTGGGAGCAATCCACCCTATCAAGATTCGTTCCTGCTTTGTTAGGTCTAAGCCAATTGTTGATAACCAAATTGAAACTGGCCTTACAACTAGCAACATCGCTAAAACAAAGAACAACATATTTAAGCTTAGAAGATCCATTAATGTATCAAGGGACAAAGAAGCAGTAAGCATGATAAATATCCCAGAAATCAGAAGCACTGATACATTCTCTTTAAAATGCAGTAAGTCTCTTAACGAAGTTAAATGCATATTTGCCATGATAACTCCCATCGCTGTTACTGCAAGTAAACCCGTTTCATGCATAATTGTATCCGATACCACAAATACCAAAAGGACACTTACTAAAACAATCGGGGATTTTAAAAATTCGGGAATATAACCACGTTCTAATAATCTCCCTAGTACAAATCCTGAAACTAATCCAGTAATGCCAGAAAGAATGGACGCACCAAAAAATAGTAACAATGAAGTACCTGTAATCGCCTTACTTGTCCATAAAACAACTTGGAGAGCAAATAAAGCAATAAGCGCACCAGATGCATCGACAACGATACCTTCCCATTTTAAAATGGTCGAAGGTCTTTCTTTTAATTTTGCTTGTCGTAACAAAGGCATAATGACAGTTGGACCAGTTACAATGAATATACCTCCGATGATAAAGGAAACTTCTAGTGAAATACCGGCTAAATAATAGGCGGCAAGAGATCCTGTAATCCATGCTATAAATGAGCCTATTGTGGATATGCGAAAGATTGAAGAGCGAGAATCTTTAATTTCACGAATATCTAAGCTTAAGCTTCCTTCAAATAAAATAATGGCTACAGCCAGTGAAATAATAGGATTAAAGAGGTTCCCAAAGCTTTCTTTTGGATTGAAAAATCCAAGAAACGGCCCAACAATTAGTCCAACAAGTGACATTATCACGATAGCAGGAAGTCGATACCGCCATGCAACCCATTGTGAAAAAATCCCGAGTGCTACGATTGCAACCATTTGAAAGAGTATTGAATCAAGCATTGCACGTCCCCTTAGAACTATTTTTTAATACAAAAACAGTATTTAACTTGTCCCATTTTAAGTTAATTCACACATAATATTTTTTGAGTAAATAGCTTAAACATAGCTAGCGTCAATTGTTCTTTCTTAAATCAATAAAAAAATCCTCCCGCATAGAATTAGTATTTGCGGAGGACATGCTTTCATTCCTATTCATGGTTTTATTGTTTGGGATTATTTTTCACTTGCAACTCTTGAAGTTTTTCGCGGTTAAATACTACTTCTTCATCAACAGGCGTAAATTCTTCTTTATATTGATCCCAATTAAAAAGTTCATCACGGGAAATCTCTTGTTCATCTTTCACTTCTGGCATTTTCAAATTGGCCACCTGTACCGATTCATAAACCATTACAGGAGATTTTTTACCAGTTAATGCGATGACTTTCATAGCCAATGCAACCTGTGCAGCCTCGATAGAACGATACTTTTTAAGTGGTCCCACTAAAAGCGGATTAAACACTTTTAGCACTACTTCCCCCATCTTTTCCCCAAAACGAAACTCATTTCTTTCTCCAACTAATAATGATGGTCTGACGATAGAAAGTTGTGGAATCCCTAATGCAATTAGTTCTTTTTCTAGTTTTCCTTTCACCCGATTATAATAAAATGGTGATTTTTCATTTGCCCCCATGGCTGAGATAATAATAAAATGCATAATCCCACATTTTTTGGCTAGTGAAGCAATTTGTAATGGATATTCTACATCCACCTTTTCAAACTCTGCGCGGTTGCCTGCTTTTTTTTGTGTTGTACCTAAACAACAAAAAATTTCATGAGCAAATTCGATATCCTTCTCTTCCAATTGATCGAAGGACCTTATTTTAACGGTTAATTTAGGATGTTCAAACGCAAGTTTTCTTCGAGAGATTACAGTAACAGATATATATTCTTCACTTTCACAAAGCAACTTTACTAGGTTTGATCCAACTAACCCCGTCCCCCCAAATACAATAGCAGAGCGCATTTCCATTTTTCTTCCACTTCCTATCATGTTTGTCCATGTTAGTGCATAAACTTGAGAATCTATGATACTTCATTGCTATGACTCTATTGTTAATTTTCACACATACTTTCTAATTTTTCACCATAATTTAATTAATAGCTAGGAAAGGATGGGATTATATGCAGAATGAATTAAGTGTAACTTCATTAAAAAAGAAAATTGCCTTTATCGTTGAACATAGTGCTATAAAAGGATATTATCCCCTTGAGCGTGTAGCAATATTAGCAAAACTTTTAAAAGATGAGGAAAGTGTTTTTATATTTTTAAAGCAAGATGGACAAGAAGCTATCGAGATTTTCACTGACCAACAGCTTTCTCCAATTCTATTTGATAATTATATAGAGTTAAAAACTCAGATTCGTAACCTTGAACCTGATTTAATTATTCAGGATGGAAAGGATACACTTGTTGAGCAAATTGAACAACTTAGACCACACTGCAAAACAATCGTCCATTTTGATGATTTTGGCGAAGGAGCACTATTAGCCGATTGTAATATCGTTGCTCTTTTCGAGGAAGTTAGAGAGAACACTGCTCAAAATATCTTATCTGGAAGCTATGCCTATGCTGTGAAAGAATCTCTTAAAACCATTGCAAAAGAACGAGTTTCAAATGAACTGTCTACCCCACCACATATTGTGGTTGCCTATGAGGATGGCGATGAAAACAACTTAACCTATAGAACATTGCGCCATTTAACACAATTACAAATACCTTTGCAAGTAACCGTTGCCATCGACCGAGAATATAAACATTCTATGGAAGATCTACAAATGATGGTACTAAGTCGCCGTAATACGAAGATTTTAAAGGATGACTTCGCTCTAGATAAACTTTTACATGAGGCCGATATTGTCATTTGTAATGCAAATTATACTCCATATAAGGTGGCGACAGTTGGTATTCCTTGTATTACAGCTGCACAAAATGAACGTGAATTAAACAATGCTTTTCCTAGAGAACATAATGGATTCATTCACCTCGGCCTAGGTCGCAAAATGAAACAATCCAATATCCAAAATGCCGTAATGGAGCTACTATTACACGAAACGAGACGTGAACGAGCTGTACGGAAGCAATTTGAGCTTGAAATTCAAGATAATAATGAGGTCATTAAATCTCTTCTTTTAGACTTCGCCTACGAACGACATAATATGGTATCACTATAATTTATTTATAAATAGAAGCACTTTGGACAAGCTCACTGTTCAAAGTGCTTTTTCTATAGGATAAAGTAAAGATGAAGATTCGTTAACAAAAGCTGGATAATGATTATTAATGAAATGATGCCCCCTCCTATGATACAATGTTCATAAGTTTTTGTACTTATATAGAACAAGGAGCATTCAAAACATGGCAACGAAATCAGAGCTTAAACAACAAATCGCAGAGTTAAAAATGGATTATATCAACCTTCAAGGGGATATCGAAAAGCTTGAAAGTACAGGTCATGCAGAATCTGTTACTAAAGCTGAAGAGCGTCTTTCCAATATGGAGAAACAACTTGCAGAACTGAACAAACAGCTCGCGGCGTTGTCGTAACCCGCGAGTTTTTTAGCGGCTATGAATGTGTAGTTTTTCTAAACTAACTGCATAAAAATGTGCCAACTCGACTCATTTTGGTCGAGTTGTATTTTTGTCACAAAGATTATTCGTTGTTATTGAATTCATAATTATCGGAGGAAATTGTTATGGCAATATTAACAGTTGAAAATTTAGGTCATTCCTTTGGTGATCGTACCCTTTTTAAAGATGTTTCTTTCCGTCTAGTTGAAGGAGATCATGTTGGTTTAGTTGGGGCTAACGGTGTAGGGAAATCGACATTAATGGGAATTATCACTGGTCAAATTATTCATGATACAGGTCGTGTAGAATGGCTACCAGGTACACACTACGGATATTTAGATCAACATACCGTTTTAACGGCCGGACGTACAATGCGTGATGCATTACGAGACGCATTCCTTCCTCTTTATAAAAAAGAAGAGGAACTAAATGAAATCGCAAATAAAATGGCTGATGCAACGCCTGAAGAATTAGAAGAATTACTTGAACAAATGGCAGAAGTTCAAGATGCCTTAGATGCAGGCGATTTTTATTCATTAGATATTAAAATTGAAGAGGTTGCGCGAGGTCTAGGGTTAGATGCAATTGGATTAGAACGAGATGTGGCTGCCCTTTCAGGTGGTCAGCGTACGAAAGTCTTACTAGCAAAGCTATTACTCGAAAAGCCAAAAGTATTGCTTCTAGATGAGCCAACAAACTATCTAGATGAAGAGCATGTCACATGGCTAAAAAACTATTTAAAAAATTATCCACATGCTTTTTTACTCATTTCCCATGATACAGAATTTATGAATGAGACAGTGGATGTTATTTTCCAGCTAGAGTTTTCTAAATTAACTCGTTATACAGCAACTTATGAAAAATTCTTAGAACTAGCTGAAATAAATAAGCGCCAGCATATTGATGCCTACGAAAAGCAGCAAGAATTCATTAAAAAACAAGAAGATTTTATCGCAAAAAATAAAGCACGATATTCTACAACTGGTCGTGCGAAATCTCGTGCAAAACAGCTAGATCGTTTAGAGCGAATCGACCGACCTGAAACAGCAGTAAAACCAGAGTTCGGCTTTAAAGAAGCACGTACACCTAGTCGTTATGTCGTAGAAGCAGAGAATCTAGTAATTGGATATGATAAAGAAAAACCGTTACTCCCACCACTTACATTTATGATTGAACGAGGTGAAAAAATTGCCCTTGTTGGGATGAATGGTGTTGGGAAATCGACCCTTCTTAAAACAATGCTTGGGAAAGTAAAGCCACTTGATGGTAAGGTAATCCTTGGTGATTATTTAGTCCCTTCTTACTTTGAACAGGAAGTAAAAGCTGATAAAATCACGCCAATAGATGATGTATGGAATGCCTTTCCTTCCATGGAACAAGCACAAGTTCGTGCGGCTTTAGCACGTGCTGGTTTAAAAACGGATCATATTACACGCCCTTTAAATTCTTTATCTGGGGGCGAACAAGCTAAAGTACGTCTATGTAAGCTGATGATGGATGAAACAAACTGGTTGATTTTTGACGAACCTACCAATCACTTAGACGTGGACGCAAAAGCAGAATTAAAACGTGCTATGCAGGATTTTAAAGGTACAATCGTTTTAGTTTCCCATGAGCCCGAATTCTATGATGGCTTAGTAACTAAAATATGGAACGTGCAAGACTGGTTTACAACTGGTAAAACAGATTTATAGTTTTTAAAGGCGGATTGACCTCTTTGAGATCAATCCGTTTTTTCTTTGGTTCGTTGTGACAACGAGTTATTTGTAATTTGAATTATTTATAGTTTAGTAGTTAGATACGAATTAACGCCCTCCCCCCTTTCATTCTTCTTCTAACTCTACTTCATCTAATAAAATATGAATTTTTAATTCTCTCAGATGATTTCATTAAAGTAAAAATTGCATTTCTAAATGATAAAGGTAAAAAATTGAAACTTTTTTTACTCAAAGACGTATATATTTATAGAAAAACGGTTATTAATTTAATGTAACAAGCCCACTTATAGAAGAGAGCAACACTATTGACTTACAATTAACTTACTGGTAAGATATTTATATAGACAATAATATCTTATTCAGTAACTATTCGAAACTTTAAAATATACGAAAGCGGGGAGATTTTATGACAGTTACAATTTATACACAATCTAGCTGTTCTTCTTCACGAAAAGCTATTAAATGGTTAAAAGAAAATGACATTAAGTTCACAGAAAAACGAATTACATCTCAACCTTTAACATTAGCAGAATTTAAAAATATTTTAAGAATGACTGAAGATGGTACTGACGAGATTATTGCAACAAATTCAAATGACTTTAAAAACTTAAATCTTGATATTGATCAGTTATCTATTCAAGATTTGTACAACCTAATTCAACAATATCCACGTATGTTACGTAGCCCGATATTACTTGATGAAAAACGCATTCAAGTAGGTTATAACGAAATGGACATTCGTCGTTTTATCCCTCGTAAAGTACGAGCTTACGAGTTAAATGCTATGCAACAACTCGCAACACAAGGCTAATTATCAGCTAACGAAATCTAATTTCGTCATACGACCTGCGAGATGATTGTAAGTGGAGCTGAAACATTATGAATGACCAACGACAAGAACACCTTTCTTCTCTCTTTGAAGTAGTTTCTTCTTTAGAGAGAAAATGGGCAAATGAGTGGAATCAACAAAATATATTAGGATTTTCAAAATCTCATATATTACTCTTAGAATTATTAGCAAAAGAAGGCCCAAAACGTCCTTCAGCCATTGCCGAGCGTTTGAAAGTAACAACTGGTGGTGTTACTGTTCTAACAACAAAGTTAATTAACGGCGGGTTTATAGAAAAAACGCAGAGCAATGCAGATCGTCGTGCTTCACAAATTGCCCTTACACCTGAGGGAGAAAAAATCCTAGACGAATTGCGTGCACAAGCCAATGCAATGGTTAACACCATGTTCGGCATGCTCACAAATGACGAAATTAAAATGCTATATAACATCTTTGAAAAATGCCTTACGAACGGGCCTGGGCATACGAAATAAAATAAATTATAGTGAAAGTAAGGTGTATATTAATGACATCTTGCTTTTTTTGCATTAAAAAAGACTTTCCTTTTAGGAAAGTCTCTATCTAAGCCATCACAACATCTTCCAAAGAAGTATCAGAAAGTAAAATTTCTTTTAGTCTAGCTTTCGCACGGAATAAGCGAGATTTTACTGTACCAATCGATACCTTCATTAATGTAGAGATTTCAGCTAATGAGTATTGATCTACGTAGAAATACCATAATGTTTTTTGGTAAATCCCATCTAACAATTGCATTTTTTCTTGGACAATTTTTGTTACAACTTCTTTTTCTACTTTATCTTCTGTAGAAATTTCATTATTGGGAACCAAATCTAAAATAGGTACGTCTAATGTTTCAGGTTGACTCATCATATACTTACTTCTTCTTACATTCTTGCGGTAGCGGTCGCGGAAAGTATTCATAGTAATTGTAGTGAGCCATGCTTTAACATGATCAACCTTTTCTACTTGTTCTTCGTTACGAACAACTTTTACCCATACTTCTTGCATTAAATCTTCAGCTTCAGCTGTATTGCGAGTTAATTTTAAACATAAATGATATATATAACGATTATATTCTTCGTAAATTCCATTCAAACTACTAATCATAGTTTATTGCCTCCAATATTAACCTTGTAACTACATTTTCCCAAAAAATCGTATTACACTCTATCGGATTTGCTTTCAATTACATTACATTCATGTAAGCTTGGAACCCTTCCCTTGTAATTTTTGAAATCAGCTATATTGCTAATTTTTATTTACCCACAATGTTCATAATCACACCGGTAGCTGGAGTGACTACCGAAATGGGGTTATGTGCTATACTATTTCTACTATCTAATTAAATTTGAAATGAGGGTTTTTGATGAATCTTTCACAAACTTTGGATGCTTATTTTACAGAAAACCGGGAGAAGCACTTAGAAGAACTGAATGAGTTTCTTCGCATTCCTAGTATCAGTTCCTTGTCTGAACACAAGCAAGACATTCAATCAGCTGCTGAGTGGTTAGCTGATAAACTTCAAAAACTAAACATTGAAAATGTATCAGTAGATGCAACTGCAGGTCATCCGGTTGTATATGGTGAATGGCTACATGCTGAAGGAAAACCAACTATTTTATTCTATGGTCATTATGATGTACAACCCGTTGATCCCCTTCACCTATGGGAATCTGAACCTTTCAATCCTGTAATCCGAGATAATAAATTATTTGCTCGTGGGGCTTCAGATGACAAAGGACAAGTTTTTATGCATTTAAAAATGATTGAAGCATTATTTGCCACAGAAGGTACTCTTCCTGTGAATGTGAAATTCATTTATGAAGGCGAAGAAGAAATTGGTAGTCCTAACCTACCTGCCTATGTAGAAAAACATAAAGATAAACTAGCTGCAGATTTAATATTAATTTCAGACACTGGCCTTTATGCACCTGGAAAACCAGCTGTATGCTACGGTTTACGTGGACTTACTGGTATTCAGATTGATGTACGTGGGGCTAAAGGTGACCTTCATTCCGGTCTTTATGGTGGTGGCGTGCAAAATGCAATTCATGCATTAGCTGAGATTTTAGCTTCTTTCCGTGATGAACATGGAACCATTCAAGTAGAAGGATTTTATGACAAAGTTCTTCCGTTATCAGAGGAAGAACGTCAAGCATATCGTGAACTTAACTTTGATGATGAAGCATTAAAAACAGAAGTAGGCGTAACTGAATTATTCGGTGAAGAAGGTTACTCCTATTTAGAACAAACATGGGCTCGTCCAACTTTAGAAATTAACGGTGTATTCGGAGGATTCTCTGGTGAAGGAATCAAAACAGTACTTCCAGCAGAAGCCGGAGCCAAAATTACTTGCCGTCTAGTGCCAGATCAAGATCCAAACGAAATCGTTGCATTACTAAAAGCACATATTGAAAAGCACAAACCAAAAGGTGTTGAAGTAACAATATCTGAGTTCGATAAAGGAGCTCCTTATTTAACACCATTTGATCATCCATTAATCCAAGCAGCGGGTCGTTCTTATGAGCGTGTTTATAACGTCCCTACCGCTTTCACACGTGGAGGTGGCTCAATTCCTATTGTTGCTGCTTTCGATGAAATTCTTGCATTACCTGTTGTGTTAATGGGCTTCGGGTTAAACAGTGAAAACTTCCATGCTCCAAATGAACATTTCCACTTGGAAAACTTTGACAAAGGATTACGCGTATTAGGAGATTACTTACACGAAGTTTCTAACTTAAAATTTTAAATTGCTAAACCTAAAAGTTCTTTTGAGCTTTTAGGTTTTTTTAATAAACAAAGTCTTAAACTATATTTAAAATATTTCTTTTTTGTAACAAAAAGGAATTTTCTAAATATTTGTTGAATTTATCTAATATATACATCTATAAGCAATTTCTAGCACATGTATCTTATGAACAGGAGCGTGATTTGTATGGAAAATAAATGGAGTCTTGTAGTTTTGATGCAACCCATTGTGGGACTATTACTTGTATTGATTGGAATTTATACGTTCGCTGTTGGTAGCCCCAATTTACTACCATGGGCCTTTATGTTAATGGGTCCCCTATTTTTGGCAATGGGACAATATGAATTAAAAAATCAAAATAAGAAAAATTATAGTATTTTCTATTACTCATTAGCAACTGTTTCACTTTTATTTGGTTTCTACTCATTTACTGCATTCTAATTCAATCTATTTAATTAATAGTCTTAAGCACAAAACCATGCTATTTCTAGCATGGTTTTTATATGGATTTTATTTTCCTATCAACATATCCACAATTTTCAGTCATTTTATCCACACTATCCACCGTTTTTCGGATTTTTTAGAATATTTCAATTATAGTTATCCACAATTTCATTTTTAAGAAAATAGATCTACATCATAAAAAATGTCCTAAAACTTTGTTAACAAAGTTTTAGGACATCCTAATTCTATCGAACAATTAACCCTACACTTGAATAAATAATTACTGTCGCAAAAACGGCCATCATATAGATTAATGAATAAGCAAACATTTTGTTTGCCCATTTTTTTTCGTCCATTTGACGATAACCTACAATGCTAATCCAAAGCCAAATACCACCTAGTATGAGCGAACATAATGTTAACCCCCAACTTAGTGGAACAAATAAGAAACTTGTTAACATCATTAAGATCAAGTAGATATTTGTTTGTAGATATGTTCTTCTCATACTCTTTTTAACTGGTAACATTGGGATATTTGCAGCTGCATAATCATCTTTTTTACGAATAGCAATGGCATAAAAATGTGGCATTTGCCAAATTACCATGATGATAAACAAAGCCCACGCAGCTGGATACCATAAATCTGGTGCTACCGTAGCCCAACCAATTAACGGTGGCATAGCCCCTGAAATACTCCCTACTTCTGTATTCCAAATCGTTTTTCTTTTTGTCCACATTGTGTAAGGAACTACATAGAAAAACACACCTAAAAATCCTAGAAAAGCAGCTAGCCATGTTGTTAAAGAAAGAATTGCTAGGCCAGCAATAAGTAAAATTATACCGACAATCAGAACTGTACGAGCATTTAAATCTCCTGTAACTGTAGGTCGAGATTTTGTACGTTGCATAATCGCATCTATATCTCGGTCATATAAGTTATTAAAAATACCGGAAGCTCCGATAATGAATGCTGTACCTACAAAAGCAAAAATGATATGCGGTATATGGTCAATAAAACTTAATTTATACGTATATAAAGCGAGCATTAGTGAGGCAATCATAGGAATTAAATTTGATTTAATTATCCCAGTCTTTACTGCCTTTGCCCAGAGATCAAAATAGTTTTGCATAGTATGTCTTTTCTCCTCATTATTAGGCAACCATTCCAGGAGCACTATACTCTATCATACCATTGAATTGTAACTTTCAACAATCCACATAGCTTGATAAATTTTGAAATTTCATTGACGAGAAAATGAACATCTTTTAGGTCAATATGGCAAAATTCTTATTGGAACACCTTTTTATCTTCACTTACTTTTTCATCTTGTTTTCTATCAATATACGAACAAGCCATTTTCAACAATGGTAATACAACTAAAAAAACAAATAACATTCTAAATATTTGAAATACCGTAACTGCTGATACATCCGCACCAATCGCAGTAGCTAGTAAGCTCATTTGATCAAGTCCACCTGCAGCTGTACTTAGGAAACTAGTTGGTAATGAATAATCTAAAAAGTATACTAATAAATATCCTTGCGCAAAAGTTAATGCGATTAGAAATAATGCACTTCCGATGCCTAATAGTACAACTCTTTTTCCTAGTTTAATCATATCCGGTTTTAATAATAAACCAATATATGCTCCCATAGATAATTGAGCTAAATGTGAGAAAAGCCCAGGAATATGAGGTGTTTCGATCGAAAATAACGTCAATAAAATGATAAACAGAATTGGGGTCATAAAATAAGGAACGGGTAATTTAACTTTTTTCCCAATCCATACAGATGCCCATGAAACAACGATTAGAATCACTAACGGAAGTAAATCCAGCTCTAGTATATTCTCATTCGTTCCTACTTTTATCAAATGTCCAGATAATACAAAAGGAATCACCATAACAATACTAATAATCCGCACAATATGAAAATATGTGACCGTTGCTAGATTGATATCCTCTTCCTCTTCAGCAAACATAATAATCTGGCTTAAGCCTCCTGGCACTGTACAAGTTAATGCCGTTTTTAAGGAAACATTACCAATTTTCTTAATACCAATAGCCATAATAATGCTGATAATCACTAGGGCAATATTAATAAGTAACATAAACATAATGAGCCAACCCATACCAGAAAAAATACTCAATTGAAAAGTTTGACCAATCGAAATACCGATCACAACTAATCCGAAATTTCGAAATTGAACTGGCCAAAACAGCTCATATTTTATAAAAAATTGACTAATTAGAACAGCAAATAACGGACCAAGCATCCATGGAACAGGCAATCCAAGCACATTAAATAACCCAGCACCAACGACACTTATCAAGACTACTTGACTAATCGATTTTATATGCAATAGGAACCCTCATTTCTATTTCGTGTTCCTAAATAGATTACCATAAATTAGATAAAAATGATTCGTTCGCGGATTTATTTTTATTATTAAATGAAAATAAATATAAATTTAAAAAACCGGTTTCAAGATAAAACCGGTTTTTTATTAGAAGGATGTTCAGTTGTGATCTGACCACTTATAGGATGTGCAAAGATCGTTTTGTTATGCTCATTTATTTAAAAACGAAAGAGTAGATAGCACTACTTTTGGAAATTTAAAAGCCAACCAACACCAAATTGGTCAACAAGATTTGCATGCAATGCTCCCCAGTGTGTTTCCTGAAGTTCCACCGATACATCACCAGATACACTTAAATCATTATAAACTCTTGTTATTTCTTCTTCACTTTCACATTCTAAACTTACTCGAACATTATCCCCTTTTTTCGTTTTCCCAAAGTCATCTGAGAAATGGAGTACACTATTACCGACAACGAGTTCGGCATGTAAACATTTGCCGTCTTCTGTCTGTTGAATATTTCTAATCTCTCCATTCAAAATGTTTCGATAATATTCCATAATTTCAAGACAATTCTCCACAAAGATATACGGACTTGCGTTTATCATATTATTTTCCTCCACCCTATAGTTACTCACTTTTATACTTATATAAATGAAAGGCTCTATTAATAATTTTTCAAAATGAAAACTCTACTCTTCTACCTTATCCTATCTCTAGGACTCATATTCACTTAATTCTCCAATAGGAACTTATACTCATTTACCAGTATATAAAGCTAAATACTCATTATCTATATTATTCCATGCATAGTATAAACCATTAACTAATTTATCAAAGTCTTCGTCTTTTAAAAAATATATTTTGAAATATATTCCCATTTAGTTTTTCTAATCTTTTTCACATCTTTGAAATTCGTTATTACTCAGTAATCTATTTTTATTATGCTTTGCTTTGTACACCCTTTAACTGTTTTGATGACTTGTTCAGAAACAAAAGCAAAAATCAACATAACTATAGGAGGGATATCAATGATTGCGAGCTTAACTGGTATGAGAGTCACATTAAGGGAAATGGAAGAAAACGATTGGATAGATGTACATGCCTATGCATCACTCCCAACCGTGAGTGAGTATCAACCTTGGGGACCAAATTCCGAAGAAGATTCATTAGAATTTGTTCAGCAAGTCATTTCTGACAGTAAAGAAATTCCAAGATCTCGCTTTGTTTTTGCTGCCATGGTAGAGAATAAACTAATCGGATCAGGAGAAATTAATATACAAGATTTTATAGATCGAAAAGGTGAAATTGGATATGTGGTTCACCCAGATTATTGGGGAATGGGCTATGCTACAGAGGTTGCAAAAATATTGATTGAATTTGGTTTTTCACAGTTGGGTTTACATCGAATATCCGCAACCTGTGACCCTAAAAATATAGGTTCTGTAAAAGTTCTAGAAAAGGCCGGTCTAAAGCGAGAAGGAACGATACGAGATGATTTTTTAATCCACAACGGGTGGAGAGACTCCCATCTCTACGGCATTTTAGAACATGAATGGAGTAAAAACTCCCCTTTTTGAGTCAATTTATATTTAGCAAAAGATGCTAATAATCATCAACAAAAGTTTAATTTCTAAAATCGGACTCACTGGAATTGCATTGCCATAGTTTAATTAATCAACTTTTAAATCACCTAACATTATCCATAAGGTAGTTCATCTTAGAATTAACTACCATTTACTACTGATGCGTTTTATTTAAAGTGGAAATGTAAATAATACGGTTAGAAGTACGATATGGATTCATAGGAGGATTTAATGATGAACGCTCAGAGAGCCCAAGAAATATCAGATTCACCGGTGATTGCAAAGGTATTGTATAACGGAGAAAAGGTATATATACAACATGTTGACGCAGATAAAGGTACAGCAAGGATATATCCTCTTGATGACCCCCAAAAAGAACAAGATGTCCCATTATCCAATTTGATAGAGCATTAAATATTCCGAGGCTGAGACAAAAGCCAAAATAGCATTTTTCCACACTAGGAAAAATGCTATTTTTACGTTCTAATGAAAATTGATTTCCATTCCGGTTACGCTTTCCGCGGGCACGGCCTGACACGAACGTCTCAGGCGGCGTGCTGTTCCCGCAGGAGTCGACCCTCCATTCCAATCAATTTTCAAAGTTCAATTTTTTATTATTACATTTTGGGTATTTCTTTAAGTTTTTCACTTATGGCC
>DATMGC010000010.1:0-92637 GCA_035555915.1 Ureibacillus sp. | reverse complement strand
CATAGTCGATTACTCCAATTTTCATGTCAACAACCCTTTCGTTGACGGTACACCCTTCACACGTGGATCAATTTGTACCGCATCATCAATTGCTCTTGCTAATGCTTTAAAAATTGCTTCGATAATATGATGTGTATTATGACCATAAGGAACAATTACGTGAACATTCATTCGAGCCTCTAATGCAAATTTCCATAGGAATTCATGTACAAGCTCTGTATCAAATGTTCCAACTTTTTCTTTTAGTTCAGGTTCAACTCGATACTCTAAGTGAGGTCTATTTGAACAATCAATTACAACTTGTGCTAACGCATCATCCATTGGAACAAATGCGTTACCATATCGTTTGATTCCTTTTTTGTCACCAAGAGCTTCACGAATCACTTGTCCTAAAACAATACCGATATCCTCAGTTGTGTGATGATCATCGATATGAGTATCCCCATTCGCTATGATTTTGCCATCAAATAAGCCATGTTTAATGAATAAATCAAGCATATGGTCCATAAAAGGTACACCCGTATGTACTTCTGCTTTTCCATCACCATCTAAGTTTAATTCAACAGCGATTTTTGTTTCATTTGTAATACGTTCAATTTGTGCAAATCGTAATTTTTGTTCTGCCATATTATTTATCTCCTTTAGCCCATCCACGAGATTCAACCGCACGGGCATGCCCTTCTAGCCCTTCCATTCTTGCAAGACGTGCTATTTTCGGTGCATTTTCTTCCCATGTTTTTTCAGTATAATAAACAACATTTGATCTTTTAATAAAGTCATCCACATTTAATCCACTAGCAAACCGCGCAGTACTATTTGTTGGTAAAACGTGGTTTGTACCAGCGAAGTAATCTCCAACCGGTTCTGAACTATATCGCCCGATAAAAATTGCTCCAGCGTGACGTATCTTTAGAGAATCTTCCTCTGCATTAGCCGTTACAATTTCTAAATGCTCTGGTGCTAATGAATTAACCGCTTGGATTGCCTGTTCCATATTTTGTGCCACATAAATTTGGCCAAAGTTCTCTATGGATTTACGTGCAATTGTTTCTTTAGGTAATACGCTGAGTTGTTTTTCAACCTCATTGGCTACATCCTCTGCTAATTGTTCACTTGTTGTGATAAGCACTGCACATGCTAGTGCATCATGCTCAGCTTGTGACAATAAATCAGCTGCCACTTCATCCGCATAAGCAGTTTCATCTGCTAGTACAGCAATCTCACTTGGGCCTGCAATCATATCAATGGCAACTTCACCAAATACCTCTCGTTTTGCTAAGGCTACGAAGATGTTACCTGGGCCAGTAATTTTATCAACTGGTGCAATGCTTTCAGTTCCATATGCCAATGCTGCAATGGCTTGAGCTCCACCAACTTTATAAATTTCTGTAATACCTAATATTGATGCTGCTACAAGAACTGCTTCAGGGAGCTTCCCATTCTTTCCTGCAGGTGAGGTGATAACAATTCGTTCAACCCCAGCAACTTGGGCAGGAATTACATTCATTAAAACAGAAGAAGGATATGCTGCAAGTCCACCTGGTACATATAAACCAACCGCATCCAGTGGAATAATTCTTTGTGCTAACCATGAACCATTATCTAAAGGAAGTTTGTATCCCTCTCGTTTTTGTGCTTCATGATAATAACGAATATTTGCTGCTGCCTCTTCTAAATCCTGTTTTAATTGTGGATCGAAATTTTGCACTGCCTGATCAATCTCATCTTGCGACACTCGGAAGTCATCAAGTTGAATCCCATCCCACATCTCACTGTATTTACGAAGGGCTGCATCTCCATTTTCGCGAACATCCTGTAGTACTTGTCGAACCGTATTTAACTGTTCTTCATTTCCGCCTTCAAGCTGTCTCTTTAAAGATATTGTGTCCGTTAATTTCGTGATTTTCACAACTAGCCCTTCTTCCTAACCAACAATTTTTTTCATACGTGATACTAATTCTTGAATGCGTGCACTTTTCATTCGGTAACTAACAGGATTAGCAATCAATCGAGATGATACGTCTGTAATTCGCTCGTACTCAACTAACCCGTTCTCTTTTAACGTTCTTCCTGTTGAAACGATATCGACAATTCGATCCGCTAAACCAATCATCGGTGCAAGTTCAATTGAACCATTTAATTCAATAATCTCAACTTGCTCCCCAATTTCCTTATAATAATTCATGGCAATATTCGGATACTTTGTTGCGATACGTGGTGCAATTTCATTCATTGTTGTATTCGGTAATCCTGCAGACGCTATGTAACATTCACTAATTTTCAAATCTAACAGTTCATGTACATTTCGGCGTAATTCAAGTAATGTATCTTTTCCTGCAATGCCAATATCTGCAACGCCATGTTCTACATAAACTGGTACATCCATTGGTTTTGCTAAGATAAATCGTATTTGTTCTTCAGGAATTTCGATCATTAGCTTACGTGACATCTCTACTTCTTCTGGTAAGTTAAAACCAGCATCAATGAGCATCTGATAAGCTTCTTCAAAAATCCGTCCCTTTGGCATGGCAATAGTTAAATGACTCATTTTGCTAAATCCTCCTGGCTGACATACACTAGTTTGTCGAACTGCTTAATAAATGCATCTTTATCGACTAATCCTTTTCGAGATTGTAAAGTTACTCGATTTCCTTCTTCTATTAAAGTATTCGCCGTTTCTAAAGCTTTGGCATAAAGCTCTTCTTCAAAGATAACCGCGATAGATTGTGTATTGGATGGTTTAGAAGGAATTACTTCTAAAAGACGATCTACTCGAATTCCAAATCCCGTTGCTCCAACTTCGTTACCAAAATGCTGTAATAATCCATCATAGCGGCCACCATTTCCTAATGCAAAGCCACTTCCCTCAGCAAACACTTCAAATAGCATTCCTGTGTAATAATTCATATGACTGGATAATGTAAAATCTAGAGCAATATATTCGGATAAACCAGCTGTTTCGATTAATCCGATCAGTTGCTGAATATATTCAAGTGCATCATTTTTACGCACATACTTTTCAATATCTTGGATTGTCACAAAATTAGTCGCTTCACTTATAAATTGAAGTAATGCATCGGACTTAGTTTTTGGTAGATCAAAACTTTCTACTGCTTCTTCAAAGCCAACATAATTGCGTTCAACTAATAATGTTCTTAAACTATCCGCCTGTTCACGACTTTCTGTGTAATCTTTCAAAATACAATTTAGTACTCCTGCATGGCCAATTGTAATTTTAAATTTATTAATCCCAAAGGCTTCTATTAAACGAATCACAGTAATGATTACCTCTGCATCTGCGAAAACACTTGAATCGCCGATAATTTCGATCCCCATCTGACCAAACTCTGCGGGGCGGCCGCCTTCCGTTTGCTGCGCACGAAAAACATTTGCAAAATATGCTAAACGCAACGGAATTTTCTCTTTTAATAATTTCGAAGTGGCAACACGTGCGATTGGTGTCGTCATATCTGGACGAAGAACCAACGTATTCCCCTGACTATCGACCAATTTAAATAATGAAGCATCGTAAATTGCAGATGCTTTTCCTACTGTATCAAAGTACTCTAGGCTAGGTGTTTGAATAAAATCAAACCCACGAGCACGTAAAAATTCACGTCCTATTTGTCGAACTTCTTCTGTTTTTTCATAGATGATTGGGAATGTATCACGCATTCCTAATGGTTTCTCAAACATTTTTATCGATGACATAATTACACTTCCTACCAATTATACTTTAGTACACTAGAGAATTAGAGAACTGATATATTAAAGTAATAATATCGAATATCTGACAATTCGTCAATCCATTGATTTCAAAATTATCATTCTCCTTAAATATTTAAAAGATTAAGACTAATTTTATTATACCTTTTTATGGATTGAAAAACCTAGGAACACGGAAAAAAGTAATCAGATTGTTTCATTATTGTTTGAAGATGCTATAAAGTTATGATGAGTTTAAAGCTTTATTTGTGGGAAATGGTCCATATGACTAAACTCTATACAAAAAGGAACCTAAAAGTATGATCCATACTTTCAGATTCCTCTATCAGATATTATTGATTTTTTCTTTCAGCCATTTGTTCGGCTGTGTAAATAATACGCATTGGATTTCCTCCGACCATGCTACCAGCAGGGACATCCTTGTGCACCAATGTTGCTGCAGAAACAATGGCGCCATCCCCAATTTCGACACCAGGTAAGATTGTAGAGTTTGCCCCAATCATTACTTCGCTACCTATTTTAACATCGCCTAAACGATATTCTTCTATTAAGTATTCATGAGCTAATATCGTTGTATTATATCCGATAATTGTATTGTTACCGATTGTAATCCTCTCGGGAAACATAGAATCCGGCATTACCATTAGAGCTAGAGATGTCTTTTCACCAATTTTCATATGTAAAAACGTACGATAAATCCAATTTTTCATTCTCATAAAAGGCGTAATTCGACCAATTTGAATGAAAATAAAACACTTCATCACTTTCCAAAATGAAACTGTTTTATATACCTTCCATAATGAGTTTGCGCCTTGAACAGGGTATCGTTCCGTCCTTCTCATCAAATTAAGACTCCTTCACAATTGTTAATAGATCAACCATATGTTGTAGAATGTAATCCGGATTAAATTGTTTTAAAAAATCTTCACCTTTGATGGACCATGAAACACCAGCTGTTTTCACACCAGCATTTTTACCAGCTAAAATATCATGATAATTATCTCCAATCATCATCACATCTTCTTTAGATACACCTAATCTTTCGATAGCTAAGAGTACGGGTTCAGGATCAGGTTTTACATTTTTTACATCGTCCCCACCTATCCAAAATTCAAAGAGGTGTTTTGCTCCCATAAGATCCAAACCTTTTTCAACAGTATCTTTTCTTTTCGTTGAAACGACGGCTAAACGGATTCCTTGCTCTTTCAGTTTTTCTAATGTAGATACAACGCCATCATACTCTGTTACTAATTCGTCATGATGCGCTTGATTCCATTGTCGATATTTCTCTATCATCTCATCAACTTCGTTTGGTGTAATTTGTTCAAAGGTTTCAGTTAATGACGGACCAATGAATTTCATGCAATCTTTTGGCGAATATTGCCCAGGAAATCGTTCTTCTAAGATATGCATAAACGTTTTAATAATTAAATCATTGGTATTTAATAATGTTCCATCAAAATCAAAGAGCAAAGCTTTCATGCTAATGTGCAACTCCTTTATTTGTCTACGAGCAGTTACTTGCTTACTTTTTTTTCGCATCTTTCTTGGTATGATTGTTTGTTTTATTCTGAACGACTTTTTCTTCATCCAGATAATGTACAATCGGTCGAACTTTCATTCTTCTGTAAACAATTAATATGATTCCTAAAGTAAAGGCTAAAATTGATACAACCTGTGCGGAACGTAATTGTCCGATTAAATATAGGCTATCTGTTCGCATACCTTCGATAAAGAAACGTCCAATAGAATACCAAATCATATAACTAAAGAAGATTTCACCACGATGTAAGTTTACTTTGCGTAAAGAAAGCAAGATGATAAGCCCAATAAAATTCCATACGGATTCATACAAAAACGTTGGATGAACATATGTACCAAGGTCTTCAACATACATTTGTTCTATTAACCAATTTGGTAACATTAAATTCTCTAGAAAATCACGAGATACAGATCCACCGTAAGCTTCTTGGTTCATGAAGTTGCCCCAACGACCAATCAATTGGCCAATTAAAAGACTTGGTGCTAGGATGTCAGCAACCTTTAAGAAACCAACTCCCTTTTTCTTACAAAAAATATAGGCGGTTATAACTGCACCAATTAAAGCACCATGTATTGCTATTCCACCATTCCAAATTTGAATAATCTTTTCAGGATTAGCTCCGTAATAGTCCCACTTCATCGAAACATAGTAGATGCGAGCACAAATAATTGAAATGGGAATCGCCCAAATTAACATATCTGCTAAAAAATCTTCCGATAATCCTCTTTTGACAATTTCTTTTTGTGCAACGAGGTACCCAATTATAATCCCACAGGCAATTATAATACCGTACCATCTTACTTCAATGCTCCCTATTGAAAACGCAACAGGATCTATTGCAAGTAATATTTGTTCCATTTAAATACTCCTCTCATGAACAAGCAACCTTCTAAAATAACTAGTAGTCATCCATTTCATCTTGAATTGCAATGACCTCATCTAGTCTTCTAGAAAATTCTTGCGCTGCATTTACGCCCATTTTTTTCAAACGGTAATTCATTGCAGCTACCTCTATAATTACGGATACATTTCGTCCAGGCTGAACCGGGATAGTTAGTTTCGTAATATCTGTATCAATTATTTTCATTTTCTCTTCATCTAAGCCTAAGCGGTCATAGGTTTTTTCTGGATCCCAGTTTTCCAACTCAATAATGAGGGTAATTCGTTTTGTAGGACGAATAGCACTTGCTCCAAATAAAGTCATAATATCAATGATTCCAATCCCGCGTATCTCTAACAAATGCTCTAATAGAGGTGGCGGACTTCCGATAATTAGATTTTCAGCTTCTTGACGAATTTCAACACAATCGTCAGCTACTAATCGGTGCCCTTTTTTAATCAGCTCTAACGCCGTTTCACTTTTACCTACACCACTTTTTCCTATGATTAAGACACCTATTCCATAAACGTCCACAAGTACTCCATGCACAGCTGCGGTAGGTGCTAATCGACTTTCCAGATAGTTGGTTAATCTACTTGAAAAACTCGATGTCTTCATAGTCGTCTGTAAAACCGGGACATCGTTTTCATTGGAAGCCGCAATTAACTCTGCTGGGACATCTAATCCTCTAGAAACGACGATAGCAGGTGTATCAGGTGAACAAAGTTTCAGCATTCGTTCTTTTTTTAATTCCGTTGGGAGCATTTCAAGAAACGATAGTTCAGTTTTTCCAATTAATTGAACGCGATCGGAAGGATAATGGGTAAAATAGCCCGCCATTTCAAGTCCAGGTCTTGAAATATCACTCGTTGTAATATAACGGCCAATCCCCTCGTGCCCACTTACTAACGTTAGATTAAATTTTTCTTTGACTTCTTTAGTTGATACTTGAATCATCATTACCCCCTACCTTGTTAATATATACTGACATATAGTCCCTATTTTAGCATGTATCTGAAAGATTGTATTTATATTAATCCATACCTAACTAAAACCGTATTATATAAAAAAGACAAAGCCATAACGACTTTGTCTAAGTAGTTAAAACGATTATTTTTGCTGAGCTAACCAAGCAGCAGCTGCCTCAGCATCTTCACCTTGAATTAAGCCACCAGGCATCCCATTTCGACCATTTAAAATTACATTAAGAATCTCTTCTTCAGATAAGCGGCTACCTACATCTGCAAGTGATGGTGTATTCCCCATCCCTTCTAAGTTACCACCGTGACATGAAGTACAATTTGCTTTTACAATTTCTTCACCTTTATCCGCATTGGCAGTATCGTTACCAGTATCAGTTGCGTCATCAGTTGTTTCTGTAGTATCTTCTGTTACTGTGTTATCGTTATTCGCTTCGTCATCATTACCACCACAGGCTGCTAGAAATAATGCTGAACCGAATATTAGTGCTATCCATGCTTTTTTCATTTTTGAACCCCTCCAAAAAATTTAAAATAAAATACGGATCATTGGATAGTATACCAAAATTATACACGTTTAAAACCTTCTCCTAATACTTCATAAGCATCTGAAACGATAACAAATGCAGTAGGGTCCACGGTTTTAATGATTTGTTTCAGCTTTGTGAATTCTGATTGATAAACTACAACCATGAGCATAAGTCGTTCGTTTCCAGTATAACCTCCAAATGCAGGCACTTTCGTTACACCTCGGTCAATCTCCGCATATATAGCGTCACGTATTTCATCCTGTTTATTTGAAATAATATAGACCATTTTTGATTGACTAAAACCTAACTGAACGATGTCAATTGTTTTTGTCGTCACAAAAAGTCCTATTAAGGCATATAGACCTTTTTCTAAATCAAATACGAGTGCTGCACTAATGGCGATTATACCGTCGATTAACAGAACGCTCGTGCCTAATGTAAGACCTGTATATTTTGTAATAATTTGAGCCAATAGATCCGTACCGCCAGTAGAAGCATTCCCCTTAAAAACTAAACCAATACCTAAACCAACCACAATTCCACCAAATAATGCGGCTAATAATGCATTTGTTGTTAACGCACCGAGTTCTTCGAATAATATAACTAAAAATGGTAGTGCAATTGTACCGACAAATGATTTTAAGCCGAAGTTTTTGCCTAAGATAAGCACACCTGCAATAAAGAGCGGAATATTAAAAGCATATTGAACAATCCCTGCATTCCATCCAAATAGACCATTTAAAATGGTACTAATCCCACTAACGCCTCCGGAAGCTACTTGATTGGGGAATAAAAATGCATTAAATCCAAATGCTATAACCGCTGCACCCAGAAGTACATAAAAGTATTCCTGAATAATATCTTTTGTAGAATTGGATACATTATTCGCCGTCTTTAATTTTCTCATATATTTCCTCACTCACATGATTTTGTTAATTTGTCAATTTCTTCTGCACGATTATAACAAACAACCTAGAAAAAGAGAACTTTAGCTAGATAAAGGAATTCGAGGAAAGAATAAAATTAAGACTGGGGCAGTATTTTGATTTTTGATGATCATTTACTTAGAAATTTAGTTGTTCGGAGTGGAGGCGGCGACTTCTGCGGGAACAGCACGAGCGGAAAATCCATTTTTTTCGCGTCTTCGCGAAAAAAATTAGTTGGAGCCGTGCCCGCGAAAAGCGTCCGCCGCAACGGAGAACAACGGCTACATAAACAAGGGAATTCATGATTTTAAATCATGAATTCCCTTGTTCGTTAAATTAGTCTTCTTTAAAAATTGTTGCCCATTCATTGCGTTTTTCAAGCATTTCTTGTGCTAATTCCTTTGCTCCTTCTAAGCTATGGTTAGCAGCCCAACCACATTGTACTTCGTTACAAGCTGGAACTTCAGTTGCTTTTAAAACATCCTGTAATGTATTTTCTAAAATCGTTAATACTTCATCATAATCATCATGATTAATCATTGTTAAATAAAAACCTGTTTGACATCCCATTGGACTCATATCCACCACATGGTCTGTATGATTACGAATGTTTTCTGCCATTAGATGCTCAATCGAATGAAGGGCATCCATTTTCATATGCTCTTTATTCGGTTGTTTAAAACGAACATCATATTTTCGAACAACATCCCCATTTTGTCCTTCTTTAATACCTGCAAGACGGACATAAGGTGCAGCAACTTTTGTATGATCTAAATTAAAACTTTCTACATTCATTTTAGGCAATTTAAAAACCCCGTTTCTATATAATTGATTGCATAACAATCAAAATAAGTAATTTATATACACACTAAAACTTTCCTTTACCATTTTACAAGACAAAGCTGTTGGTTGTCACTGGTGAGATTGACCATTATTCCTAGAAATTAAAGCGCTACACTAAATATTGTTCAAACCAAGACACAATTTGTTGTAAACGTTCAATTCGTAAATTAGGCGTACCTGTACGAGAGAGATTATGATTATTCTCTGGAAAACGAACAAAGCTCGTTTCTTTTCCCATTGATTTAAGGGTTATAAATAACTGCTCAGCTTGTTCGATTGGACAGCGGAAATCTAACTCACTATGCAAGATTAATAGAGGCGTTTCTATATTTTTGGCATACTTTAGTGGAGAACGTTCCCATAACTTTTCAGGGTCGGTCATGTCCGTACCAATTTGCCATGGTGTGAAATAATAACCGATATCTGATACACCAAAGAAACTAACCCAATTGGAAATACTACGTTGAGTTACGGCTGCTTTAAAACGATTTGTCTGACCAACAATCCAGTTTGTCATAAACCCACCATAACTACCACCTGTTACTCCTAGGCAATCCGAATCAATCCATGATTCTTCACTTAAACAATAATCTACACCTGCCAAAATATCTTCGTAATCTCCCCCACCATAATCACCGCGCACACCATTCACAAATTCTTGACTGTACCCGTGGCTACCACGAGGATTTACATATAATACGCCGTAGCCTTGTGCTGCTAGCAATTGTAACTCATGGAAGAAAGTATTTGCATACATCGTATGTGGCCCCCCATGGATTTCAACGATTAATGGATACTTCTGGTTGTCTTCAAAACTTGTCGGCTTCATTAACCATCCATACACCTGTACATCATTTTTACTTGTATAGACAATTGATTCTGGTTTTGATAGCTTTACTTTATTTAACCACTCATCATTAAAATGCGTGACTTGTGCTCTTTCTCCTTTTGCAATTTCATATACAAATAACTCTCCTGGGAACGTCGGATTTGAGACCGCAAGAATGGCAAAGTGACCATCTTTTGATATTGAATAATCATAGATATGCTCCCCTTCAGGTGAAGCTGGGTAAATTGCACCTTCTAAACTAGCGTAGTAAAGTTGAACATCCCCTAAATTGGAAAGTTGGAAGTATAAGTCATTTGCTTCTGTCCAAATTAGACCTGGCGCATTGACTCCTTGTTGGACATCGGCAACCGCATAATCCCCTACTGGCGAATCAATACTTTCTGTTAAGTTTTGAGTTAAGCCAGTTTCCATTTCATAAATGTAAATGTTTGAATGCGTAGCATTTTTATATGATGTGTCACTTCCAACATAAGCTATAAATTGACCATCATAAGAAAATTTTGCCCCACCGTAATATCCTTCATCATCCACTATGATAGTTTCTTTTTTGGACTCAACATCTACAATAATGAGTGGCTGTCTAAAATCATAATCTTTCTGTTCGTCACGATTAACACCGATAATGACTTTCTTGCCATCTGGAGAAACATCATATAAGGTATGCGAAGTATGTCCTTCTGAAAACTGTTCAATGGACTCATCTTTTAAAGAAAGTATGGCAATTTGTGTATGAACATTTTGTTTTTTTAAGCCATGCCCTTTTAAACCATCCATTTTATATCTCATTTGGTCGACGATATAAGCTGTTGGTTTTTCTGTTTCTTCCTTCTTTTTCTTAGTAGTGTCCTTAAGCGTTGCCCCGTCTTTCACACTACTGGAGAACCAGATTTTTTCTCCACAAGGTGACCATAAAAACTGATCTACCCCTGAATCAACATCTGTAAGTTTCTTTGCTTCGCCACCATTTTTAGTGATGATATATAGTTGATTCTTGTCATTTCGGTTGGAGATAAAGGCAATTTCCTCACCATTCGGCGACCATTTTGGTGAGGAAATACGTTCCTTTCCAAATGTCCATTGCGTTACTGTGTTTGTTTCAATATGGAGGTGATACATACTGGAAAAGTATTGATTTTCCTTTTCATCCATACTTGTTTTAATAAATACAGCTTCTTTCCCATTAGGAGAAAACTGTGGATTTGTAACAGACTGTATTTTATATAAATCCTCTTTTTCTATTAATCTTTTTACCATTATGATATCCACCTTTCAAAATGATATTTCGAATCTCGTAATATTAAGTTTAACATTACCCTTATTGATGTCAAATAATTTCTAAAAGTTTATCAATACTACTCTATATAACAGAACGCCTCTCGCAAAAGCAAAAAAAAGGTGATGTCTCTTTCAGACAGCACCCTCAATGAATTATTTTGATTTCACTATTTCTTTTAACGAACGACGTAATATTTTACCTGTTGAATTTTTTGGTAGCTCGTCCAACAATTCAATTACTGTCGGTACTTTATATTTTACTAGATGCTCAGAACAGAACTCTTGTAATTCTTCTATCGTTGTAGAGTTTTCTTTAAGGACAACATAGGCATGCACGGCTTCTCCAAAATTAATATCAGGGAAACCAACAACAGCAGCTTCAGAAACATTTGGATGTGAGAATAGGACTTCCTCTACTTCACGTGGATAGACATTAAATCCTCCTACAATGATCATATCCTTTTTACGATCTACAATATAGAAATAGCCATCTTCATCTTTTTTTGCCAAATCCCCTGTGTATAGCCATTCCCCTCTTATCGCATTGACCGTTTCTTCAGGCATTTTATAATAGCCTTTCATCACATTTGGCCCTCGAACGATCAGCTCCCCAACTTCTCCTACTGGCACTTCATTTCCATATTCATCAACTACTTTATTTTCTACATTTGAAATGGACATACCGATGGAGCCTGCTTTTCGTTCACGGTCTAGTGGGTTAAAGCAAGTAACTGGAGATGCCTCAGATAAACCATAACCCTCAGAAATTTTCACTTTAAACTTCTCTTCGAAGTCATATAATACCTGTACTGGCAAAGGGGCTCCCCCAGATATAGCTAGTCTTAAATTTGAGAAGCTTTTAACATCTCCATCAAATTGATAAAGGAAATTATACATCGTTGGGACACCAGCAAAAACAGTAGCTTGTTGGCTTCCGGCAAGCTCGTAAATAGCACCCGGACTAAATTTAGGTGCTAATAATACTGTAGCTCCTTGAAGAAGTGGTGCATTTACGACAACAGTTAATGCAAATACATGGAATACTGGCAGAGTAGCAATCACTCGATCATCTGGACTAATATTTAAATAATGACCAACATCTCGAGCATTCGAAAATAGATTTCGGTGTGTTAACATGGCACCTTTTGGGTAACCCGTAGTTCCTGAAGTATATAGAATAAGGGCTACTTCATCATCTTCTACTTCTACAGGACTAACCCCGTTTTTCGTCTCTGCAAGAATTCGTGAGAATAAGTGAACTTTCTCCTTTGCAACATCTGATAATTCAGATAATTTTTCACTTACATTTTCAGTCGTTTCACAAATGATGTAGTTTTCGACCTGTGGTAATACTTTTACGCCTACTTCCACTAAAGGGAGTAGCAAATCAAGTGCAATAACAGCCTTTACATCACCATTTTGAATGATATAAGAAATCTCATCTTGCGTGTACGTCGGATTTACAGGAATTGCAGTTGCTCCGATTCGCATAGTAGCATACAACGAAATTAAAAAATGTGGAGTATTTCCTAATAAAAACGCCACATGATCCCCTTTTTCTATCCCTAATTGTTGTAGGCCAGCTGCAAATCTACTAACTGTTTGCTCAAATTCACCGTATGTAGTGTTCCTCCCTAAAAAATGATATGCATGTTTTTCGGGTTGTTCTAATGCGGTTTGTCGAACACGTTCAACTAAATTCAAAACACCCATCCCCCTTTGCATTTACTGTGCTACGAAACAAACCGTAAACACAGCAAAAATGAATAGAAATTCATTTACCAAATATTATAAATTAAATATACTGATAAAACAACAGGGTTTCATAATTTATGTCGACTTTCTGTTAAAATGTTATAATTTTTTCTACTTACAGCAAATATCTTGTTAGTCTCTTACGTGTGCGATAAACCGCCATCTAATTAGATAGTAGTAAATAATTTCGATCATCACTAAAAAGGCAAATGCGAAAACAACCTCTTTTACAATTGAAACATTAGCAAAGTTTTTCATAATCTTTTGTATGGCAAAAAACGCAAAGAAACTATGACACAACGCTACGCCCCAAGGCAAGAAAAACTGAGGGAATAATAGCTTTGTAACGAGTGATTTCAACTCATTATTTGAAATCCCCATTCGTTTTAATACATCAAATTTCTTCTTCTCTGCTTCTAAACCCGTATGCAATTTGAAATAAATAAAACTTCCTGCAGCCAACAAGAAAACAGCTGCTACTAGTAAGCCCACTAAAGTAAATAAAGAGTAGGTAGATAATATATAAGAATAATTTAATCCTGCATTTTCAAAATAATATGGAAGTGTGTACTCTTCCTTTAAATATTCTTCGGCAACGTCTTTTTGAATTGATACCCCGATATCCTCTGCTTCAATCCACTGTGGAATATCAAACGTAAATAAATGATATCCGGGTTCTATATCCGGAAAACCACTATATGGATTGACCAATTTTTTAAAATCAGTATCACTTACAATAATAGAATTTAAACTGACAATCGATGTTGGAAAAATTAACTTTGGATATACTTGATCAATCGTAAGATGTAGATTATTTTCAAGTAAAACCGTGTCTACCTTCTTCTTCGCTAATTCTTTGATTGATTCCTTCGTATAAGGTATAAACATCGCTTCCCCCGATGACAAGTGGACCATCGGATAACCATAAGAGAATAATAAATTGTTAATGTCCGACTCCCTAAAAACTTCTACTTCAAACTTCGTGTAAGAGGAGGTCTGTTTCAATACTGTAAATCGAGTTAAGTGATACGATAATCCCTTATCTTCTAACGCATTTACAACGGAAGAAATATGCTTAATTTCATATGGATTATCAATATGCCCTTTGTATATTAAGCCCAATGGATTTAACTTATCATATTGAGAAGTATAAGAAGAAAGAGTTGCAAGTAACCCAATGGACAAAAAGGCCATTGTCGTAATTATCGACATGACAAAAAACATTTTCCCATTATTTTTTAAAACAAGGGTTTGCTCTGCCATAGGGAGCATTCTAGATTTTTTCCAATAGAATAATCTCTTATTTTTCATTTTATCTATCACATACTGCGTCGTATCGGTAAAAAAGAAATACGTTCCAATCACGATTAAGATAGTGATAAAAATAGAAAACATCGTCATATTCGATCTCGTTATAAAAAGGGCTAACACATATCCACCAAGTATTAGCACAATACCTAGAACGGCTCTCCTTTGTGTAAATGCCACTTTCGTTTGAATATTTTTATACCCATTAAGTAAATCAATTAGTTTTCGATCTGGCGAAAAATGAATACTAAATAAGGAAATAAGAATAAACGCACTTAAATATACAGCAATCGTTAACAAGAACGGTTGCCACGATATATATAAAGGCAGATCCTCGAGCATCAAAATTTCACGAACAATCATAAAGAAGAATTTTGAAAAGGCATAGCCAAAAATAACGCCAAGAATAATAGAAATTGACCCAATAATAACTGTTTCTAAAAAGATTAATTTTGACAGTTGCTTTCTTTCCATCCCGAGATGTAGTAGGATGGCAAATTCCTTAGTCCTTGCCTCTAAAAAAGCCCTCATCGAATAAAAGATAAAAAACCAAGAAAACAAAACCAAAATAACTTCAGCCACAACCATCCATACAATTGGCACATTTCCCAAAAACCCATTTTCAATTTCAGGATGAAACATAAGCATGGAATAAATAAAAAATACTAGGACTGAAAAAAAACTAGCCATAAAGAAAGCAGCATATATACGAATATTGCGAATTACATTACGGTAAGCGAATTGATGAAAGGTCACCTACTTGTCCTCCCCCTAACAAACTAAGTACATTTAGTATTCGTTGGAAAAATGTTTGGCGTCGATCATCACGATGAATCTCATTAAAGAACTCTCCATCTTTAATAAACAAAACTCGATCACAAAAGCTAGCAGCTATTGGATCATGCGTTACCATAAGGATAGTAGCTTCTCTTTCTTTATTGATTTTACTTAATAGTTCCAGAACTTCTCGTGAATTATTGGAATCTAAATTTCCAGTTGGTTCATCTGCTAAAATAATTCCAGGTTGATGAATTAACGCTCTTGCAATTGCCACTCTTTGTGCCTGACCACCTGAAATCTCATTCGGACGCTTATGTAATATCGAGGTTAAATCAAGCCTTTCTGCCAATACCATCATCCGTTCTTCCATTAGGTTTACAGGCTTTTGATCTAATGTAAGTGGGAGCACAATATTTTCTTCTACCGTAAGCATTGGCAGTAAATTAAAATCTTGAAATACAAAACCAAGTTCTCGTCTTCTAAAAAAGGCTAATTCCGTACTATTTAAATTTTGCGGCTTAATATCATTAAAAATAATCTCACCAGATGTCGGACGATCTATTGTTGAAATGAGATTTAAGATGGTTGACTTACCACTACCAGAGGGTCCCATAATAGCTAAAAACTCACCTTTTTCCACCTCAAAGGAAAGTTGATTTAGTGCACGATTTGTCACTTTGCCTTCATACACCTTTGTCACATCATTTACTTGTAAAATTGACATAGTCATCCCTCTTTATCTTTAAAGTTCACTCATGAAGTAATTTTGTGCTTAATGAAATGTAAGGGTGATTGTTGTCCCTACCCCAACTTCTGATTCAATTTCAAATTGATGACCTAATTTTTCACAGATTTCACTTGCCAGATATAAACCCATCCCAGTAGATTCACCTGTTTTCCGTCCATTTTCACCTGTATAGAAAGCTTTCGTGACACGAGTTATATCAGATTTTGGGATACCAATTCCTTCGTCTCGAATCGTTAGTTTTACTTCTGAATCACTTTTTGTTGCTGTCACGATAATTCTCTTATTTTGTTCAAAAGTGTATTTGACTGCATTTGTTATAAATTGCCCTAACATAAATTTTAACCATTTTGAATCACTTGCAACGAGTATATCGTCATCAATATGCGTTTCTGGAAAAACACGTTTTGTAATAAATAAACGCTTATTTTCATTGATAGTTGCATTCACTATTTGCTTTAAATACACTTGTTCGATTTGCATATCGTCTTCAAATTTCTCAAGCCGCGCATTGACTAAAACCATTTCTAGTCCTTTTTTAATACGATCTACTTCCTCTTGCACGCTTTTCTTATCAAGTGGAGCATCTTCCTGCAATAACAATTCCAAAACTGAAACAGGTGTTTTCATTTGATGAATCCATTGATTCAGAAATTTTTCTTGTCGATTTTGAGTCGCGTAAAGTACTTGCACTTCATGTTGATATACTCGATAAAGTTCATGTAAGTAACTTTCCGTTTGAATATGCTCAGACGTTTTTGCGTTTTTTTGCAATGCATCTTCCATTGTTTGCGGTAATAAGGTAATTTTCTTTAGATAGCTTTGCCGTCTAAAATATCTAGAAGCTAAAAAAGAAAAGATGAGGATAAGACTAATAATGATTGAGTATATAGCAGTACTCATATTACGAAACCCATCTAACCAGTAAAGTGACAATATAAAAATTACCGTTATCAGTTCAAACAATATGAAAGAAAAATGTTCTTTTATAAATAACTTAAAACCCATTACTCTTCCTCCGAATTTAAAACAAAGCGATAACCTGCACCACGAACAGTATCAATCACTGAAAGAATGTTGTAGTCAGCTAACTTCTTCCTTACTCGTGTCATATTAACATTAAGCGTATTTTCGTCTACAAAGGCTTGATCATCCCAAAGCTCTTCAAGCAGTTTTTCCCTTGAAACTACTTTAGGAGCTTGTCCCATAAGTAAATCTAAGATGATACATTCCTTCTTTTGCAGAGGAATCACAATATCCTTTTTATGTAATTCCATTCGCTCTAGGTGCAACGTTAATTGTCCTAATGTAATCGTTCTTTCTTCTTGACGTGCAGAATATTCCCCATATGTTCTTCTTAATTGACTTCGAATTTTAGCTAATACAATTTCATAGTTAAAAGGTTTGGTAATAAAGTCATCCCCGCCGTTTTCTAACGCAAAAATTTGATCCATTTCCCCAGATCGTGCCGAGATAAAGATAATCGGACACTTTGTATGTTGTCTAAATTGTCTACACCAGTAATAACCATCATAAGAAGGTAAATTAATATCCAACAAAATAATATGAGGTGCAAACGCAATACACTCTTCCACAACTTCTTCAAAATTTTTAACGATTTCAACTTCGTATTGATATTTTCTTAATGTATCCGCTAACAAAGAGGCGATTTTCTGATCGTCCTCCACAATAAAAATCCTCGTTATTTCCATACCCATTCCTCCATAATTAAATTGGAATGCAATTTATTTAAAAGACGTACTAATCAACAAAAATAAAATGAAATCCGTCTCATTATTCATCCTTATACTTCCCTTACAGTTTATCAAAAAAGAGTTGTGTCATAAACAAGCATCCCTTACGAAACTGTATGTAGGAAATCATACTATTCGATTGATTATGTTAAATGGATAATCCTTGTTTCTTCGCTGCTTACTATTTAAAAAAGTGACTCTAAAATCATTAGAGTCACCTTCTCTGCTAATAAATTAATTTTAAAAATTCATCTTTTGTTACTGCACCGAAATAATGTGTTGTATCAATCGATTCAATTGCATCTGCAATACTTGAACGTTCATATCTGACACCGACTAATAGCTTTTCAATATCGGCAACATCCCCAACACCAAAGAAATCACCAAAGATTTTAATCTCTTCAATTATGCCTTTATTCACTTCTAGGCGAATATCAATACTACCTGAAGGGAAACGATTTGTTTTTTGGATATTAAAACGTGGAGACTTTCCATAATTCCATTCCCATTTTTGATAACGTTCTTCAGAAATCTCATGGATTTTTTTCCAATCTTCATCTGTTAATTCATAGTATTGAATAAAATCTTCGCCACCAAAAATTGATTTTAATATTTCCATTCTAAATTCTTCAATTGTCAATGGCTCTTTTAAATAGTCCGAAATATTACCTACACGAGAACGAACAGATTTAATCCCTTTTGACTCAATCTTGTCTTTTTTCACTTTAAGTGAAGAAACAACCGCATCCACATCTGTCTTAAACATTAATGTACCGTGGCTAAACATTCTTCCACGAGTAGCATATTGTGCGTTCCCTGATACTTTTTTTCCTTCTGCTAAAATATCATTTCTTCCAGATAATTCAGCATCTACTCCCAATTTCTTTAATGCATCCACAACAGGTTGCGTGAACTTTTTATAATTATGGAAGCTGTTTCCATCATCTTTTGTTAAGAAGCTGAAATTTAAATTATTTAAATCATGGTAAACAGCTCCGCCACCAGATAAACGTCTTACAACAATGATGCCATTGTCTTCTACATAATCTGTATTAATTTCTTCAATTGTGTTTTGGTTTTTTCCAATAATGATGGATGGTTGATTGATATAGAACAGTAAAAAATCATCTTTTTCAATATCCATATTTCTAAGTACAAATTCTTCAATTGCTAAATTAATACGTGGATCTGTAATCCCTTTATTATCAACAAAATACACTGTCTTCACTCCTCTACGCCTTTATTTTACACGAAAAATCAATAAAATCACGACATTTGCAACTTGTGATCGTTTTTTATCTAAACCTTTCTGACCGTGATTTTAATCAAAATGAATTTCGCAAAAGGCATTTTTGGGAGCGAATTCTCATTGATTTCATCATTCTATGAAGCTTAAAAAAAGCTTTCAGAAAATTATATTTTTAATTTAAAAAGGGGTTGACGAATACAAACTGTTATAATACAATTAGAAATATCAAATCAGTAATATAACAGATATCCAAAAAGGAGGGACGAACGCATGTTAGAAAACGTTGTTGAGTTTTTCAAAAATCTACCTGATAAAGTATGTGTACAATGTGGAGAAAAAGTTGAAGAACAAAGTGAATGCTACAGCAGCACTTGCGATAAATGTAACGCTCTATAATCGTCGTCAGTTGTTTTATTATTGATTTTCGGACCCTCATCTATATATAGATGAACCTATAAGTAAACTGCTTACACTATAAACCCACAAAGCTCGCTCAAGCTTTGTGGGTTTTTTCGTGCTGTTATAATAAGAAAACAGTTGTGTTTGCTTACAGGGTTTGAGAATCTTTTTCTTCGACTGTTCTTGACTCATCTCGCTCACAACGTCTCATAGAACAAGCCAAGTCAACGCCCTGTTAGAAGCGGCATAAAACTCTTCCTAAGAGTCAAACTTCCACTCTAAAAAGTAAAACAGGTTGAAGAAAAAATACTTTTCCTTCAACCTGTTTAGATAACTCTTTTATTTCGTGATCATTGTATTTTAAGATTCATTTTCTTCATGATCCATTTCAACTTCATTTTCTGAAGTATCCATATTGTCATGCATTTCCATATTCATAGACTCTTCACTGTCTTCTTTTACTTTACTTAAATCAGGTTCCCCAACGATAATTTGTTGTTTTGGCATTACGTGTGAACCACGGGCTGTTGTGTGAGCATACATATAATATACTCCATCATGATCAAAGGTAGTTGTTGCTTTATAAACTCCGTCAGCATCTAATTTTCCCTCAATCTTTTTTGCTTCATCACGGTATCCTGATTCCCATACTTCAAATTCAACGGTTTGTGCATCATTCACATCTTCATTATTTTGAGAGACATGAGCTGCTAGTTCTACGGTTTCATTTACTGCTATTTCTTCTGGTGTTAAAATATGCACTTTTACTTCTAATGCCGCAATATCGACTGGCTCTTTATTTGTATCGACCTCTGTTTCATTGGATGAGCAACCGATTAATATTGCTGGTACTGCTACTAACCCTATTAACCATTTTTTCATGATAGTTCCTCCACTTGCCGTTTAGAAATGTAAAACATTGCATTTCAATCCCTTTTTAGTCAAAACAGGATATTTGCACCCTCTTAAGTATAACGTACTCTTGTAAAAATTGTTTCAAATGAATGAATTACAATAACAAACTGCCCAATCATACCAATGATTGAGCAGCTATTTTCACACTATGAATATTGTAATTCAAACATTTCTTTTAATAGTTCTTCGACAACTTGTTTTCCTTGTGTTACACAATCTGGCACACTGATTCCTTCATAAGAACTACCAACAAGCTTTACATTGGGGAATTCTGAATACAGTTTCTGTCTTATAACTTCTACTCGTTCATGATGGCCAACTGTATATTGTGGCATTGATTCCTTCCAACGTGACACGACTGTAAATAATGGTTCGTTTTCGATACCAATTGCCTTTTTCAAATCTTGTAATACAGTTTTCTCTATATCACTATCTGAAAGCTCAACAATCGCTTCATCTCCAACTCGTCCGATGTATACTCGTAATAAATCGTATCCACTCGGTGCAACATCATTCCATTTATGATTACACCATGTGCACGTGGTAATCGCAAAATCACTATTTCTTGAAACAAAAAAGTTCATAGCGTCCTTATACTTTTTTGCATCTTCTTGTTTAAATGCCATTGTTACGGTTGCAATCGTTGCGTACTGCATTTTTGGTTTGTTATCCAATAAACCCGATGGATCAAGAACTTCTTTTGCAATATTAAAAGGTGTTGTCATAATCACTGCGTCGCATTTTATAGGTGCAATATTATTTGAAAATATTTGAACCGTACCGTCATTTAGTTGATCTATTTTTTCTACCTTCACACCTTTTAGGATAGTCTTGGCAGCTAGTTGTGATTCTAAAGATTCTATTAAGGTTTCTAAACCATTTCGAAATGTCTGATAGAAATCATTTTGTCCATTTTTTAATGTTTCCCCAGATTTCTTTAATCCAACTATTAAACTCCGATGTTGTTTCTCAAGTTGATAAAATTGAGGAAACATTGCCTTAATACTTAAATGATCAATGTCTCCTGCAAACGTCCCTGCAAGTAACGGTTCAACTAAATTTTCTACAACTTCCTTACCAAAACGACGTCTGAAAAAATCCCCTATCGGTTCATCTGCTTCTTCTTTTGTTTTTGGTAATAGTAAATCTCCTGCAGCACGAAGCTTACCACTTAAAGATAATAGACCAGAAGTAATGAATGAAGAGACCTCAAGTGCTCCACCGAACATTAATAAGTTCGGAATTGGATATAAATTACTACCTACCGCTACATAAGTTTGCCCGTCGTTATTAGGAACCATCTGTTCTTCAATCCCTAAATCCTTCGCTAATTCCCTTACACTGTTTTTATAGTCTAAAAAAGATTCAGGACCCCGTTCGACGATAAATCCGTCTTTACGTAAAGTTTGGATTTTCCCTCCTAAACGGAGGGAGGATTCTATTAATACAACATCTACTGGCAAGTTGTTCAATTGTGCTTTCTTTTGTAAATAGTATGCCGCTGTTAATCCAGTGACTCCGCCACCTATAACAGCAACTTTTCGTCTACCTAGAGCCAACTTCATCCCACTTCCTACATTCATTTAATGTGCTAATTTATTATAAATAGCATCCACCATAGCATCTATGAATAGAGGATGCGTATTTGGCATTGGTGGACGTCGATAATTTGCTCCTAGCTCTTCACAAACAATTTTACATTCATAATCATTATCATATAGAACTTCTAAATGTTCCGTTACAAATCCAACTGGAACATAAACAAATGAACGGTAACCTTTTTGATTGTATAGTTCACGAGTTAAATCTTGAACATCTGGTCCAAGCCATGGTTCTGGTGTTTGCCCTGCTGATTGCCAACCAACTTCTACGTTTTTAACTCCTGTTGCTTCTTGAAGTAAACGTGCTGTTTCGATTAATTGTTCTTCATAAGGGTCGCCAGCATCTTTAATTTTTTCCGGTAAAGAGTGATTAGAAACGATAAGGCAAGCTTTTTCACGCTCTTCATCTGACATTTCAGCAAATGTTGCATCAATAGCTTGTTTCCAATATTCAATGAACTTTGGCTCATAGTACCATGATTCAACTGAAGTTAACTTCATATTGCTACCTAATTTTTCAATTGTTTCTTGCGCACGTCCATTATATGATTTGATTGAGAATGTTGAGAAGTGTGGTGCAAGAACGATTGAAACAGCTTCTTCAATTCCATCCTTTACCATCGCTTCAACAGCATCTTCAATGAAAGGATCAATATGTTTTAAACCGATATATAATTTATATTCTACTTCATTTTGTATTTCATTTAAGCGGGCTTCTAGAGCTTGTGCTTGTTTTTTTGTCATTTCTGCTAGAGGAGAAAGTCCACCAATTGCTTTATAACGGGCTTTTAAATCTTCTAGATGCTCATCAGAAGGTCTACGTCCGTGACGAATATGTGTGTAATATCTTTCAATATCTTCTTCTTTATATGGAGTTCCGTATGCCATAACTAATAGTCCACGTACTGGTTTCAATTTTTTCACCTCATAGTTTTTACACATTCTTCTATCATCTGTTCTTTCAAAAGTAATAGAGAGAACGTTTTACTTATTTAAATTAAGATAATTTTTTTTAAATTATACCGCGTTATTGTAATTGACTAACTTGTTCACGACTATATTCATGAATCAATGTTGTAAGGCGTTTTAACACATCTGGATTTACTTCTGGGAATACACCATGACCTAAATTGAAGATGTGACCAGGTGTTTCAAGTCCTTGATCAATAATGTCCTTAGTTCGTTGCTCAATTACAGACCAATCTGCAAGTAACAATGACGGATCCAAGTTACCTTGTACTGTTTTCTTAACGCCTAACTCACGAGCCTTACGAATTGGCATACGCCAATCTAAGCCAACAACATCAATTGGAAGATCATTCCATTCATTTACTAAGTGACTTGCTCCAACACCAAATTGAATTAGTGGCACATTTTCTTTACGTAATTCCCCAAAAATACGAGTCATCACTGGTTTAATAAATACTCGATAATCCTCTACACTTAATGCTCCAACCCAAGAGTCAAAAATTTGAATTGCTTTTGCACCAGCTTCAATCTGAGCCGTAATGTCAGCAATAATCATATCACCTAATTTGTCCATTAAAGCAAACCAGCTACGTGGTTCTGATACCATAAAGGATTTTGTTTTGTTGTAATTACGAGAAGGACCGCCTTCAATCATATAACTAGCTAAAGTGAATGGAGCCCCAGCAAAACCAATTAAAGGTACATTTAATTGTTCTTGCGTTAACATTTTAATTGTTTCTAGAACAAAAGGTGTATGTTCCTTTGCGTTGAATTCACCAAGTCTTTCAACATCAGCCATAGAACGAATAGGATTTGAAATAACAGGGCCTACACCTGCTTTTATTTTTACGTCCACACCAATACCTGGTAGAGGTGTTACGATATCTTTATAAAGAATTGCAGCATCAACATTATAGTTTTCCACAGGTAATCTTGTTACATAAGCACATAATTCTGGCTGATGCGTTATTTCCTCAAGTGAATACTTTTCCTTAATTGCACGATATTCAGGTTGAGAACGGCCTGCTTGACGCATGTACCATACAGGAGTGTATTCAGTACGTTCGCCTTTTGCAGCTCGCAGTAATGTATCATTAAACGCTTTCATGTAAGTTCCTTCCCCTCAAAAAAAGTTAATCCATTACGCCTTGGTATCAGTTTAGAAAATTTTTATGATTTTTACATAAATCATAAAAATTTTAACTATTTATAGCCAAAGCGAAACATTATTCTGTCGTATAAAATTTATTATTCATAATTCTATTGACTAAACAAATATTTTATATGTGTCATTGATATCCGTTTTCAAATATATACTTTTAGCACGATATTGTATAGTTTAATCCATCAAATGTCATAAAATTGTTCAATAGATGTAAGTTCTCCCACCATAAGTTTTGACAAAAAAATCTTATTTTGTTCTTATTATTATGAAGCCTATAATAATTTTTTTAACTATTCTAATTATTACTTCTACCCAGTAGTTTTTGGTAAAAGAGGTTTTCTTTTTCTACACTACTCTTTCCCTTTTCAATGTTGACTAAATCATTTCTAAAGGAGCTTGATTAATTTGTTTATATACTTAACTTCTGGTACTGCTGAATTTATGGAGAGTCTTAGGAAGAAACATGTTCCTAAACAACAAATGTTTATACTTCATGGATCCGGTACTGCAGTTCTACTTCATGAAACAGAAGGAAAAACTGTATTTTCGACCCCTCGGAAATACGAGGTAATAGATAGTGTTGGCACAATTGATCAATCAGGCTATTTCGTCTTTAATAACATTCCTGTAGTAGATGAAGGAAGACCCATCTTTGAAAAACGCTTTTTAAGCCGTTCAAAGACTCTTGAAAAAGAACCTGGCTTTATTGCCTATCGTTTATTACGTCCTATCGGCTCGGATTCGTATATTGTCCTTACACAATGGACGGGGCCAAACTCATTCGAAGTATGGAAAAACTCGCAAAGCTTTAAAGAAGCACATAGTAAACCAGATCGTACAACACCAGGGGTACAACAACAAAACATCTTTAATGCAGCAAGCTATGTAACAACTTATTCAGGAAAATTAGCTAAAGAAAATCAATAAAAAATAGGCTGACCTCCCCTAACATTAAACTGTAGTGGTGGTCAGCCTTTCTATTAGCATTTGAATGTTTCTTCCATATAAAGAAAGGAGTACAAAAGCCACATAACAGCTTTTAATACTCCTTTCTATTAGTATTCATTTGACGGATCTTTTGTCATTTGAAAAGTTAGTTCACTGATTAAGAGTACAAGAATCCCTGAGACAAAGAACCATGGTTGTCCGATTGAACATAGTAATACAATGATTGCTTGTACAACCATAAAGAGACGTATAACTTTTCTTACAGCATTTTTCCTTTGTGATTCATCAACAGGATAAAGTCGATCCATACGAAAATCCGTTGATGACAATAAGGCATATTTTAGTTGAATCGTTGTTGCAAATGATAGTGCTAAAGCTACAATCCATGTCACAATGGGTATATTAACGAACAATGCAATCAGGCCTGAAATAGCAGTTAATCGAACCCATAAATAAAAATGATCATCTGTTCGAATGAATGTACGGTATACTAAGTAATTTTGTGTACTTTTTTGACTATTTGGCACGATAGAATAAACGAAGTTCAACCAACCTCTTCTTCGAATAGAACCATGTAAATGTGGGACATCTGTAAAGTAATTTGCAAATCGATAAAAGCCCATCATTCGATTTTGCTCTACCTTTACAAAGTGTTCATAGGGTATTGGTTGTACTTTTACTCTTTTTGCTAATGTACGCTCATAGACAACCAATAGAATAATCAGAATAATTACATAGGAATACCCTAATGTAAGTGCAGATTGAATAGTTAAGATTGAAAGAATCCCTCTGGTAATTTGATCAATAATTAAGCTATCGCCACGATTCGCATAACGATAATTAAACTCAATATGCACATTTAAATATTTCAACACAACGATAATGGCTACTCCTAACCAAATCTGTGCTGACGATAACTCAGTAACTGTTTTTATTAGAGGAATTGCGACAATGTAAATAACGATGGTAAGTCCGATTTGCGACCAAAAAGTCCAACTTAATGCCTTTTTAAAATAGATAGGCATCTTTGACTCTAACGGTAATAAGTACACTTGATCGGGTTCTCTAAGTAAAGTAACAGGACGACTAAGGGCTAACACAAATCCTATAATAACAGCGACTATCCACTCTGCAGGAAATGAGCTTTCTACGACTTTTAACCACTCGCTATATTGATAGCCTACAGCACCTATAACAAAAACTAATACAAGTGCCAAATGTCCGGTAAAAACATATTGCATATACTTCTGCACTTCTGTTATATAGTGATTAAATCGCTTTGACCATACCTCTTGCAAATTATTCATGGTCTTGCTCCTTTGTCATTGCGATATAGATGTCATCCAAAGTAGCACTAGGCATTTGAAAAGCACGTCGAAGGTCATTCATTGTTCCTTGAGCTCTCACTCGGCCTTCATGTAACAAAATGATTCGATCACAATGCTTCTCAGCTGTAGATAAGATATGCGTTGACATAAGGATTGCTGCCCCATCCTTTTTCTTTTCGTCCATTTGGTCCAGTAATGATTGTATTCCTAGTGGGTCAAGTCCTACAAATGGTTCGTCAATTATATACAGTTGTGGATTTACTAAAAAAGCGCACATTATCATGACTTTTTGACGCATACCCTTTGAGAAATGTGATGGAAACCAATTTAGTCGTTTTTCCATACGAAATTCCTTCAGTAGGCTTTCTGAACGTGATTCTAATGTATGTTGATCTATTCCATATGCCATTGCAGTTAATTCTAAATGTTCTTTCAATGTAAGTTCATCATATAAAACAGGTGTCTCTGGAATATAAGAAAATGAGGAACGGTAACGATTAAGGTCTTCATTTAAAGTTACACCATTTAAACGAATTTCCCCTTTTTGTGGTAGGAGTGTTCCAATAATATGCTTAATCGTCGTACTTTTCCCCGCACCATTTAAGCCGATTAACCCTACCAACTCTCCTGCGCCAATTGTAAAAGACAAGTCTTTAATAACTGGTTTTCTCGTATAACCACCTGTAACGTCTGTTAGTTGTAACACTGTCATATTTTTCCGTCACTCCTATTCTTTCTACAGTTTAACAAAAAATACGAATGGAATCAGTTCTCATATGTTAAAATTACTATAAATTGTTTTTGAAAGGATGATCCCAATGAGCGATTGTATTTTCTGTAAAATTATTGATGGTACGATTCCAAGCACTAAAGTATATGAAGATGAAAACGTATATGCCTTCATGGATGTATCTCCTCTTACAAAAGGACACACTTTACTAGTTCCAAAACAACATGTCCAAGACTTATTTGAAATGTCTGAGGAAGTTGCAAAAAACCTTTACGCTGCAGCTCCTAAAATTGCAAATGCCATTAAAGCTGCTTTTCAACCACAAGGTATGAACACAATTAATAATAATGGAGCATTTGCAGGTCAGTCGGTTTTCCACTATCACTTACACTTTATCCCTCGTTATGACGAAACTGATGGACTAAAGGTTAAATGGGAAACCAAGCAAAACGAATTCACTTCTGACATTCTCCAATCTGTTGCAGCACAAATTAAAGAAAATTTAAAGTAAATTTCAACCCAAAAACTTTATAATAAACACTACTAGGAGAAAATTTATCACCTTTTTGAGTGTAGACAAAGTCGTTTGTCGACTTTGTCTACATGTTTATTTAAGAATAACTTTAAAAATAGATATTACACCAGACTGTCTTGAAAACGCTTGTCAGCCGCTTTTTTTCTGCATCGAAAGCGAAGCGGCAGATGCAAAGGCGCGAAGGCGAGCGAAGACGCGAATAGAAGTTGCCTTCATGAGCGAATTTTATTTGCGACGAAAGCGATAGCGTCAGGAGCAGACGAGCGAGACAAGCAACGCAGGATGCAAGCGTTTGTCAACAGTCTGCTAGGAGATTATTTATCTCCTTTTTTGTTAAGACCATCGGAATACTCGCAACCTACAAATAGAAATAAACTATATTATTAGTATTCTATTACGTGAGGTTGCAAAATATTTATATAGCGATTAAAATCAATGTAAGTTTCGCTAACGGCAATGAGTGCACGTTAGGAATCTAAGAGTTTAGAAATGTAGAGGAGAGTTTAGAGATGAATACAAAAAATTTAGTTTTAATGGCGCTTTTAGTAGGTATAGGTGCAGCACTTTATTTAATTATCCCTGGGTATGGTGAAGGGATGAAACCAGACTTTATGTTAACCATGATGTTTATCGGAATATTATTATTCCCTACGCTAAAAGAGACGTTACTATTAGCAATTACAACAGGTGTACTTTCTGGTCTATTTTCAACTTTCCCTGGTGGCTTTGTTCCAAATATTATAGATAAATTGGTTACAGCTATTGTATTCTTTGTCATTGTATTAGCTTTACGACAAGCAGCTCAAAAATTAGCAGCAGGCACTATTCTAGTAGGTTTGTGCACAATCGTATCAGGTACGGTTTTCCTATCAATGGCCTTATTATTAGTAGGTTTACCTGGTGGAGCTGCATTTAGCGCTCTATTCGTTGCTGTGGTTTTACCAGCTGTTCTATTAAATGGAATTGCATTTTTCATCATCTACCCAATTATTACAAACCTATTAAAACGCGCAAAATTCAACACATCTGTGTCACAAGCATAATTTTAGTGTAGACAAAGTTTTTAGAAACTTTGTCTACACTTTTTTTATACAAATAAGCTTGTCTTTTGTGGTTCTTTTTAAAATACACAATTCATGGTTTAATATGGGTAAGAAACGGAAATTTTATTTAAAAGGACATACTAATTATAGTAGTGAAAATTTCAAGGAGTGAACATAAATGCGTACAAAACCTTTTATCATCGGACTATCAGCTGGACTTATTGGAGGATTAACAACAATCCTATTTACTGCACCTCTTCCTGGAAAACAACTTAGAGCAAATATCACGCGAAATTCTAAAATTGCAAAAACAAATTTAGAAGAGATTAAAGATTATTCTATTGGTATAAAGAACTCAATCACTTTATTGAAAAATGAAGTGAAAAATAATATCCCCCAAATAATGAACGAGTTAAAAAGCTCATTTTCAACATTTACGCAAGAAATTGAACCTGATACAACCAAATTAAAAGCAGAAATTGATGGGTTACAGAAATCTATTATAGAAATGGAGAATAATCTTTCAAATTTAAATAATAAAAAGAAAGAAGATAGAGAAGTCAAGTAATACAATACTCCTAAATAATGGGGCTAATTTAAGTAATTTAAAATATAATTTTGGTAATCTATAACATTTTTTTACCTTTGTCCAATTATTTAACTTTTCTAACTTTAAACTTTTTTCTTTTACTGCTATAATATTTTCATAATGTATATGAAAGTAGGTGTTTGCTTTGTCAGAAGATTCATACACTATGAAAGAGGCAATGCTTTATAGCCAACGAATTGCACAATTGTCAAAAGCATTATGGAAAGCAGTAGAAAAAGATTGGCAGCAATGGATTAAACCCTATGATTTAAATATCAATGAACACCACATTTTATGGATTGCATTCCACTTAAAAGGCGCATCAATTTCAGATGTTGCTAGATTCGGTGTAATGCACGTCTCTACTGCGTTCAACTTCTCAAAGAAACTTGAGGAAAGAGGATTATTAGAATTCTCTAAACGTGATGACGACAAACGTAATACGTATGTTGAGCTTACACAAAAAGGCTCTGAGTTAATTTTAGAAATGTACGAACACTATTACGATACACATCATTCAATCCTTGAAGGATCTCTAGCATTAAAAGAATTATATGGTAGATTCCCAGAATTTTTAGATGTTATGGCCGTAATTCGTAACATTTATGGAGAAGATTTTATCGAGATATTTGAACGCTCATTTAAAAACTTTAAAGAGTCACTTATTGATAATGTAGATGATCAGCACATGATCGTAAAAAGATAAAATTTTAACAATTCATACTTGCTTGCATGAATATTAAATAGAATGTCAAGGATTATTATGAGTGTAGTAATACACTCTTTTTTCTTTTTGTCTAAAAAATAGCAATTCCCCTACATCTCATTTACAATTATTTCGTTACAATAGTACATACTATTGAATAGTTGCTAAAAAGTTCAACCAACGTTTTTACATATACGGATGCGCAAAACTTTTAGCTAAAAATCCGTAAAAAGGAGTTGTCCTTCTTGCATTGTTGGAAAACAATTAACATAAAAAAAGAATATGGAACAACCTGGCTAACAATTATGACCGCTTTTATATTTCTAATTGTTTTTTCTTTTTCTTTTTTAGTATTTGGTAATATTCATCCTACCTATTTTCGCGATGATTATTTTTGGTTTTTTGCTCTTTGTTTCGTTCTAACTTACCCGGTCCATAAACTCTTGCATTATTATTCATTATTCGAGTATAGAAAATCTGTTAAACTACGAGTGAAGATTGATTACAAATTTGTTCCTATCATAAGAATGCGTATAAAAAAATTCATACCCAAAAAACGTTATATCTTTACTTTATTAGTACCATTTATAATTATTAATGCAGTTTTAATCACAGTTTCTATTCTTTATGAAGAGTACGCTCATTATTCTTGCATATTATTAGGGTACCATTGTAGTATTTGTTTTTTGGATCTTTTATTTGTTAAAGATTTACTAGGAGCACCAAAAGAATCAGTAATTGAAGAAACACCTAAAGGCTGTGAAGTCTTAGTTCAGACAATTATTTAATCTACTCTTTATGTATGAAAGCATTGTCAAACTCGATACATTTACTTGTGTTACTTTGACATTTTTTGTATTCTTAAAGGAAGTGAAAGAGGGGAGGAATAGACTTGCTACTTTTAATTGTAGTGCTATTCTCGGTATTTTATTTATTCCAAATAAATCGAATGACATATGCACTTGTCACGCAGAAAGACATACCAGAAGAAAAACACGGGAAGATTTTTCGAACTATAAATATATTAATCACCATCTTATTAGTATCATTTTATGTTGAGGTTTATGTAGCACTGTAAAATGAATTTCGTGTGAGATTGGCAAACTTGGAAAATGTACAACTAATTTAAAATGAAAAGCTAAAGGCATCTGCCTTTAGCTCTCATTCTGTTATATTGTTACATATTAATTAGTAGATGAACGCTGCACCAACAATAATTAATAGGATGAACAATACAACTAATAGAGCGAAACCATTTCCATATCCGCCACCGTAGCTATTTCCCATCACGACACCCCCTTTCAAAAACTATACTATGCTTGCGTGTAAGCTGTGCATAGGCTAACATACATGCAACCATTTTGTTTTTGAAACGTTTATGATATAGTTACTATTGATTTCAATCCAAGTTAGGAGAGTATATAAATTATGAAAAAACCACTATTAGCACTAACACTAGCTACTTCTGTATTCGCTTTAGCAGCTTGTGGTAACTCAGGTGATGAGGTTGTAGTATCCTCTGAATACGGAGATATTACAAAGGACCAATTTTATGATGAGATAAAATCACTTGCTGGTAATGCATTACTAGAACAAGTCGTAATTGAACAAGTATTAGAAAACAACTACAAAGTGACAGATGATGAAATTGATGAACAATTCAATTCTGTAAAAGAACAATATGGCGACTCTTTTAAAGATGTCTTAGCTCAAAATGGTTTAACTGAAGACACATTTAGAGATAATGTGAAATTCCAATTATTACAAGAAAAAGCTACAAAAGATGTAAAAGTAACTGATGAAGAAATCGAAAATTACTACAACCAAGCTAAATATGAATTAAATGCCCGTCATATTTTAGTTGCTGATGAAAAGACTGCTAATGAAGTAATTGAAAAATTAAATGCTGGTGAAGACTTCGCTGCTTTAGCAAAAGAATACTCAACAGATGGTTCTGCTTCTGAAGGTGGAGAACTTGGTTGGTTTACAGTTGGCTCTATGGTTGATGAATTCAACGATGCTGCTTACGCTCTTGAGTTAAATGAAATTAGTAAACCTGTACAAACTGAATACGGTTACCATGTCATCCAAGTTACAGACAAACGTGAAGTGAAAGATTACGGTACATTAGAAGAGAAAAAAGATGAAATCAAAGATGCTATCGCTGCTAAAAAAGGTGACTTCACAGCAAAAGTATCTGAGTTATTAAAGAAAGCTGACGTAAAAATCAAAGATAAAGATTTAAAAGACGCATTAGCGACTTATTCAGCAACAAAAACTACAGATGAGAAATCAACTGACGAAAAATCATCTGAAAAATAAGCATATATAAAACGCGGATACTAAATGTATCTGCGTTTTTTGTTTAAATTTCATTTGGTAGTTAAACACTTTGTACATTTACACCCATGCATATCAAATGAGGCAGGGCCATAAGTGAAAAACTTAAAGAAATACCCAAAACGTAATAATAAAAAATTGATACTTCGAAAATTGATTGGAATGGAGGGTCGACTCCTGTGGGAACAGCACGCCGCCTGAGACGTTCGTGTCAGGCCGTGCCCGCGGAAAGCGTACCCGGAATGGAAATCAATTTTCATTAGAACATAAAAATAGCATTTTTCCTAGTGTGGAAAAATGCTATTTTGGCTTTTGTCCCAGCCTCTTTACATCTTTATTTATTCAAATGTTGGTTTGTAGAAGGAGCGATTGTCTAATGGGAACAATCTTTCTGTGAATTCGCCAGGTTTTGTTTTAGCTAATGCTCTTGTTAGCATATTCATCTTCGCATCAATGTTATCAATATAATGGAGAATTTCAGCCTCCTGAATCATCGGCTTCTTAGGACTACCCCATTCTTCTTTCCCATGATGGGATAAAACGATATGTTTTAAAATGACAACTTCTTCCCCATCAATCCCTAATTCTTTTGCTGCTTGACCAATCTCATCAACCATAATTGAAATGTGGCCAAGTAGATTCCCTTCAACTGTATAGGCAGTTGCAATTGGTCCTGTAAGTTCTTTTACCTTTCCGATATCATGAAGAATTACACCAGCATATACTAGGTCACGATTCAATGATGGATATAAATCACAGATAGATTTTCCAAGACGAAGCATAGATACGACATGATCGATTAAGCCTGAAGCATAATCATGGTGGTTTTTCGAAGCAGCTGGAAAGATCGTAATTTCAGGTTGATACTTTTTAAGAATGTATCTTGTAATACGAGAGATATTAGGATTTTTAATTTCAAAGAAAAATTGTGTTAACTCCTCATATAATTCTTCCTTCGGTGTTGTTGCTGAGGGTAGAAGATCATTAATTTGAATACCCTCTTCTGGTTTCACGATTCGAATTTGTTTAATCCGTAGTTGATTTTTCCCTCTATAATCGTGAATCTCCCCGCCAACCTGTACAATTACTTCGGGACGATACATTTTTTCATGTTCTTCATTCGTATCCCATAACTTTGCCTCAATATCTCCACTCTTATCTTGTAGAATGAGTGTCATGAAAGGTTTCCCTACTGTGGTAACTCCTTTTACAGCTTGCTTTATTAATAAAAATTGGTTAACTGGTTCACCCGCTTGGAGTTGTGTGATTCCTTTCATTCTAGAAAACACTCCTTTATATACTAATTCTGTTTCAGATACTACTATTGTAACATGCAAATCCAACTGATACGATTGAAAATCGAAAGAACCTACTTCCCTTAAAACAATCTATTTTAAAGGTGACAAACGCCTTTTGGTTTAACCTAAATTTGTCGTGATTTATATCAATAAACATTATAATATATGTTGTAATATTTTGGAAATTAGTATATAAGATTTATAGAACTTTCGTTTTAGGATGTTAGTTAAAACAGAGGGAATTTTGGTACAGTGTGCCCTTTTGAAAATGTAGCCAATAAAATACAATTTTGATTCCATATTTATGCATTTTCATGAAAAAAGACGCCTCAAGTTTTGAGACGTCTTTGTATATTATTTCCCTTTAAACTGTTGTGCTCTTTTTTCGATAAATGCCTTGATGCCTTCCAGGTGATCTTCCGTTTTACGCATTTTCACTTGCCCTTTTGCTTCCCTTTTCAAAATCCCTGTTAATTCAGGAAGTTTTTCTGCATGGAGAATTTTCTTCGTTTCTAACATCGCTAATATAGGTGAAGATAAAAATTTCCCTACTAACTGATCCACAAAACTCTCTGACTCCCCTTCATTTACATGATAATCAATGAGTCCTAATTCATAAGCTTCTTGAGGATTTAGGATATCACCAGCCCAGATGAGTTGTTTTGCTTTAGGCGTGCCAACTCGCTCTTTCATAAAGAAATGCCCACCACCATCAGGTATGAGACCGATTCCTATAAAATTCATAGCAAGTTTGCTATTTTCCTCTGCGACAATTACATCGCAACCTAACGCTAAACTAAAGCCTAATCCTGCTGCAGCACCACGAATTTGTGCAATCGTAATCATCGGTAATTGGTAAAGTGCTAAAACCATTCGAGTAATATAAGTCATTATATTTTCAAAGTCCTTTGGATCCCCTGAGGTCACCATCATTTTAATATCCCCACCAGCAGAGAAAATGTTCCCTTCACCTTTGATTACTAGAATCTGAACCTCTGGATTATCCTTTAAAAATTCGAAGCAATCAGCGAGTTCCTGCATCATTAAAAAATTCATTGAATTTGCAACGTTTGGTCTGTTAAATGATAGGGTTGCTGTTCGATCAGCAATCTCTATTTTAATTGTTTCATAAGCCATCCATTTACCCCCATTTTTTTATAAACATATATTCGTTATATATTCAATCTTTTCTTCTTTTTCCCTTTATTTACTTAGATATTTCCCAACTTGACGACCTGTAAACAGACATCCTCCAAGGAATGTTCCCTCTAACGACCGATATCCATGAACGCCGCCTCCACCGAAGCCACTTACTTCACCAGCTGCATACAATCCTTGAATTGGTTTTCCATCTTCATTCAGAACTTGTCCATTTAAATTGGTTTGTAATCCACCTAATGTCTTTCTCGATAAAATATTTAACCTAACAGCTATTAGTTTTCCGTTTTTAGGGTCTAATAGTTTATGTGGCTTAGCAACTCTGATTAATTTATCTCCCAAATAGTGTCTTGCACTTTGTATAGCCATTACTTGCATATCTTTCGTAAACTTATTATCTAACTCTCGATCTCTTGCTAGTATTTGGTCCTTTATTTTGATAAAATCGAGCAATTCATTACCAGCTAGCTGATTCATCCCTTCAACTAGTTCCTTCAAACTATCAGCGATGATAAAATCAGCACCATTCTCCATAAAAGCTTTTACTGGCGCTGGAGGACCTGGTAGTACGCGCTTTACTAATTGCTGAATACTCTTATTTGTTATATCAGGATTCTGTTCCGATCCTGATAAAGCAAATTCCTTTTCGATTATTTTCTCTGTCAGGATGAACCAAGAATAATCGTAACCTGTTTTCATAATGGCTTCTAACGTACTTAATGTATCAAACCCAGGAAAGTTAGGAGCACCAAATCGATTGCCCATTGCATCGAACCAAATCGAAGAGGGTCCAGGTAAAATTCGAATTCCATGATTTCGCCAAATGGGATCCCAATTCTTTAGCCCTTCCGTGTAGTGCCACATTCGATCACGGTTTACAATATTAGCACCAACATCCTCAGAAATTTTCAGCATCCGACCATCAACATATGCCGGTACCCCTGTCACCATACTTTTTGGGGGCTTTCCTAGTCTACTTGGCCAATTCTCACGAACAAGTTCTAAATTTGCTCCGATACCTCCACTAGCAACTATTACTGCATCCCCGTAATATTCAAAATCCGCTACTTCGTTTCTTGAACTTTCTTGCCCACGCTTAATGGTACATTGTTCAAGAATTTTGCCCTTAATTCCGATAACAGACCCGTCTTTGGTAAGAAGTTCATCTACTCTATGTCTTGGTTTGTAATCAACTCTTCCTTCTTTTATAGCCTTTTCAACCTTTCTTGCAAATGGTTCGACAATACCTGGGCCAGTCCCCCAGACAATATGAAAACGAGGAACTGAGTTTCCATGTCCTCCCGCGAGTGAACCACCTCGTTCTGCCCATCCTACGACCGGGAAAAACTTAATTCCCATTGATCGTAGCCACTCATATTTCTCTTCAGCAGCAAATTCTACGTAGGCTTTTGCCCATCGATAGCCCCATTTATCTTGACCTTCTAATCTATCAAAGCCAGCAGTTCCAAACCAATCTTGCCACGCTAACTCTTTTGAATCCTTTATACCAAGCCTTCTTTGTTCAGGAGAGTTTACTAAAAAAAGTCCACCAAATGACCAAAACGCCTGCCCTCCAATTGAATTTGCTGGTTCTTGGTCTACAAGCAGTACTTTTTTATTGGCATCAATCAATTCGCAAGCGGCAGTTAAACCTGCAAGTCCTGCACCTACTATCACAACATCATACTTCATTTCCCCACCCCTTACTTAAAGTATAATTAAGCTTTCTTGATATATTTTTTAAACCCTCTATCTTATTTTTTAAATTTCCACACTTTTTTGATTATTCGTTTTATCGAATGCCAAATAAAAAATAATTAAATTATTTCTTAACATACATTGTAAGCTAAATCGCAACAATATTATGACTTTTCAAAGAGTTTACCGTTAAATTGCAGTAATTTTCTATTTTAAGTACACAGAAACAAACACGAACATTATTATTATTTATATATAAAATCGTTCGTTTATTTAGGTATTAAGTAAGCCTTTTCATAACGTTTTTTAATTATTTTTAGAATTTATGTTGACAGAACTGAACGATTGGGATTATGATGTTAACAATTAAATCAACGAAAAATATTAAGACGGAGACATGCTCGTTCGTTTGAAATCCCAAGAGAGCTGATGGTAGGTGTGAATCAGTGTTTTCTACGATTGTAGTTCCACTCCCGAATAGATTGGCCGAACACTTCAGTAAGCCTATCCGTATCATGCACGTTACGCATTAGCTTAGAGGTTGTACAAAATTTACTTTTTTTACAACGAATAAGGGTGGTACCGCGTAAGTATGTTATGTTAGCCTTTCGCCCCTTACATAATATTGTAGGGAGTGAAGGGCTTTTATTTTTACCAGATTAAATGATTCAGTTATGCATCTTTTAGTCTAAAAATTCAATTAGTTCTTTACCTAATTGAATTTTTAACATCAGGTACCAATAGAATTATCAAAATTATTAGTAAAATCATGTTTAAAGGAGCGTATTTATCAATGGTAACAAAAACTGCAACTGCAACTAACTTAATTAATGTATTTATTGCTGATCCACTTAGTGAAGATGGTATCTTCCCTCTTCGTCAAGAAACAGATTTAAACTTAAACGTTATTATCGACACAGGCCTAACAGCGGAACAATTAATTGCTAAAATTGAAGATGTTCACGTGCTATTAGTAAGAAGCCAAACAAAAGTTACTCGCGAAATTATTGCCGCTGCTAAAAACTTAAAATTAATTGGTCGTGCTGGTGTTGGTGTTGATAACATTGACTTAGCTGCCGCAACTGAACATGGTGTAATTGTTGTAAATGCTCCAGATGGAAATACGAACTCTGCCGCAGAACATACAATTGCAATGATGACATCACTTGCTCGTCATATTCCACAAGCTTATAACACATTAAAAAATGGAGTTTGGGATCGTAAATCTTATGTAGGTGTTGAACTTAAAAACAAAACTTTAGGGGTTGTTGGTTTTGGTCGTATCGGTACTGAAGTTGCTTATCGTGCCAAAGGTCAACGTATGAACGTTATTGCCTACGATCCATTCTTAACTGAAGAACGCGCTAAGGAACTTGGCGTTACAAAAGGAACAGTAGATGAAGTTGTACAAGCTGCTGACTTTATCACAGTACATACACCATTACTACCTGAAACACGTAACCTTATTAATAAAGAAAGATTCGCAATCATGAAAGATGGCGTTCGCATTATTAACTGTGCACGTGGTGGTATTATTGATGAAGACGATTTATATGATGCAATTGTGGAAGGTAAAGTAGCTGGTGCTGCTCTAGACGTATTCGTAGAAGAGCCAGCAACAAATCATAAATTATTAACTTTACCTCAAGTTATTGCAACACCACACTTAGGTGCTTCAACTGTAGAAGCTCAAGAATCTGTGGCAGTAGACGTTTCAAATGATATTATTAAATTCTTTAAAACAGGCACAGTTACTAACCCTGTTAACATGCCTTCAATTCCAAAAGAATTGCTTGCACAAGTAGAACCATTCTTTGAACTAGCTGAAAAATTAGGTAAGTTCTTATCACAAGTTACAAATGAACCAATTAAAGAAATTAGTTTATCTTACGCTGGTGAAGTTGCGAACTATGATGTACGTCCATTAACATCAAACAATTTAAAAGGTCTACTTCAAAAAAATCATGGCGAAAATGTAAACGACGTAAATGCTCGTTACTTAGCTGAACGTATCGGCATTAAAATCAATGAACATAAAACAACAACTGCAAAAGGATTTACAAACTTAATTACAGTTGAAGTGAAAACAGAAAGCGAAGTTCACTCCGTAGCAGGTACACTTCTAAACGGTTTAGGTGCACGTATTGTAAAAGTTGAAAACTTTGTTGTAGACGTAGTTCCTCAAGGTCACCTTTTATACATTAAAAACACTGACAAACCAGGAGCTATTGGTCGTGTAGCAACAAAACTTGCAGATAAAGATATCAACATCGCAACAATGCAAGTAGGTCGTGACCAAGTTGGCGGAACAGCAATCATGATGTTAACAATTGATAATGAAGTAACAATTGAAGACTTAAACTATGTAGCACAACTAGAAAATATTGATGAAGTAAAAGCAATCACGCTTTAAGATAGTAGATAAAATGCCTCACTAAAATATTAGTGAGGCATTCTTTCTGGTTTAGATATATTACTCGTCAGCTCTAATAGGTTAAAAATTATATTAATTGCGATTAGTTCTAAACTCGTTTAATAGGGTGAGTGACCAAATCATAAAAAAAAGATGGAGGGAATATTCAATTCTCCCCCATCTTTTTTTCTATATTGTTTTTAGTAATTTTAAAAACTCTGTTAGTGAAGTTACTTCGTATGTTGGTGTTACCTCTGTATCGTTTTCTTTTCCCTCACGATTAATCCATACATTCTTCATACCTACACGGTCAGAACCTTTAATATCTGTATTTAAGTTGTCACCCACCATAATTCCTTCGCTAGCAGTAATGCCCGCTTTATCCATCATATATTCGAATAGCTCGGCGTTTGGTTTACCTTTGCCAAAGTCCCCTGAAATAATGACATGATCAAAGTAAGGACGAATCTCCGGCGTGATTTCAAGCTTTAGATTTTGTAAGCTTGGTGCTCCATTTGTTAGTAACACAAGCTGATACTTATCCTTTAGCTCATCTAACACTGCATATGTATCTTCATAAACAAAAGGAGACTTTTTACGTTCTTCCACAAATCGCTCTCCAAGTTCAGCACCAAGCGCAGAATCATCGATACCTAAAGCTTTCAATCCATTTGTCCAGGCGTCTTTACGATAAGTTGGTACAATTTCTTTCATTTTTTGAAAAGAGTCTGTTGGATCATCAAAAGTACCCCATAATCCTTCAAAAGGATTAATACCGATTAACACTGTATAATCATATGTTTCATAAGATTCATATAATTTACGCGCTTCATTTCTTACTGCTTCTTCTAGCTCTACCGTATTCAGCTCATATTTTGACTGTGCATATTCACAAGTCTTTTCAAATGCTGTTTTAATACTGTGCTTATCCCATAATAGTGTATCATCTAAATCAAAAATAACGGTTTTTATTGTCATATCCAATCTCCCATACGCTGACTTAATAATGTACTTTCAATTTATTTTATCATATTTTCAGAATTATTGGATAAGAGTTTTTCCTCAACATAAGGATCCCCCAATAAAGTCTCATTGTACATTCATTAGGAAGTGGAAGTTATACAGACTGTTATGTCTGCATATGTTCCTTTAAACACCAATTAGCTACTAGAAGAGGAGAGAAACTATGATCAAAAAGTTTGCATCTGACGCTCTAGGACTATCGGATATTGGGAAAGTGATTGCACCTTATGATTATCATAAAACAGAGTCGAATGATTATCTTCTTTCCGAAAAAGGGGAACGTATTTTTTATCTTATTAAAACAAAGACCGATGAATATTGTTTCACTAACCTAGCGATCATTCATGTCGATGGAGATTCAACAGTAAATAAAAAACGTATAATTAAAAGATATGACTACAAATTTTATACATTACGCCAAGTATCCTTTGAAACAGCTGGTACAACAGATGTAGATATTGAAGTTAACTTTACAATTGGTGAAACCGCTTTGAATATTGAAATCCATAAGAATTTTTCGGATAAAGCGAAAGAATTATATAAATCCTTAGTGACAATCGAAAGAATTATGCGCGAAAATGAAAAGAATCGAAACTATATGTTTGATAGTTTAGAATATGCTGCGAGGAGTATGACTTCATCCGGGTATGGCCAAACCTCTCCAGGAGAAACATTTAAAACCATAGCAGAATTTACGAAGCGGTGGCTCCAAGAAAGCAATAATACCTATTCCATAGGAGATTATGGTGATGTTTTTGATTTGTTTATGAAAAGTTGAAAATTTAAGTAATCTAAAACCCGTGCTTATAAAGTACGGGTTATTATCTTACTAACATTTAGTTTTTTCGATTTCTCAATTGTTCAAGTAAATTTTCCACATGTTCCTTTTGTGTTTTTGTTTTGTCATCTAAGTAGGAAATATCATAAACATCTCCATCCTCTACGATTTGGACTACATCTCCTTCTTTCAATTGTATTTGAATCTTATTTCGCTGAATTAACAATTGCTCACTTTCATCAGATTGTTTTAAAAAGACAGCCTGATTTCCTTCGTAACGATCAAGTGTATATATATTATCTTTCACTTTTCGTTTCCCCTTTCAGGTTCTTTGATTCTATAAACAGAAAGACTTCATATGAGCTTTCAATTGATCCAGTTGACTCCTTTTCCGTTGTTTTTCCTTCTACTAAAGCTTTGACATAATACATAGTATTAAACACCTATTTATTAAAGGCTTTTGTAAAATAAAAAGAATAGCAAAATCGCTATTCTTCTTAACATTTCATCGTATATTGATTACGACCATTACGTTTTGATTCGTATAAAGCATCATCTGCTAATTTAAAGATTTCTCTATATTCTGTAATCATTCCATTAGCATTTGTACTTACGCCAATACTAACGCGAATAGGAATTGTTCCTTCATCAAATGTGATTACTGATTTAGAGATGCGCTTATATATATTATCAGTAATTTCAGTCAATTCTTCGTATGTGGATATCTTTACAATTGCCACAAACTCATCTCCACCATACCTTGCAAATATGCTATCATATTTTGATAAACAATCCACTGCTAAGTTTGATATGTGTTTTAATACATCATCACCTACAAGATGACCATAATGATCATTTACTTGTTTAAAACTATCAACATCGAAAATAAAAAATCCCATTAATTGACTAGTATCTTTTGCTTTCCTTAGCCACTTTTTAGTAGTTTTCTCAAAATAATCACGATTATAGCAACTTGTTAATGGATCTTTATTTGAAATAGATTCGTACTGTTTTTCATTATGAGACATTTCAATTTGTAGTAAACTTTGACTTAAATTAATCTCTTTTATCTTTAAAAGACTATCAATATAATCTTTTTGAATTGCAATTAAACTATCTTTATCACCAATTTCAGTAATTACTTCAACTAGTATTTTGTTAATCTGTTCTAATAAGATGACATCATTGTTGATAGAAGCATAATCTTTTGCATTTAATAAGATTTCTTTGGCTTCTTCATATCTTCTTTGAGCCTTAAACCATAGCCCCTTATATTGAAGAACGTAAATCGCTGTCTTCGTCATTTGCTTCCCTTCAATATAAGCAAAAAGTAAATCAAAAAGTTCTTCTGCTTTCTGATATTCTCCTAATTCCGTATAGCCCTTTGATAAATTCAATCTTACAAAAACCAAAATTTCTTCTTCATATTCATTATCAATTTGATCCCAGAACTCTAAAGGTTTTAGTAAGATATTCACCGCGTTTTCTGGTTGTTTCTCATCTAAATAGTAAACACCTAGATTATTATAAATTTTACACAATGTATAAACATCATTGATTTTGATTGCTAATTCTTTGGCTTTAGTCAGGTACTCTAAATACTTTCGTTGATCTCCGAGCTCTCCACAGACTGTCGCATAAGTATTTAGGTATTTTGTTTTTTGACCATCTGTACCGTGTTCGTCCATCCATTCAGTCAATTTTTTTAAATCAGCAATACAGGATTGGATATCTCCTAAATTGTAAAGGACTTTACTTCTATTCAAATACAAATCAATCAAATAGCAATATTCGTCATTTTGTAACGCAATACGAGCAATTGGATCGAATAAGTTAAAAAATTCATTAAAACGCTCTTCTTTTACTAAAGCGTTCATAGTAATGTTTAATTCTTTTAGCTCTTGCAAACCCTCACCCCTCTAAAAACCCATACTACTTCAGATCTATTTTTATAAGTTAAATATCATTTTATCACACTTCCAGTTATTGTAATATTTTATTTTTACAATAATTAGTTTTCGACTTCCAAAAACTATACTATTTTAACTAATAGATAAAATAGCAAAGTTAATAGAGAAAAGGGTAATATTTATACTAAATAATTTTTACTTTCCTTCTATTTTCTATTAAATTTTCTCCATTTACCAATTGTGCTTTATATTAGATTTTTAGTAAAAATGTATTCTAAAAGAGGTTCATACTCTGTTTTAATTTTATGATATTGTTGCAAAATTGATTCTCTACTTTTTTCAATAATTTCCACACGATCTATTAATTCCTGAGTCATTTGTTTAGAATCCGTAGAAACAACTAAATGTTGCATGTCTAGTAAGGATCCACAGTCAAATACTTTAAAGCGATACCCTAATGCGATTGCTGGAACATTAGCAGATAAAGAAAGAAAATTTGCATGTAGCTTAAAATTAATCGTACACATACAAGCTGACAATTTTTCTATCAATTCATCTTCTGAATATAGATTGATATCTAACATTACATTTTCTTTGTCATTTAATTTTTCATATAATCTTTTACAATGTTTAATATCCTCAGTCCACACTGCATAAATCAAAATCTTGTATCCTAAGCTTATCAACTTCTTTGCTGCTTCGATTAACTGTTCCTCAACTACTTGTTCATTTCCACCATATAAACGGTTCAGTGTAGTTCCCCAATTAATACCTATGATTTTTTCCTTACGGGCAGGAAGTGCTTTGGAATTTGATTCTTGTAATAATAAACCAGGATCCCCAATAATATTTACCTTTTTTGCTTTCTCACTTCCAAGCATAATTTCAATAGCTTTCTTAGTTAATGGTCCCCTTACCCCAACAAAGAGAGCTTTATGGATGACTTCATCTAAAACTTCAGTGTCCTTTTGTTTGAAATTTTGTTCTAAGGAACCTAATTGATCCTCAACTAGTAAATCTAGATTATGTTTCTCAATCCAATCTAATCCTGATCCCCAAATAATAATGGATTTTCCTTCGTGCAATGCATTTTGTAGAATTTGTAGATACCCTGGTAATAGAAGGGATCCGCCCCCTAAAATGACCGTATCATATTTTTCAAGATTTTTTAGATCAATTCCAGGTAAAGAAGGCGTAATTTCAACCTGCCTATCATCTAGGTATTTTCCACACATTTCCTTAAAGATGTTCCATAATAATTCGTCTCCTAAATTATTAAATCCAATCCAACCAATATAAAGGAGCTTTTTCATCGGTTTAATTCCTCCTCCTGTTGTTTCCGAGTAGATTTTCAACAAATCAATTACAACCTTTTGAATGTTAAACTTTTCTTCTACTATTTTTCTTGCTTCTTTTCCATAAAGGATAAGCTGTTCTTTAGCTAATAATAATTTTTTCAAATCATTTCTTAAGTTCACTCGGCTACAAGCTGATTTGGAACTATGGTCTCCAAAATAATGATCCCATGCTTCATTGATATTCCCTTTGTTTACAATTCCATAATATCCATGATTTCCAACGGCTATAATTGGTTTTTCAGACGCCATTGCTTCTAATGCAACTCGCCCTGTTCCAACAACACTATCCGCAATAGAATAATAAGTATGCATATTCTTTTGTTCCCCTACTATATGGATAAATGAATCATTACACATTTTCTCAATCATTTGCGCTAAATTCTGTATGTCTCCTAACCTATCACCACCACCAACGATTACGACATGGAGATTTGGAAAGAGTTTCAATTTTAAATCCTTACATGCCCTTAGGAATATCGAACAAACATTGGCTTTTGCCCAAGAAATTCTACTTGCATAGACAACAATTATAGAATCTTCGGGTATATTCAATTCTTTTCTTAAATCTGCAGTTTTCTTGGTATCTCTCTCATATTCCTTTAGGTTAACTCCATTGGGAACCAAGTAAGGATTTTCTACACCAAACGATTTTATATAATTACATAATGGTGGGCTTACACAAATTACCGAATCAGTGAATTTTAATATTTTACGAATCTCATCATTTGGATAATAGGTTCCATGTACAGTAAAAACTGTAGCTATCTTCTTATTTTTAGCAGCCTTCCCTGCTAGGTATCCAGAGGGCGTTTGATGAGAATGGATGAGCGTTATGTTTTCTATTTCAATGATTTCTTCAATTTTTTTTACCAATTCTTGCTCATGTTTTTCTTCCAGATTTAATGTCCTAGGAAAGTCGATATGATGAATTGGACATTTTAAGTCTTCAAAGGAGCTCAGCAAACTGCCTTCCTTCCTTGCAGCAATAGATACAAAGACATTATTTTTCATTAACTCCTTTGCCAAACCTAATACATGAGTTTCAGTACCACCAACATATAAGGCATCAATGACAAGTAAAATTCTTTCTTTATTCATTGGCATCACTTCCATAAAATTGTTTAGACCGTTGATTTTCATGGATGCGATAGTAGTACAATACTTCTCGAATATTATCAATTTTTAAATTCGCATTTAGAAATTTTACGATAAACTCATAATCTTCTGCTCCATTTATTCTTCTAGTTGGACCACCGAGTCGATCAAAAACTGCTCCACGAAATAAAATTGTGCCATGGCAAACACAATGCAACCCTTTAGCATAAATATTGCGAATTGCCTCTCCATAATATAACCAATTCGCGTCTTTCCCTTTTTCTTTATTATCCCGTTCACTAAACACCTTATAGTTTGTTCCGACTAAATCATATTGTGGATTTGCCAATAAAAAGTCTATTTGCTTTTCAAAACGAGAAGGGTGTGAAATATCATCTGCGTCATTAACAGCAATATACTCACCCGAACTCATAAAATATCCAACTGTAAGTGCCCCAGCAAACCCTGTATTTACAGGAAGATTACAAATAATCACCGGAAAGGATGGATTTGATTTCTCTTTCCACCGCTCTACTATTTCTATCGTATTATCAGTGGAACAATCATTTACTAGTATTACTTCGATATTTTGATAGGTTTGGGATTGTAGTCCGTTTAAGCAATCTTCTATATAAGGAGATGCATTATAGCACGGAATGACAACACTAACTAACCCGTCAACTCTAGTTTTCACTTTTATCACCTCGAGTTAAGATATGTTATCTACTTCACAAAGCTTGTGCGGATTACTCAAAACTCTATTAAAATTTCAGAAAAACATAGAAATGAGGGTGTATGCCCAATCGGCAAAATCTATCAAACATATACTTTTCACATAGTCTTTTAAGAAAGGAGATTAATATGTGGGAAATACGTTCAATCCTTAAATCGTTAGAAGGCTCAACTATTGAGGTTTCTACAGAATATTCCAATGTATCTGGAAGATTAGTAAAAGTAGAATCGGACTATATCGTCCTAGGAACTGCTGCTAACTTACTGTATATTCCATTAGCAAGTATTAAAAAATTTGAATACTAAATAGGAGGTGATTGTGTTGTTTGAAAAGTATTTAGTTCTACAGCTTCGAAGATTAGTTAATCAGGAATTAACTATTACAGTAGGGGAAGAATTATATCGTGGCACACTTTTATATGCTGACAGTTTCGTTCTAAGATTAGTAGAAACTACTGATAACTATGAACGAGAAACAAAAAATGTCGTAATACCTTTATCACAACTAAGTTATATAGAAGTAGAGACAGGTTAATTTAACAAACTAATTGTAGCTATTTTATAGTAAAAGTCACTACTATGATAAAACGGGCGCACTGTTTTGGATCCAAACGGTTAGATTGGTCTTCTAACCTTTTGGGGCAATTCAATACGCCCGTTTTATTTTACATTATATATACTAAGTTGTTACTTCGGTTGTGTAGCATACAATTCATTTAACATTTGAATTTTTTTCTCGATAGCCTCTTCAAAGGTCATAATGTAAGCTGCAGGGTCCTTCGGATTATGGAATTGTGTAATCTTACCTGTTTCAGGGTTTACAAATTTTGTGGAAGCCCCACACCCAATTCCTAATATCGTTTGTACCTCTTCCATGATAACGATATTATAAATACTCTCTTCACCTGGTTTACAATATCCTACGTTTTCTAGGTTTCCGAGAATATTTTTTTGACGATATAAATAATACGGTACATATCCATTTTCTTTGGTCCAACTGCTTGCCATGTCCATCATTTTCGTTACGGTTTCACGATCGGCCACTTTATATTTTTCTTTATTGTGCGTCATTTCTGAAGCTCGTTTAAATGATAATGTATGAACAGTTAAAGATTCCGGTTGCATCTTTCCACTTTCATCTAATGAATGTTGGAATTCCTCGATCCCTTCATTTGGTAGACCGATGATTAAATCCATATTGATATTATTCATCCCTGATTCTCTAGACAACCAGAATTTATCGATTGTTTCTTGAACAGAATGGTGTCGACCAATCGCTTTCAAGGTTTCATCGGTATAGCTTTGTGGATTAACAGAAATTCGGTCAATTCCCCACTTTTTCAATACTTCTATCTTTTCTGGTGTGATTGTATCTGGTCTTCCTGCCTCTACCGTGATTTCACGAATCTTTTCTGGATTAGGAAAAGATTCAAACATTGTTTTATATAAGGCATCCATTTCGTCTGCTTCGATGGATGTAGGTGTTCCTCCACCCCAGTAGACAGATGTAATATTCATATTGTTTTCCTTTAACCATTGTCCCATTGCACGGATTTCAATATGTAACCCATCGATGAAAGAATCTACACGGCCTGCTTTACGATTACTTTGGATCGCGTAAGCTGGGAAAGTACAGTAAGCACATTTTGTTGGACAGAATGGTACACCAATATATACCGATAGTTCTTTTCCAATCTCATCTAAGTCTGGAATTGTGATCAGTTGGCGTTTAACAATTTCACGCATTAAAGCAATTTTCGAATCTGAAATTCGAAAATCCTTCTTTAAGATGGCATAAATTTCTTCATCACTCATGCCTTCTTTACGATATTTATGGTAAAGCTTTGTTGGACGTACTCCAGTAAGTATTCCCCATTGCTGCGTCATCCCTGTATATTGCTCAAGTACATCTAACATAACATGAGAAAGTGCACGCTTCATACGTATTCCTTGTTCTCTCTCCGTACCTTCTGTTTTATATTGAAGCGAATAAGTACTTGTATAGGTTAGTTCATCTACTATTAATTCACAGGCAGTGTGAACCGTGTAATCTTCATCTATAGCGTGTTGAAAACGAAAAGATAACTCTGCATCTTCAGAGCTTACTACAATTTTAGAGTCTTCATAAAATAAATTAGCAATATGATTTAAAACGCGGTTCCAATCCTCTTTGAACACTTCGTTTATTTCAATTTTTTTCATTAGCTGTGTCTCTCTTCCCTATTAATTTCAATAAAACGTTAACAACAAAGGAGAAATTACTCTTATACAAATCATTGTTTTGAATTTCAAACGTTAATTATAACACGTCTATTTAATATAACAAATCAAGTGCTAGAATGGATACTTATTTTGTTTTTTATTAGATTTAATCTATTGCTTTCAACGCTTCTACATAAAAAAATCCCAAAAACTCTATAAGAGCTTTTGGGACATACTTTAAATCTCTTTCTTACAATCCATCATATAAAGATTGAATTGGTTGAACTAGGATACGATTTACTTCTTCGATCACTTTGCTAAGTGCCATTTCTGCCTCTAACATCGCTAAAATCGTTGCACTTGATTGAGCAAGTTGAGCTGTTTTTTGTGCATATAGTAATTCATCTTCTAACAACTCTTCACCATTCATTTGTTTTTGTTGGAGCTTCATTTGCACATCACGGAAGTTTGTAAATAATACTCTTGCTTCTTCATCCGCGCGAACTGCTTCAACAGCTTCCTTTAAAACTTTAAATTCCTCTGTTTGGCGCATAGTAGTTTCCAATTTGTTAATGTCATTATAAATGTTGATCATGATTTTTCCCACTTTCATATTAATTTAGTAAAAACACAATTAAACCTTGTACAATACCAATGATGCCACCTAAAACTGCTCCTAAGATGGTAATCATTTTTAATTCTTTCGATGCAATACTTAGTACAAGCTCTTCTAATTTCTCTAATGGGAAAGAATCTACTTGTTCACGGACTACTTCATCTAAATTTAAACGATTAAGTACATCTTCCAGCTTGTTTTCTGCTTCAACAAAACCTTTTCCGACTAACTTTGGCAATAAGTCCTGTTGTGAATAGTCTTTTCCATTTGGCCAATAGTAGCTAATAGGATGATTTAAGTGCTCACGAATATTAAGTTCCTTTTTCGCATAGTTTTGGATGCTACTCAATATTGAATTAAAATCAACTTCCTGTAAATAATTCATCAATGGTTGTTGCTTAACCTTATCCCATTCCTGAGAAATGATGTTTACTAGGACATGTTTCGTTCCTGGAGCTCTTAAGAAGTTAATTAATTCTCGCTGAATTTTTGAAACAATAGAAGCAGAATCACCTAAAAACATTTGAATCATGCCTCCAAAAGATCCTTTCGAACCTAAGAAGTCATCCATCATGTTCTTAATTGTCACTTCACCTTTTGGAGAAAGGAAATATTCTTCTCCTTTTTCTAAAATATAAGTAACTACCTCAGGGATTTTTTTATCAATTATTTCATGGACATTACTTGGTAGTAGAGCTTCAATTGACTTTGTCGATAGTGCATTCTTCATTGATTGGAATTGCTTATCAATCACTATATCTACTTTTTGTTCAATTGTTTCAGGTAATTGCTCGAATCCACCTTGCTTTAGCCAATCATATATTGTTTTATCCTCTGTGAAAATTGTGTCTTCTACTTTCTGTTGAGCAAATTTTAATACAGTTGACTTGATTTCTTCATTAAAGAGCTTTTTTCGAAATACTTCCGGTGTTAAGAGATAATTTCTTACCGTTACACCAATTTGCTTTGATAATTCCTGACGTCTTTTTGGAATTAGACCCGGCGTAAATGGCAAACGCCATTTTTTAATGTAGAGTGCATTGTATGGTCGAAATAGCATTTTAATGGCTAAGTAGTTTGTAAAGCCTCCAATAACTGCACCAACTATTGCCATAAAGATTATGGTCACTACTGCATTTTCCATTTAAATCCTCTCATTTCTTTCAAACTCCTACCTATTATATCAGAGTCCTGTCTTTTAAAGATAATGTTAGCCATTCTTGTTAACATTTAGTACGATTAACGTAAGTTGAAAGTTTCAGGAGGGGGATATGTATGATTCAACATTTTAAGTTTAATCCTTTATTTGAAAATGATTTGCTACCGGGGTGGGCAATTTCATTTTATTACAAACAGCAAGCATACAAAGCTGAGTACAAAAAAGATGGACAAATTGTTTGGATAGGAGGAAAACCTGCTGAAGAAGAGATTCCATCTATAGAAAAAATGATTCATGATTTAATGCTATTCCATGTTTATGATTGATTAGAATCTCGTTTCCATCAAAAACTTGGCCATTAGTTTTATAGTTCTTTTCCTATCACATAGATAATGAGTTCGTCGTGAATGACGAACTCATTAACCATTAAATATTTAAGCAACAAGTTTCCGCTAATTAGTTGAACGCGCCTGCTTGTAATCGATACATTGTTTCGTATTGTCCGCCTAAAGCTATTAGTTCTTCATGTGTCCCTCTTTCAACAATTTCTCCTTTATCTAATACGAGAATTTGATCTGCATTCTTAATTGTTGAAAGCCGGTGAGCAATGATAAAAGTAGTTCTGCCTTTTTTCAATACTTCCATAGCATGCTGAATAATTTCTTCTGTTTCTGTATCAATGTTTGAGGTTGCCTCATCTAGAATTAAAATTGCAGGGTCAAATGCTAATGCTCGTGCAAAGGAGATTAACTGTCGTTGACCAGAAGAAAGCGTACTCCCTTTTTCAATCACAGGCTCATCAAGTCCCTTTTTAAGATTTTTTAGCACTCGGTCTCCTCCCACTGCCATTAGGGCCTTTTCCACTGTTTCCCTTGAAATTTTGGGGTCTCTTAAACTAACATTTGTTTCAATCGTCCCTGTAAATAAGTAAGGATCTTGTAAAACGATTCCCATATGCTCTCGAAATGATTGTCGCGGTATGGATAATATATTCTTCCCATCAATCAAGATTTTCCCTTTTTGTGGATCATAAAAGCGGAATATTAAGTTCATAATTGAACTTTTTCCTGAGCCAGTATGACCAACAAGGGCTATCGTTTCCCCTTTTTTTGCAGTGAAGTTGATATTCTTTAATACATACTCATCCTCTTTGTAAGCAAAGGATACATTATCAAATACAACATTTCCTTCATATCTAGGTATTGATACTTCACTTACTGTTTCACCTTTACTATCCAGCAATTCAAAGACCCGTGAAGCTGCCACAAGTGAACGTTCTAATTGTGAAAATTGATTGACGATATTAACAATTGGTCCAAATAAACGTGTACTATAATCCACAAATGCATATAGTGTACCTGCTGTAATACTTTCCGTTGTCGTCATTGATTGTGTCCCAAAGTACCATATAAAGATAACAAAGAATAATAATCGTAAAACACTTACTAAATTGAATGAAGTTGCAGAATCTAAGAATAAGAGCTTTCTTTGATATTCATAATGCTCATTATTCATTTCAGCAAATTCATCTTTCATTTGTTTTTCACGTTTGAATGCCTGAATAATCGTCATTCCCTGAATGGATTCATTTATCATGGCGTTAATATCTGCAATTTTTGTACGGACAACATGGTTAAATTGAGAAGCATATTTGCGATAAGCAAGCATCCAAATATAAATTACTGGAATAACGATTAAAGCTACAAGTGCCATCTTGATATTTAAGATAAAGAGTGCAATATAAACACCCAATATTGATATAAAGCTTGTTACAAATTGTGATAATACTTGAACATAGAGGTTATGAATTGCCTCTGTATCGTTTGTAACACGAGCAACAATTTTCCCTGCAGGTAAATTATCGAAATAATCAATAGACAATGTTTGAATATGCCCAAAAACATCTTTTCGTAATTTTTGTATAACTCGATTTGCACCAATTTGCAAAAAGACAAACATAAAATAACGTAAAACCGCTGTTGCAATCGCTAGAACAAGAAAGACAATAAGTAAATTTATAATGGGCTGTAGCTTTAACAAACCCGGCAACATATAGTGATCGATTATATGTTTTGCAATAAATGGTCCTGCTAAATCTGTAAAAACTGCGAGCGTTAATAACACCAGCCCAATAAAAATTGGTTTTTTGAAATACATTGCATATTGATATAAACGTCTACTAGTACTCATCGCTAGACACCTCCTCTAGCTGTTGTCGATCATATTGTTCCTTGTACCAGCCTTCCGTTTGAAGAAGCTCCTCATGTGTTCCTTGTTCTATGACTTTTCCCTCGTCTAAAACGAGAATTTGGTCTGCATGCTGAACAGCCGATAACCGATGAGTGGTAATAATCGTTGTTTTACCATTTCTCACACGACTAATGTTTTCAATAATGTTCGCCTCTGTTTTAGCATCCACCGCAGATAAAGAGTCATCTAAAATAAGGATTTCAGGATTTTTAATCATTGCACGTGCAATGGATACCCGTTGCTTTTGACCACCAGAAAGAGATATCCCCTTTTCCCCAACTAATGTCTCCAATCCTAACGGAAGATTCTTTAAATCTTTCTCAAAATATGCAAGCCGAACTGCTTCATCAATTTCCTCTTGAGTCGCGTCTGATTTACCAAATAAGATATTTTCTCGGATTGTTCTTGAAAATAGCACATGATCTTGTGGAACATATCCAATCCATTCAAGTAACTCATCCTTAGACAATGACGTAATATCAACACAATCAATTGTCAATTGCCCTTCCTCTACTGGATATTCCTTTAAGAATTGTTTGATAAAAGTTGTTTTACCTGAACCAGTCTTCCCTACAATCCCAAGCGTTTCCCCACGTTTTACAAGTATTGAGATGTTGTGTAAATTCTTTATTTGTGACATCGGGTATTGAAATGAAAATCTATTAAAGCCAATTGAAATTGGGCTTTCAACATGTACCGGATTGTTTGGATTTTTTACATCCTGTTCATAATCTAAGGTCTCTTGCACTCGATCAAGAGATGCATTGCCTTGTTGCATAACATTAATCATTTCACCAATGGCCATCATCGGCCATACTGCCAAACCTAAATACACATTAAACGCAACAAGCTGCCCTACAGTCATATCGCCATTTGATACAAGTAAAGCACCATAACCAAGTGCCATTACATAACTAATCCCTGTGCCTACTTTTGTAATAGGGCCAAATAATGCATTAATTTTGGCTACCTGTATATTTTTTTCATAGACATCTTCACTCATATCTGCAAAACGCTTCTCATCTTTCTTCTCTTGAACATATGCACGGATTACTCGAACCCCCGCCACTGACTCAAGAACACTGTCATTTAATTCACCAAAAACATCTTGCGCCTTTGTATAGCGTTCATGGACAATTTTCCCAAAATACTGCATAAGAACCGCCATAATGGGGATGGGAAGCATTGATAATATCGTTAGTTTCCATGAAATTAAAAATCCCATTGCTATAATAATTGCCCCCATATAGATGGTAGAATCCAATAACGTCATGATGCCGAATCCAGCTGTTAAAGAGACGGCGTTTAAATCATTCGTAGCACGGGCCATTAAATCCCCGGTACGATTTTTTTCATAAAATGTTGGCGTCATTTTTAAAAAATGGTGCATTAACTTTTTGCGAAAAATTCTTTCTAATGATAAAGCTCCACCAAACAACTGATATTGCCAAGTGAAGTTAATGATATAACCAAATAGGATGATTAACCCAAGCCAAATCAAATATTCTCGTAAGGAATCTGGAGTCATGTTCCCTAGAGCAATATCATCTATCGCAATCCCTATAATCCATGGAGGTACAACTTCAGCTATATTTGCAATCATTAGTAAACCCACTGCTATCAAATATCTTTTCCAATATGCTTTAAAAAACCATTTTAACTTATATAAGACTTCAAACATTAAAAGCACCTTCTTCTAAATTTCTGAACTTACTGTATCTATCCACTATCTGTACACTCATTTTTTAATAACTTTCTTGTATAACCTCTTTTCATAATCCTCTCTCCTTTTTAATTTTTTTCCATAAAAAAGACGCAAAAAAGCACCTACCCCTTTTTCGAGAGATAAGTGCTCATAGAAAAAGGATACAAGTAACCAATACCTGTATCCCCTTGTTCAATTATGCGCGTTCTTCGTTATAAATAGAAGAATCTTTGAGGTAGGTTTGGATAATCATATTTAGTTGCTGGCGGCAAACTGTATTTATTTTTCATCATCCTAACCTCCAATTCTAATATTTATATTTTACAAGTAAAGCGTAGCACATCCATTTTTTGAAAGTCAACAATTTTTAGAAAATAGAAATTTTTATACTAACTTTCCATTCAACTATTTACTATATGAAGTACCTTCATTAAATATTCCCAAAAATATCAATATAATCTTGCTAACAATCTGTATTGACTATTTGTATTTTCTTCATAAATATTTTATCATTGTATTATTCAATTATTTTTTATTATAGGAGGTGTACTCTTTGTTCGCACCCCTCATTCGGGCGAGGAACAGAGATAGTATTTGGACGTAGACATAGTAGAGTTAACCATTAAGTTGGCAGCATTTTTCTTGTTAATTGCTGCTACGGCATTCTTCGTTGCAACTGAGTTTGCAATTGTAAAGGTTAGAACAACACGTATTGACCAATTAGTTGCTGAAGGTAATAAAAAAGCAATTAAAGCAAAGAAAGTAATTTCAAATTTGGATGAATACTTATCAGCATGTCAATTAGGTATCACAATTACTGCCCTAGGTTTAGGTTGGTTAGGTGAGCCAACATTTGAAATGGTTTTACATCCATTATTTGAAATATGGAATATCCCGACACAATTCTCTACTTTGCTTTCATTTATTATTGCGTTTATGCTTGTAACGTATTTACACGTTGTCGTAGGGGAATTAACACCAAAAACGTTTGCCATTCAAAAATCAGAAGAGCTTACTTTAAATTTATCGGGACCTCTTATTACATTCCATAATGTAATGTATCCATTTATCAAAGCTTTGAACGGATCTGCCCGCGCTTTATCTGGAGTATTTGGATATAAAATGGCTTCTGAGTCTGAAGTAGCTCATTCTGAAGAAGAACTTCGTATTATCTTAACCGATAGTTATAAAGGTGGAGAAATTAATCATTCTGAATACGAATATGTAAATAGTATTTTCGAATTCTCAGACCGTACAGCGAAGGAAATTATGGTACCTCGAACTGAAATTACAAGTCTTGAGAAAGACTTAACACTAAGAGAAGTATTTGAAGTAATGGGTGTTGAACAATATACAAGATACCCTATCACCGATGGAGACAAAGACCACGTAATTGGATTAGTCAATTTAAAACATTTACTAACAGCTTATATTAAGGATCCTGCAAACAGTAACAAACCTGTTAGTGATTATATGCAGCCTATCATTCGTGTGTTTGAAACTGTTCCAATCAGTGATTTATTACTAAAAATACAAAGCGAACGAATTCATATGGCAATCTTAATGGACGAATATGGTGGAACATCCGGTTTAGTCACAATCGAAGACATTATCGAAGAAATCGTCGGTGATATTCAAGATGAATTTGATGAAGACGAAATACCAGAAGTACAGGAAATTAGTGATGATCATTACATTATAGATGCTAAGTTATTAGTAGATGAAGTAAATGATATGTTAGGTATTAACATCGACGATGAAGATGTTGATACAATAGGTGGTTGGTTCTTAACTCAACGATTCGACGCTGTTGAGGGCGATAGCTTTGATTATGAAGGATACGAATTCAAGATTAAAGAATCCGATGGTCACCATATCCTATACATCGAAGTAACAAAGTTACCAGAATTAGAGGCATCTGAAGAAGAGGATTCAGAGCAATAAATTCAAAAAATAAATGTATGTACAAAGTTAATCATTAGAACTTTTATGCGCTACATTTTATAGAATGAATTAATTTTTATTGTTTTGTTATAGTCGTTCATACGATTTTAGCAGAAACAGAGCCGTCTCAGGTATTCTTGAGACGGCTCTGTTTTGTCATGTTCTAAAGTTTTGCCAGGAGGAAACATTGTGGAGCTATATACAAATTTACGAGCTGGGGAAAAAGGTGCCTGGCTTTCCATTGCCACCTACCTTATTCTTAGTTCAATCAAACTGACAATTGGATATATTGGAGAGTCAGAAGCATTAAGAGCAGACGGATTAAATAATACAACAGACATTATTGCATCGATTGCTGTTTTAATTGGATTACGTATTTCCCAAAGACCACCAGACTTAAATCACCCATATGGCCATCTCCGTGCTGAAACAGTAGCATCTTTGATTGCTTCATTTATTATGATGATTGTCGGTATACAGGTGCTTTTCAATTCTGTTATCAATTTGTGGAACCCTGTAAGAGAAACACCTTCTCCTTTAACAGCAATCGTTGCGTTAGGTAGTGCTGTTTGTATGTATGGTGTATATCGATATAATTTAGCTCTTTCAAAGAAAATCAATAGTTCTGCTGTAAAAGCCGCAGCATATGATAATCGATCCGATGCGCTCGTAAGTGTCGGAGCCGCTACTGGGATCTTTGGAGCAATTATCGGATTCCCAATTATTGATACAATTACCGCTATAGTTGTAGCATTTATTATTATTAAAACAGCAATCGAGATTTTCTGGGAGTCGGTACAAACCTTAACTGATAGTTTTAGTGTGGAGGAAGCAGAAACATTATCTGTGCTCATCAAAAATGTTGAGGGTGTTATTGAATTAGTAGACTTTAAAGGAAGAACCCACGGGAATGCGTGCTTTATCGATGTTACTGTAACTGTAAATCCCTATTTAGATGTTCGACAAAGTCATCGAATAACGGAGAAGATTGAGGCAACAGTAAAAAAATTTAATCCCTTTGGAATGGTGCTCGTCCATATAGAACCACACGAATTGCCTGTTGCGGCTGATGAGGACTACCATTTTTAGTATAAAACCAGTTGAGCAATTAGAACTTTTTCTTTATGAACAGGTCATATAACAATTTAATTGGAAGCACTTTCAAGATTATATGATTTATACGCTTGACTTCTAAAGAAGCATACAACTTCACACAGAGAAAGTCCAAGCTCCACTTTCTCTACAGTTAAAAAGCTCGGTTCTACTGAAGTAGTCCGAGCTTTTTAGTATTTATCTTCAATCTATTCACTATCGCTACCTTCTGTTAGGCCATGCTTTACTGCATATAGGGCTGCTTGTGTACGATCTTGTACATCCAGCTTGCTGAATATATTCGAGATATGTGTCTTTACCGTCTTTTCAGTTACAAATAAGGAAGAGGCAATTTCACGATTACTCTTTCCCTTTGTTAGTTCTGCTAATACGTCTCTTTCTCTCGGAGTTAATGCATTTTTAACATGAGGCAAATTTTCTTCTTCCCGAAGTGTCTCTTCTAGTTGACTAGTTGCTGCAGGATGAATAATATTTCCACCGCTAATAATTTGTCGAATGGAATTTACTAATTCATCTGGCTCAATATCCTTTAATTGATACCCTGCTGCTCCTGCTTCCATGGCTGGAAGGACATGATCTTTATCGGAAAAGCTAGTTAACATTAAAATATGAACATTTGGCCATTTGGCTTTGATCTTTTTTGTTGCTTGTATTCCATCCATTTCTGGCATGACCAAATCCATTAAAACGATATCAGGTTGTAAAGATGCTACTAACTCAACAGCCTCTATGCCATTTTTTGCTTCCCCAATTACTTCAATATCTTTTTGTGTCTTTAAAAAGAATAGTAACCCACGACGAACTACATGGTGGTCATCTGCTATTAATACTCGAATCATTTTATCCCCCCTAATATGGTAATCGGATCAGTAGTTCCGTTCCCTTTCCAATTTGACTCACCCAATCTGCTGTTCCCCCCAATGCAGAAGCTCGATCTTGAATCGATTGTAGTCCGATTGATGGAAGACTTCTCTCAGGATCAATCACAAACCCTCTTCCCTCATCTTTTATGACAAGTAATACATCTGTAGAGGTAACTGTAATATAAATAATCGCCTCTTGTACTCCCGCGTGTTTACGTATATTGTTTAAAGCTTCTTGTGTCATACGGAATAGCGTTTCTTCCACCCGTGATGGAAACTGAATTACACCTGACACATTAACTGTTAACTTTATATCCAGCATTTCTGCATAGGCTTTAATAGCTTCAAGTAATCCGCTCTCTAATCCTTTGGGACGTAATTGCCATATTAGTGCCCTCATTTCGGTTAAGGCAGATTGTGTTAGTTGCTGAATTTCCTTGAATGTCTCTTTAATTTCAGTGTTCTCGCTCATTTCAATTCCCGCTCTAGCTGTTAGGGTGACAGAGAATAATAATTGATTTACCGAATCATGTAAATCTCTAGCAAGCCGATTTCGTTCTCTTACTAGGGCAATTTCTTGCTCATGCTTCGTTAAATTAATGCGCTTGATGGCTGAGCCCATTTGAAAAGCAACCGATTCAAGTAATTCTAATTCTTCTTCCGTATACTTCACGGTATTGGATGATGCAACATTTAATATCCCAAACCGCTCATCACCTGATTGCAATGGCACAGTTGCATGATGAGTAATATCTGCATTGTCACCTGTTTTTGATTCAATTGCAGCTTCAATTCTTTGACACTCGATAATATTAGATGCCTTCTTCAACTCGTTCTTTCGGTAGCGCGAAACGCACCAACAGCCACCTTTTTTCAAATGTTGACATTCATTGTAACTGAGTGCATCCGGCAAATTTTCTTGAGCAACTAACTCAGTCTTACCTTTTTCATTAATAAAAAAAATCCAGCCCGTCTCAAAATTTGTCCCATTTAGAAACTTACCTAATGCCCCCTTTAGCATTGGTATAAGATCTGTTTCTTCATTTAGTAATTCTGCAATTTCTTTTAAAATTGTTATATTCGAGTGGTCATTAACAGACAACTTTTCTACACCTCACTCATAAGTACAAATGCCTTTTTTCATAGTTAATATATAAATTCTTTTTAAATTTGTTGGCTTAGCTTTAGATTAGATTTACCTTTCATTTATCATATCACTGAATAGTACTATCTCGCATTTGTCTGGTTCTCATACTTTTGAATGAAATATTTCCTTCTTTATATCTAAAGTTTACTAAGTATTGTGTAAATTTACGTGTATAATAGAGTTGTTACTATGCGTTACTGGGGGGAGTAAAAATGCAAGTTGCAAATCCAAATACTGTAAATGCCTATCGTTTGGCCTATGAGTCCATTCGAAATTTGATTTTAAGTGGAGAATTAGTTGGGGGTATTAAACTTGTTGAGGAACGTTTAGCTGAGAAAATCGGAGTTAGCCGAACGCCTATTAGAGAAGCTATTCGTCATTTAGAACAAGAAGGCTTAATTAAGAACAAACGGGTGTACAAGCCAGAAAAGAAAGACCTAATTTACTCTTCAGAAGTGATTACCTTAATGGAAAGTCATGCTGCAAAAATGGCTGCACAAAACATGACAAAAGAAAAATTAAACTTATTAAAGCAGACATTAAAAGAATCTAAAAAAGGTACTGTCGATGAAATTGTAAGCGCAAACAAAAAATTCCACGACCTCATTATCGCAGAATGTAATAATCCAATAATGGTTGCGGAAATAGATAAATTAAATGCTGTTTTTTATTTAGCTCGTCGTTCGCTTATCAAAAATAAAAGGCCTTTATTATATGAAGAACATGAAGAAATCTATGGTGTCATTGCATCAAAAAATGGTGAACTTGCTTCTGATTTAATGCGTAAACATTTAGAATCGGACTTAAAATATATGCTACGTTACTTAAGTATTTTCTAGGTAATCCATATTATTGTCAAATTAACTCCATACTCCTATTTTAATTATTTTTAATTCAAAGTAATTTACTTCTAACTTAGAACAAACTATAATCAAAAAAGCAATAGAAAATGATTATTAGGAGATGCTAAATTGAGTAAAAAACTAGAGAATAGTTTGCTATTTATATGGCTAGTATCATTAGTAGCAACACTCGGTTCCCTCTATTTTTCTGAAATACGTGGCTATGAACCTTGTGAATTATGCTGGTATCAACGAATTCTTATGTATCCAATTCTATTAATTACAACTGTAGCTTACATACAAAAAAATGCACGTATTGCTGTAACAACAGCGGTCTTTTCATGCATCGGAGGCCTAATCTCTCTTTATCATTATAGTATTCAAAAGCTTGATTTTTTATCTGAATCTGCACCTGCATGTGGACGAGTTCCCTGTACAGGAGAATATATTAATCTTTTAGGCTTTATAACTATACCATTTTTAGCTGGTGTTGCATTTATCTTAATTGCTATTACTAGTTTCTACATGATTAAAACTATGAAGGGAGAAAAACAATGAAAAAATTAGGAATCCTCGGTGTAATAGTCGTTGTACTGTTTGCAGCAATTATTATTCTTACAAACTTATCCAATAAGGATAAATTAGCAGACAACCCTTATGACAAAGATGATTTAAAACAATCCACTATTGATTTATTGGATGATGAAAATTATCAAAATATTATCTTACCAGAAGCATTAAAAGAAAAAGTCGACTCTGGAGAAACTGTCATTGCTTATATGTTTAGTCCAGAATGTCCACACTGTAAAAAAATGACTCCTTCTCTAATGCCGATCGCTGATGAAGTAGGCGTACAAATCGATCAATACAATGTTTTAGAATACGAACAAGGTTGGAACGACTATAACGTCGAAGCAACACCTACTTTAATTTATTTTAAAGATGGGAAAGAAGTAAACCGTATCGTAGGAGATTACTCTGAAGATACAGATGTAATTTATGATTTTTTAGAGCAAACTAAATCATAATTAAATGAAAAGTGATGAATAATCGTGTTCATTTTTGGACACGATTATTCTTATTTTGGAGGTAAAATATGTTTCACTATGAAATTGTAAACGATGGACTAACTGTAGAAGAATTACTACGTGAAAAATGGCGCTTGGGAAAAAAATTAGTTCACGAATTGCGTATGGCTAAAGCGGTGACATTATCTGATGGGACACCTGTGATATGGAAGGAGCCTCTACAAGTGGGGACGATACTTTCCTTTTCTTTCGACATACCTGTTTCGAATTATCAGCCAACAGAACAATGTGAACTGACGATCCGCTACGAAGATGAGCACTGTCTAATTGTTTCAAAACCTAAAGGAATGGCAACCCATCCAAATGAAGAACGCGATATTGATACTTGTATGAACCATGTAATGAGACATATCACAGACAATGATGGTCATTACGCGGAACACGTGCATCGCCTCGACCTAGGTACAAAGGGATTATTATTAGTAGCAAAACACCCAATCGCTAAATCCATTTTCGATCGTATGATTGAGGAAAAATCAATAGTCCGTACCTACGAAGCGGAAGTTCAAGGAAATATACGTGATGATAATGGGACAATCAATGCCCCGATTGGAAAAGACCGTCACCATGCTACTCGTCGTGTCGTTTCTCCTTCTGGTCAACATGCAATCACCCATTTTGAAGTGGTGAAACGTTTTAAAAGCACGTGTCTTGTTCATCTAGTATTAGAAACAGGTCGTACGCATCAAATTCGTGTACATCTAGCTCATATCGGACACCCAATCGTTGGAGATACAATGTATAACGCGAGACAAACACCATCGGGTGATTATGAATTACATGCCATCCAATTAGAATTTGACCACCCTTTCTTAAATAAACGAATTGTTGTGAAGGATATGTAAATGACAAAGAGGCTGGGCTATAAGTGAAAAACTCAAAGAAATACCCAAAACGTAATATTAAAAAATTGATACTTTGAAAATTGATTGGAATGGAGGGTCGACTCATGCGGGAACAGCACGCCGCCTGAGACGTTCGTGTCAGGCCGTGCCCGCGGAAAGCGTACCCGGAATGGAAATCAATTTTCATTAGAACGTAAAAATAGCATTTTTCCTAGTGTGGAAAAATGCTATTTTGGCTTTTGTCCCAGCCGCTTTTCATAATCAATTTTTTAGAAATCAAATTTAAAATTATCCGGATTTTGACCAAAACGTTTGTCCCTGTGTAATTGATCCATTTGAGTCATTTGATCAGCAGACAGTTCAAAATCAAAGATTTGACAATTCTCTTCAATACGATTTGGTGTGACCGATTTTGGAATCGTAATAATGTCATGCTGATTGTGCCAGCGTAGAATAACTTGCGCTGAAGTCTTTCCTACTTCTTCTGCAATTTTCAGGATAGTTTCATCTTGAAGAATTCCACCACGTCCTAGTGGTGACCATGCCGTAACAGCAATATCATTTTCTTTACAGAAAGCTCTTAAGGGCTCTTGTGAGAGATATGGGTGTAATTCAACTTGATTCACCATAGGCTTCACGTTCGCTTTTAAAAGTATCTTTTCAAGATGATGTTCGTGATGATTCGAAACACCAGTTACTCGAATAAGTTTTTCTTCATAAAGTCGTTCAATCGCACGGTACGTATCTACGAATTTATCTTCTACTGGCCAATGGGTTAAATACAAATCTAAATAATCCAAACCCAGTTTTTTCAAAGAAGTCTCGAATGCACGTAAAGTTTGATCATAGCCTTGATCGCTGTTCCATACTTTCGTTGTGACAAAAATTTGATCACGTGGTACATCTGAAGCTCGAATTGCTTCCCCAACTTCTTCTTCATTATGATAAAGAGCTGCTGTATCGATGGCACGGTAGCCAATTTCAAGTGCTTTACTCATTGCCTGAATAGCTTCTTCTCGATCTGTCATTTTGTAAACACCTAAACCTAAATAGGGCATGTTTACACCGTTAGCTAAAGTTTTTACTGGAATCATTACTGACAATTTTCTCACTCCTATCTTTTCTATTCCATTATATGATGAAATTTAAACTTACTAAAACAATTGCATTTATCGATTGACTTCTTCTTTCCCCTATCAAAACTCGTGACTTCAATTTCCACTTAATAATTCACGTTCTAACAATCCATGACTTTCAATATAAATGATTAAGGACTATCTACTTATTTCCTCATGTTTTATCAAACACTACGAAGATTTAGGGAGGTTGATATTATGATGGATACACCATTATTGTTAACTAGTTTTTTAGAACGAGTTGAAAAATATTATCCAGAGAAAGAAATTATCTCGAGAACTAGCCAGGATACCATTCATCGTATTCCATACAAAGAATATGCAAAACGCACGCGTAAACTTGCAAACGCTTTAACAAAGCTTGGTATGAAACAAGGTACAAAAGTCGGTTCCTTTGCATGGAACCACCATCGACATCTTGAAGCATACTTTGCGGTACCATGTGCAGGAGCTATATTGCATATGATTAATATTCGCCTATCACCTGAACATATTATTTATGTTATTAACCATGCCGAGGATGAAATTCTATTAATCGATGGGGATCTATTCCCATTATTTGAAAAGGCAATTCCCTATTTAAAAACCGTCAAACAGATCATTGTCATGCAAGATAATACGGACATTCCAGAATCCAGTTTCCCAAATGTCCATTCTTATGAAAAATTACTAGCGGAAAGTTCGGATGAATTTGACTTCCCTAAGAATCTGGATGAAAATGCTCCTGCTGGCATGTGCTATACAAGTGCCACAACAGGTATGCCTAAAGGCGTTGTCTATTCACATAGAGGGCTAGTTTTACACAGTCTAGCATTAGGTCTTGCTGATAGTATGGGTGTACGTGAACAAGATGTTGTCCTGCCAATTGTTCCTATGTTCCATGTGAATGCATGGGGATTACCATTTGCTTGTGTCGCTTATGGATCTACTCAAGTATTACCAGGTCCTGCTTTTAACCCGTCATTAATACTCGATTTGATAGAAAAAGAAAAAGTAACCTTAACAGCGGGCGTACCTACAATTTGGCTAGGGGTAGCGCAAGAACAAGAAAAAACACCTCGCGATATTTCTTCTTTACGAGCAGTAGTTTGTGGGGGATCTGCCTCACCAAAAGGGTTAATTAAAACTTTTGAGGAGAATTTCAAAGTTCCGTTCATTGTAGGCTACGGTATGACAGAAACTTCCCCTATTGTTTCCTTATCAAACTACACTTCTACGATGGAAGATTGGTCAGCTGAAGAAAAATTAGAAATACGCGCAACTCAAGGTTTAACTGTTCCTCTGTTAGACACGGAAGTAGTAAATGAAGCTGGATTAGTACCTTCAGATGGTCAAACTATGGGTGAACTTCGCATACGCGGCCCTTGGATTGCAAATGAATACTATAAAGATGAACGATCAATAGATGCATTTAGAGATGGCTGGCTCTATACAGGAGATATTGCGGTGGTTACTCCTGAAGGTTATATTAAAATAACCGATCGTACAAAGGATTTAATCAAGAGTGGTGGTGAATGGATTTCCTCGGTTGAAATTGAAAATGCTTTAATGACACACGAAGCAATTCTAGAAGCAGCTGTTATTGCCATTCCACATGAAAAATGGCAGGAACGTCCATTAGCTTGCGTTGTTTTAAAAGAAGGAAAAGAAGCTAAAAAAGAAGAGCTACTAAGCTATTTAGAGGGACAATTTGCAAAATGGTGGCTACCAGATGATATTGTCTTCCTTAATGAAATTCCTAAAACATCCGTAGGGAAATTCCTGAAAGCAAAATTACGTGAAGAGTTAAAACACTATCAACCTAAATCGTAAAAATAAGGAGGACCTCAAATCTTTATTGAGGTTTCTCCTTATTTCTATTATCGCTCTTATACGACTTCATTGACAGTTGGTGATTGTATTGTGGATAAATGAAATAAGATTAGTTTTTTCTTTTAAAACTTTCTTTCTCATCATTATCATTATCAAGTTCTTCAAATTGAATTGGATCTGGAAAACGCTCATCTTCCTCTAATTGTGACCCATCCCGCATGCGTTCCATTTGCTTCCCTAAGAAAATCAAATCTTCCATATTATTCGCCATTGTTCCATTTAATATTGGTTTCTCATTTTCCATCATTATTCGCCTCCTTTCTTAATTATTCCCAAATAATAAGATTCGAACCTTTACATAAAAGGATTTTAAAGTAGTAAAGTTTTTTTATTTAAGCTATACTAATTAGAGAGATTTTAAATGCACAAGGAGGATACTTCCATGGGTTTAGTATTAATTCTTGGTGTTACTGTAGCGTTCTTAATCGCTATCTTTACAGCTGGTTATGAAGGCGATTACACATCAGACAAATAATCTCAGAGTGAAAAAACTAGGATAACTCTTGTTATCCTAGTTTTTTTTATTTTTATTTTCTATTACTTACTTGACATTTATAGCTTTCGAAAATAAACTAAGTTACATAAAGTAAGTTGATTATTAAAAATAACAAAAGGAGGCATTACTTATGCCGACACATTTTCATAAAAAACCAAATATGTATGTTTCCCACGTCCAGTTAAAAGTTTCAAACCTTGAACGTTCCATTGCTTATTATAAGGACATACTCGGATTTAATGTACTAGAACAAACAAATAACTCTGTCATTTTAACTTTCGACGGGTCTACTAGTTTACTGTCTTTAGAAGAAGTACCTAACGCAATTCCATTACGCCGCGGTGTAACAGGACTTTATCACTTTGCCCTTTTACTGCCAACCCGAAAAGATTTAGGAAACTTCATCCAACATATTATCCAACAAAATGTACGCGTTGGTGCGGGTGACCACCATGTAAGTGAAGCATTTTATTTAAATGATCCGGATGGTAACGGCATTGAGGTCTATACTGACCGTCCTGAACAAGAATGGATTTGGAACGATGAAGGCATGGTGTATATGACCACAGAACAAGTGAATGTTCAATCCGTTCTTAGTGAAGCAGATGGCACTTGGAATGGTTTACCTACGGGTACTGTGATGGGCCATATCCATTTATCAGTATCCAATTTAGCCGAGTCAGAAAAATTCTATACTGAAGCACTAGGCTACGAAGTTGTCACACGTTACGGAGACCAAGCTTTATTTATTTCAACTGGCAAATATCATCACCATATCGGTTTAAATACTTGGGAAAGTTTACACGGTGTGCCAAGTCCAGAAAACGCAGTTGGCCTTAAATCCTATACTGTAGTGTTAGATGATGAAGCACAAGCTGATGAAATTAAAGCTAACCTTTCTAAAATGGGTGCAAAAGTAGAGGTATTTGAGGGAGCATCTCACTTTGGAGGATCTCAAGCGTTCTCAACTGTTGACCCTTCAGGCATTCGTATTGTTTTTACTTTTGATGGAGTATAAGTAATTGTATTCTTCGGAGAATAGAGGTGTGCTTTGGGGTGCTTTCTGTTGCTTTGGGAACCGGCTTTATTTGGCGTTTCTAATCGAGGCGAGGCTTGTTTCGGCTTAGAGAGCCCTTCTCTTCTACGTTTCTACTCGGGGCGGGGCTCTTTTCAGCTTAGAGAGCCCTTCTCTTCGACTTTTCTACTCGGGGCGGGGCTCTTTTCGGCTTAGAGAACCCTTCTCTTCGACTTTTCTTCCCGGAGCGGGGCTTGTTTCGTCCTAGAGAACCCTTCTCTTCGACGTTTTTACTCGGGGCGAGGCTCTTTTCGGCTTAGAGAGCCCTTCTCTTTGACTTTTCTTCCCGGAGCGGGGCTTGTTTCGTCCTAGAGAACCCTTCTCTTCGACGTTTCTTCCCGGGGCGAGGCTTGTTTCGGCATAGAGAGCCCTTCTCTTCGACGTTTCTTCCCGGGGCGGGGCTTGTTTCGTCCTAGAGATTCCTTCTCTTCGACGTTTCTACTCGGGACGGGGCTTGTTTCGGCTTAGAGAACCCTTCTCTTCGACGTTATATCCCAGGGCGAGTCTTATTTCGTCCTAGAGAACCCTTCTCTTCGACGTTACATCCCGGGGCGAGGCTTATTTCGGCTTAGAGAACCCTTCTCTTCGACTTTTCTACTCGAGGCGGGGCTCTTTTCGGCTTAGAGAACCCTTCTCTTCGACGTTTCTTCCCGGGGCGGGCCTTGTTTCGTCCTAGAGAGCCCTTCTCTTCGACGTTACATCCCGGGGCGAGGCTTGTTTCGGCTTAGAGAGCCCTTCTCTTCGACGTTATATCCCAGTGCGGGGCTCATTTCGTCTTAGAGAACCCTTCTCTTCGACGTTTCTACTCGGGGTGGGGCTTATTTCGTCCTAGAGATTCCTTCTCTTCGACTTTTCTACCCGGGGCTGGGCTTGTTTCGTCCTACAGAACCCTTCTCTTCGACGTTTCTTCCCTGCTCGAGGCTCATTTCGTACAAGAGATTCCTTCTCTTCGACGTTTCTTGCCAATTCTAAGCTTGAAATGGCTTAGAGATTCACTCTCTTTTCGCCTTCCCTCCGAGATTTTGAGCTTAAATCGTTTTATAAACACCTTCTCTTGTTTAAACCATAGCTCTTCACATAGCTAATTAAGTTCAGTCAAAAGGAGAATATTAAATGGTTAATTCCCTCTTTAAAATGGAATAAAGGGGGAATTTTAGTGGAGAAACTTTGGTCAACTAAAATACCAGTGGCACAAGTGCGGGTTGCACGTCCTACTGATCAAATTGAAGAGCTAGAAAGATTTTATTGTACCGGAATTGGGTTAGAGAAAATTGGCTCCTTTACTGGGCATAGAGGGTATACTGGTTTACTTATAGGGTTGCCCGATGCAAGCTATCATCTTGAATTTACACAACATATTGAGGGGAGCCCCTGTCCGGCACTTAGTAAAGATAATCTTCTAGTTTTTTATATACCAAATCAAAATGCTATTAATACTATTAAAAACAGGCTGCAAGAAATGGGTTACCCTGAAGTAGAACCAGAAAACAAATACTGGGAAGAAAAAGGTGTGACAATTGAAGATCCAGATCGCTGGCGAATAGTCCTCATGAACACAGATGGAATATAAGTAAAAATTTTTGCACGCTGTGAGTTAACACATAGTGAGATACAACTATAAAAGCTCTACTATTTAACAAAACAAAAACCTCCATTCGCGAACACACGAATGGAGGTTTTACTATTTCAAACCAGGAAAATTTTGCTGACGTAGTGCTTCGTAGATTATAATAGCTGCGGTATTGGATAAATTTAAGGACCGCACATGATCGCTTTGTGGGATGCGCAAACACTTATCACGGCGTTCATAAGCGAAGTCTTTTGGGAGACCTGTTGTCTCTTTCCCGAACATAAAATAGATATCTTTTTCTTGATCACTAAAATCATGGTTGGAATAAGGTTCATCACTATACGTTTCAATTAAGAATAGCTCCCCTTCCTTTGAATACTCAAGAAAGTCTTCTAAACTATCGTGATAAACAATATTTACCGCATACCAATAGTCTAATCCCGCGCGTTTTAACATTTTATCATCTGTTGAAAATCCAAGTGGTCGGATTAAATGTAGTGATGTATTCGTTCCTGCACATGTACGGGCAATGTTACCCGTATTGGCTGGAATTTCAGGTTGATATAAAACTATATGCAATGGCAAAACATGACACTTCCCTTTTTAATATGGTTCTACTATATCTTATATTTAATTACTCAGTAACCCTAAAACGTTTATTACAAGCCTACATTTTCAATAATTTTAACCCTTTATCAATTTCTTGAAGAACGGCTTCATCCTTCTCCACTTCACAAGCTTTGAGTAGTGCAGTTTCAGCTTCAGGACCACCAATTTTTCCAATTGCCCATGCTGCCGTTCCGCGCATCACCGGTCGCTCGTCTTTATTCATAATAGAAATTAAATCTGGAATTGCAGAGGATTCTTTAAAATGCGCTAAGGCAATAATGGCGTTACGCTGAATTGGCTTTTTCCCTCTCCATGAACCTGACATATAGCCAAATTTAGATTTAAACTCTTTATTTGAGATTTGAAGTAATGGCTGTAATAAAGGTTTCGCAAGTTCAGGGTCAGCTTTAAATTCATTATGAATCCAGTTCTTTTTCCCTTTATTTTTCGGACACACTGTTTGGCATGTGTCACAACCATAGATGCGGTTACCGAGCTCTTTTCGAAACTCATCAGGCAAGAAATCCTTAGTTTGCGTTAGGTATGCGACACAACGCTGTGAATTTAATTGACCTGCCTCAACTAATGCACCTGTTGGACACACGTCTAAACAAAGTCGACAATCGCCACACTCATCTTCTATAGGTGAATCTGGTTTAAAAGGGATATTTGTAATCATTTCCCCTAAGTATACGTAAGAACCAAACTCTGGTGTAATTATCGAGCAATTCTTTCCACTCCAACCAATACCAGCCCTCTCAGCAACTGCACGATCGACAAGTTCTCCGGTATCTACCATTGACTTAATATGAACATTTGGGATACGTTCCGTTAACCATTCTTCTATTAAATTTAAACGCTCCCTGACAGCAACGTGGTAATCCACTCCCCAAGAGGCTCTTGCAAAAATCCCTCGACGTTCCCCCTTTTTTCCTGCTGGGGCGTTTTCCATTTTGGATGGATATGCAAGCGCTATGGCAATGATACTCTCTGCACTGTCTAGTAATAATCGTGGCTCTGTTCTTTTTTCAATATCGGATTCCTCAAATCCAGATTGAAAACCGAGCTGTTGCTGACGCTTTAATCGATTTTTCATCTCTTGAAAAGGAGAAGCATGCGTAAAACCGATTTTGTCCACGCCGATTGATTTTGCGTATTCAATTAACTCTAACTGTAATTGTTCGATTTTCATTTTCGCATTCAACTCCTTTGTTTGGTAAAGTATATATAAACAGTTAAATTATATAATTTTATAAATGTAGGTGAAGTACCTTTGAATATCTCATTAAACAGTGCCCTTTTACAAAAGAACGATCTATTAAAAATCGGCATTATCCATTATACCAAAATTGTTGTGTCAGAATCTCCCCAAATGATAAAAGGCCGTACACAACTTTATCAGGAAAACCTGTATTTAGAACTTCAAGAAAATCCTGTTACTCAGCGAGAAGGAATTGCGGAATGGCGCTCTGTGTGGAAGTTATTTGGTGCTGATCCAAATCGCTACCGTCACTCTGCTGAAAGCTTAATGCGTCGAATTGCCAAACAAAACTATTTAGAACCTTTCCATTCAGCTGTTGACCTTAACAACTTTTTCTCCTTACAATACGAAATACCGATTGGAATCTACGATGTAGATAAACTTGTTGGAGATGTAGAAGTGTTTATAGGAGACGAACTAACAGGTTATGAGGGTTTAAACGGGCGATATAATTCATTAAAAAGTATTTTAACTAGCAAAGATCAGGAAGGACCCTTTGGTAGTCAATTCGTAGATTCTACTCGAACAGCGGTGACAGAAAAAACTACAGAAGCTCTTCAACTATTTTATTTACGACCATCCTTAGAAGAAGCAGAATGTAATCAATTATTAGCTAGTGCTGGTAAAATGTTTACACAAGTAAATGGCGGTGAATTTACAAGCTATTTATTAACAATAAATAACCCTACTATATCGATAGTGAAATAAGGTATAAAAGATACCAGCAAAAGGTTAAAGCCTTCTACTGGTATCTTTATTTCATTGAATACGTTCAATACTACAATTCGAGGTTACTCCAGAGTTACTCTATTCTTTATTCAACCCCTGGTAAAACTCGAAGAACTTTCAAATCCGCATCTAATATCGCCTCAACTCCGAGTGGAATCGCAATATTTGGTTCACAATGACCAATCATAAATCCAGCTACAGTAGGTTTTCGTAAGGGCTTCAAATACTCTTCTAACAATGTCCATACATCCTCCAAAGTGCCTTCATTTATATCTGCAAAATTACCAATTACAAACCCCGCTGCTTCCTCTAATTTACGTGTTAGTCGCAGTTGATTCAGCATACTATCGATATTTTCTAAAGACTCTCCAATATCCTCAAGTAACACAATCTTATCTTTTGTATCAACTTCAAATTTTGTTCCTAAAGTATTTACAAGACGCGTTAAATTTCCTCCAATTAGTTCACCACGTACACTTCCAGTCACGATTGTTTGTAGAGGCGTAATATTTTCATCGTATTGGATTTCAAAAGGGGTAAATAACTGTTGGAACATCTTAATCGAAAGGTCCGAAAGTTCATTGGCGCCGACTGATGATAGCATTGGTCCATGAAACGTTACGATATTTGCATATTCTTGAAAGACCGTATGGAAGTACGTAACATCTGAGAATCCCCAAAAGATTTTCGGATTTTCAGTTAAAGATTGATAATCTATTTTGTCAACAATACGCGCTGCACCGTAACCACCGCGTAAACAAAAGATTCCCTTTACTTCTGGATCTTGAATCATTGTATGTAAGTCTTTTAGTCTTTCCTCATCTGAACCCGCTAAGTATTTTCCTGTGAGTCCGACTGTTTCACCTAGTTTCACTTTTAAACCAAGACTTTCAAGTAGAGCTAACTTTTCTGGTAGGTACTCCATCGCTAGTGGTCCACCTAAAGCTACAACACCGACTGTATCTCCTATCATTAATCGTTGTGGTCTTATTTTCATTTTATCTTCCTCCTGACTCTATTTTGATAATTCCGCTTAATATTCTTCCATTTTATTGTAGAAATAGTTAAAATATAAAATTTATACAGCTATAATAGATATACGATTCTAAAAAATAAGGAGACTAGACTATGAAATTTCCACCGTATCTTTTATTAGTTATAGCTACAGTACTATGGGGAGGAAATTTTGTTATTGGACGGGCAGTTACTGGCGAGATTCCACCATTTACTCTAGCTTTTTTAAGATGGTGCCTAGCATTTATCGTGTTCTTGCCTATTGCTTTCAAACAAGTAAGAGTAGATTGGCCGAAATTTATCACCCACTGGAAAATTATCCTTGTCCTTTCCATCACCGGGGTTTTTGCCTTTAATACCCTTGTCTATATAGGAGTATATTATACAACATCAATCAATGCTTCTTTAATGAATTCTACTACCCCTATATTTATATACATATTATCATTCTTCTTTTTGAAGGAACGTTTATCACGCAACCAATTAATTGGTACAGTGATTTCGTTAATTGGTGTTGTGTTTATATTATCAGGGGGAACTCTTGAAAGCATACAGCAGTTTAGCTTCAATAAAGGGGACCTCATTGTCTTATTGGCTGTTTTTTGTTGGAGTATTTATTCATTACTAATTAAACAGTACTCTCAGGTGTTACCTGGAACTTCTACTTTTTTAGTCACGATGGCCCTTGGAGCTATTATGCTTTTACCTTTTTCAATTTTTGAATTAATCACATCAGATACGTCAATTATCTGGTCTCCTAAAACAATAGGAGCCATCATTTATGTGGGGACATTTGCCTCCATCATAGCCTTTTTATGTTGGAATAAAGGCGTTATACAAATAGGTGCTAACAAGGCAAGTATTTATTTAAACTTTATTCCTTTATTTGCAACGATTTTCGCAACAATCTTTATCGGGGAAAAGCTACTCCTAGCCCAAGTAATTGGGGGTCTAGCAGTCATTGGTGGGGTCATTTTAACTAACCGAAAATCTTAATCCTATTAAAAAGGAAGGAGCCTTAACTCCTTCTTTTTTTATGGGCTATTTCTATTAAATAAAATTTTTTAAAAAAATTATTATAAAAAATGTTTATAGTCTATCAATAACGGGTAATAGAAAAAGAATGCTCTATTTATATGACTATAAAAATTTTAATTGAAGAAGGTAGGATACGAAATGAAAAGTAGATTAGCCTTAGGCATACGATCGAAAATTACCTTTGGATATGTAATTATCGTTCTTGCCTTGCTCCTTTCAGGAGTGTATTTAAATAACCAAATGCGATCGTTACAAACAGAACGTAATCAGATTATAAAGTATGACTCTCAAATACTAGAGCTTTCCAATAATATTGAAAAAAATTTACTAGAAATGCAAGCTGGTAAACGTGGATTTATTATTACAGGTGATGAGCAATATCTTGAAAGCTATTACCAAGCAACAGAGAATTGGGTGAAAGACTATAATACCTTATACTCTCTTTTAAAAAATAAGCCTGATCAACAAGAAAAACTAGCCACAATCAAATCAACCATTCAACACTGGATTAGTACATCGGGAGACCCAATTATTGAGCTGAAAAGGAAAGGAAAAACAGAGGAGCTTCTTGAACATTTCAAAGAAAATGAAGGTCGCTCTGATCTCGCCTTCATGGAACAAAAGTTTGATGAATTTAGAATTACAGAAAGTGAAGCAATTATAACAACTACAGAAAAGTTAGATAAACAAAATAATACAGTTAGCATTGCCCTTACTGTTTTTTTAATTATTGTTACTTTATTAGCCATCACTTTTTCCACAGCTGTATCTAGCTCTATTATTAGAACAGTCCAAAGTGTAACAAACTCTATTCAAAGAATTACTGCATCCAAAGGTGATTATGAAGAACGTATTAAAGTAACCACTAATGATGAGATAAAAGAATTAGCCATTGCAACGAATTCATTATTAGATAGTATGGAGAATCGAGAATGGTTGCAAACGAACCTCGCTTCCCTCTTGACGAAATATCAAGGTGTCTCTTCTATTAATAAGTTATCTGAAATATTCCTTTCAGAGATAACGAGAATTACAGGCGCCCTTTATGGTGCATTTTATGTAGCCAATGAAGATCTTGACTCGACAGTATATATAAAAACAGCTTCATTTTCTGGTTCAAGTCAAGATATAGGTCGAGATTCTTTTAAACTTGGTGAAGGATTAATAGGACAAGTCACAATCAGTCAACAAGTCTTTTATTCTAATGACTTACCAAAAGATTATCGATATGTTCATACTGGGATTGGCGAAATCCCACCTAAAAGTTTAATTATTGTTCCAGTGATTTTTGAAGATAAAACCATTGCAGTTATTGAACTTGCCTCTATGGAAGAGTTTAAATCACTTGAAATTGAACTAGTTGAAAACGTAGTGAAAACATTTGGATTAACAGTAAAAAGTATTATGGATCGTATGGAGATAGTTCGTTTATTAAATGAATCAAGAGCAATGACTGAAGAGCTACAAGCCCAATCGGAAGAATTGCAAACCCAGTCAGAAGAATTACAATCTCAATCGGAAGAACTGCAAATGCAAACAGAAGAACTGACTAAAATTAATGAACAACTGGAAGAAAGAACGAAGGACGCCGAAGCAAAAACAAAAGAGCTTGAAAAAGCAAAGAAAGATCTTGAAGAAACTGCCGGTCAACTTATTTTAAGTTCCAATTATAAATCTGAATTTCTTGCCAATATGTCTCATGAATTACGGACACCTTTGAATAGCATCTTAATCTTATCCCAAATGCTTGGTGAGAATGACAACAATAATTTAACGGAAGAGCAGGCGGAATTCGCGAAAGTCATACATTCTTCTGGTCAGGATTTACTGGCATTGATTAATGATATTTTAGATTTATCGAAGGTGGAAGCAGGTAAATTAGATATTATATTTGGGGAAGTCAATATGGATGAACTTCCACATTTATTGGAACAAACTTTCATGCCAATTGCTAAACAAAAAGAACTTGATTTTAATATCATTAAGACTTCAAATGTTGATGATATTTTCCATACAGATGAAAAGCGCTTTAATCAAATTTTGAAAAATTTATTATCAAATGCATTTAAATTTACAGAGAATGGTTCTGTAACGTTAGCTATTAAAAAATTAGATCATCAGCAACTTTCTACCGATATGCACCAATTGAGTAACGATTGGTTGGAAATTGCTATTATCGATACCGGAATTGGTATTTCTAAGGAGAAACATCAACTTATATTTGAATCGTTCCAACAAGCAGATGGCGCAACAGTTCGTAAATATGGTGGTACTGGTCTTGGTCTATCCATTAGTAAGGAATTTTCGAAACTTCTTGGCGGATGGATTGATCTTGAAAGTGAAGAAGGAAAAGGAAGTACATTTACTTTAACACTTCCAAGCTTACCAAATGGCATAAGTGAGGAATGCTTGAATGCAATAAATAAAGGACTTCCAGAGGTCGGACATGAAGAAGTTGCAGCTACTCAATTAATCGAGGAGTTTCCTCAACAAACTGAGTCAGAAACAACGATTGAACCACCTACTTTAATCATTGATGAATCCGATATATTCGAAGGGAAAAACGTTTTGATTGTTGATGATGATAATCGCAATATATACGCACTTAAAACAGCACTGGAACACAATGGGGTCAATGTATTAGTTGCTAAACATGGCTTAGAGTGTCTAGAAATTATACAATCCAACAAAGCAATCGATTTAATATTAATGGATATTATGATGCCTATCATGGATGGCTATGAAACAATGACTCGAATTCGAAAAGATTTACATCTAACTGAAATACCGATTATTGCTATCACTGCGAAGGCGATGAATACCGACAGAGATAAATGTATCGAAGCAGGTGCATCCGATTATATTAGTAAACCTATAAACTTGGAACAGTTATTCTCTGTTTTACGAGTATGGTTAGTTTCACAAGGGAGTACGGATAATAATGATTTTTCAATCTGATCTTCAACAAAATGATAACGTAACTACAGAGTATTTGGATTTAGAAATTGATCTTTTGCTAAAAGCGATCTTTCGTTTGTCTGGTTATGATTTTCGTTTATATAATCGCTCGTCCATTACACGAAGAATTCATAACCGAATGAGACTAAGCAATCTATCTACTATTACCCAGTTAACAAATTTAGTTATTCATGACCGAAACTATTTAAATCAAATCTTAAATGATTTTTCAATTAACGTGACGGAAATGTTTCGGAATCCTTCATTTTTCAAGACATTTCGAAATGAAGTCATTCCAAACCTTCGTGGGTATCCTGAAATTCGTATTTGGCATGCAGGCTGTGCGACTGGCGAAGAGGTATTTTCGATGGCTGTACTGATGGAAGAAGAAGGTTTGATGGATAAAACCGTTATTTATGCAACGGATATGAATGAAGATGTATTGGAAAAAGCAAAAAATGGTGTATTCCCTATCCATAAAATGCAGGCTTATACCAAAAACTATCAGCTTGCCGGTGGAAAGGAATCATTCTCTAAATACTATAAGACAGATAGACAATTTGCTTACTTTCATAAGTCACTTCTAAAAAATATTATCTTTGCGCAACATAACTTAGTTACAGATCAGTCATTTAATGAATTTCATGTTATTATTTGCCGTAATGTTCTTATCTATTTTACACAAACCTTACAAAATCAAGTTCACCATCTATTTTATGAAAGTTTGATGCAAGGTGGATATCTCGGGCTAGGTGACAAAGAAACTCTTCGCTTTATAGATATTGTCTCAGATTATAATGAAGTGAATGAAAGAGAACGAATTTATCAAAAAATACGTTGAAAACATAAGGACGAAAGTCAGCAAGATAAGTAATACAAGCTAAAAATCTCTATAACAGACAAAAATGGATACCCAAGATTTGGGTATCCATTTTACTTTAAGATTCAACTTTCAAAAGAACAAGACACATATCATCTGGTTGATTAGATTGTTTTTCCCTTGGCAAAAGTTCATCTAATAATTCCTGAGAGTAAGTCCATTTTTGTTGTGTTAACGTTTTAATTCGTTCTTCTGCTTCAAATTCATTTGGTGCAATTGCCTCAAGTAAACCATCAGTGTATAAAACGATTTGAGCTTCTTTTTGATACTGGATAACTTGCTTCTCTACTTTTATCTCATCAAAGAACCCGATTGCACAACTACCTTGATTTAGAGGCGTAACTTTCATTTCATCCAGATATACATAGCCATGAGGATGCCCAGCATTTACATATTCAATCGTTTTCACTTCTGTATCGATTACTAAATAAATAGCTGTAAAATAATATGGGACTGATTCTTTTTCTTTATGTAATTGAGCCATGTAGCGATTAAGTTCTTTTACCACTTCAACTGGGTCTACAATTTGTTTGATTGCTTCTCTTAATACAGAAGAGATAAACATGCATAATAGTGAAGCGGAAATACCGTGCCCCATCATGTCTAATAAGATAACGGCATAGCGATGGTCATTTATTTTATGCCAATAATACATATCTCCAGCTAAGTTAAAAGAAGGTAAATAAGATACCTCCACTTGAATATTCTTTTCTTTTAGTGGTGGACTAAGTAGACTTCTTTGAACATTCGTAGCTAGGTCTAGTTCAAATTGGATTTTCTTTTCATGTTGTGTATGCCAATCCAATTCAGCCTTTAAGCGTAAGGCAACTCGTATTCGTGCAAGTAGCTCTATTTTATCTATTGGCTTGGTTATATAATCAATTCCTCCTATATCAAGAGCTTCAGCTAATTTATTCTTGTCGTCCAATGCCGTAACAAAAATGATTGGAATGTCTTTATAACGTTCATTCGCTTTAATTACCTTACATGCCTCTATCCCATCAATTTCAGGCATCATAATATCCAGCAGGATTAAGTCTACCCGCTTAGTAGGTGCATTGGGCTCATCGACTTGTAAATAGTCAAATAGCTCTTGAGCAGAAGTTAATGAAGTACAATCATTATACCCTTCATTACTTAGTATTTTTTCAATGACAAACAAATTTACTTTATTATCATCCACTAGAAGAATCGTCACTTTAATTTCCCCTATTCAACTTATATTCATAATTCACATTACTACAATGATTAGATGGTATCTTTTGATAATTTTAATGATTTATTACACTACTAGACTTCCTAATTCCTATATTATACAAAAATAACTTACTACCATTGTAATTAGTAGACTAAAATATACTATACTTAGTGTCTATTCCCTTTTTTAAAATATAAAAACCTCTTTTTCAGAAAAAAATACTTCCCTTTCCTTTTGTTAGAATAGGGAAGTATTTTTATATCATCAATATTTCTCTTATATCTTCTTCAGTTAAAGAAGTGGTAGCATTTGAGTCTGTATCAACAATCTCTGCTATAAGATTTCTCTTTTTAGATTGAAGCTCATTCATTTTTTCTTCGATTGTCCCCTTTGCCACTAATTTAATGACATGAACATCGTTTTTCTGGCCCATTCGATAGGCACGATCTGCAGCTTGATCTTCCACTGCAGGATTCCACCAAAGGTCATACATAATCACGGTATCTGCACCGGTTAAGTTCAATCCAGTACCACCCGCTTTTAAGGAGATCAAGAACACATTTCTCTCCCCATCATTGAAACGATTGCATAACTCGACCCGTTCTTCAGAAGGGGTTTGTCCATCCAAATAAAAATAAGTTTGACCTTTGGCCGTCAACTCTCGTCCAATGAGTTCTAGCATTTTCGTAAATTGAGAGAAAATCAACACTCTTCTACCCGAAAATCTTGACTCTTCAAGGATTTGCAGAAGTTGTTCGAACTTAGCTGAACTTCCTTGATACCCTTCAACAAACAATGCGGGATGACAGCAAATTTGGCGTAATCTTGTTAGACCTGCTAAAATCCGAATTCGATTCTTTCGAAATGTCTCTTTATCAAGATGCTTTAACGCATCATGACGTAGCTTCGCTAAAAAGGCAGTATATAGCTTTTTTTGTTCTGGGAATAACTCAGAAAGCTCCATTTCCTCATGCTTCTCTGGTAGCTCTGGAAGGACATCCTCTTTAATTCGACGTAGTAAAAATGGGCGTACTCGACGAGCAATTGACTTTCTTGATAGATGACTGTATTCCTCTAAACCTTGAAAAAGCTGTGGGAACACTACGTGATAGATTGACCATAACTCTTCAAGTGAATTCTCCACTGGTGTTCCTGTTAAACCAAAGCGATTTTTCGCCTTTAGTTTTTTTACAGTTCGAGCAGTTTGAGTATATGGGTTTTTAAAGCTTTGAGCCTCATCAAAGAAAATGGTATGGAAGGATTTCTTCTCATACCATCTAGCATCCTTTCGGATAATCGGATAGGATGTGATTATCACATCCATCTCTTGCACATCCTTCAATATTTTCTCCCTATCTTCCTTTTTCCCATCCACGATAATCGCTTGAAGTTGTGGTGCAAATGTAGTGATTTCATGTAACCAATTATATGTTAAAGACGAGGGACATACGATCAGGACGGGGAGATTTTGATCTCGCATACTTGAAAGCTCCGAAACAATAAACGTAATACTTTGTAACGTTTTTCCAAGCCCCATATCATCTGCTAAAACCCCGCCAAAACCATAACTTGCAAGTGCCTTCATCCATTTAAAGCCTTGTTTTTGATAATCTCTTAAAACATGATTTAAACTTTCTGGCACATCAAACTCTAAGTTAGCTGGATGCATTAATTCATCAACAAACTGACGAAAAGATTCTTCAGGTGAAAAGACTTCACTTTCATCTATTAAATCTAAGAATTTTAGACCCTCTATCATAGGCATATTTAAACTTGCTTCAAAATCATCTTCTTGAGCAGGAATTGCATTTAAAAAGCGACGTATTTCTTCCATTTCCTTCGTTTCTAAAGAAAGTAAGGAACCACTAGGAAGTCGATAGTATTTTTGTTTTACTTCAAGCACTTTTAATAATTCTTTTATTTGCTTGTCGGCTATGCCCTCCATTTCAAACTTAAATTCTAGCCAATCAGTACGTTCGTTTGGCACTTTCACCCGAATTTTCGGAAATGCATTTCCCCCCCGTACAATTCGAGTTCTAACCGCCGTAGTTGCGTATACTTGAGCAAGCTGTTGAAGTCTTGGAACGATATGATATAAAAACTCATATTCCAATTCTTCATTTTGCATATAATAACCGCCTTCAGTTCTCGTAAATCCACTGTCCTCCATTAGCTCTAGTATTTCTTCTTCTCTAGAATGATCTCTTATAATCATAGGTCCAACAGGTGAATCAAGACTTGCCAATGGTTGAATCACAACATTTTCATAATGGAATTCAAGACCAGCTAAGAGACGATTTTTTAATCGATCCAAGTAAACTTTTACCACAAGCGGAGTTTTCATGAATCGCTGTGTTACTTCCCTAGATAACTGTACATTGCCGATTCTGTTCAAGCCAGGTACTACCTTTTTCATAAAAAATTCAATTTGATTAGAATTTATAGGAATGACATTACTTTCAGGAGTGACAACCATTTTTTTTAGTTGAACTAATCTTTCACAGTCTTGCCCTTCTAATTGAAAAAGTTGCCCCTCACTCATCACTACATTATAAGCATCTAAAATAACTAATTGTTTAAATCCCTTTATATGTAATTGATAGTGTTGCTTTTCCTCTACCAAATAAAACTGTAAGGGCGGCGGACTATCTTGAAATTGTAACTTTGAATAAGAATAGTCTTCTTGTTCGACAGACACAGAATCCGTATTTAAAAGTAAAGATTTAAGGCTTAACCATGCAGAAGGAGGAATAAGTAAAATTTCTTTACCAATCGTATAATTGGCTCCATCAGACTTCGCCTCTAAATAGACTTTTTCATCTTGTGCAACGCGAATTAGTTGATGAATCAGTGTGTCTACATCCTTTAAAAAACAGTGCAACGTAGGATTATATTGGAATGTTGATGAAATACTACTCAAATTTCCTTCTTGAACATCACGCAAGAACTGCCGAATATTCATCACCTTCTGAGAGGCTATTTCTAATTCAATTCCATACAAATACTCATCTTTTTGAATAAGTATGGGCTTAAGAATAAACCGCGCATCCACAATTTTTCTTTCTTCAAAGTGACGCTGATGACCACTTTTTTGACTTTCTTGTCTTGTAAATAGACTCAGAAAATCAGTCGTCAATCCAGAATCCTCATCATCTACTTGTTTTTCAGATACACCTTGTTTTTTCAGCTCATATAATGCAATAAGTACAGCTGCAATATGTTGGCAACTGTGTTTAAAGTTCGGTAATGTGGGACAGCTACAAGAGGTTATCATATTACTTGTTTTTGATTTTTTGATTGTAACGAAGAATTCCTCTGTTCCCTTTACAATCGCTTCACAAATCTCTGCGTTATGCAGGTTAATCGAAACTTTCCCTGCACGATAAAAAGAGTCCCCTCTTTTAAAGGAGACAGTTCCACAAAGATCTTTGATTGTTTTAAGATTTAATTTAATATCCATGTTACTGCTCCTTTTTCCTTAGTCAATGAGGGTAATTTTTTAAATTGATGGTCGATTCATTTCTAAGATAATTATTATTTTATCATGGAATGTGAACGTGTTCGAGAAATGAGGATGAAGTGCTTGAAATTAAAAAACACTCTCAAATGCGAGGAACATTTGAGAGTATATAAAGGAAAATATTTCTATTTCGTAAAGTCGACTTGAATCATGACCGGATCATGGTCACTTGCACGGCCATGAGCTTCCATGAATCCAGAGTTAATATGAAGAATATCTACCGTTGTAGCAGCGTCAAGGTTCTTTGTTACTAAGATATGGTCAAGTACTTGCGCGTTTCCTTGGTATGAGTACGTATAACGTTCTAATTCGGGAACTTGCTCAATTTTATTTACTAACTCATTTCCTTTTAATATTTGTAGCGGGTTAGAGAATTCAAAGTCATTGAAATCTCCTAAAAGAACAACATTTGCATCAGGATCTTGCGCTTTGATATCTTGAACAAATCCGTTTACAATAGTTGCAATTTTATTACGTTGTACTTCACTTCCTAATACTGGCGGCTGTACTTTTCCATAAGTTGGAAGATCTCCACCTTTTGAGTTAAAGTGGTTTGCTACTACAATAACTTTTTCACCATTAAACTCAAATTGAGCTGCAAGAGGTTTACGGCTTGAATCAAATGCTTCATTCGTTGGATCGATTCGACCAGGATTTAGAGTAAGACTGCCATCAACGTATGTTGTTCCTTGTGTAGCCGTTCCTTTCGTTCCTTCTGCCAGTTTTACTCTGTCAGGATTATAAAGGATTCCAACTCGGATATTCCCACCAGGTGCTCCACCATCTTGGTTATTTTCAGGCGCTACGTCTGTATATACGTATTCTGGTCCACCAAGTTCTTTAATCTTAGCAATTAACTTTTCTGCACTTTTGCTTGCATCTGTTGTGCCACTATCGGTTTCACCATCATTATCTTGAACCTCTAAGAGCCCAATAATATCTGGTTTTTTCATGTTTTCGACTACTGCTTTCGCTAGTTTTTCTACTTTATCATTACCTGTTTTAGTAGAGAAGTTCTCTACGTTATAAGATGCAATTGTTAGTTTATCTTCAGCAGGCGTAATTGTTGTTGTTTCAGGTTTATTACCACCATCTTTTAATTCTGGTAGTTTGGATTTATCACTCAGTACTTGATAATAACCATATCCATAACTAACAACCCCAGCAATTGTACCTGTAAAGTAGTCACCCATCTTCGCTAAATACTTTTCATCATCAATGTTAATCGTAATTCTTTCTGGATTATAATCGGTTGATGTGATTCTTAGACCACCCGCTGTTGTATTCGTTTCATACGTTCCTGGAATTACTGTTAACTCTCCATATTTTTGTAGGGCAACAACTTTAGGATTATTAACAGAAACAAGCATTCCTTCAAGACTTTCATAGAAGTCTATACCGTCTTCATCTGGATCAAATGAAGTTAACCCATCATTATCAATAATTTCCGTAGGTATTTTTCGATCTTCTCCAATAACAACTGGTGCAGGGAGCGGTTGATTTTCTTTTAATTTTGTCATTACAGATGCATTAATTTCTGTTACTGGCAGATCGGTTGTTTTCATTTCAGAATATCCTTCAATAAACCATTCTTTTACAACCCCATCAACTGTAACGACATCTCCCGTTTTAAGGCCGTGACCTTTTTTATAAACTAAGATTCCTTCAGATGTTTTATCATTATTATCTGGGTCTATATCCTGCATAAAGAAGTTATTAGCATCTAAAATATGAGTTACAATTCCATCTACCCCAGTTACATTCTGATCTACGTAATCAGAATAATGTCCTTCACCTTGGATATCATGAATGTTAATTTCACCTTTTTGAATTTTATAGCTAAACTCCACTACTTCACTATCTTTTAGTCCTTCTTTTACTGCAAATGCTTTAATTTTAGTATCTTCAGTAATTGTGATTGGTCCACTATAAGTTTCACTTGATATAGTTGGTGTACTACCGTCAACTGTGTAATAAATTGTTGCTCCTTCTGTACCAGTAGTTAAAGTAATCGTATCTCCTTCTTTTACTAGACCAGGTGATGGAGAGGCAACTACTGTTTGAACTATCGTAGAATCTACGATAATATCAGCTGCATTACGAGGAATTAATTGGTAAACTCCACCATATGCACTTACTACAGCTGTAATAGATTCATAAGATTTATTTACTACAAGTAAAGATGCATCAGAAGGTCTTAATTGGAATTCAGCTCCACTATCATCCGTTGCGATATAGTTCCCACCTGTATAATTGTTAATTGATACATTTTTTAACGTAACAAGTGTACCCTCTTTATCCTCATTAATCTCTGAAGCTTGTATTTCTTTTGCTGCTGGAATGCCTACTTTCTCAATGACAGTGACATCCTCAGGGTTCACGTTAATTTCTAATAGAGTACTATACTCTGTTAAAGTTCCAACAGCACTTACTTTATCCCCTGGTTCAACATTTAGGTTAAATCCATAAAGGACAATCCCTGCACTATCATCCTGAATATAAGTTGTCCCACCGATCACAGCTGTGACAACACCAGAAGTCATCACTTTACTGTTTATAGAAGTATTTCTAACTTCGGCAATTGATTTTTCTTGTAGCAATGAATATGTGAAGGTAGCAATCTCACTATCCTTTACACCGTCTTTTATAGCAATCGCTTTAATAGTCACTGCATCATCAACCGTAATTGGTCCAGAGTATTCAATACTGTCTTTAGTAGGCTCACTACCATCTGTTGTATAGTAGATTGTAGCTCCTTCTGTCTCAGTAGATAAAGAGATTTTAGTGCCAGCTTTAACACTTCCAGACGGAGTAGATGCCTTGATTGCTTCTACTTTTGGATCAACAGGGGTGCTTGTCCCACCTTCAATTGTGTGACTACCCAAATATGAAAACGTATCAATCGGATAAATATCCCATTCTACAGCTGGATCAAATACATCGTTAACATTATTATCACCAGCAAGTATTGTACTCTTACGAACAAGAGTCTTATCTTTTGCAAATTGAAGAGCAGAGCCAGATTGGCCAAGTGAATCGATAATCTCGTCACCTTTTTTAAGCACTATTGGATCATTACCGTTAAAATTAATAACCTTATTATCAAATTGATTTCCTTTTTCTGTTATCAATACATTAGTACTGTTATATAAAACATATGTTTTGCCGTTCTCTAGAGTTCCTGATAATTTCAAGGTATTAGTAGCTGCAGTTTTTCCTCCATCTGCAGTACCTGTATCACCACTATTTGCATATAGTTCCAGAGTATAATTACTTAAGTCAACTGAGCTACCCGTACCGTTATAGATTTCAATTGCTTTATTCGTACCGCTTCCCTCAATATATTCTGAAATAATTAAATCCTTAGTGACAACTCCTTGTTCCGGTTCGGGCACTGCAACTGTTACATCCACAATTCGCCCTTCTATTTTTGCTGGAATTGTTTTTAGCGTTAATAGATGATCTCTAAAGTTTTCCCAATCAGATAGACCTAGATCTGTTACACGTCCCTGTTCATAAGCAGCTTTAAACGAATCAAATCCATCGCCACCTTTTGCAGTAAAGGCATTCGTTGCAACTGTGTATGTTTCGTTATCCTTAATTTCAGTATAAGTCCCATCTTCATTTTTATAAGAAATTGAGACAATCCGTTGTCCTTCTTCAGTTACTACGCCATCTATAACTGTTTTCGCTGGTTTAGACGGATCATACTTCACAATTGCCCCAGCGACATGTAAGAATCCTCCATTTTCTTTTGGATATTGACTTAAGCTTGTTTCAAAAGCTTCTTTCAATTCCGCACCTGTAACATCCATTAAAGCAAGGGTATTCCCGAATGGTAATACACTCATAATTTCACCAATCGTAATTGGGCCCGCATTAATACTTGCTCGAATACCACCACCATTTGTGAAGGCCATTACGACGTTTTTATCGTATTCTTTCGCTTTTGAAAGCATTCCGTCAGTTATTAGGTTACCTAAAATGGTTTCATTTTTACGAACACTTAGTCCCGCTGTGTTTCCAGGATCTGATGTACGTGGACTTGTTAACGGTTCCGTTAATGTAACACCAATTTCAGAATTATTCAGTTCGCTTACTTTTTCTTTATATGGTTTTAAGATCTCGGCAGCTTCTGGATCTTCTTCATACCCTGAAACTTGTATTAACTCGCCATCATGCTCTGTGATAATACCATTTTCATCAAATGTTACATCAATCATTCCTAGATAATCACTATATTGATAAGCCTGTACAATTACTGTAGGATCTTTTTCCTCACCACTTAAGTTTTCCTTTATCACTACAGGTTTATCAAGTTGTGTATGACTATGACCGCCTACGATGACATCAATTCCATCAACAGATTTAGCTAAAATTTGATCATTATCAATTGCAGCATTATCATCGTAACCGATATGTGATACAGCTATAATTTTATCTACACCCATATCTTCAAAAGCTTTTACTGCTTTTTTTGCTTCCTCAATGTAATTCTCAAATGCGATACTTCCTGGAGATGAGATAGATGCCGTTTCTTCAGTTGTTAACCCGAATATTCCGACTTTTTCTCCGTCTATTTCTTTTACAATACCATTATAAATTTTACCGTTCTCCGGTTCACTTGAGATTAGGTCAGTGAATAGGCCCGTGAATTTTTCATCTTGTGCAAAATTAACATTTGCCGATACAAAGGAGAATTGTGCACCTTCAATAAAATCAGCTAATGCTTGGTGACCTTCTGGGCTTGAACCAAGGTCAAACTCGTGATTGCCGAAAGTCATCACATCGTAACCCATGTAGTTCATCAATTTTAAACTAGCTTGTCCTTTAAATTCATTAAAGTAAAGTGTTCCACTAAATACGTCCCCTGCATCAATAAGAAGTGAGTTAGGCTTATCCTTTCTAACTTCTTTTATGACTGTTGCACGTTTTGGTGCTAACTCATCACGAGCATGTGTATCATTTGTATGCATGATGGATAATTCAAATGATGTTTCGATCTTTTTAATCTGATCCAATGCTTTTTGAACTTTATCTAATCCTACGAAGTCAGCATCTACAGCTCCTGCATTTTTTGCAGCAGAAATTGCTAATTGAGCTGCATCCACTTTAGATTTAGCATCTTCAATATTTTCTGAAATGATCGTGTCTACCTCTGGTATTGCTGCTAATTTTTCATTAGCAGTTTTGATGAGTGCTTGCTTTACTTGTGCAGAATTATCGCCTCCAGAAGAACCACCACCAGAACTTGGAGGTGTTACAGTTGTACCACCCTCATCTTTAACATCATTAATTTTATCTCTTACGCTATAATAATTTGAAATGACTTCTTCAATTTTAGAACCCTTTGGAACTACCATACTATTAATCTGTACGTTAACTCCGACTTCTACCTTGCTTCCTTTATCTTCTATAACCAATGACTTAACTTGTCCAGCAACTTTAAGTGCTAGCTCTACTGCTTTTTCCAAATCAACTTGGTCAATCGTACCCGTTCCTGTTACCTCTATTTTTACCGAAACATTAATCGTTACCTTTTCAACATCGGCATTCACTTCAATTGACGATACGGTTGCTGTAATTTTGATTTCAGGTAATTTTTTATCAGAGTTTAGTTGAACATTATCTCGTCCAACTTCGATTCCATCTAGAGAAGTATTCGTTAGATTAATTTTTGGACCTACGTCGTTAGTTGCAGCAAATAGATTAGAGAGTGAGGCAACTGGATTTGATGCTTTTCCAATAATTAATTCGCCCTCTGAAATTAATCCGTTCGATGAAAATTCATTTACTACTTTACTAGTTAATTTTATATCACCTTTTACCTTAATATTTTTTAGTGAAAGATAGTCCGCATTTACTGTTACATCACCAGCAATCGTTTCATTACCACCATCAAATACAACTGGTGCATTTTCTTTTCCTTCTGCATTTAAAGTTAAGGCTGTTATAGTAATAATTTTCCCATCTTTTACTTTCGCAGTTATTTCTGCACCTTTTAGAGCTGATGCATTCGTTGTACTAAAAATTGATTTTAAAGATTCGTCAAAGCTTAGCTTGCCTTCGGTAGTCTGGATACTTGTATTTGATAGGTTTTCAATTTTAAAGGAGACTGTACTTGATTTTGCAGATTCAGCACGTAGGAGAAATTGTGCAAATTGACCACGTGTTACGTTAGAAGTTCCTCCAAATGTAGTTTTTGTCGTTCCAACTGTAATACCATTTTCATATAATGCTGTAATATACTGTTTGTAGTCGGGGTAAATATCTGTAAATGGAAGTGTAGCATTTTTAGATGGACTTAGTTCAAACGCTTTAGCAAGAATAATCGCTATATGATTTCTTGTAATAGGCTTACTAGCTCCATATGTTCCATCTTCAAATCCTTTTATATATCCTGCATTAGCTAGTGCAGCAATTGCACCATAATAGGAATGTGTTGTCGGGACGTCCTTAAACTTAGGATTTGTAACATTCTTTGTATCTAATTTAAGTAATCCAGCCAGAATAACTGCTGCTTGTCCTCGAGTTAATTTTTCGTAAGGTTTAAATGTACCATCTGGAAAACCACTTACCAATCCTCGATCGACTAAATTTGTTACTGCATCATAAAAATAATCATCTGCTTTTACATCTGGAAATGATTTACCTGCAGCTTCTGTTAAATTTGGTGTTGCTACTACTGTACTCGCTACAACAGTTCCTGCTAAGGTTGCTAGAAAATATTTATTTTTTCTCTTTTTCGACATAAATTAACCCCTTTTTCATTCATATTTTCTTCATCTATCATATCTATATATTAATCACTAATTGTTAAGCTTTGTAAATAGTTATTTTAATATTTTGTAAATTCCTTCTAAAACTTTGTATGTATTGTCTAATAGAAATGTCGAAACTAGTTAACTTTACCAATAAAAAAACCTAGTCTCTTACATTGAAGTGACTAGGTTTTTTTATTAAGTGATACGAGTTATATTCATTTTAAAAGTAAAAATAACTATTCTTCTATATTTTTAGTGTTTTTGAAAGCTCAATAAAATAGTTGATTGAATCTGGATTTGCAACGGATCCTCGATTAACCACTTTTTCGACAGGGTGTCCTAGTAGGATTTTACGAATTGGTACTTCAAGTTTCTTTCCGCTAAATGTCTTAGGTACTTCTCTTACTTCAAAGACTTCATTTGGGACAAAGCGTGGAGATACTTTTTGTTTTATTTCAGCTTTTATTTTTTCTATTAAACTTACATTCAATGTTACATTGGGTTTTAACACGACAAACAATGCTAGAAATGAATTTCTACCTAGGTATTCTAAATCTACTACTAAACTTTCTATTACCTCATCTAGCGATTCTACCACGCGATAAATTTCACTTGTACCTAGTCGGACTCCTTGGCGGTTAATCGTTGAATCAGACCGTCCAAAGATAACGCTACTTCCTTTTTCATCAATCTGAATCCAATCTCCATGACGCCAAATACCTGGATACATTTCGAAGTAACTTTCTAAGTAACGTTTATTATCCTTATCTCCCCAAAAATAGAGTGGCATGGATGGCATTGGATCAGTGATTACGAGCTCTCCAACTTCATTGATTACAGAGACGCCCTCGTCATTGAAAGATTGTACATTAGCCCCCAAAGCGCGTGCTTGAATTTCACCTGCATATACGGGTAATGTAGGGCAACCGCCTACAAAGGCTGCACATATATCAGTTCCTCCACTAGCTGATACAAGCCACACGTCCTCCTTTATATTCTCATAGACCCAGGAGAAGCCCTCAACTGATAAAGGTGAACCTGTTGAATATACAGCCTTTAACCTTGAAAATTGATTTGTTTCATTTGGTTTAATACCTGATTTCATACAAATATTTAAGAAGGCTGCACTCGTACCGAAGAATGTGATACCCACTTCCTCAGTAAAATCCCACAATACATTAATATTTGGGAAAGCAGGGCTTCCGTCAAAAAGGACAACTGTTCCTCCAGCAAGTAAACCTGCCATTAAAAGATTCCACATCATCCAACCAGTTGTTGTAAACCAGAAAAATACGTCATCTTTATCGATTCCTTGTTCAACCACTATCGTTTTTAAATGCTCAATAATGATTCCACCTTGCCCCTGAACAATCGGCTTCGGTAAACCTGTTGTCCCGGAGGAAAATAAAATCCATAAAGGATGATCAAAAGGTACAGCCTCAAAAGTAAGATTTGCCTTTTCTTGTAATAACATATCGTCCCAATAAACTGTTTTGGCAGTGTCCAGAATCTTATTCTCACTTTGTATATAGGGAAATAGAATTGTCTTAGTTAATGTAGGTAATTCTGCTTGTAACTCTTTAACACTTTCTAGCTTGTCATGTAGCTTTCCATTATAAGAATACCCATCTACTGCAAATAAAACTGTTGGCTCAATCTGCTTAAATCGATCAATAACACTACCTGTTCCAAAATCAGGTGAACAAACGGACCAAATAACCCCCATACTTGCACAAGCTAAAAATGCAATAACCGTTTCCGGTATATTAGGCATATACGCAACTACACGGTCTCCCTTTTTAACACCCAGTTTGATTAAATATTGTCTAACCATCGCTGTTTTTTCATGAAGTTCTTTCCAGCTTACTTCTCTATATGAAACAGTCTCCGATTTAAAGATTAAGGCTGGTCGATCTTCTCTACTATTTCGAAATACATGCTCTGCATAATTGACAGTTGCCCCAGTAAACCATTTAGCACCTGGCATTTTTCTTGATTCTAACACTTTAGAGTAAGGAGAGTGAGATTTCACTTTACAATACTTCCAAATATTCTCCCAAAACTGTTCTAGCTCATCTACTGACCATTTCCAAAGCTCATTGGGAGTTTGAATCGCTAGTCCATTCTCTTCATTAACCCATTTCATAAAACGATTAATAGTGGAGTTTTCAATCTGTTGCTTCGATGGTTCCCATAACATCGTCCCTTTTGTAACCACTTTCACTTAATCTCCTCCTAAGTGCAAAATACTAAAAAATCCCTCTTATAATATTTTATTACTATTAAATTGCTTTATTACTATTTTCAACTTTTTTATACTATTTTTCTAGTCGTAGCTTTGTAATTTTATATATTTTTGATGTAATGATAGAATAGTTGCCCACTTTTTAGATTGAAAAATAAAAATAAATAAACGCAGAAGTTTCAATTAAATGGATATTGTATTGATTATAGTTAGAAGGATTTTTTAGGAATTAGATATTAGAAGAGGTTTAGAAGTGAAAAAATTAAAGACAGGGCATACGTAGGTAGTACCCTGTCTCTCATACTTATGTGAGGTGTATTAATTTTGATGGCGAGCTGTTGATGAACCTTTATTTCTTCTTTGCTCATCAGGAATTTTTGGTTGTTCCTTAATCTTTCTCTTGTTATCTGGATGTGAGTCTTTAACCATTAGTACACCTCCGTATAAGTATCGTCATTTTGACTACTATAATTGTTAATGCCAAATGTCGATACCACTTTCGTGCACGACAATAAGCATTCACATTATTTCATAGCCAATCTTAGATTAACCGAAAAGAAAAGAAATATTCTTTCATTAGGAAATTGCATTTCATTTACAGTCTGTACTTTTGAACCAAATAACTCTATCCTATTTTCACTTCTTATGGAGCAACATCAATATCATATGTATATTTCGTAATTAAGTGAACTAACTATTATAAATAGATAATTAATAAATTTCATTTGCATCAACTGGTAATTCTCTAACATGTTTAAGAAATTTAGTCATGTTTGTATCGTCATCGATTGGATATGTAAATAATAGATGATCAGCAACATCTTCTGCTAAAATTCTAAACAAATCGCAAGTGACAAAAATTGAATCCCAGAAGTCTCTATAATTATTATTAGAATAGGTTTTTTCATACATTTCCCAATATGATGCTGGTAGATATTTTTTAAAATACTTACCCATCTTTCCAGTTGAAACTTTAAAGTTATGTCTAGAGCCAATCCACCATGATACCATCTCGTCCAGATTTGTCCTAGTTATATATTCAAACATTTGTTTTGCGTATGGTAATTCATCGCGCCAAATTCCTTTTGCAACGTTTTGTAAACACCACCAAAAATTATTGGTACAACTTATAAACATCGGTTCTGTTGGCTTTTTTACATGATAATCTATATCTGTAGGAGGAGATATAACTGGTAAAATATTGTCCTTATCTAATAACGGAACAGTAAGTTTATCACTAAGATACCCTTCTAACGTAGCTTCTTTTGTTTGAATACGAAGGTCGATACGATTACCATCTTTAAAAAGCATTAAATAACCATAAGAACGTTCAAAATCCATGTGCAAACCAATTTGTTTGTACATTTTATCGGGTTCTTGTTTCATTAATAATTCACCAAAAATTTCAAACCACTTGTCATCATGTATGAATGAGGCTGTTTCCTCTACTACATAAACTATATCGAAATCCTGAAAGATATCCTTTTCAACATTAGGATTGGTTCTTGAACCGTCATATAGACTGCCCTGATTCTATCATCCCTTTGTGCAACTCCTATTATTAAATCAAACATTTCCTTTTCTCTTCTCACTACTAGTTCACCTCATTCTCACTGGCTTTATTAATTTATGAATTAGACAATAACAAGAAATGAAAAGAGTGTCGTTTGGAAATGAATCTCCTATACTAATGTAAGGAATGATTGAAAATCCTATATAGATAATTCGTTTATACACCTTGCCAAACTTCTCCTTGTTTATGACAGGGGGAATATACACGATTTTTTTTGTAAGAATCCTATAGGAGATAAATAAAAACGTTTCTTACATAGTGTAAGAAACGTTGATTTTACTGCATTGGCAAGCAGTGATATGATACCGGTGGTCGGGGTCGAACCGACACTCCAGAAGGAACACGATTTTGAGTCAGTAACCGATATGTTCTTCTTACCAGTATAAGCAATTTCAGTATTTATATTATTTAGTTAAAATCGGTGCATTCGATTACTAATAATTATGCCTTTACTACCAAAAACAGTCAAGTGCTTATCTGTTTATTAAATCTTGCTTGGTTTATTTGTTTATACTTTTTTATAAGTTCAGCTTCATATTTATAAGCTTCATCTCTACTAGTAAATTCGCCTACAAACTTATACACTATTTTACTTTGCTCCATTAACCGTCTGTATTCTGAGTTTCTTCTATTAGAAGACCTTCTACATCTATACCAAACACCACTTCCTACAAATATAACTTCTCCATTTAGCCAATGTTCATAAACAATATATTTATCTACTTTTCTGAGTTCTTTTTGGTTAAGTTTATATTTCCTTATAAGCTGGAGCACTTTCTGAAAGGTAATATTATAAATTGTGGCTATATCTTGATTTGTCATTTTATCAGATAGATGTTGTATGAGTTGCTCTTTTGTTGGCAACATAAGAATCACCTCAACATTGTTATATCGAGGTGATTTTTTATGTAAAATAAAATTTTTATTTTATTCTAACCATCACTCAACAATCGCACTCGATGGTGGAATAATAAAAATATACCCCGCGAGGATTCGGAGGATTTTTTATTTTTTAGAAATCAATAATTATCAAATACACTTACCAAAACT
>DATMGC010000009.1:0-15797 GCA_035555915.1 Ureibacillus sp. | reverse complement strand
CCGGAAAATATAATAAAATTCGGAGATGGAATGTCCTCCTGAAATACTTCTAAATTCAACTTTTCTGCCACCCAATGGGGATCATAATTCAAGTTATGACAATCTATATCGACGTATAAAGCCCGTAATTGCTTTATATTTTCAATACGACGCTGTGGCTTAAAGAATGTATTTTGGCTAAAGAAAATATTATCCCCGAGCCAATTAGGCAACTCTGAAGCCAATTCTGCAGGTTGATAGTGATATTGCTTCCAAGATCCATCACCCTCCTTCTTAGCAAAAGTGATCCATCCAGACGCTTTATGATGATGGAACAGCACGTGCCGTTTCGCTTCGTCAAGCGCATAGCTTTCCACCGTATTTAAATTTTGCATGACAAAAAATCCTCCTACTAAAGAAGGACAATCGCAAGTATATATGATAAAATTTGTCCGTATATATGCATATAGGGGGATGCGATTCCTTCTAGTATTTTCGGAAAACTCCTGGAGCGGCCAAACTCATATAGGGGTTTTCTTTTTTATTTGATTAGAAATTTAGAATCTTGTACTTTTTGAGGTAAAAAATAAAAGAATTGAAGATAAATAATAAAAAGTTGCAAGAAGAAAAAAGAAGAAAAAAAGAGGTCTTTCACTTTCAAACTTCGACACAAAGACCTACTTTCCTTCAAAATTCTTTGTTTTTATACATAAAATACGGTAAAAATGTACTATTTTAGAAGTTGACATAAGATTTAAAGCATTGATAGAGGGATATTAGCTGATTCTACATTCACTGGTGACCCGTAGTCTTTTGGTTTGAGTGGGCCATGTGATAGGCTTTCTTAGCCGGAGGGCGCCTTGTTTGAGCGAGCGGAGAAAGGTAATCCCCCCCTGTTTTGAGGTGCGAGGCTGGTTCTTTAAAACGTCTCTCTATTCATTGAAAAAGCACACTAGAGACGAAAGATCAAACGGTTTGGCAGGTATAATGGACAGACCAAGCCGAGTTAACTTCATTCCCGTTTTGAGTATGCTCGGCTTGGTAACAAGACTCTACCTGCCAAAATCCTTTAGTCAAGGAGAAAAGGGTGGAGATTTTTTGAGTGCCCTTCTCAAAAAATACTACCCGAACCTTGACTAGAGGATAGTGTACTTATAGAAGATTCTTCTGAGCTTCTTCGAGTAAAACGAGAGGCAAGCTCTGGAGCCCCAACCTGAAGCTTTAGCTGAGGGTGGCGGTGGAGGAGATTGGCGCGGGCTGCCTTTGAACTTGCTTCCATGTAGGTATGCGGGAGGGGCTTCTTGAATGGGCGGCAGCATAGCTGCAGGTTGAATAAGCTTGCAAGAATGCTTCCTCGACTAGAGCACGGGGCTCTGGAGACCGTGCCGGATGCGATAGCAGGAGGCTGATGTCGGAAGAGACTCGGGCGGCTACTGCGTGGAGATCTCCTTCGAGTGAGCGGAGAATGCTTCTGCGAGGAAACCTTCGAAACAAGAAAAGAAGAAAACAACTTTTCTTGTTTCGAAGAAAGGTTGTTTTCTTCCTTGTTGTTGCTTCCATGCAGGTATGCGGGAGAGGCTTCTTGAATGGGCGGCAGCATGACTGCAGGATGAGTATGCTTGCAAGACTTGCTTCTTCGATTAGAGCACGGGGCTCTGGAGACCGCGCCCGATGCGATAGCAGGAGGCCGGTGTCGGAAGAGACTCGGGCGGCTACTGCGCGGGGTCTTCTTCGAATGAGCGGAGAATGCTCCTGCGACGAAACCCTCGAAACAAGAAAAGAAGAAAACAACTTTTATTTGTTAGAAGAAAGGTTGTTTTCTTCCTTGCTTTTGCTTCCATGCAGGTATGCGGGAGATACTCCTTGAATGGGCGTCAGCATGGCTGCATAATGAATTTACTTGCAAGAATGCTTCCTCGACTAGAGCGCGGGGCTCCGGAGACCGCGCCGGATGTGATAGCAGGAGGCCGGTGTCGGAGGAGACTCGGGCGGTGGCTGCGTAAAGATCTTCTTTGAGTGAGCGGAGAATGTGCAAAATGAGAATAAAGTTATTTAATTTTAAAAGCTCAAACAAGCATAACCCCGTTCAAATTAGGACGGGGTTAAAAATATAGTTGTTTAATTATTAATTTACGAAACCTCACTATACTAAAAAATCTAACAATAAAGTTGTTTGAAAATCTAAGTTTTATTTAACAATCGCGCCCAATTGTTTCTGTAAAGTCATCCGTTTATTTCATTCATTTAATTTGCCTTGAGTTCTTGGTGCTTATTCCCCTACCATACCATCATTATCTCGATCATCCATATATGGGTATAACCAATGATCACTCGTTATTGGCATACTAAAGCCTGCTGCTTTTGCTTCTTTAATCGTCACTTGTCCATTTCCATCTGTATCAACGCTAGAAATATCTTCAGTGCCATTCGAAGCATTGGACTTATTAGAACTTGTTGACTTATTTGAGTTAGTTGATTTACTTTCAGTTAATCCTAGAGATTTATTTATTTCATCAGGGTTGCCGTTATCAAACTCATCTACAATTTTATTCCCTTTTAAAGTGTAAGTGTACTTGTAATGAGAAGGAATCTGCGTTTCCGTATTAGGATATGTGATAATTGCTTCAAAATTAGTAGCTCCACCAGCTTTACGAATAGCGTCTTCCATATATGCTTGATTACCATGTCGGTTAAGCGTACTATCTTGTGGAGTAATATTATAAGCGTTTGATACCCCACCAAGAGAATCTGCAATGATATGTCCTTCATCTAAATCTGATCTCTCGACACCAGGCACTTTTGCTTCATCAGCGTAGTATCTGCCAGACGATGTTACAGGTTCGGTACGGTCATCTTGTAGAACGATTTCGTCAGCAATGACACGGACCAGTTGCCCAAATTCATTCGTGAAGGCCCAATACTTTCGGTCCCCAAAACCAATGTCAATGACGACGTTAGTTTCACGATATCCAGACAAATCACCACCATCAACTTCAATAAGTTTGTATCCCGAGAAACGTTCATTATTTGATTGGGTTGGTGTTTCCTCTACTACCGGTTCATCAACAACCGTAGTGACATTTTCTTCTTTTTCATTATTTGTATTTGTTTTAACTGTGGTTACTTCCTGTGGATCTGTTTTTATATCCGTATTGGATGCATCTTCTACGTTGGTACATCCAACTATAAAGATGGTCATTAAAAGTAAGATTAAATAGTTCATTTTCTTTTTCATTTTAGGAATCTCCTATAATAGTTTCATACTGTTCATTCTAAAAATCTCGGAATTTAACATAGATTAACATTGTTAACCTATTTATAATAGTATATTCCAAGATTAACTTTATTACAGTAGATAATTTGTTCGAAGTGTGCAGTATTAAATTTCAATAAAGGCTTGTACAGTTTCAACAAAAAACACAAATAAAAAGAAAAGAAGAAATCAATGTTTCATCTTTTCTTCGTTTATTAATATCAAAATTCAATACTCTTCATTATTTAAAAGCATAATTAAATAATCCATAGTATAAAGGACCAACACAGATAATCAGTGTAATCACAATAATTATTGGTTTAATGAATTTTGGTATCTCTTCATCGGTTACCTCTTCATTAAATTTTTTGAAACTAAAAATAACATCCCATAATAATCCACCTACAAATACAAATTTCCATACAAACGGGGTAAGAATCTGGTTATTTGTAACATAGCCAAATAAACCTATCCAGGTAATTATAGAGAACACAAAATCCAATTTAGTAACAGTCGTTTTATAACCGCCCTTTATGAGAAATCCAATTGCAGCTGTAGCTAGAATTCCTAAGTAGATTAACCAAAAGATATAAATCATAATGTACCTGCTCTCTCTAGTATTCGTTCATTATATAAAATTGCAATTAAATAAGAGTAACATAGATAATGCTCATAGAAAAATAGATTATTGCATAATACGTTAACTATATGCACTAAAGAAAAATTTTCTTGTCAATCGAAAGCATTGATGAATCGGGGACGGAAGAGATCTATGTAGCTTCCACGAAGAAACCTTCTAAACAAGAAAAGAAGAAAACAATTTTTCTTCGTTAGAAGAAAGGTTGTTTTCTTCCTAGCTGTTGCTTCCATGCAGGTATGCGGGAGCAGCTTCTTGAATAGGCGTCAGCATGGCTACATGTTGAATCTTCTTGCAAGAATGGCTTCCTCGACTAGAGCACAAGACTCTGGAGACCGCACCGGATGCGATAGCAGGAGGCTGATGTCGGAGGAGACGCGGGCGGCTTCCACGTGGAGAACTTCTTCGAGTCAGCGGGGAATGTGTAAAATGAAAATAAAGTTATTTAATTTTAAAAGCTCAAACAAGCATAACCCCGTTCTAAATTTAGGATGGGGTTAAAAGTATAGTTGTTTAATTTTTGATGTAAGACACTTCACTACACTCAAAAATATAACAATAAAGTCGTTTAAAAATCTAAGTTGTATTAAACAACCACGCCCTTTAATGGAATAACTGAAACGGTCCTTATTGTATAAACCACCTGATCCTTCTTCAACTATCGCACTCCGTTAGCTTAATAAGAACCTACAAAATACCAATTTTCATCTAACTTTTCTATTTGTTTAAAATCTCCATCAAAATCACTTTGATTTGGCTTTTTATCATTAGGTGAATATACGAATCCAGAGAAATTATCTAACATTCCACGGTATGTGAAGAACAAAACCAGGTCACCGTTTTTTTCAATAACGATTTCTCCACCACCTTTAGATAGTTGTTCATATTTTTTAGGTAATAGAATAAGTGATGAATCGTATGAAACATTTGGTTTAAGAGTACCGTTTTCCACCATTTCCACTACTTCTTTTCTTTCTGATTTATTCATTTTGAAGTCCAAATCTAACATAACTTGAGTAAAAGGAAAGAAAAGCCACAATAAGATAGTTAATATCTGTATGGTGAACGGCTTCCAATCCTTATTTTTAAATAAATTCATAATGGTCTTCACTGTAATGAAAATAAAAAACCCAAATGTCAGTAACCAAATGGGCAGCATTAAAAATTCGGTTATTATATCAATCAAATACCATTGAAAAAACGCAATTAAAATAACCAATATGCTACTTGCTAACGCCAAGAATAAAAGTCGATTATGCTTCAAGTTTTTCACTCTCTCATAGGATAGATTTGCTTAATTTTATAGGTATAATTACGATAATAACAATGGTATTTTATGATAAACATTCTTCCACTAAACTGCCATTTAGCTTAAGTACATTTATTCACAATATCCATTTACCCCACTAAGCATTACTAAACAATCCGGCCTGATTGTTGAATAGAATGACTCACATTGTTTTAAATAATTTTATTGTAAGTTAAATAACCTTGTTGTTAGTATACAGAAGGCTTCAGCGAAAATTTCTTCTAAACAAGAAAAGAAGAAAACAACTTTTCTTGTTTAGAAGAAAGATTGTTTTCTTACTTACTTTTGCTTCTATGCAGTATACGGGGGATGCTTCTTAAATGGACGTCAGCATGGCTGCGTGGATTACTTTTATTTTACAACAGTTATTTGAATATTAGGCGCAGGTCCAAATGTATCTTCGAGTAAAATACCCATTTCAAATTTCCCTGGCTTAACTGCTTTAAGTGCACCTCCGATATTTTCAAGTGGACCACCTCGACCTGGTATAACACTTGGTGAGGCATACAGTCTAGATATATAAGTCGAGCTATCAGTTTTGTTTTTTCGAATAATAGAGAAACTTTCTCCCACTTTCATTTTAATGTTTTTATTGCCGATTAAGTGGGAAGTCCCATTTCTTTTTTCCAACATAAGAATATGTTTTGCTTTTCCAACTATTTTACGATCGTCTGCTCCTGTACCTTTATATCGAACAAACTTCCCCTTTTTATAAACATATCTTTCAGAAACAGTAGATAGGAAGTCTACGAAAAACAATTCTTTATTTTTAATTATAGCCGTTCCATCAACAAAGCCCTTACTTCCCGCAGGAATTAATGTTTTAATCGTTTTTCCATCAGTCGATCCATAGACGATTGGAGTAAGAGAAAAATCACTTCCCCATATATGCCCTACAACTAATTGCTCCTTCTTATCGTCTAGTAATTTCCCCTTTGTTATAAACCCTAAAGGTCTATATGTGTACATTTCGTTTTTACTAATAAACTTCTTAACAACTTTCCATTTCTTCTTAGTTTTATCATACTGGTACACTTGTAAGAGCGACTTATCAATGATGTCGGTCCCTTTCTCGAATCCATAACTAGAAACCACGATTTCTGGGATATCTTTTCCGGTAAACTTAACAGGATATGCTTCATAAAATTTATAACCAGAAATTTTTTGTTTTTTCACAACTGCTAGTTGCTTATCTACTAAACTTTGAGTACTGCTTGTTTTAGCATAAACTGTTGTTTGAATTTGATAGGAAACATCAATTGTCGCTAACAATAAAAAGAGAATAGCAGCCATCAGGATTTTTTTCACGTTTATTTATCCCCCCATTTTAAAATATAGGTATATTTTACCATAAATATCACACCGGAGAATAAGATTATAGGTTATTTAATAAGTTAGATTTCTATGAATAATCTGTAGCATGGCCACATAATGAATTTGCTGATATAACTTCCTCGACTAGAACACGGGGCTCTGGAGACCGTGACGGATGCGACAGCAGGAGGTCGATGTCGGAGGAGACTCGGGCGGCTTCTGCGCGGGATCTTCTTCGAGTGAGCGGAAAATGCTTCTACGAAGAAAACTTCGAAACAAGAAAAGAAGAAAACAACTTTTCTTTGTTAGAAGAAAGGTTGTTTTCTTCCTTGCTGTTGCTCCCATGCAGGTATGCGGGTGAATCTTCTTGAATAGGCGGCAGCATGGCTGCAGGTTGAATAAGCTTCCAAGATTAGCTTCTTCGAGTAAACCGAGCGGCAAGCTCTGGAGCCCCAACCTGAAGCTTTAGCTGAGGGTGGCGGTGAAGGAGATTGGCGCGGACTTACTGCTTAAGAGACTTCTTTGAATGAACCGATAAGGCTTCTACGAGGAAACCTTCGAAACAAGAAAAGAAGAAAACAACTTTTCTTTGTTAGAAGAAAGGTTGTTTTCTTCCTTGTGGTTGCATCCATGTAGCGATGCGGGGCGGGACTTCTGTGAATGAACTTCGGCATGGCTGCAGGATGAGTATGCTTGCAAGAATACTTCCTCGACTAGAGCTCGGGGCTCTGGAGACCGCGCCGGATGCGGTAGCAGGAGGTCGGTGTCGGAGGAGACTCGGGCGGCTGCTGCGTGGAGAACTTTAAGAGATATTCTTTCTTCTAACCACCAATTAACCTACATTATTTTTCTTTATTTCTTTGCTGTAGTAAAAATAATGCTAGACCCATTAAAATGATTACGATACCCATACCTTGTTGTAAAGAAATAACCTCATCCAAAATGAAATAAGCGAGTATACAAGTTCCAATGGTTTCTCCTAATATACTCATTGAAATAACTGAAGTACTAAGCCATTTCAACAACCAATTAAAAATTGTTTGCCCTAAAATTGTTGCAATAAACGCTAATCCAATAAATGACCACCATGTTTGTACAGAATAATTGAAAAAGGGTGTTTGCTGACTAAAGGCAAAAACACCTAAAAGTAATGTACTGCTCCCATAGCCAATAACTGAATATGGAATAAGAGATAGCTTTTTACGAACATGATGGCCTACAAAGAAATAAGCTGTAATAACCCCCGCCGCAATAAAGGCTAGTATGTCACCAAATAAAGCTTGTCCACTAATTTTAAAATCTTGCCATCCAATAATGATACTTCCGGCAATCGCTACCAGACAACCTATTACAGCACCATTACTGAATCGCTCTTTAAATAGAAAATAGCCACCAACCATCGAAAAAAGTGGCTGCAATGTAACGATAACCGTCGAACTTGCTACAGAAGTGTAATTTAATGATTCAAACCATAATACATAATGAGCTGCTAGAAATAAGCCTGATAATAGCCCCAATCCCCATTGTTTTTTTGACAATGAATATAATTCATGCCGATTCTTTTTATTTATTAATAAAAATGGCAAAAGCATTATTGTTGCAAAAAACAGCCGATAGAACGCCGTGATTGTCGCAGGTGCATCTGCTAACTTTACAAAGATTGCTGAAGTTGATAATGCAAATACGCCAAAAAATAAAATTACATAAGAAGTAATTAATGATTGCAATTTTATATCCTCCGATTCTTTGTTTATAATAATAAAATTTTTATGTAATTTAAGAAAGTACTAATCGCTTATGTTCACTATGTCAGCACAAAAGGAATGAAATATACATTATCGTGTAAGGGGGTTTTTACCATGATTAATTATCGTCTTGGTCAAACAGTATTAAGTTATCGTAAGAAAAACGATATGACAATTCGTGAATTTGCCGATTATGCAGGAATCAGTACTTCGCTTATTAGCCAAATTGAAAGAGGACAAGCAAATCCTTCGCTAAGTGTACTAGAATTGATTGCAAGAGCATTGAATGTACCATTGTTTACGCTTTTCATTAACGATATTGATACCGATTCACTAATTTCTAGAAAGAAAGATCGGAAGAAGGTGTATCGGGAAAATAACGACCATATTGTCTATGATGTGTTAACTCCAGATTTTATGAAAGCACGTATCGAACTCTTAATGATGGATTTAAATGCACACGCAACCACTACGGAAAGCCACTATTCACACGACGACAAAGAAGAAATTGCTGTCGTCATGAAAGGTCAATCGTATGTTGAATTGGAAGGCACTGAATACTTTTTAGATGAAGGGGATGTAGTGCGTATTCCACCCAATGTTAAACATCGATTTTTGAACAAAAGTGATGAAACAAATCATATTTTATTTGTACTAACTCCATCACTAGTTTAAATAGCACTCCTTCTATGCAAAAATGAAAAGATAAAATAACTACCGTTACAAAAAACTGGGGCTTTTCTAAAAATCAATCAAATATCGATTTTTAGAAAAGCCCCGTAAAAAGATTTACTTTTTATCAACATTTAAACTTTCAAAACGTTTCATTTTTATATCAAAGCTATATTCACAACCTCTTCTAAACTTTAAAATTGATATCCAAATTCCTGTTGATGTCAACGGGATTCATGAACAAACTTTAGTCAAAATCCACAAAAGCTACATTCTCTGATAACCAGAGTTGTAGTATAGGAGTGTCTAAACTTTTGTGTCACTCGTCATAAATGATGATAACGAGTGACACAAATATTAATCTCATAAAAAAGCATCCTGAAAATACCGTTTCATAACGATATACCTGGATGCTTTTATAAAAAGGAGATTATAATGAAACAATGTCAGTTTCGACAATAAGCTAGTTGACCACGACAAAAGGCCATAACAATTTCCAATTGCTCATCCAAAACAACAACATCAGCATCTTTACCTAGTGAAAGGCTCCCTTTTCGATCAAATATATTTAACTGTTTTGCTGGATTAACGGATGTCATATAAAGTATATCTTGAATTGAACAACCAGTAAACTTCATCGTATTTCTCGCTGCATCAGTCATTTTGAGGACACTCCCAGCCAACGTTCCATCATATAGTGTCGCTCTTCCAGTTTGAACGGTAACTTTTTGTCCCCCGAGATCATAAAGTCCATCTCCAAGACACTTAGCTCTCATGGCATCTGTAATTAACATAACCTTCTCTCTTCCCTTTTGCAAATAGGTTAACTTCACGAGCTCCGGTCTAACGTGAATGCCGTCCGCTATTAATTCAGCACTTACTTCATCATGAAGTAGTACCGCTCCTACCACTCCCGGTTCACGATGATGAAGCCCTCTCATTCCATTAAAAAGGTGGGTGGCATGACTTGCTCCAGCTTGAATTCCTTGAAGTACTTCCTCATACGTTGCATCAGTATGTCCAATTGAAGCAATGACACCATGCTTGCTGAGATAGTTGATTAGCTCTAGACTTCCCTCTAACTCTGGTGCAATTGTGACCATTTTGATTGATTCTAAAGCTATTTCCTGCCATCGTAAAAACATTTGCAAGTCCGGCTTTAGAATACATTCTACCGGTTGTGCTCCTGCTCTTTTTTCTGATATGAATGGGCCTTCCAAGTGAACACCAAGCAATTCCGCATGACCATCAGGTTGTTGATTTTGAATATATTGAGCTGCATTTCGTAAAGCATTCTCAATTTTATCTCGCTCTTGGGTCATTGTTGTAGCTAAGAAGCTCGTGACTCCTTCCCGAGGCAACACATTCGCTATCCTTTTCAATGAATCGTAGGTTGCATCCATTGTATCCGCCCCATTCGCTCCATGTATATGAACATCAATCATTCCTGGAATCACATGATAGGAATCAGGCAGATGAATCACTTCATGGGATGCTACTCTGTCCATCATTTCCTGTCCTACATCCTTTATCTTTCCATCCTGAAATGACAGAAAGCCTCCTGCATAAATTTTATCCTCACTATAAACTATGCCATTTTGAAGTACGGTTGTTTTTTTCATATAAAATAGACCTGCTTTCTACTATCACTATGAAAATTATAAAAGCAGGAACGGATCAAAACACCTGCCCTATCATTCATTTTTTCCAATCACTCAATGGAATACTAAATAAATTGTTTTTGCATCGTCCCAATTCTCTTCTGAAGTAGTTCTATACTGGACGTAAAGAATAGAACAGGAAATATACGATCGCTTCTATTTTTAACAGTATAAGATCAGCATATTTTCCAGGATGAATAAAATTATTCCTAATAGTAGGAAAAAGACGTGAAGACCATGAATTGGCTATACAGAGATAATTAATAAAAGGAGGGCTTATTCTTGGAACAAACCATTATTCACCATATGGAAACAGTACGTAGCATAACTGAGCAAACGTTAAAGAAAATTCCGGAAGAAATTTCAGATACCATTCCAAAAGGTTTTAACAACAATATTCGTTGGAACTTTGGGCACATCGCATTTATACAGGAAAAACTTGTATTTGGACTTTTAGGTGAAGAGATGAAGATTCCGAGAGATTATGAACGACTTTTTAGTGCTGGAACGAAACCGGCAGAATGGGACGAAACTCCGCCATCATTTGACGAGATTGCCGAGATCTTGACGGAACAAAAAGCGAGAATAAAAAATTTTATTCCAGGGCGTTTTCATGATAAGTTGTCAACCCCATTTACAAATCGTATGGGCATTACGTTTTATACAGTTGGTGAGGTACTTTTGTTCAGCTTTTACCATGAAGCCTTACACATCGAAACGATAAAGCGATTATATCGAACGATTTCTTCTTATTAACCTGACAATATACAACAGAAATAAAAAGCCGTTTAAGTTCAGTTCGAGTGTTGCTACAGTGTGGCTACAGTTTGTCCGTAAACGTAAAGTAACTCCAAAATATACAATAAAAGTTGATTTTGGATTTATTTTTTGTTTACTTCACTTTTTTTCGGCACTCTGCATCTAGACGGTAAATCCGTTGACCACGGCAAGACTTTATCAATTTCTTCTTTATTGTTTAAATTGTAGGTGGGGAATATTTGACGCTTACTTATATACTAAAAATCTCAAACCCTTCACTATATATCCAATTTTCTTAAAAGGTGTTGTTCAACAATCTGTCCCGATTGTGGAATAGAATGACTCACATTGTTTTAAATGATTTTATTGTAAGTTAAATAACTTTGTTATTAGTATACAGAAGGGTTCTGCGAAGGAACCCTCTAAACAAGAAAAGAAGAAAACAATTTTTCTTGTTTAGAAGAAAGGTTGTTTTCTTCCTTACTTTTGCTTCTATGAATGAACTTCTAGCTGTATGACGAGTAAATTGCTTCTTCGAATAAAAAAGGGGCGGAGAAAACACGTACGGCTTCATAGGGAACCTCAATGAAATATTTATATAGACTCTTGTTTAAACTAACGTAAGCATCGAACACTGTTACGTTATAATAACTCTACTGAATAAAACTCTTAAGAACGTGATTTAAATGATTTCTACAATTGTACTATTTATACTCGCAAGAATTGCTGAAATAGACGGAGGATATCTAATTTAGTTATGGTTAAAGTAAGGAAAGCCTTTTTATTAGGCGTTCTTTGGAGGTATAACTTTGGGTTTATATGGTGTTATTGTTACATTTCAATCATTCCATTCGATAGAGTTTATGCTGCCTATAGAGGAGTATTTATCGTGCTTTCTTGTGGGGATGGAGCAGGTATATGCCTAGTTGGTATTTCTATAATGTTACTAGCACCACGGCAATAAAAAGGGGCAACTTACTCATTTAATACATATATTCTTCAAATGAAACGGTAGATAACGATGTTTGTGGTAAGCGGGGTACGAATACTTATGCTGCAGCTACTAATCACACACCTTCCTCTTCCATATATACATCTCTCACTTTTTCGAGTAAATTATTTTCAATCAGAAATTGATAAATCCAATCATTTATAAGATCATTTAAAGCGTCATAACCTTTAGTTCTTATAAATAGTCTTAGAAAAAATGCGTGTTCCCCCGATAAAGCTAATTCAAAGCGACCTAGATTTTGATTTTTATCAAAATCGTTCTCTAGCTCTTCATACCAAATTTTTAAGCAATCTGGACAAATCGGTAAATTCTCCAATTTCCTCATGTTATCACATACGTAATTTTCATTCTCTACAAATTCCAAAGAGGACCTGAAAATTTCACCGCATAACGTTTTATCATACTTCTCTTTTAACTTCCCATCATATCTATGCCAAAACACATCGTACTTCACTAACTCATAAAGGCGCCTTCGATAAGGAACAATGTTAATCATTCTTGCTAGAATATCCTGTTGTTCCATCTGCGTCACTCCTTTTTTAGTGTTTTCACTATATATGTAAGCAGAACTGCTTCTACGAAGAGAACAACGAAATATTAATGAATATTCAAATGTACTTGTCTATCCAAATCAGCAAGTGCATACTCTTTCGCTGTTTCTATATCTTCGGCTACACCTTTCCCTAAATAATTACGGTACGGAGCTTCTTCATCGTAAAGACTGAAATACGCCTCTACTCGATCACGAAAAATAAAAACCACAAAAATAGCTGCATCATCAAAATCGTCTATTAGGACTCCCCACTTAACTTCAATCAAACCCACTGCAAAATATTCATCATCTAATAGTGATAATAGCTTCGATTTACGTTCCATGTAGCTCCCTCCTCTTTTATAAATAGCTTCGACATTAAGAAAGCTTTACCCTTTTGACAATAATGTGACTGTTAAAAACTATTAGTTTTTCTATAATGATGATAGATAGTAAAGGTGGACCTGCTGTATAGGTTCCTTCTCCTATGAGTTGTGAAATGGTCTCTTCTTTCATTGAAGGAGGATAGTTCAACCTAAACCACCCCTTTTGTGGAAACTTGCACTATACATATAGAGGAAACACGTGCGCTTGCTACGCAGAGGGCTTCCTGAGTGAGAGGAAAAATCACATGCGAGGAAAACAGTTAAACTATCCGTCCACAAACTAATTTTCGAGTAAGCCTGTCTATTGAGATAAGCAACGGCCTTCTCCTTTACTGTTTCTACACCTCCGGCCACACCCCTAAATAATCACGGTAGGAATCTTCCTCATTGTAATTATTTAAATATACTTCGACTCGATTATGGAGAACCCTCAATTCTCCATTTTGTTAATTCAAAAAGAATCTGCTCCATAACCCCTAAGTTATAACACTTTTAATAATTACTTTTGAAAAAGAGTTGTAGAGTCCCATTCTCATACCTATCTTCACGACACTCGTGGAACGAAGCAACAAGATCTGCTGTTTTGGGCTCAAGCTATGGGGGAGACAACGAGGTATAGCTTCTCAGCTCCTCTTCATGAGCCAAGGACATCCCGAGGGACACAGAGACACATAATCATGTCCTAGCATAAGTCATAAATCCACCATTTCATCAGCTAAGTCTCACGGCTAACCACCCAACCAACAACCACCCACTCACACCTTAAGCTAAGGAAGGGGCAAAGGACACGGCGAAGGACATCAGCAGGACACTCTCAGGACAGCCTCCAAAAGCGTATGCCCTAACTACACTTGCATACTCTCCACTTAACCTCTTCCGACCTACTCCCATGCGGTCTCGCCCCCATGACACTCCCTTGGATACGGCAGTAAGCTCTGATGTCCAGAGGTTGGCGTAGGGATGAGAACGTTGCATCTTCTTCTACTAGAGAACGAGGCTCTAGAGACAGTGTCGGATACTATAGCAAAGGGCTGAGACTCGGGCGGCGGTGTGAGGATTTTTTCGAGTGAGCGGGGAATACATCCGCGAAGAAGCTTGGCCTCGTATGATTTACTCATTATCCATATAAACATGGTATTTGTAACTGAGTAAGCCTCCTGTCCATTCGCGAACAGAAGGCTTTGTTTGTAGGTGAAGCTTGAAGTCTTTTTGCTAATAATGCGGTTACTCTCCTGGGACGTTCACTTGGAAAGTAACGCCGAACTTGTCCTTTACTTGCCCATACAAGGGGCTCCAATCCGTCTTCTGAAGAGGCATAATGACTTGTCCACCGTCTTCCAAAGCAGCGAAGATTTCTCTAGCTCTACCTTCTTCTTTGGGATGAATAGCTATTTGAATCATATTGCCTGGCTGATATTCCATGCCTTCGTACGTATCGCTGAACATGAGATCTGCTTCTCCGACTTTCAAGTGTGCATGCATAACGCGACTCTTCATTTCATCCGTCAACGGATAATTCGGGTCCGCTGGCATATCTCCGAACGTCATAATACCCATCACTTTCCCGCCAAGCGCTTTCTCGTAAAAATGGACCGCTTCTCTCGTGTTACCGTCAAAAACAAAATACGGGTTCAAACTAATTGACATCATTCAACAGCTCCTTAGTTTTAATTTTTTTACAATACTTAAGTAATTTCCAAGTGGCAGTAACCACCTACTATTATTACCATAAATATACTTTACAACTTAGAACGTATGTTCGTCAACAAAACAGAATTGACTACTAATAATTTTTTTGATTAGCCTTCATAAAACCACTTGTTAACCTAGGATGCCAATACAACTTAAACGAATGAGAACTGAAAACAGGCTATAGCAATGATAGAAACTTAGGGTTGAGAAGCACGTCTCGCACTTTGGTTCGATATTGAACTAAAGTACTTTTATAAAATAGAGCAAGGCACACTGGTGTTATTTCTTGATGACTAAACGCCTTGCCCTTACTTACTGTATTCGCTTTCATAACATTCCGTAAATATTGGAAGCCGCTCCTATCAACTCCCCCTACACACTTCTCCGAAGAAAACAACTAAAGAAGAAAAAAATAAATAAACTTTTCTTCTTTTCTTTAAAGATGGATAACTTTTTATATATTAACAAAACATACATTCGGATATAATAATTGAGGGGGAACATTCTATGTGAAAAATAGAATGCTAAATTACTAGGAGGTTCGTATAATGAAACAACTAAAAATTCTAATTGTCCTTTCATTAATTCTTGCTTTGTTCACTGGAGTTGCACCTTCAGAAGCTGCAAGTACTGTCAAAGTGCATATTATTGATGTTGGACAAGGTGATTCTATTTTAATCCAGACTGGGAATGAGAACATTCTAATCGATGCTGGTAATAAAGGGACAGGCGATGAAGTTGTCGCTTATTTAAAGAAACAGAAAGTAAAAACTCTTAATGCAGTAGTTTCTACACATCCAGATGCCGATCATATTGGTGGGTTAGATGAAGTTATTTATGCTTTCA
>DATMGC010000008.1:0-24243 GCA_035555915.1 Ureibacillus sp. | reverse complement strand
TGGTATTCGTTGAAAAAGATTTTACTCATAAAATAACTCCCGTTCAGATTAATTTGTTTTAGTATAACGGGCTTTTCGCATAGAAAAAACCCCGAATAGGGCACTTTTTTTTAAGTGTCCACTATTCGGGGTTCAGTTCAGCTAATGAAGCATGACCCTTTTTATTTTGTAGCTTTATTTTTTTCAAAGTAAAAAGACCCAACATAGCCGAACAACAGAATGAAACTAAAACTAGTAAATCCTACAAAGGAATTTGTATATAGCATTAACTGAGTTGCAAGCATCGGTCCGAAACTAGCTCCTACAAATAATATAAAGGCATTAAATAATATGGCAGTGCCTCTTTGAGATGCAGCGTTTTTATTGATTAAGGAAATATTAACGGGGACAAGAAAAGCAATACATGCAATAAAGAAAAGACTAAAAATAACAGCAAATATTGGATTTGGACTAATTCCCATAAGCAATAAAGAAAGTGATGCGATGAGTAAACTAACTTTAACTGAGCGGATTACACCAAATTTATTTGTTAATGCATTGGCAAATAGACTAGTAATAACAGCTACTAGGCCTATTCCACGAACACCAAGTATTTGTTGATCTGAAAAATAAAAAGGTGAAGAAGATAAAAAAGAGCCCAATATTGTATACATTCCTATTAAAGAGAATAACAACATAAAAGAAATAAGAAATGATATACAAAGAGCGCGATTAACAAATAAATTTTTAATATTAATAAAATTCGATAAGACGGATCCGGGTTGTTTTACTTTATCTTCTTTAGGTAGATAAAAAATAGTTAAGATTGTGGTTATTAAATAGAAAACACTTAATATAATAAATATATAATGCCAACCTAAAGAAGCTTCGACAATTGTTGAGAATACTTGTGCCACTACACTAGCTATTAAAAAGGATGAAGTGACATAACCTAAGGTTTTAAGTCTTTTTTCAAGTGGTAATACATCTGCGATATATACTAAGGAAATCGGAACAAAAGCAGATGCTCCCACTGCCTGAAGAATACGGAGTATTAGAAGGACAGCAAAATTATCAAACATGCTACATAAAAAGGTGATAATTGTTAGAAAGGAGATTCCAGAAACTAAAAATATCTTCCTACCAAAACGATCGGAAAGTGGTCCATAGATTAAACTAGAAAAGGCATAGCAAAGAGCAAAAGCACTGCTCAGCCAAGCTGCCTTTGTTTCATTAATTCCTAGTTCAGTGACCCACACTGAGGTTAAAGGAATGGTGATATACATAGACATTAAAATCGTTAGACCAGCCCAGGTTAAAATAATCGTAATAAGCGGATAACTAAACCTGTTTAGTTTATGTTCATTCATACAAAACTCCTTCGTAATGTTGATAATTAAAGGTAATATTCAAGAAATAAATATGAATAGTTAAACCCAGCTAGACAGATTGTATCATGTCTAACTGGGTTCATAATCTGATTTATATTCAAATTTTTTAATAAGTATTCCTCCTTACACTTAAGCTGCTTCGTGACTATAAATATTCAATAATGCATCTAATTCTTGGCTACATGTAACTGTTTCAGGATGTGTAAATCCTAAATTATTTGCTTTTTTATACATATCTTTTCTTTTCATCTCTATTAATAGTTTTAAAATTTGTCTGTAAAATTTACTTTTCATTCTAGTAAGCCCCCATGGTTTAATATTATATTAATTGCTTAATATAATTTGTTTTTACTTTAGTAATTGTATATTAGTAAGTATAAAAATAATGTCGGTTCGTGGTTGATTATTGGAAATTCACAAATTTGTCATAAATCGAATTAATATTTTCAAACACGACATTTGAATACCCGAGTCATAAATTTTTTTGCTGCGTAACTCAAGTAAAATCCAATTAGATATTAGTAAAATTAATATTCAAGTCTTGTTTTCGGTTTTAATAAGAAGTCAAATGACCTTGTCAAAAAGTGTTTTTTTGAAGTCGAAAAAAGCTCGAAATATGACGATTTTTTTAGAAAAAATAAAGTTGAAAATTGAAAAAAAGACGCGAATCGAATTATTAGAAAATTTAAAATTGTCTACTCATTTAATTATCTTAATATACGTATTTTGTACGCAAAATCGAACTTCCATTACGTAATTTCCTATTTTTAAAGATTATTATAAAAATTTGAAAAGAAATTTAAGATGAATGTATAAAATTGTATACAAAATATCGTACTAAGATATTTTAATAGATTGATATTTAATTTACAATATTTTTCTTTTTTATATAGTTATGGAGATTTTAATAGAGAAAGGTAAATTAAGCTGAAGTCAATGCTTATAACGCTTTATGAAAAAAGTGTGAACACCAAAATATAAAATAAAAATCATATTAATTGAAACTATAAATCATATATTAAAAAGGGATTGGAACCAATCCCTTTTTGTTTTCGCGTTGTATTTTACGCAGATTTCTGATGCTCCATGATTTTTTTGTGAGAGGGGAGGAAGAGCGTAACAGCTAATGTTAAGACGGCAAAAATGAGTATGCCGATAAAGACTGTATGCAGTCCGCCAGCCATTGTTTGATGAATGTAATTAACAGTATCTTCAGGTAGAGTTTTTAGTACTTGGGAGTCAATTAGAGTATTGAAATCTCCCTGTAATGCTTCATTGCTAAAGGAATTCTCTTTCATATAGCTAATAATACCATGGTTAAAGATCATTCCGAATACTGCAACACCTATCGTTTGTCCAACTGACTTCATAAAGTTGTTAGAAGCTGTGGCTGCACCGCGCATTTTCCATCCAACCGAACTCTGGACAATAACAGTAGTTGGAGTAGCAACATAGCCCATACCTAGCCCAATAACAAGCATTACACCGACAAAATACCAATACGGAGAACCAATACTTACTGCCAGAAGCCAGGACGTGCCCGCTAAAATGAAAACTGCTCCGACTACCGTAGTGAATTTAGCTCCAATTTTATACATATAGCGTCCTGCAAAAGTTGCGCCAAGCGGCCAAGCGAGTGACATTGGCATTAATGTGAGCCCGGAGCTTGTAGCACTGTGGCCTAAAATAACCTGAATCCACATCGGAAGGTAAACACTTACCCCAATTAACACAAAACTAAAGAGGAAACCAATCAAATTTGAAATGACTATAGACGGAATCGTAAATAGGGAGGAAGGTAGCATTGGTTCACTAACCTTTGATTCCACGTATATAAACAGAGCTAGAAATATAGCGGCGATAACAAAAAAGCTAATGATGATCATGGAATTCCATGCATATCCTTCGCTTCCGCCATTCAAGAGTGCAAATAGTAGAGCAGAAATAGCGATAGTAAATGTTGTCGCGCCTATATAATCGATGTTACGTTTTTCTTTATTTTCTATTGTTTCATGGAAATACTTTAAGATTAAAATTAGAGAGATAATACCAATAGGAAGGTTAATATAAAAAATCCATCTCCAGGATAATTGGTCGACAAAAAGTCCGCCGACAAGGGGCCCCAATAGACCAGCTACTCCCCATACTGAGCTGAAGAGACCTTGCATTTTAGCGCGCTGTTCTCCGGGATATATGTCACCTATAATTGTAAAGGTGATGGGCATTACTGCACCAGCTCCAATTCCTTGAAAAGCACGAAACCAGATTAATTGGTGCATGGATTGTGCTGCGCCACAGAGTATGGATCCTACCACAAATAAGATAACTCCGATGATAAAAATTTTCTTTCTTCCAAATAAGTCGGCCAGTTTTCCATAAACTGGTGTTGTGACAGCAGTTGTTAGGGTATAGATGGCAAATACCCAACTAAGAAGGTTTAAGCCTTTTAAATCTTCAATTATTTTTGGTGTAGCTGTACTTACGACCGAAACATCAATGGCAACTAGCAGTATTGCTACCAACATGGCAACGGTCACCATTTTTCGGTTTGATGTGTTAGGCATATCATTCGTCCTCTCTTTTAGTTTCCTTTAGTTCTTCCACTTGTTTTGTTAGCCACTCCATGCTGATAGCGTTGGTGAGCTGACGATGAGTGAAATGCTGAAGATGTTCTTTCAAAAATGTAAAGTTCATACAGAACTGGTAACCTCTCTCGATTATATATCATTAAGATATACATAGACGATATAAAACATCAATCCGTTTTTTTAGTAAAGATAAATTTGTTCATTTTTTTAAAATTAATAAATGAAAGTTTCCATATGAACCAAACTAAGAATAGTAACTATTTAAACTTTTGATATAAATACAATAAATGACTAACTATAAATAAATTCTTATAAATAATGATTTGAAATTCATATGTTATCAAATTTTGGACAATCTAAGGGTACAATAAGCGAGGTGTAGTTATGATTATTGAAAGGTCTTCAAATTGGCGAAAGGACTTCCTCGAGCGCTTTAATCAAGACGGCCCATGGGATAGCTGGACACTTTATAACATGAGTTATGAAATAGAAAAAGTGAATTTAATTCCGGAGTTTTCGGGTTTACAGGCACCGAAGTTTCTTCCGAATTTACAATTACTCCCCCATCAAGTGAATGCGGCACAAACTGTGATCGAGAAAATGAATGGGAAAGCAATTCTGGCAGATGAGGTAGGTCTGGGGAAAACAATTGAAGCTGGTCTTATTATGAAAGAATATATGATTCGTGGGATTGTCAAAAAAGTGCTAATTCTAGTACCAGCTTCCTTACAAAATCAATGGGTAACAGAATTGAATATACGATTTTTCATACCAGCCATTGCTTATAGAAAAAATACACCTATTGAAAGTTATGATGTGGTCGTTATGAGTATGGATACGGCGAAGAAAAGTCCACACCGGGAAAAAATTTATGAACAAAATTTTGACATGATTATAATTGATGAGGCACATAAACTAAAAAATCATAAGACACAAATCTATGAGTTTGTACAAAGTTTAAAGAAAAAGTTTTGTTTATTATTAACTGCCACACCTATACAAAATGATGTTTTTGAAATTTTTTACTTAGTTTCACTATTAAAACCGGGACATCTCGGGAATTACGAGTCATTTCAAGCTTCCTTCTCTGCAACTAAAAATAGTATTGACGGTGAAAAATATTTAAAAGAACTTGTCAATCAAGTGATGGTCAGAAATCGTAGACAAGATACTGGTATTGAATGGACAAATCGTAAAGTTGAAACCATTCCAATACAGTACACATCGGAGGAAAGAGAAGTTTATGACATGATTGCTGATTTAAAAAACGTGTCATCTGTCTTTTCTAGTTCTTTTACAATGGTTACTCTACTTAAGGAAATGTGCAGTAGTAAAGAAGCGACATTTTTAACCTTGAATAAGGTGCTACAAAAATGTAAATCACAAGAAGAAACGAAATATATTGAAGAGATACTAGAGAAATTAATGAAATTAGAAATTAATTCTAAAGCTGAAAAAGTAGTAGAAATTATTGAAAAGGCAAACGATAAAGTAATTATTTTTACAGAGTACCGTGCTACTCAAGCATATTTGCAATGGTATTTATATACAAAAGGAATAACAAGTGTTCTCTTTAACGGGAAGTTTAGTAAAAGCAAACGAGATTGGGTAAAGCAATTATTCCGTGAACGAGATCAAGTATTAATCGCTACGGAATCGGGAGGGGAAGGGATTAACCTTCAGTTTTGTCATCACGTGATTAATTATGATCTACCATGGAATCCAATGAAGCTCGAACAACGAATTGGACGTGTACATCGTCTTGGTCAAGAAGAAGATGTTCACATTTACAATTTAGCAATTGAAAATACGATCGAGCAAAAAATATTAGATTTGCTTGGTAGCAAAATCGATGTATTTGAAAAGGTTGTAGGGGATTTAGATGATATATTAACACATAAAGCTTAAAACACTTTTAGAAATAAATGAAGAAGGATAGTGCATTGAACAAAAGGAGGAGCATTACAATGTATGCAGAACAAGTTCATGACTATTTAAAAACATTTTTTAAAGAAACAAAGTGTGAGATTCTTTCAGACGAAGGACATATGCTTTCAGTGCAATTAACGGTTGATATGGATAAAAGAATTATGAATCGTCCATTTTATTGGCAGTATATCGAGGCAACGAATAGTCCTGCTAATCCAGCGCGGTTAAATCTGATTACTGATCGTACGAAAATCCAAAATCAGTTTATGGGAGAAATGATTCACTTTGGATCTGGAAGATTACATCAGATTTTTAAAGCAACTAAAGATTTAGGTTCTTTTGTAAAGATGTATCAACATATTGATAGCGCTGAAGGGAATCTGATGTTAACACCATATTTCTGTGTGAATTATAAGGTATCTTACTACTGTGACCAAACGAAAGAGGTACTCTATTCTTTAGGTATTAATTTAATTAATGGTGAAATTGAAGATAATTTCCATGAATTTGTGAGTCAGTTAAACTTGAAACCAACTATTCCTGAAAATTCATTTTGCCTTCAATACATTATAAAGCCTACACGTGCGTTAGAGCGACTTGATTCTATGATTCAAAACATTATTCAAAATGATGACCATTCATGGGCGGAAGAAGCGAATGAAAGATGGGAAAAAGAGCTTGAGGTGCTTAATTATTTCTATGAAGGGGTAGAAGAATATCCTGAGAGCTATGAAATTGAGAAAAAGGGGCTTGAAGAACGATTTAACCCTCGTATTAAAGTTGAAATCATTAATGGAGGATTATTCTTTATCAAATGAACACAATTGGAGTCAAAGCTGAAATAGAAACAGCTATTATATGAATGGTTTTAATTTTTATCTTTAGATAGTTCAGATACAATTTATTTTCTCCAAGGTGAATAGAAAACCGTATAGATTGGATAACTTGATAGTAAAGAGCTTTTTAAAGGAGAAAAAATGATGCGTAAAAATTTCATCTTTGTCTATTTATCCATTGTTGTTATTTTATGTGTTGTCGGATACTTAACTGTTAATACGACAGAACTAGCCCCTGTGGAGGACACAAAACAATTAACAGCAAAAGATGTTTATTGGTCATATGCAGGTGATACTGGACCAGAGCAATGGAAAAATGTAAATGCTAGTTATGAGGCATGTGGTAAAGGTGAGCTTCAATCGCCTATCAATATTGAAGTTAGTGAAACAGTCGATCAACAAGAGGCCATGAAATTAGCAGAGCAGATTTCACTTAACTATGATCAAGCAATCTTTACGGTTGAAAATAATGGCCATACAATTGAAGCAAATTCTACTACCCTTGAAAATTCTTTATTAATCAATAAAAAAGAATATAATCTAAAAGGAATCCATTTCCATTCTCCAAGTGAACACCAGCTAAACGGCCAATACTTTGATATGGAAGCTCATTTATATCATAAGTCAGAAGAAGGCGAAATGGCAGTTCTCAGCCTATTTATTCAACAAGGGGAAGAGAATGTTCAATTAGCTGAAATGTGGGATGAAATGCCTGATGGAGTAGAGGCAGCCAAAATATTAAAAAACCCAGTTGATTTACAGTTACTTTTACCCGAACAAAAGAGCGTTTATCAATATATGGGCTCTTTAACTACCCCGCCTTGTACAGAAGGGGTAAACTGGTTTATTTTAGAGCAACCAATTGAAATGTCAGAAGAACAAATAAACCGATTCAGCTCTATTTTCTTACAAAATAACCGACCTATTCAAGAATTAAACGGTCGAGAGATTTATAAATTTAATCTGAATTAATAAAAAACGTGATTGAGGTAACGAAAATTCTCAATCGCGTTTTTTTATGTTTATTAACATGTTGTGCAAACCAATTTTATGCTATTTATTTTTCTTTATTGAATACTTCTACATCAATTAACCGGGCTCCAACTTTATGAAGTAGTCCCTCAATTTCTTTTATTGTTGTTTCATTTGCATTTTCGCCTAGTGTGAGAATGACCCTTCTTAAGTACCATTTATTATCATCTATTGTAAAAACACTATGAATGGATGTCTTTTTCTTAACAAGAGTTAAGACCTTTGCTAAAATCCCTTCAGTATCAGGTAAAGCAATTGTTAAGGCATAACTACCTGTTTTGTAACCCCAGGCTTCTTCGAGCAACTCAAATACGTTTGAATGAGTAAGTATCCCTACAAAATTATGCGACTCATCTACTACAGCAAGATAGGGGAGTCTTTTAATGGAAAAGAAACTTTCGAAAAATGAACTTCCTTCAAAGATAGTTCCATCCTTATCCCGAGCTAACTCGCTAATAGGTACTTCTTCCTTTTCGAACTCAATCATATGTTCCAAAATGGATACTTTATATGCGTTTCCAACAAATTTTTGACCATTATTATCTAATATTGGTATACAGCGAAAACCAGATTCCTTCAGTTTCGCTAATACTTTTGTACTGCTATCGGATTCTTTACACCATACAACGTCAGTTTTCTTTAATAATCTTTGTTTAATAATCATATTTTTAATCGTCCCTTCCATAGAACCACCATGAATCACAAGTTGGAAAATGGGCAAATGAGGTTCAATATATTTTATGTTATGAACTGACAAACAGAGATATACATTATTCGGGTATAAATTATTTGGAACTGCCAAAAATAAAGGAACACAATAAATAAGATTGTGTACAAAATTTTTATTAGGAGGAAACTATGGGAATTGTATATCGACTTGCTCTACTTCTTGTCATAATAGGGGCATTAAACTGGGGATTAATCGGTTTATTTCAATTTGATCTAGTCGCAGCAATTTTCGGTAGCCAAGCTTCTGCGCTATCAAGAGTTGTTTATGGTTTAGTTGGGTTAGCAGGATTACTTAGTATCCCGTTATTATTTAAAGCTTATGACGAAGATGATGTTGAAATAGCAACCGATAATCATAATAATGCCTATACAAACATGAACTATCAAACAGAATTTGGTGAAGAAGAGGACTTCTCGGAAGTACAAAAGGAACGTGTAGCTGACTTAGAAAAAAAGGAGCGCTATCCTGAAGTAGGAGATAACCGACCTTTAGAACTTTATGAAAATGATGGTCGAGGAGATAATGATAAGCTTGTTTAAAATATATGGCGAGTGGGTGTAAAAACCTACTCGTTTTTTATTATGCAAAAACGGTATCCTCTTGACAGTTAGAGAATACCGTTTATTTTTATTACTTCATAAAATATTCGAACTTTTTAGGAAGACTAATTCCTAATTCTTCAAGTTCTGATTTTGCTTGTTCTACACGTTTTTTCACTTTTGCTTTAGCTGTATCATCTAATTTTTCAAAGCTTTCTTCCATTGGATGCTTTGGCATTGTAATTCCAAGTTCAGCAAGCTTTTGCTCTGTTTCTTCTCGTGTAATTTTTCCTTCTTTTTTATCTTTAAAAATGGCTCTTACCTTTTCTTTTGTTTCTTCATCTAAAGTATCAAATAGTTTGCATTCTTTATGTTTTGGTGGTTCGATACCTAATTCAGCCAGCTGTTTATCAGCTTCTTCTTTCGTAATTTTATCTTCTCTTAGTTGATCAAAGATAGCCTTCACTTTTTCTTGTGTTTCTTTATCTAATTTTTTCATTTGTTCATGGAATTTGTTTTGAGGAACTTCAACACCCATTCCTTTTAAATCGGATTCTAATGAGCTTAAAACTGTGTCAACTTTTGCCTTTGTTTGATTATCTAACTGATCATATTCTTCGTGAAATTTGTGCATATCTTCATGTGCATAAGCTTTTCCAATGCTTGTACTTATCAAGCCTATAGAAAGAACAGCTGTTAGGACATAAATCCAAAGTTTGTTATTTAGTTTGTTCAATTTACTCACTCCTATTTTTCTTTTTACGTAGTATGGTAGGGAATTGAAAGGAATATAAATCGCACACCACCTTAAACATCATTTCTCGTTTCTTCCCTTACCTAAAAGAATGAGTGACATATAGGTCACTCATAACAAAACATATTTTGTGTAAAAAGAATTTGAATATGTAACTAATTTGAATTTTTTTGGCATTTTTAAAAGTTGATTTCCTATAAGGATCACAGTTCAGTTCATTTGATTATTTAAAGTCCTTATTAATATGCTGATTTCTTGTATATCGCATAAAAATCCATATTTTAGGTGATATTGTAAATAAATGTAAGGTGAGGTGAAGTGATGAATTATCTATATCTTTTGATTATTTGTCTGTTTATGATGGTATCTATTGCGCTAATTATGTATTATTTAGGAACAAAAATATCATATAACTATATTTTATATAATGCTTCAGTCAGTGTTGGTTCTGGAGTGATTTTCTTTCTAGTCAAAATGATTCTGACAATTGAGTTAGTTGGACCGGTAGAACAAATGCTAGATATAGTCATTTCATTGTTACTGATCATTGTTTGGCTTGTTACGCTTGTGGAAACATTGACAGTTGAAATTATGGAGAACCGTCAAGAAATAAAACAAATTCTACGCTCATTAGTTAATAAAATAAAACCTTTGGTTATAAGATTACTCCCATCTTGGTCATTATTAAAAAGATGTCATGAAATTTACATCAAAGCGAAAAACAATTTAGTAAATAATAAACTAACAATTAGAATTCAAAAGATAATTGCAGAGTTTATAAAATAGAAAATCATAAGGGTGTGAAGAACTTGAAAAGGGGAGTTTTTTTAGATCGAGATGGTGTCATCAATGAAGTTTTAACGAATCGTGTGAAATTTGTTAATAAACCAAAGGATTTTTATTTTCTTCCTGGAGTACCAGAAGCCATCAAAAAACTAAATGATTATTTTGATTATATTTTTGTTGTGACCAATCAAGGCGGTGTAGGTTTAGGATTTATGAAAGAGGCGCAACTCATTAAAATTCACGAGCATATGGTCAATGAATTAAAGAAATCAAGTGCCATAATTCATGATGTAGCGTATTGTCCGCATAAACCAAAAGAGGGTTGTGAATGTCGAAAACCAGGAAGTAAAATGATTTTGGACCTAGCTAAAAAGTATGATATTGATTTATCCAAGTCCTATATGGTAGGAGATACCGACACTGATATCCAAGCAGGAAAAAAGGCAGGTACAAAAACAGTCTTTCTGGGCAAAAGTGATCCAATAGCAGATAGTGTGTTTCCAGATCTTATCACAGCCACTGACTGGATAATTGAAGATGTCATCCGTAATAAATAGCTTGTACTAAAATAACCACTTTTGAACATGTTCAAAAGTGGTCTGAATAGTTTTTTTGAGAATGGAATCAAAATGAACAAAACTGATTCCAATATAATCTTTCACTAAAAATGAGTCCTTTGCGCGAGTGGTCTCAATGTACTTTTAACAGTTGGGAATTTTTTATCTCCTTTTCTTTTTATCAACTGCACTTACTAAAGGAACCTTTTTAACTACTTCTAATTCAATTTGGACATTATATTTGTTTTCATTTATTTCAGTTACTTCAGTAATTTTCCCTTTACGGCCCTTTAATTTTATTTCAGAACCAACAGCAGGAACTTCGTTAAGTAATTTGCTGATAAAAAGAGTATTTTTCTCATAGAAATGAACTGCAAACATCGTTTCATTCTCCCTTCAACTAAATATACTTACATTCTATGAAGTAAAATATTTTGTAGAAGGAAGAGAATCCTCAATTAAAAAATAAAGTTTTGGATAAATTTAACGATTCTTTTAAGTACTTAAAGTAAGCTTTTTAAGTTCTGCTCAAATAATTATATATGTGAATTATTAATGTTTGTTTGCAGTAAGAGTGCCTTTGTAGTATTTATTTAATGTCATTAGTGCACTACCGATTCTCTCATCTTCAGGGACTACCAACCTTTTGATACCACGCTCTTGTAGAGCCTTTGCTGTAACCTTGCCAACAGGGAGAGCTATTACATTTTTCTCAAATGCCTGAAGCAATTCGAATTTTTGATTTCTCTCTATAACGTATTTGAAAAGGAAACGAACCTGTTGAACACTAGTGAAACTAACTGCATCTACTTGATTTGTTAATATCTCATTCAAAAGTGTCTCTAAAACTTCCTTTTTAGGAGGTATATGTTGATAAGGAATAATTTCTTGGTAATTGGCTTGTTGTTGTTTTAACCAATTAATCAGCTCTACAGCAGGATCCCCATATAATTGGACTGCGACAGTTTTATCTTTCAAATCATGTTGTTGCATTTCACGTATTAAGCCAGAAATACTACCATCATCATCTCGAACAGTAGGTACTAACCCTCGTTCTTTCAATGCATTAGCTGATTTATATCCCCGTATTGCAAGATTCATCTTTTGGAGTGATGTTTGGAGTTCTTCTTCATAGTCCATTTCTTGAGCGACCTCAAATAATTTCTCAATTCCAACAGCGGTAGTGAAAATAATCCACTCAAACTTACCATTTACTATTTCTTTAACTTCAGTGCCTATAAAACTAGAATCAAAGAAAACAGTACCTTGTGCAGGTCGGTGTACTGCAGTTCCGCCAAGCTGCTTAATTATATTTGTTTGTTCATCTATTTTTCTTGTTCCTAATAAAGCGATGCATTTGTGATCTAGTCCACCCATCCTACATCCTCCTCGGTTATTAATAACTCTATCTTAACAGAAATTGCAAAGAAATGAACTAATGTTAAAAAAAATGACACAAATAACTGCAGAGTACCAACGAATAACGTTTTTGCAGTTTTTATTTGTATAAAATACGAACAAATGTAACCGTTTTCTTGAAAAAACATCGTAAAAGATGCTTTACAAATACATCTTATGTGATATTATCTGACATATAGGTTTTAGAATTTTCTGTCAAATACGATTTGTTTTCGAGGGGGAAGTATAAATGAGTAAAAAACAATTAGTTCTTATAGGTAATGGTATGGCGGGTGTTAAAACAATTGAAGAAATTCTTCAAATTTCTAAAGAAAATTTCGAGATTACGATAATCGGAGAAGAACCTTATCCAAATTACAATCGAATTCTATTATCAAAAGTTTTACAGGGAGATACGACGGTAGAAGATATCACATTAAATGATTGGTCTTGGTACGAGGAAAACAATATTCAATTATTCGTAAATGAAAAAGTTATAGATATTAATAGTAATGACAAAGTGGTAACAACAAATGCAGGAAAGACAATTCCATATGATGAGTTAATCATAGCCACGGGTTCTAAGCCTTTCATTTTACCGATACCAGGCAAAGATAAAGAAGGAGTTACAACTTTCCGCGACATAAAAGATACGGATGATATGCTAAATGCCTCAAAGAAATATAAAAAAGCTGCTGTAATCGGTGGTGGGTTACTAGGTTTAGAAGCTGCGAGAGGATTATTGAACTTAGGAATGGATGTAACGGTTGTCCATCTAGGAAGCAGTTTGATGGATCGACAACTGGATGCAACAGCTGCAGGGCTATTGAAGACGGAATTGGAAAGTCAAGGAATGAAATTTTTATTAGAGAAAAATACTTCCGAAATTATTGGTGAAGAAAGAGTAGAACGATTAAAGTTTGCTGATGGAGAGGAACTAGAATGTGATTTAGTTGTAATGGCGGTAGGAATTTTGCCAAATATTGAGCTGGCTACTAAAACTGGCCTTACAACAAATCGAGGAATTATCGTGAATGATTATTTGCAAACAGAAATCCCACATATTTATGCAGTTGGTGAATGTGCTGAACATAGAGGGATTGCGTATGGCTTAGTTGCTCCTCTTTTTGAGCAGGCAAAAGTACTTGCTAAGGCGATATATGGATTAGATGCATCGCCATATGAGGGATCAGTTGTTTCAACTCAATTAAAAGTTTCTGGTGTAGAAGTCTTTTCTGCTGGTGATTTTATTGAAGGTGGAGATAAAAAAGCGTTACGAATTTTTGATGAGCAAGATGGGTTATATAAAAAGTTGGTATTTAATGGCAAAAAAATAGTTGGTGCAGTGTTGTTTGGTGATAGTAAAGAAGGTAATCGACTATTTTCTATGATTAAAAAACAAGCGGATGTTTCGGATACAGTGAAAATAAGTTTACTCCAACCATTGGGTGGCGAAACAGGAGAAAGCATTGTTGCTTCTATGGAAGCAGAAGAAATTATCTGTGGTTGTAATGGGGTATCCAAAGGAACAATTGTACAGGCGATCCACGAACAAGGCTGTACATCAGTTGATGGAATCAAAGCATGCACAAGTGCATCACGTTCCTGTGGTGGATGTAAATCAATGATCTCAGAACTGCTTGAAATTACTTTGGGAGATAAATTTGATGCAAGTGCTCAAAAAGAATCTTTATGTGGTTGTACTTCGCTTTCTCGAGATGAGGTAGTAGAGGCAATTCGTGAAAAAAATCTAATGCATACTCGTGAAGTAATGAATGTATTGAATTGGAACACTTCAGATGGTTGTTCAAAATGTCGTCCAGCATTGAACTATTACTTAGGCATGATACATCCGGTTGAATATGAAGATGAAAATGAATCACGTTATGTAAATGAACGTTTACATGCCAATATACAAAAGGATGGTTCTTTCGGAGTTGTTCCTCGTATGTATGGTGGTGTAACAAGTGCTGAACAATTACGTAAGATTGCGGACGTTGCTGATAAATATAATGCGAAGTTGTTAAAAGTTACTGGTGGTCAACGTATTGATATATTTGGAATTGAAAAAGAGGATTTACCAAAAGTTTGGGAAGAGCTTGATATGCCTTCAGGGTATGCCTATGGAAAAACATTACGAACAGTTAAAACATGTGTTGGGGAAACTTTCTGTCGATTCGGTACACAAGATTCTATGAGTTTAGGAGTAGCATTAGAGAAACGTTTAGAGCGTGTTGGTTCACCACATAAATTCAAAATGGCTGTGTCTGCATGTCCTCGAAATTGTGCAGAGTCGGGTATAAAAGACTTTGGAGTTGTAGGTGTTGATGGTGGCTTTGAAATGTATGTTGGTGGAAATGGCGGAACTCATTTACGCGCCGCTGACTTAATTGGAAAAGTAAAAACTGCGGAAGAAGTAATTGAATATGCATCTGCTTACTTCCAATATTACCGTGAAACAGGAATTTACTTAGAGCGAACATCAAAATGGTTAGAACGTATAGGGCTAGAAAATATAAAAGCTGTTATTGATGATCCGAAACAACGTAAAGAGCTTAATGAACGACTTAATATTGCTCTTACTGTTCAAGAAGATCCGTGGAAAAAGATTGTTAATAGTGAAAAATTGAAAAATGAATTATTTGAAAAAGTAACAGTCCAATAATAACTTACTGGAGGGGAAACAATGAGAAAAATTGCAGAGCGTGTAAAAGTCGTTAAAGTTGATGAAGTGCCGAAAGATTTTGGGAAGACAGTTCGAATCGGAGAGTTAGAAATTGCACTTTTCCGTTTGAATGATGGAAGTTTTCATGCGATTGAAAACCGTTGTCCTCATAGAGGGGGAGTATTAGTAGAAGGTTTAGTAAGTGGGCAGCATGTTTTCTGCCCAATGCATGACTGGAAAATTGATGTAACAACAGGAAAAGTACAAGAACCTGATCATGGATGTGTAAGCACCTTTGAAGTTGAAGTTCAAGGTGAAGATGTATATATACTTCTTCCATAGAATTTAGGAATTCATATTACGATTCCTAGTTGGGAGGGAAGCAAATGTCGTATATTAATCCAAAGCAAGTTGTTGAAAATATGGTTCAAGTAGGTACAGAAAAAGCAAAAATGCCAGTAAAAGATATGGTGATTCGTGGCATATTATCGGGTGCATTATTAGGTGTTGGAACCACGTTGGCATTTACAGCAGAGATGCAAACAAAATTAGGAATTGTCGGGGCTGTTCTTTTTCCAGCAGCCTTCGTGATTATTATCTTATTAGGGCTAGAATTAGTAACAGGAAATTTTGCATTAATTCCGCTTGCTGTCTTAGATAAAAAAGCAACGGTAAAAGAAATGCTTAATAACTGGTTGTGGGTCATTCTAGGACACCTAATTGGTGGAATCATCTATGCTGGACTCTTTGTCATAGCAATTACTAATTACGGAACAGTAACTGATAATGCTGTAGCTCAGAAGATTGTGCTTGTTGCAGAAAGTAAAACACATGCATACCAAGCATTGGGTGCCTCTGGACTCATCGTTGTGATTGTTAAAGCGATTCTTTGTAATTGGATGGTTTCACTTGGTGCAGTAATGGCGATGACGTCAAAAACAACTGGTGGAAAAATTGCAGCTATGTGGTTGCCGATTTTAATTTTCTTTGCGCAAGGGTTCGAACATGCTGTAGTCAATATGTTTGTTATTCCTGCTGGTATATTACTTGGTGCAGATGTAGGAATTGCAGATTGGTGGTTATGGAATGAAATTCCTGTATTATTTGGGAATATAATCGGTGGATTTGTTTTTACAGGATTAATGCTTTACCTAACATATCGAGCAGTGCCAAAGAAGCAGCGTGAACTGTTTAAAATAAAAAATATTAATCCAATCAATAGAGTGGAGGATATGTAATATGGGCATTGTCTATATTGTTGGAGCTGGTCCAGGAGATGAAGAGTTAATTACTGTAAAAGGATTAAAGTGCATAGAAAAGGCCGATGTTATTTTTTACGATCGTTTAGTAAATATTGATTTATTAAAATATGCAAAAAAGGATGCTCAACTTATTTCCTGTGGTAAATTACCCAATTGCCATACTATGCAACAAAATACGATCAATCTAGAGTTAGTAAAGTATGCTAAAAAAGGGAAGATTGTAACACGCCTAAAAGGAGGAGACCCCTTTATATTTGGTAGGGGTGCTGAAGAAGCTGATGCTTGTCAAGAAGCAGGAGTTCCTTTTGAAATCGTACCTGGCATTACATCAAGTATTGCTGCAGCAGCATATGCTGGTATCCCGGTGACACATCGTAATTTTAGTTCTTCATTCGCAGTAATTACGGGGCACAGAAAAGAAGGCGAAGTTGATAATATCCGTTGGGATTCATTAGCGAAAGGTGTTGAAACTTTAGCTATTTACATGGGTATGAAAAATTTACATTATATAACGGAACAACTGATAACTCATGGGAAAAGTAAGGACACACCTGTTGCATTAATTCATCATGGAACAACCAAAAATCAACGAACGGTAATAGGAACGTTAGAAACAATTTATGAGTTAGCGTTACAAGAGCAAGTAAAGAATCCTAGTATGATAATAGTTGGAGAAGTAGTTCGTTTAAGAGATAAGTTAAATTGGTTTGAAAAAAATCAAAACCTACTTGCAGCAAATGTAATTTAGGGTCAAAAATACTTAAGTAAGTAAAAACAATAGCTATTAACATTGTACGGTTATTGGATTCAAATTAGGAAAAATATCATGATTACAGAGTGAAGACAAAGTCGAAAAGTCGACTTTGTCTTCACGTGTTTTTTGCATTTTTTACGAATATAGATTTTCCAGACTGTCTTGATAACCTTGTCAGCCCTTTTTTTCTGTACCTAAAGCGAAGTGGCAGGTGTAGACGAGCAACACAGGATGAAAGTGTTTATTAACAGACTGAAGCCATAAACTACATTTTTTGTTTATGGCTTTTCATATGGAAATGTCTCCTACTAAACTTTTCAATCATATATAAATAGTAGATTAAATTTTTTTCAATCTTAAGTAGTCTCTAACAGCATTTAAGCTATGGCATATACTACACTTGAGGGTGATGAAAATGATAAAAGTTGGATTTGATGCTGGACATGGAATTAATACAGCAGGCAAACGAACACCTGATGGAGAAAGAGAGTGGTCGTTCAACGATAAAGTTGCCCGCGCTTTTGCGAATGAGTTGGCCCTTTATAAAGGAGTAATGACGAAAAGATTCGATGATCCGACAGGAAAAAGTGATGTGCCATTAAATGAACGTACAGATGGGGCCAATAAATGGGCTGCCGATTATTACATCTCTTTTCACCACAACGCGCTTGGTGGGCAATGGGGAAATCATACGGGAGTTGAAACGTATGTTTATACAAATCCTCTACCGAGAAGCGTAGAACTTGCTAACGCAATCCATCCTGCAGTTGTAAATGCCTTTGGTTTAGCAGATCGAGGAATTAAACAAGGAAATTTACACATAGTTCGTGAAACGTCAATGCCGGCGATTTTAATTGAAGGCGGTTTTATGGATAGTTTAATAGACATAAAGAAGCTTAGAGATAATAAAGTTTTAGCAGAGGTTGGTAAGTCAGTCGCAAGAAGTTTTGCTGAATTTGTTGGTTTATCTAGAGCAACAACAGACCATGAGGAGGTGTTAACGATGGCCCAATATGAAGAACTAAAACAATTAATCAATGAACAGGCAAAGCGAATTCAATATCTAGAGACTTTGGTTGGTGTACAAGAACGAGACGTGTTAGAAGATCATAGAAAAGCGTGGGAGTGGGCAAAAGCTCAAGGTTTAGTTAATGGGGCATTTCCTAATAGACCGCTAACACGTGAACAGTTTGCTACAATTGAATATCGAAAAGCAAACCAAAAAAGCTAATGATTTTAAAATTTACTTAAAACTCCTGCACAAATTGCAGGAGTTTTTTACTGAATTTTTCAAGAAAATTAAATGGGTATAATTTTCTTGAACTCCCACACTATAAATAATGGATAAAAATTGTCATATTTTAGAGCGCCTATTTGTTTTGAAAGGAGGTTATTACTTGAATCTATTTCGGGGCGATGTCCATAAGATTTACTGTCATTTAAAAAAGAATCCCAATAACATAGCGAATACAAAATATGTGAAAGAAATGAAGGAAGTTCGTGACTTTTACCAGTCTATTGAAAGTGAACTATTAAAATTAATATATTATCGATTGATTAAAGAAAAAAATGGCTCAGGAATGATTCCTGTGTATGTTTCATCCATACCATTTTTATTTTTAATTTTCTCTAATAGCTTACAAGAGATTTTATTCGGTCAAGGGAGTATCTATTGGTTGATTTTTGTTTGCATTTATATTGGTGGAATTACCTTCAGTCTATTTCTACATTTTCGTGAGAAAGCATGGGCAGCTTCTCATATTGAGATTATCCAGGATATACTTAGTGAGAGAAGGGATAAGTAGATACGAACGTTTTATTAGTTGAATTTAGTTGACTTTCAACTTGATGAGTCACGTTTTATGAATGTACTAACTTCTGAGATTCGCATTGATTGAAGAAATAAAGGTGAAGTAATGCGTTCGTAATAGATTGGATAGTGTCTTTGCCTTTATATACATAAAAACAGGTAGAGAAAACGCATTATTTTCTCCACCTGTCGAATTCAACTAGGGTATTTAACTTTTAATCTTGCTCTTTTGTATTGTTGCGAAATAAGGTGTTTGGCCAATTCGGAAATAAGTAAGTAGGTAGCAGTCCTGTTCAATAACTTGACCGTTTTGTAGTGTTTCATAATCAATTGAAAAAGGAATAATTAATGAATGCTTAAAGAATTCCTTTTCGCTTAAATCCAATTGTGCAAAGTCTTCACCTGCAATTGATGGTGTATCTTTCAAAAGATTATAAATATCTTTTTGTACATCTCGAGATACACGTTCTTCCCACCATAATTTTCTTGGTTGGAATTGTTGTCTTGAGAGATAATCTAGCTGCATTAAGCTACGGACAATGTTCAGTTTTACATTAGGCTGAGTAGCTAAAAACTCTTCTAATCGCTTAAATAAATCCTCAAGCTGATGACCGATACGAGACCATCCTTTATGCTCCCAATAAGTACCAAAGTTTTGGAAAAAGTCAAATGGTGTTTCAAACACTTCTGTCACAAGATATTCGATTGTATTATCCATACGATGATCATTCCAATATTTTTCGAGTACATCTTCTGCATGTTTAATGCGAATAATTTCATCGAATGTTAAGACGTTATTAGAAAAAATCTCATAAGGTGCTAAATCTACATAGGTATAACCGTATTGCTCAGCTTGAACTCGAAGCCCAGTACCGCGTAAGAGCTTCAAGAATCCTAATTGTAATTCTTCAGGACGCATCGCAAAAACATCATTAAACGTTTGACGGAAACTATTATAATCTTCTTCTGGAAGTCCGGCGATTAAATCCAAATGTTGATCGATTTTGCCGCCTTCTTTTACCATTGTTACAGTGCGTTTTAGTTTTTCAAAATTTTGACGTCGTTTCACAAGTTCGTTTGTTAAGTCATTTGTAGATTGAACACCAATTTCAAAACGGAATAAACCATGAGGTGCATTATCATTTAAGAATTGAATTACTTCTGGACGCATAATGTCAGCAGTGATTTCAAATTGAAAGACGACACCTGGTTTATGTTCATCGATTAAAAATTGGAACATTTCCATAGCGTAGCTACGACTAATGTTAAATGTACGATCGACGAATTTAATAGTTTTCGCACCGTTGTCCATTAAATAGCGAATATCTTCTTTTATTTTTTCTCGGTTAAAGTAACGAACACCAACTTCAATAGAAGAAAGACAGAATTGACATGAGAAGGGGCAGCCGCGACTTGTTTCGATATATTGAATTCGTTTTCCTAATGAAGCGCGGTCCTCTTCAAAACGATAGGGACTAGGTAGCTCACGAAGGTCAATTTTTTTAGGCTGTGCATGAATTTTCATCTTGCCGTCCTCTAAATAGCAAATACCTGATACGTTCTCGAGAGGTATTTCTCCATTTAAATATAGAAGTAATTCTTTGAAAGAAAGTTCTCCTTCTCCCATTACAATAAAATCGACTTCAGGTATGCGACGTAACCAATCATGCACGTCATAAGATACTTCTGGTCCACCTAATACAATTTTCGTATTAGGAGATACAGTTTTAAGCATACGAATAACGCCGATAGTTTCTTCGATATTCCAAATATAACAGCTAAATCCTACTATATCTGGTTTGTGTTGATATAGATCAGATACGATGTTAAAAGCAGGGTCTTTAATTGTATATTCAATAATTTTAGGGTCGAATTCAGGTAAAGCGGCGCCCTTTAAATAGCGTAACGCCAAATTTGTATGGATGTATTTGGCGTTCAAAGTTGTTAACACAATATTCATGAATGAATCTCCTTTATAGACACTTATCAAGATATAACTATACGATTTTTATAGGGTAACGTCTAGGGATAATGCATTTTAACCTATTTCGATGGATGTATTTAAACTTCAATTTTCTAAAAAAGGATTGATTAAATATTTATTTATATTATAATTGACTAGTCAATTGTTGATTAGTCAATGAATGAGGAGTGAAGAAGTGCAACATTCGTGTGATGAATTAAAGCATATTTTTTTGATGTTTCAAAATATTAATCGACAGTTCACTCAAAGCTTTGAGAAAGAAACTGGGATTAGTTTAACAAGGTATGAAATGTTATACACTTTATTTACTAAGGGTGATCTTTCTCAAAGTGAGCTACAGCATGTTTTAAAGATTGATCAAGCTGCAATTACCAGACATCTTAAAATTCTAGAACAGAAGTCTTTTGTAATCCGTAATCGGAATCAGCAAAATAATAGGGAAGTTATTGTACAAATTACAGACGTAGGTAAAGAAGTTTTAGAACATTGTGATGTAGATCGAAAACAATTCTTTGATAAGCTGTTTAGTGGATTTTCAGAACAACAGGTACACCAGCTTCAACTATTGACTGAAAAACTGATGGTAAACACAGAAAATAACTTTATATAAATATTTTGAAAGAGGTATTAATGATGACGATGGCAAACACACAAATAACAATTCAGCAAGTCATGCATGAACGAAAATCGGTTCGTAAATATAAAGAAGGTGTTGTGATTCCACACGAGGAACTACAATCCTTACTACAAAATGCAATTAGTGCACCTTCATCAAGCAATATGCAACCTTGGCGCTTTATTGTCATTGAAGACCAACAAGTAAAAAAAGAATTACGTCCAATAGCTAATGATCAAGAACAAGTAGAAACTTCTTCTGCGATTATTGCTGTTCTTGGTGATATGGAAATGTACAAAAATGCTGAGCAAATTTATAATGCAAGTTTTGAACAAGGGTATATGTCTCGAGAAATAGCTGATTTAATGATTAAAAGTTCGATTTCACTATATGGAAATCTATCAGAAGAAAAACTAAATAGTCTCATTCATTTTGATGCTGGCCTTATTTCGATGCAAATCATGTTATTAGCAAAAGAAATGGGTTATGATACAGTGCCAATGGGTGGATTCGATAAAGTTAAATTTGCTGAGAAGTTTAATTTACCAAAAAATGAGATTCCGATTTTACTTATCGCAATTGGAGAAGCAGCTGCCCCTGCATATGGGTCATCACGTTTACCAATTGAACAAGTTGTACGTTATATTTAACTTTTATAAAGATTAAATAGAAACTTTAGGGAATACTTTAATTCTATTTTGAATTTAAAAACATACTAACATTAGTAGCACAAACCAAGGCCAAGGTTTGTGCTACTATTTTTTTATAGTAGAAGTGAAGGAAAGCCGACCAGCCTCTGGGATCAATTTAGAATCCGTAACAAAAACCGGCTAACTTCACACCCTTATGTGAATCAGATTAGTATGTTGGGTCCAAAGAGATCGTGTATAAGAAAGTGGAATCGATAAGGTACTGTGAAGACTTCTATGATTGGCTAAAAAGGAGGATATATGTGAAACATGTCATTGCGTTAGATGTAAGTAAAGGAAAAAGTACGATGGTAATTTACGATAGTTATCGTCGATGTGAGTTTGAAGGTGAATTAAATCATACACGGGTGGATTTTGAGCGATTACATACACGAATGAAAGAAATCACCAAACTTGATGGACAGGTTCCGGAGATTGTTTTTGAAGCAACAGGTATCTATTCGAAACCTGTAGAATCTTTTTTGAAAGATTATGGATATACATACAGTCGCATGAATCCACTTGAAGCGAATTTACAAATGGCAAAGATGCGCCGACACAAAACCGATCGTAGTGATGCCCATGAATTGGCCAAAACTCATTTCAAAATGGAGCGTGAATCTACTTATATTCAAGATGAGTACTATGAACAGATGCGAGCCTTGACGCGTTATTACGATGAAATTGATGAAGAAATGATTTTAATAAAAAGTCGTATGCATGCGATTTTACATATGAGTTTTCCAGAATTAGAAACATTACTGACACCAGGTTCAGCACTATTTTTAAATGTAGTTCAGCTATATCCACATCCTGCACTTGTATTAGCTCATTCGAAAACTGTCATCAAGAATCGATTGAAGACAAATACGAAAAAGAATTTATCTCTTGCCCGTGCTGAGGCAAAAGCAATTGAGTTATTAGCCGCAGCTAAAAATAGTTATCCAGCGATTAAATGTACGGATGTTCGATGTGATCAAGTACGCGATTACGCAGCTCGGATAGCCGATTTAAAGGATAAGAAGGAAGCACTCGTCAAACAAATGATTGAGTTATCGAAAGAACGCAAAGAGTATATTGTTTTACGTTCTATTCCCGGTATCGGTAATTCAACTGCTTGTAGATTAATCGGTGAAATGGGTGACATTCGCCGTTTTAAAAATGCGAAACAATTGAATGCCTATGTAGGAATTGATATTATGCGCTATCAGTCTGGGAATACACAGTACCGTGACCGCATTAATAAACGAGGAAACAAACATCTGCGAAAGATTTTATATTTTATGGTATGCGCAATGCTTATGGCAAAAGGAAAACCGAATCATTTTGTGGATTATTATTATAAATTAAAAACGCAACCTCAGAGAAAGCCTCATAAGGTTGCGATCATCGCCTGTATCAATAAGTTTCTGAAAATGACGTTTCAGTTACTGACACATGGCATCCTTTACGATTATAAGACAGCTACGAACTAAATATAATCGAATACATTAACTATAACATAACCGACCTTGCGAAAAAACGAAAAATCGTTAGGTCTTTTTAGCGTGGGAAAATTTAGTTGTAGGTGGGAGGGGTACCCCTCCCACCTACAACTAAATCATAAAATATAAAGGAAATTAATGAAATACACTTGACTAATCGTAAGAAGAGAGGCTGGGACAAAGGCCAAAATAGCATTTTTCCACACTAGGAAAAATGCTATTTTTACGTTCCAATGAAAATTGATTTCCATTCAAGGTACGCTTTCCGCGGGCACGGCCTGACACGAACGTCTCAGGCAGCGTGCTGTTCCCGCAGGAGTCGACCCTCCATTCCAATCAATTTTCAAAGTATCAGTTTTTTAATATTACGTTTTGAGAATTTCTTTGAGTTTTTCACTTATGGCCCAGCCTCTTCCCTTTTACATTACAACTCCATTTTCTTTAACCCTTCATCCGTCGA
>DATMGC010000007.1:0-47899 GCA_035555915.1 Ureibacillus sp. | reverse complement strand
TCAAACTCTCCATAAAAGAGAAAATTTGATTAGCTCAAATTTTTGCTGGCATCAATTTTGATGTCCAAAATTTCGTCTCTCTAAATTAATAGAAGAAACTTTTATTTCATTAACGTTTTGTTGTTCAGTTTTCAAGGTTCATCTTTTATCACACCATCAATGTGACAACTTTTATATTCTATCAGAACACTAGATATAAGTCAATAAATTTTATTAACTTTTTAATATATCTTAGCGACATGTATTAATATATCACTACAATATCCAATTTGCAAGACTTTTATACAAAAAATTATTGGAGTACTGTTAATACTCCAATACAAAGAACACCTGGGATTCCTAATACCGTAATTGTTAAGGCTGAGAATAAATTTACAGGGACTACTATATCATATCCATCTACAATTACATGAGCTATATATAATAGAGCAAACGAGCATGCTAATTTAAACCAAAGTATCGCGAGCCTTTCAAAAACTGCTCCAAATCCTACTTTTCTTCCTATAAGAAAACAAAAAAAGAGTAACGCACAAACAACACCAATAACTATGTATGTGTTCAACATATCTCCCCTATCTAGTCCAATTATCTACTCATAGGAGAGCATATGCTTTTGTGGCTACTCTTATAATACTCATTTTATTAATATTTTTCGGATTCTTGCTTCTTTAAATAAATAAAAATGTATGCTTTCTGTAATTTTTCGTTGTGCAATGACATCTAGATCATAATCGTCTACAAGATCCTCAATTACTTTAGCATTATTCCAGTCATCCTTTGTCTCTTTTATAAGATTGACTAGTTTTTCATCAAATTCTCTCTTTAATTTCCCTTTACGACTAAAAATCACACTACTCCACTCACCTTATACCACCAATATACAGGACAATAAAGCACATAACCATCTTGGTTTTTGTTTGCCCCAGAACACACTATGCGAGAAAAAATGTAAATAACATTAATACAAAAAGAGTGGGTAAACATCGCAACACATCTCATTATTAGCACTTTCAAAAATATTAAATACTGCCTATAATTCGCGTCGACCTTCTATTGCTTTGGATAAAGTAACTTCATCGGCATACTCTAAATCGCCACCAACAGGTAGACCATGTGCAATACGCGTAGTACGAATTCCAGATGGTTTTACAAGTCGCGATATATACATAGCTGTCGCTTCCCCTTCAATGGTTGGGTTCGTCGCTAAAATTAATTCTTGTACCCTTTCATCTTGAAGACGCGCGATTAGTGAAGCTACATTTATGTCTTCTGGTCCTACACCATCCATCGGTGAAATTGCCCCATGTAAAACATGATAAAGACCATGATAATCACGCATTTTTTCCATAGCAATTACATCTTTTGGATCTTGGACCACACAAATTGTTGATACGTCACGCTGTTTATCAGAACAAATTTGACATGGGTCTACATCAGTAATATGCCCACAAACAGAGCAATACATTAAATTTCTTTTTGCATCAATTAATGCTTTTGCAAATGTTGATACAGTATCTTCTTTCATGGTTAAAACGAAAAATGCCAGTCGTGCCGCAGTTTTCGGCCCGATACCTGGCAATTTCATAAAGCTATCTATGAGCTTTGATATTGGTTCAGGGTAATACATTTATAATTCCTCCTAGAATGGAAGGTTTAACCCTTGTGTGAATTTACCCATAGTTGATGCTGTTGTTTCTTCTACTTTCTTTAATGCTTCATTTGTAGCAACAACAATTAAATCTTCTAACATTTCTACATCTTCTGGGTCTACAACAGACGGATCTAATTTAACTCCAAGTACTTCACGTTGACCATTTAAAGTAATGGTAACCATACCACCACCAGCAGTACCTTCAAATTCTTTAGCATTTAACTCTTCTTGAGCTTGCATCATTTCTTTTTGCATTTTCTGCATTTTTTTCATCATGCCTTGCATATTTCCCATTCCACGCATATTAAAATTCCTCCTAATAATGTCTAATTTTAAAGTTCTTCTTTACAAATAACATCCAAAAGCATCATGTCATTCTCTTCATAAAATTAAATTAATCTTCGACTACCTCAACAAAATCCTTACCAAACATTTTCTCTGCTTCTACAATTAATGGATCTTCTGAAGCAACTTCCTGCGCATCGTCTATAAATGGCTCTTCGTGGTCAACGCCAACCGCGCCAGTTTCTTCGCGGGAGTCATCTTGTGTTCCGCGCTTTTGATTAAGACCGTTTTCTTTAATAAAATTCTGGCGCACCGTTATCCAATCATTTTCAGGGATGCATAGTACTTCATACATTGTTCCAGTCAATTGAGATAACACCTGTGAGAAGAGAGTTACAAACTCTCTGTTTTCGGCAACCATTCGACAATGTATATCATACTTGAATTTTATCACAAATGCACTACTAGAAGCAGCAACAGGTTCCGCTTCTGCTAATAGTGCTGCTTGCGATTTTTGTAGCTGACTCAGACTTTGAGCCCACACATTCTTAATATTATGAATATCCTGTCGTGTTGCCCCTTTTAATACCTCGCGAATACGTCCAATAGGAGCATTGAAATTATTCGATTTCGCTCGAGGGCGCGAAGCCTCTTTCTGTTGAGCTACTGGATTGCCTTGTACTTGAACCCCGTTCTGAAGCTGCATTGTTAACTGTTGCACTATTTTTTCAAGATTTGCTACCTTTTCATTCATTTCTGGATCTATTGCTACACTACCTACTTGAGCATTTACCGAACCATTATTCGGTACTTGCGCCATTTTCAAAAGTGCGGTTTCTAAATAGATTTTAGTATGATGTGAGAAGCGCATTTCTTGTTGTGTTTTAGATAGTATATCAATATATGTGTAAAGTGTATCGGCGCTAAATTCATGCGCCAGTTGGATAAACTTGTCCTCTGGGGATACAAGTTCTAACAGCTCCGTTAAATCACTACTAGTTTGTAGTAATAACAAATCTCGGAAAAATGTTATTAAGTCCTCTGCTAGTCGAAGAGGGTCTTTTCCATCAGCAATTAACTCTTCAACTGAAGTGAGCACCTTCGCGATTTCCTTTGCTTTTAATGCCTCTACCACTTCATAAAAAATGTCCTGACTAATAGAACCACTTACAAGTAAAGCGTTTTCTAGCGTTAGCTTATCACCACTAAAGGACACAACTTGATCTAGCAAGCTTAATGCATCACGCATCCCACCAGCAGCAGCTTGCGCTATTACTTTTAATGCTTGCTCCTCATAAGGCAAATTAATATCCTCTAATACCACTTTCATTCTCTCTAAAATATCATTTGAGGATAATCGTTTGAAATCAAAGCGTTGACAGCGTGAGATAATTGTTGCAGGTAATTTATGAGGTTCGGTTGTTGCCAAAATAAATACTGCATGAGGAGGCGGTTCTTCCAATGTCTTTAATAGTGCATTAAAGGCACTTGTTGAAAGCATATGCACCTCGTCAATAATATACACTTTAAACCGCGCATTTGCTGGGGCAAATCTAACCTTTTCAATAATATCGCGCATTTCTTCCACTCGAGAGTTGGAAGCAGCATCAAACTCAATGACATCTGGATGCGATCCTTCCGTAATGCTCAAACATGTCGGACATTCATTACACGGCTCATTCGTTGGCGCTTTCTCACAGTTTAATGCTTTTGCAAAGATTTTTGCCGTACTCGTTTTCCCTGTCCCACGAGGACCTGAAAAAAGATAGGCATGTGTTGTTTTATTTGCTAGAAGAGCATTTTGAAGGGTTCTTTTTACGTGTGTTTGACCAGACATTTCTCGGAAGCTTTGTGGTCTATAAACACGGTAAAACGCTTGATATGTCAACTTCTTTCACCTCTTCTAAGTTCCCTTAATATTGTAGCTACATTATAGCATAGGTCTACATATCATTTCCCTTCCAACGATAAAATTACCATTCAATTGTTTAAATTTAGCCTTCAATAAGTGCAAATTCATCTGAATAAAAAGGAGCTACTCAATACATGCAGTAGCTCCTAATTTTCAACCTATATTTCCGTACAAATCAATTTTCTCTATGATTATTTTTTCTTCATTTCCTTAAGCAACTGAGCAACATTTGATACGTCAGCTGATACTGTCGGTTCCACAGTTCCTTTCTTCACTCGTCCAATCCGTTGGAAGAAGCCCCAACCAAATCTTCGAATCGTAATATCGATGAAAAACAGTAGCATACTCACTAAGACTAGCCACGTTGTAATACTTTGTTTTTCTTTACCTTTCATCGTAAATTCACGAAACGCTTCTTTAGGTTCCTTTAAAAACGCTCCCCCAGTACGCTCCGTAATTTGTGTTAGTAGCGCTTCATCTGGTGGGTTTAGCTCGTATTCATCTCCATAAGGAATGGTTTGACCTGCTTGATAGATGGTGCCATCTTTACCTGTTATGCGGAAGAAAACAAGTCCTGGATCTGCTTCTATTGTAGCTCGTACTTTACTTGCAGAAATAGGGTCTACTTGAACATCAAGCTCTTCCCCTGACTCATCCACTACCGCAATATCTAATAACGGCGCTTGATTTGTAGGGTCTGTAATGATAAATGAACCTTGTGAATCTAGTCGAATATCATAAGCAATCTCATTATAGGTTGGTAGCATTCTTGAGATCGCCGTTTGTAAGAAGTTGGGCCACTCTGCCCAGCGTACCCAGTCACCCGTCCAAGCTCCTGTGGAATCTGACGTGAATGCTATCGTTCTTCCTAGCCCATATTGCCATTCTGCAAGAATAGGATCTTCCTTCTCACTTTCTGCAACGACAGTAGCTGTTTGCTTCGCAGTTGTCCCGATATAAGCATTCATTTGCGGAACCCCTTCTTTAAAGAGATCATTCCAGCCTTCCGCACTATAAACAATAGGATAGAAAGGATTGTCTTCAATATATGTTCTCGATATCATTGCGGTCTCACGAGATAAGATGGATGGAATTGTTGTTTCATCAAGCACACTATAGAAGCGTCCACTTCCCAGCTCACTTAATTCCTCTAAAAGGATTGCATCTGCATCTGATCCAATAGCAACAGTTGATAAAGTAATATTTTTTTCCTTACCACCTTCTATTAAATCCTCGTAGCTACTCGCAGTATAAGACTGACCATCAGTTAGTAAAATAATATGTTTCCGCTGTAACTGGAGGTCTTCCAAGTTTTGATAAGCCAACTCTAATGAGGAGTAAATTTCTGTCCCACCCCCAGGAGGAATAGATAATATAGTATCAACCGTCTTTTCTTTATCCTCTAATGGAGTTGTCTTAATGACCTCCCACGGTCGATCATCAAATGCAATAAAACCTAGAGTATCTCCATCACGTAGTAATTCAACAGAACGTGCAGCCGCTTCTTTTGCTAATTCGATTTTAGGACCCATCATACTTCCTGAGCGATCAAGGACTAAGACCAATCCTAAGGAAGGGAGTTGCTGTTTTCCCTTAACTTCCATTTCAACAGGCAACAGCTCTTCTATCGGTGTTTTAAAATATCCTCCTAGCCCAAAGCTATTTTCACCGCCCATCATCATAAAACCTACACCAAAGTTTTTTACAGCTTGAGAAATGACCCCCATTTTCTCCTCTCCAACGAGGTGTCCTGGAATATTATCGAAAATGATAGCATTGTAATGTAAGAAACTTGATAAGGAGCTCGGTAACTCACTGGAGGGGATTACATCATAATCGACTGAATTCGTCCCTATTGCTGTTGCAATAGGAGACCCCTTTTCTCGATCACTCACAATCAATATTCTAGGTGTACTCTGAACCATCGTGACACTTGTTAATTTATTATTTTCCTGTATAGCATCATCCGTAATTTGGATAAGGGCTTCATACTTCACTAACCCTTCTGCCTTTCCGATATGTCGGTAGGTAAATACGTTAGTCCCTTCTTCAATTTGAACCGTTTCCTGATGAATGAGTTGATCATTTTCGTACAGGTAAAGTTCGCCTGATGTAGCCGTAGTTGATTCGATTTCCGTAACCAACTGTTGTTGCTCCCCTGCATAAGCAACTTGTGGTGTGTTAAAGCTTTTAACTGAAACATCCGCTTCAACCGTATTCATTAACTGGACGACATCAATCGAAATATTAGTATCAATTAATTTTGTTAGTTGTTCACTCATATTTCCTTTTGTTTCTAAACCATCTGTCAATAAGACAATACGTGTTGCCTTATTTAAGTCGACAATCCCTGTAGTCAATTGTATTGCCCGCGCAATATTTGTTTCTCCTCTATTAGCCATGTTACTTAGTTCAGGAACATGTTCTAGTGAATCGCTTAACAATGATTCAGTTTGAAGATTTGATGCAAAGGAATACACCCCTACATGATGGTTGTCATTCTTTGATTGCAAGCTCTCCTCTATAAATGTAGTTGCTTGATCTTCTACTGCCTTTACCGATGCAGATTGGTCTATTAAAAACACAACCTGTTCCTCTTTGACCGGTAACAATAAATAAGGTGAACAAATAGCAAATACTAAAAGAACAGCTGCTACAATTCGAATCCAAAAAACTATTTGTTGGTTTCTCTTTAACTCTTTACGATGTAGCCACCATGTCCAAATGAAATATCCGATGACTGGAATTAATAGCAATAATGCAAGTGGGGTATCAATTCGCAAATCCACGTCTTCTTTGCACCTCCCACTCTAGTACGAGTAATAGAAGAATCGGTATAAGTAACCACTTTGTAAATGACTTTTTTGTCGGTTCTTCTTGGCCTTCATTTTGAATGTTTCCTAATTCAAAGCTAGTACCTTGTTGAATGGAACGTTCATGATTTGTAACTTGAACAATGAATTGCTTTTCTTGATTTTTTGACCTTATCGTATAAACGCCAGGAATAGTTGGGGCTTTAAACTCTTTTCCCCCTTCTACTGATGAGATATACTCATCCTCTTTGGAATAGATTGACCACTCTCCTGATGTAAGTGACACTGCTCGACTTTCATTCGGCGAAAATGTCCCTAGGTTTTGCGTCCCTTCCAATATCTCATTTTGAATTCCCCATAATAAAAGGGGGAATGAGGGATGGAGTGGCCAATCTGTCATTTCTATATCTGCTAATATGACAATATCTCCTCTTTTGGATCGCTGAACAAAAGGTTTCCCTCCAATTGTTGCAATCGTATGAAAGTCATCAAAAGCAGGGTAGATAGAACTGACATAAACATCTTCAAGAGAACTAAATGCAAACAATGCATCCTGTGAAACGTCTACAAGAGCCTTTACTTCTTCTGCCTCCTCATCGTCCCGCCCAATGAGTACAATCGGGTTTTTTGATTTCTCAAGAAGAGTTGTTTGATTTGTTACAATCATTGTATCTTCCGTATTGAGTAGTTGATCAGATGGAACAATTTTCACATCGGTATTTAAAGCTTGAAAGCCTTTTTGAACGAGTTGATGCATTTGTTGATCAACGGCGATTCCACTCGAGTCCCGCCCAAGTAAAGTCCTCATCATATTATCTAACTCATAATCATCATTTACTTGAATTGTTGAGGTAAGTAGATTTGTTAGAGGTAGATTCTCGAAGGTTTTAGACCACTCTTCTCCACCTGTTAACACCACTTCCTCTTGAACAATTTTGTTATCCGTATCATCCATTAAAGAAAGTTGCACTAACTGTTCGCTTTCTGTCTCGTTTTTCAACTGAACAAGAGCTAATGTACTATCCTCTAATGCAGTAGCAGCGAGCCGCGTAATTGACACGTTTTCAAGTCCCTTATTTGCCCCTTTTACAACCCACGATATTCTTTCACTTTCAATCGGTAGCTCTCCTCGTTCAACAGAATCGGTAAATAAGTATATAGAAGTAGCTGTTTCGCCAACGTATGCGGTCGCAACATCAATTGCTTTTGGTAGTTGTTCTTCCTCATAAGTTACTTCTAATTCATTGATTGCCTTATTTATGACGGAGATTTGAGTTTCCTGCCGAACAATCGTTCTCGGTTCATCTCCAGTTGTAATAATGGTTAATGGTTTCCCATTTAATGCTGATACTAAAGATTTCATTTCTTCCTTATGCTGATCAAAAGTGGTCCTCTCACCCTCTTTCGCTAACATCGTGGCAGAAGTATCTACAATCCAAATTGATTGTTCTCCAGCAATCTGAGTTGTTTTAACAAAAGGATTCATAAGTGCTAAGACAAATAAAACAAGAGCGATTAGCTGTAAATAAAGAAGGATATTTCTTTGTAAATGCTTTAAATAAGGTGAAGCCTTTGTTTCCTGCATGACCTCATCCCAAAAGAGGGTGGAGGACACAGGTTGATCTTTATATTTCCTTCGAAAAAAGTAATATAGAAGGACAATTACCGGTAAGGATGCGGTCCATAAGAATAATAGATTTGTAAATCCCAAATAGCTTCACCTCACTGTATCCAATGGGATTTGAGTAATTTATGGAAAATGGCATTTTGTAATCCATCTTCTACTACGAGCTGAATTTTTTGAATACCATAACGATTCGTTAACTTCTCGAATTCTAATTCGTGTTGTTGCCTTGTTTTTTTATAGCCTGCTAGGACACGATTCGAAACAGATACATTGACATCTCGCTTCGTTTCAATATCAATTAACCGGATATCCCCTATATAGGAGGGGTTCAATTCCTCCTCAGTCAATATTTGTATACAGCGAATATCTCCTGCAAATCTAGGTAATCGTTTAAAAAATTGTTCCCATTCTTGAATTTTCTCAAGACCATCTGTAATCACAAATAAAACGGTACTATACTTCGGTAATGCTTTAAGTCCTTCTCGAGCAAAACTATTCATTCCACTTGGTTGCTCCAAATTCGAGATTGTTTGTAAAAAATGTTTTCTGTAAGTTGCTCCCTTTCGTCTAAAAGGAAGAGCGCTCTTATTACCTGCATAGGAAAAAGACAACCGGTCATCCCGATTTAAGACCATTAATCCAATTGCCGAAGTAATCTGTCTTGCGAACATCCACTTCTTCTCATCACCCATTGACCCTGTAGCATCCAATAAAATATGTACTCGCATTTCTTGCTCATCTAAAAATCGTTTAATAAAATACTTCTCTGTACGTGCATACACATTCCAATCAACTTGTCTTACATCATCACCTAATGAATATTCACGAAAGTCGGAAAAATCGAGAGATGCACCAAACCTTTGGGAACGATTACCTCCTTTATGTTGTCCACGCAACTTCGAGGAAGTTACAATAGACATTCGGCCAATTTTTGCGATCCATTCATCAGGTAATATTAAATTTCGATTTATCATAGACCCACGCCTTGCTGAATCGACATTAGAATACTATCGATTAAATCATCAACCGATTTACCTTCCGCTTCTCCTTCATAATTCAACATCATCCGATGTCGAAGAGCGGGTTTAGCGACTGATTTAATATCAGCAATAGAAACATGGAAACGCCCTTGCATGACAGCACGTGCCTTTGCTAATTTGATGATGCTTTGTAACCCACGGGGACCACTTCCATACATTACAAATCGTTGAACATCTGATAAGGCAAATTCCCCTTGTGGATGTGTAGCAACTACTAAGTTAACGGCATACTCCATCATTTCATCTGCTACTAAAACTTCCTTAACCATTTGTTGAGCTAGAACGAGATTCTCACTGTTCATCACTTTATCCAATTCAACTTCCAATGAACCTGTTGTTCGCTTCATAATCTCCATTAACTCTTTTTTAGTTGGATATGGGACTAGAATTTTGCATAAAAAGCGGTCCATCTGTGCTTCTGGTAGTGGATAGGTTCCTTCCATTTCAATCGGATTTTGCGTTGCTAGAACAAAGAAAGGCTTTGCCATTTTCTTTGTATCTCCTAAAATAGTAACGGTTTTTTCACCCATCGCCTCAAGGAGGGCACTTTGTGTTTTCGGTGTTGCACGGTTAATTTCATCCGCTAACACCATCTGACTGAAGAGAGGGCCTTCCTGAAAAACAAATTGTTGTTTGCCACTTTCAGTTCGTTCAATAATATTTGTTCCTGTTATATCTGTCGGCATTAAATCTGGTGTAAATTGAATACGTGAAAAGGATAAGTCTAATACTTCAGATATTGTTCGAATTAACATCGTTTTCCCAAGCCCCGGTAAGCCCTCTAACAAGGCGTGCCCATCAGCTAAGATGGCGTAAAGTGTAAATTGAATTGACTCTTCTTGCCCAACGATGAATTTACCAATTTCTTGTTTTACCTGTTGCAACTCTTGACTCATTTCGCTATATTGCTGTTCACTAAAGGCCATTTGTCCATCCCCTTTATTTCGACTCTATGGAAGAGAAATATGATTGCACGATATCTTGTAAATCTTTTGGTAATTGCATTCTTTCTGAGCTTTCTAAATAACTATCTCTATAGCTACCCACTACTTCTTCATAAGGTCTAACTGTCCCTTTTGTAACAGGCACAGGACCTTTTTGTTCACCAGCTGCAGTTCCTTCACCAAGTTTGCCACCATCAACAGTAGTTTCATTACTGCCACCCACTCGCTCAGGAATAGTGAGTAAATCACGACTTCCCTGACCTAATCCACCTTTAGTTCCACCTTTTCCTCCTCCAGTACCTTGGCCGGCGCCATTACCAGTCCCATTTCCTTGGCCTTGGTTTTGACCTTGGCCTTGACCGTTTCCGTTTCCATTACCTTGACCCTGATTTTGACCTTGTTGACCTTGCCCACTTTGATTAGATCCATTAGAACTTTGATTTCCATCTTTTTGTCCATCACTATCATTAGAGGAATCACGTTGTTCATCGTTCGAACTATTTTCAGTTGATTCTGAGCCTAGTTCACTTGCGATCGTATTTTGTAAGTCAAAGCTAATTGGCTTGCCCAGTTTACTCAAAGTATTTTGAGTACTATTTGCGGTACTAGCCAACTCCTTTTGCAGCTCACTTAGCTCTTCTAGTTGCTTTTGCTCTTCTGCCGATAAACCATTACCTTCTTTACTATTATCTCTCTTTGCTAACTCTTGTTTTTCTTTTAATTTCTGCTCTTGCAGCTTTAATTCTTTTTGTTTTTTCACAACTTCCCGCAAGGCCTCTTCAGTCGTATCCAGTTCCTTTAATTGATTTTGCAATTGCTGCAATCCACTCTTTATTTCCTTTGTTTGCGACTTTTTCTCAAGTTCAGCTATCTCTTTTTCCAACTTGTTAATAACATCCTTTTCTTTTTCAATAACAAGTGCTTGTTGTTGCGTTGGGGATGGAAAGATAGACAATGCTCCCATCACAATGACCACTATAACCATTGCAATTAATATCTTTGGTTTCCAAAGTGTTTTTTCACGTTTTTTAAACCGTTCAAAAGCATTGGATGATTCATTAATTGCCTTTTGCATAATAGAGGCTACCAAAGGATTTGACTCATCTTTCAAAGAAAGTGCTGTCACAAGCTCATTATGTGGATAGAACTGATCTAGTTGATGCAATGCTTCCTTTTCTCGAACTCTCTTCCACCAAATAAAAAGAAATGTGGCTATTACAACTCCGATTCCAACATAAGTAGCGACACTCCGGTAATAAGGAAAAACAAATAATCGAGAAACTAGAAGAATCGCCGTGCAGAAAATGAGCGTAAATAACATTCCAAATTGCAATATAGGTAGTGACTGCTCAAGGTTTAAACTTCTTTTTGCTTGACGGATCAATTGTTTCAAATGCTTTCGGCGATCCATTCCATACCTCCTTATCTATTTGTTTTCATATTCGCACGTAGTTTACGAATGGCAATAAATAAACAAAAAGCTGTTATGAATAAATAGAAAATTAAATAACCAACCCAAACCGGTATTGATATACCGACAACCGAGGCTAAACTTGTCGCCATGTCTGGATAAAGAATTGTTACCATCAGCACCCCAGGATTAATTGTTGCCCAGAAATAGGAAATTGGTGAAAATGGTGTAGCATTTGCCGAAGCGGTTCCTTGATTCATAAACATTTGCTCCATCGAGAACCCAATGAAAAATAAAAAAGCTGTAATTCCCGCTAAGAAAATCATCGCCCCATAAGTAGCAATCATTGAGACGATTGTTCTTTTAGTAATTGTAGAAAACATTATCCCAATACTTCCAATTGCAACTAATGTCACTAAATAAAATAAAAAGATAGTGATTAACTGTGAAGGTGATACACCACCAAATAAAAATACAAGACTATATAAAGGTAAACCTGCCACTAACATCAATACTAAAAAAGCAACGGAAGATAGCAGCTTACCTACAATAATTTGAGTCGAGCTTTGAGTGGTCGTCAGTAGAATATTTAATGTTTGTTTTTCACGTTCAGTACTAATAGCTCCTGCAGTTAACCCCGGAGTAATGAACATAACAAGCGCCATTTGAATAACACTCAATACGGCGAACATTGTAAAACTATCACTTGGCCTAAAAAAACTAGTTCCCGAAAATCTAGTGTAGATTAATAAAAACCCTATAACAAAGAGAGATAGTGTTGCTAAGTAGAACATTAATCCAGAAAAGCTTTTAAAGGCGCGGAATCGTAATTTTAACTCTTTTGATAGTACAGGATTAGAAAAGCGTTCCATCATTCCTCATCCGCTCCCTTCGTGATTGCCATAAAGACATCTTCAAGATCTTTTTCCTCTTCTCTTAATGAATAAATTGGAATATCAGCAAGCAACGCTCTTCTTAAAAGATTGATTTGATCATCTATCTTTCCACGATAATTAAATGCAATTTCATTATTTTCATTTGTCACTTCGATAGAGCTCACCAACGGATCTTCCTCAAAAAAGGCGCGAGCCGTATCTATTTCATTCAATACTTTTACTATGATGCGTTTATCCCCCTGTAACTGCTCCTGAATTTGAGCAACATTGCCATGAGCAATTAACTTCCCGTTATCAATAACACCTATTTCATCGCACATTTCCGCAAGCTCAGGTAAAATATGCGATGAAATTAAAATCGTTTTTCCCATCGATTTTAAGTGTTTTAAAATGTCTCGCATTTCCACTCGGGCACGAGGATCTAGACCTGAAGCAGGCTCATCTAATATCAATACCTTCGGATCATGAATGAGGGATCGAGCTAAACAAAGGCGTTGCTTCATACCTCGGGATAGTAAGTCGACATATTCATACCGTTTATGTGTTAAATTGACGAGTTCTAATAATTGTGGAATAAGTACTTGACGGTCAGCAGCTGAAATCCCGTAACTCGCCCCATAAAAATCCAAATACTCATCTGCCTTTAACTGGTCATATACGCCGAAAAAGTCAGGCATATAACCAATCTGTTTACGTACCTCTTTCGGCTCACGAACAACACTTTTCCCATTGATAAATGCATCCCCAGCAGTTGGTGAGAGTAACGTAGAGAGTATGGAAAATGTCGTCGACTTTCCAGCTCCATTCGCTCCTACAAAGCCAAATACTACACCTTCATCTAAAGATAAAGTTAAATTATCTAATGCTGTAAAGGAGCCGTACTTCTTCGTTAACCCTTGAATATCAACCATCATTATTGCGCCACTCCTTTTATCTCAACATTAGGCATTTTTACCGGTGTCCCTGTATCATCTGTTACTCGTACAAGTATTTTAACTTGCCCTTCTGATGAAATATACTGGTCAAGGTTTGTTGTATAACTTACAGTTGCCTCTTGCATATCTTCATACTCAGATGTAGTTATATTCCAAATTGCAAGTGATGTACGGTTAGATGCTTTGTTGGATATGGACAATTCTGACCAATTAGAACTTCCTAACAGTTCATCTGGTGCCCAAATAATGAAATCATAATCCCCTTTATCTAAGTACCATTCATTTGTTGCATCGTTTATTAATTCCATATAACCTGATCCATTCGTCGGTTCTAATGTTTGCTCTAATGATTCATTGTCTAAAGTAAATTCCCCTGTTAATTCAACAGTTGGCTTAAAGTTTTGCGCTATATAAGCTACCGGTGAAACTTTCGCATTGCCATCTAGTTTAATACCCACTAATGCTTCTTCTGTCCAAGCAATAATTGTAGGCATTCGCTCACTCTCTACTAACCCTCCAACTCCATACTTAAGCTTCTCTAAGCGTTCAGGCATTAATTCTTCCTTCGATTGTACTTGGGTATAGTTATAGTTAGATAACGATGGAGAAAGCAGGACAGAGTTTTTTACTTCTTCTGATACCTCAAGAGTCCCATTTGCTTCTATATCCCCTAATACAATTTCCTTAGAACCAGACCAAATGGCTACATCCTTAAGGTTGAAAGGAAAGTGATTCGTAATCGTTCCTTCTACTTTTCCGTCTTTCAGTGTTAACTTTATATCCATATTCCCTGCATTTTTAATCTTTGATTGCCCAACAACAGATTGTACAGACCAGTAATTTAAATTTTTCAGACGTATAGTTGATCCATCTGCATGTTCTTTAACATAAGATTTCTCATGTAGTACACTTTCTGACGTACTAGAATAGGAAAATGAACTTCTTGAAGCAACAGCTGTAGTATTTTCATCTGTTGTAAAAGTAAAGTCCCCCCCACGGTTTGTTAAAATAGATTCTATATAGTGCCCTACTAAATCCTCTCCTTCGACTTTATAAAAAGCAGATTGCTGAATCTGAGATTGGAGCAAACGATCTTTTGCGCCAAATATAAACATACATAGCGAAAGCCCAATCGATATTATTGGAATAATCCACCACGCTTGTTCTCGTTTATCCAATTTCCTTAAAGTGAAATATAGTATCGGTCCAATTAATAGGATATAAATGATTACGATTATGACAAGTAACGTTGTAGATACTTCAAATGAAGGAAAGAGTTCATTCACACTTCCCACTTCTGAAGGAACATACTCATTTAACCCACCATAATACATGCCAAGTGAATTACTTTGGTTGGGATTATTCAAATCTAATACTTGTGCAATTATTTTTGCATAACCATCCATTCCTGCAAGCGGTTGATCCCCTAAAGAAAAAGTGGTTTGAATAATACGGCCACTACCTAATGCCATACTTGATGCAAGTATTGTATTACCATCTGCTAGTAAACGAGTACTCCCCCTTTGTTCGCTAGCTTGATATACTTCTATATCTTCCGGGAAAATTCCCTTACTCGATAATGTAGCTAGACTTTCTTTTGAAACTTTAACCCTTTCACTTGAAAGAATTAATGGTAGATGGTCTTTAAAAATTCCTGAAGATGCTTCAACTTGGTCAGAGCTACCTATTAAAATCGTTCCACCATTTTCGACCCAACTATAAATGGCCTGTTGCTGCTGGTCAGAAAAATCAGTAAGGCTGATTTCGTCAACTGCCAGTACATCTGCCATCTCTAACCCCTTTGGATTGGACGGCAATTCAAAGCCTTTTAGTTGATTCACATGGAAAACTTCAACATTATATGCTGAAAATTGTCTTAACCGTTGTAAGGCAGATAAACGGTCACTATTTTCAGTTAATGTATAGACAAATGTCGCTTCCTGTTCGTGAAATTGTGGACGTATTACTTTCTTTCCTGTATAGTCCACAAGTTTTCCCTTTTCAATACCGCCCTCATAAAAGTTAAATAGATTAACTTGTTGACTACCATTGTACAAATAATCATCTGTTAGTCCATTTAAATAGAGCTGAATTGTTTTTGTTTCACCTTCTGCAATATCTAAAGGGTAAACTAAACCAGAACCAACAGAATACGATTCTGCTGCATCCACTACTAAATCACCTGAAAAAGCAGAGCCACTGTTTGTAATTGTTAATTTTAGTGGTACAGGTGTGTTGTACTTGATTTTATTAGATATCCCCGCTTCAGCGTTCACATCTAATTTAGGTGCTGCACTCGCTCGTTCTATATGTAGAAAGCTTAAAAAGAAAGAAAATAACAATACTATCGCTATCATTCGTTTTAACAAAACCTCAACCTCCTTTTCCTCTATAATTGGTACGTTCGTTTTACATATAAGTTCCAAAATTTCCAATTAATTATTAAGATTCAGATTTTGTTCGTATTGTTCGTACTATTTAGGATAGAAGGTTAATGAAGAAATAAGATTGGCTTAGGTTGCAAACAGGCTATACAACTTTTTTATCGTCAACAAGATAATAGGTATAGGAGAGATACCTGGAGACTTTAAGAAGTTATGATAGGGGGAATTTCATAGAAGTTAAATTACTGTAAAACAAAAAAGACAAAACCAACACGTATGTTAGTTTTGCCTTTATAAATGCCTAATCGGCTTAATATGTATATTAAAGCCGTGCACCTTTCTTCGACAGCCGTACATAAGCGTTACTCTTGTCGCCAGCTCGGGTTAGGCTACCCCGCGGCACATGGATGAAACCACTTAATGCTGCTTCCTTCCGGACCTGACATGGTTCGTGGGTATCCATTGCGCAGGACCCAACCTTCAACGCTACGTGCAAGAGGCAGACCAAACATACGGACAGCCTCGGAAAGGATTTCAGTCTCGCTAGAGCGGATTGCGAGTTACAGGGCACCGCTACCTCCCCACCTAGCACGGCATAAATTAGTATACTTCATATTTAGGGATAAATCCAATGTTTTGTTTTGGTAATAAAGGAAAAGTTGTATTCATCTTAAAAACCCTGCAAATAATAATGAGACATTTAACATAACTAATAGTATTACATAAGTGAATAAAATTTGTTTATTAACTATCAGTCAAATCTATTGACCATAAAAACAAGTCATGTTATATTAATTCATGTCGATATGTTTTGACATTATACGGAGGCATACCCAAGTCTGGCTGAAGGGATCGGTCTTGAAAACCGACAGGCGGGTTAAACCGCGCGTGGGTTCAAATCCTACTGCCTCCGCCATCTTATTTTTCTACTAAACCGTTACGAAGTGTAACGCTTTTTTTATTTATACGACTTAAGAGAGTTATCCATCTCTTAAGTCTTTTTTATTTTATTTACATACTTCCATGTATACCTCTTATAGATAATTACCAGAGTACATTGTTTAATTGCTAGGATCACCCCTACAAACACCCCAATTTAACCGTATTCCTACCAAGAAAAAAAGACTTTCAACAGTTCATGTTGAAAGTCTTTCGTCATCTTATTATGCTTTTTGAGTATTTTCAACCTCTTTAGGATTAAATTGGCCTTCCCATTTTGCAACAACAAGTGCAGCCAATGAGTTTCCTACTACGTTAACTACAGTACGTCCCATATCAAGAATACGGTCGATACCTACGATAAACATAAGACCTTCTGCTGGTAATCCCATTGTACTGAATGTAGCTAATAGAACAACAAAGGATACCCCTGGCACACCGGCCATACCTTTCGAAGTTACCATTAACACTAGCATTAACATAATTTGTTCACCAATACTTAAATGAATTCCATACATCTGCGCAACAAATAGTGCAGCAATTGCTTGATATAAAACGGAACCATCTAAGTTAAATGAATAACCTGTTGGAATAACAAAAGTCGAAATGTGCTTCGGAGCACCAACCTTTTCCATTTTCTCCATAATTCTTGGAAGAACAGTTTCTGAACTTGAAGTTGAGAAAGCCAAAATCAGCTCTTCTTTTATCACTTTTATTAATTTAAAAATACTGTAGCCTATTATTTTTGCCACGATACCTAAAACGACTAAAACAAAGAAAATCATTGTTCCATATACAGTTAAAGCTAATTTACCTAGTGGAATAAGTGATGCAAAACCGTATTTAGAAATCGTTACACCTATAAGAGCAAATACACCAACTGGGGCATACTTCATAAATAGGTTCGTTACATAAAACATCGCATTTGCTATACCTTCAAAGAAGTGCAATGCTGCCTTCCCTTTTTCTCCTATCGCCGCAATTCCTAATCCAAGCACTACCGCAAAGAAGATAATAGCTAGCATATCTCCTTCAACCATTGCCGCAATAGGATTTGTAGGAACAATATGTAAAAGTGTATCTACAATTGTTTTTCCTTCTTGTTCATGTTCAGTATCAACATAACCTGAAATGTCCGTTTGTTGCAATTCCCCAGTATTTAAACCTGTACCTGGATGGAATAAGTTCGCGGAAATAAGACCGATAGCAATCGCAACGCCTGTCATACCGATAAAATACGCCAATGATTTTCCGCCTAATTTACCAACAGCTTTTAAATCCCCGACACCTGCAATAGCAACTACAATACTCGAAAGTACAATTGGTACAACAATCAGTTTAATCAATCGTAAGAATAGATCTCCGAAAGGCTGTAAAAAACTTTGCGCTGTTTCATTTCCGTAGAAAATCCCACCGACAATAATCCCTAAGATAAGACCTGTAAAGATTTGTGTTGCTAAACTAAATTTAAACTTCATTAAATACCCCACCTTCTTGTGATTTGATATAAGAGTTACTCTGGTAAGGGAAACAAGTATATGAATGAAAACGATTTAATTTTATAAAATAAAAAAAGCTTGTACCATCCACTAACTTTATCACTTCATTACCGTTTCCTGTAAACGCTTACGAGGTTAGCTTTCAGGTTAGGACTCCGGAAACATTAAGCCCCTTCTTACTTGAATTCACCTATAACGGAAATAACCGTATTGAATCATTTGGGTCCCCCGCTCTTAAAACAAGATTAAGCGAAAATTCACTAATTAAATAGTATCATTACTATACTTCAAAAGTAAATAACAGATATTACCTTCTTATAACATTATTTAGATTTACCTAAGAGAAATAACAATACAAGTACTAAATCAACTAAGAAATAATGACCACCATTATCTAAAAGTTTGCATAGTTAATGATTAAGTTATTCAAATTCACCTTACTTAAAAAAGTAATAATGTATTAATCGAGAAATTTTATCCGGATTGAGAGAATAAAACACCACAAAAAATTTTAGGATATATTAAAAAATGATATCTAGAATAGGATTATACTACATAAAAAAACGCATTTCTGGATGACAGAAAATTTAAATATTTTTATCAAAATCCCAAATAAACACATTATGTCGAAATAGTTATAATATTTTGACAATATAGTGCAATCTTATACTTCTTATTGGTAATATATTAAAAGCCGCGAAGGTAATCGCGGCTTTTAATATTCTATTATTTCTTCAAAACCTTATCTAAGTATGCACGGATAGATGCTTCTCCACCTGATAGTAACTCCGCTTCACGCAGTTCATCTTGACGCACCTTTTCTTCAGCAGCAACAGTTATTTGTTCCACATCTCTACTTGGAATAATAACTACTCCATCAATGTCACCAACAACATAATCCCCTGGATGTACCGGTACACCTCCGATAGCTATCGGTACACCTACAGCGCCTCCGCCATGCTTGAAACCAGCCGCAATAGTTGTCCCTAATGAAAAGATTGGGAAATTCAATTTTTGAACAGCAGCAATGTCACGTATTACGCCATCTACTACCAAACCTTGTACCCCTAGACCTCTTGCTAATGAAATGACAAAATCCCCCGCAACTGCACGGTTTGTATTCCCTTTTGCATCAATTACAAGGATGTCACCCTTCTGTGCTTTACTGATGGCTTCTAATACTGCTTTATTCTCTCCATCAGGTAATTGTACTGTAAGGGCTCGTCCAGCGATCTTATAGTAATCACTAAGAGGCTTAATACTTCCCTTCAAATTTGTATGGCCACCTATTGCATCAGAAATAGCAGTTGTCGGTAAGACGAATAATCTTTGTTGTATTGTTTTTGTTTCCATCTATCCAGCCTCCAAATAACTAAAAATTTAAACTATTTAAATAATATATGTACACTAGATTAAATTAAATAGGATTTTTGTTAATTTACTTACATATCCTATAATTACCCCTTATTTTGGGTAAGGTAATCTTGAGTATACTTGTCTTGGAAGTTTTTATTAAACAAAAAAATAATGGAGTAATTTGAATGAAATCAAATCGATTAATAACACAATATGAAAAGGAAAATGGTGAAATTGGTTATAAAATGGTGACTTTTGATATTGACGTCATTGCAAAATCCACTGGAGGGCTTGCCCCGAACATATTATATTTTCACGATAATAAAGATGTTACAGATGACATTCGTTCTCTCCGATTTGGTTTGAATTCCCCTTATTCTTATATCGATGACTATGATCAGTTTCAAACCATGCTTTATAAAAAGGAACAACAGGCACTCAATAACTTATATGATACAATTAGCCTTCGTCCTAAAAATATGTCCGTCATAAAACAGGTTTTATGGAGCTTTGGTGTTCTACTTTTAATGACAATTCCAATATTTGTTGCATTTATTCTACGATAAAGCTAAAAAAATCCCCTGTACCATCAATGGTTACAGGGGAGATTCTGAATTATTCTTCTACTATTCCTTCTACGACTACATCATCAGCACTTATATTCTCACCGAATGCAGGCTTTAATGTTTCATCATATGCTTTATGGAAGAATTGCTCTCCACCTAAAGTTTCTAATTCTGTATTTAACCATTCAAGTAATTCTGTATTACCTTTTTTAACAGCTGGAGCGATATAATCTAAATCACCTAATGATGATAATGCTACAGAGAAGTCGGGGTTTTCATTTGCCCAACCAAATAATAATGCATTATCTTGAGCCATAGCATCACCGCGTCCGTCTTTTAATGCCTCAAACGCCTCTGTATTTTGATCATATTTTACAAGCTCAATTTCTGGATGATTTTTCATGAAATATGCTTCTGCAGTTGTCCCTTTTGTTACAATCACTTTCTTACCTTCTAATTGTTCTACAGATTCAATTGGAGCAGAATTTGGAGAAACAACACCGATTGCAACTTTCATATATGGGTTTGCGAAATCCACTTGCTCTTGGCGTTCTGGTGTAACAGTAAAGTTTGCTAAAACAACATCTACTTTGTCAGATTTCAATAAATCCACACGTGCTTGTGCTTCTGTTAATACGTACTCTACTTTAGATTCATCACCTAATAAATCCTTTGCAAGACGTTTTGCTAGTACAACATCATAACCTTGATTATCTCCATTAGCATCTACATAACCAAATGGTGGTTTATCACTAAACACAGCTACACGTAATGTACCACGTTCTTTAATTTCATCAATTGCAGATGTTGATTCGCTCGAAGAAGTGTCTGATTCAGTATTAGATGATTCAGTATCATTATTTCCGCATGCTGCTAAAATTACCATTGTTATAGCAGCTAATAATAAAGCTAATAATTTATTCTTCATTCTCTTTCCTCCTAAAATTGTAATATATTAAGAAATTGTTTAGCTCGATCAGTTTGTGGATTAGAGAAGAACTCTTCTGCAACTGCTTGCTCATGAATTTTCCCTTTATCCATAAATATAACTTCATCGGCAACAAGTCTTGCAAAATTCATCTCGTGGGTAACGATTAACATCGTCATACCTTGTTCTGCTAATTGTGCAATAACATCTAATACTTCACGAACCATTTCTGGATCGAGTGATGCAGTTACCTCATCAAATAACATGATCTCTGGATTAATACATAATGCTCGTACAATTGCGATACGTTGCTTTTGACCTCCAGATAACTGTCTAGGATAATCATTTGCACGATCAGCTAACCCCACACGTTCTAAAAGCTCTTTTGCTTGTTTCTCAACTTCTTCACGTGATCGTTTTTGTACTTTTAAAGGGGAGAGTAAAATATTTTCCATAACAGTTAAGTTAGGAAACAAATCATAACTCTGAAAGACCATGCCAATGCGTTGACGAACAGTTCTCCAGTTTGTTGATTTGTTTATTAGACTCTGGTTATCTAGTAAAATATCTCCGCCTTGAACTTCCTCTAAACCATTCAAACAACGTAAGAAGGTACTCTTTCCACAACCGGATGGGCCTAAAATGGCAATTACTTTCCCTTTTTCGACTTGTAAATCAACACCATTTAGTACAGCCTTATCACCGTACTTTTTAATAAGCCCCTTCACTTGTAAAATCGGAACTTGTTGACTCATTATGATAACAACTCCTTAAGCTGCCCATTTTTGTTCCAGCTTTCTCGAAAAGCGAGATAATGGGAAACAAATACAAAAATACATAAAAAATATAATCCCGTATATCCAAAACGATGCTGTTGGATATTGTAAGTTATTTACTTCAATAATTTGCTGTCCGACTTTAATCACTTCAATTACACCAATCATTGTTAATAATGCTGTTGTTTTAATCATCCGTGTAATTAAGTTAATCATCGGAGGAATGGATCGTTTTGCTGCTTGAGGAATAAGAACAAAACGATACATTTGAACAGGGCTTAACCCTAACGCTTTACTCGACTCCATCTGATGTTTTGGTAATGAGATGATTGCTCCGCGTACAATATCACTCATTTCAGCTATACCCCATAGACTAAAGACGATGAGAGCCACAACCTCAGAGCTTAAATTAATATCAAAATTAGCAGGAATCACATAATAAATCACAAATAACCATACTAGAATTGGAATAATTCGAAACAGTTCTAAGTAAATTCTGAACGGAATTTGAATAAGCTTATTTTTAGATGTTCTAATAATCCCAATAATGATTCCTAAAATAATTGAAATTAGAACTGATATGAGAGCAACACGTAAAGTGGCGAGAAGTCCTATAAGTAATCGTTGTAAATTAATACCTTCAAAAAGGACACTAATTCCCGAATTCAGCATGTCGAACTCTCCTTTCAAGCCAAGTTAAGAACAGTGTTAATGGCAGCAAAATAATTAAGTAGCCAATCACTAACATGAACAATGCTTCGTTCGTTTTATAAAAAATCCCCATCAGATTTTTCGTTGTGTTCGTTAACTCTAAAATCGCTATACCACTAAATACAGATGTTTCTTTTAATAAGAAAATACAATTTGCACTAAAGCCAGGAATACTATAAGAAAAGGCTTGTGGAATAATAACATAACGCATTAATTGTAGGTTACTAAGGCCAATTGCTTTTCCTGTTTCAATTTGAGACTTTGTGACAGCTTCCATGCCAGATCGAAAGACCTCAGCCATATAACTTCCACCTAAAAACGTCAATCCGATAATTCCACAAAGTTCTCCACTTAAAGTAACTCCCACTTTTGGTAAACCATAGTATAAAAAGAACAATTGAATTAATAAAGGTGTGTTACGTGCAATCTCTAAGTAAACTTGCACTACGTTACTTAATACACGCATCTTAAAATACTGAATTACACTACAAATTAACCCGACTATAATCGCAAAGGCTATTCCAATAAAAGCAAGTTTTACAGTTAACCATAGTGCTGTTTTATAATGCGGTAGGACATCAATCATATATTGCCAATCAAATGTCAAATTTTCCACCAGCCAAACAATTAATTATTTACTAAAATCTGTTGACCAGGTTGAAGTGTTTCAACGTCTTTGATTTCAACAGTTTCAGGATATTTTAGTCCTAATCCAGTATTTAAGCAGACCACATGCTCGTCTTCTTGAATCCAACCTTGTTCACGTAAAGCTTTTGCTGCTGCAAATGTTGCTGCACCTTCTGGACAAATAAAGTTTCCTTCTAATGAAGCTACTTGTTTTTGTGCCTCTAATAGCGCTTCTTCAGATATTGCGATCGCGCAGCCATCTGTTTTATAAATACCCTCTAATACAAGGAAATCTCCTAATGCTTTCGGTACGTTGATACCAAATGCACATGTAGTTGAATTTTCAAAGAAGACAGATTCCTTTTCTCCTTTTTTCCATGCATCTACGATTGGTGCACAGCCTTCTGCTTGTACTGCTACTAAACGTGGGAATTTCCCTTTTTCAATCCATCCAAGTTCTTGTAACTCTAAGATTGCTTTATAAATTCCAATAATACCAACGCCACCACCAGTTGGATATAAAATAACATCAGGTACTTTCCAGCCGAATTGCTCAACAATTTCGTACCCCATTGTCTTTTTACCTTCAATACGATATGGCTCTTTCAATGTTGAAGCATCGTAAACGCCTTGTTCTTGGACTAAGCTTGCAACAACTTTCCCAGCATCACTAATTAAACCGTTTATTAAATGTAAATCTCCGCCAGAGATATATACTTCTTTTCTTGTAATCTCAGGTGCATCCAACGGCATAACAATCGTTGCCTTAATGCCCGCTTTTGCTGCATATAATGCCCAAGCCGCACCAGCATTCCCATTCGTAGGCATCGCCAGTTGTTTTACTCCTAGTTCTTTTGCTTTTGAAATCCCTACACTTGCACCTCTTGTTTTAAAAGAACCTGTTGGGATAACTCCTTCATCTTTAATATATAAATTATTTAAGCCGTATTCCGCACCTAAAGTTGGTAGTTTTTCAAATGGTGTCATCCCTTCTCCAAGTGACACGACATCAGATTGATTATGTATTGGTAATACTTCATGATATTTCCATAGTGTGTTAGGACGATTAGTAACTTCATCGCGTGATACGTTTGCTTTTACTTTTTCTAAGTCATAACGGACTAATAATGGCGAACCACATTGACATAATTGTTGGATTTTATTTTCTTCATAAGTTTTGCCGCACTTAGGGCATTCTAGATGTGAGATGTAACTAAATTTTGTCATTATTGTTCCTCCTAAATATAAAAAAGGCAGCAACTCGCCCTATTAAAAGAATAATAGTAACGTTCGCAGCCTTTGGTTTTCCAATCAGCTCTTCTATGAATCTAAAACAATAGTAATATTACTTTTCCTATAAGTCAACTATGTTTTAGATATTTTTCATAATATTTACACTAAAAAAACTATTTAAGTATTATATTTACATATTTGAGGCAATTCTGTATGTAGAAAAATGAGTGTTTTCATCGTACTACAAAGTATTCTAATAGAATGTTTGCTATGTTAAGTGCATTTCTGACATTCAATGTAAGCTTAAGCATTACCTGTCTTTTCCTAGGAATAACTGTCGTATAAACATTAAGTGTTAAACTAAGTGCCCTGTTCCCATTAGGATTATGATAGCTATTCTTTTCTACAAAAAAAGCTAGCGATAGTTTAACTCCTATCACTAGCTTATAAAGATGATATCTATTTCTAATTAGTTTCTTTCGTTGTCAAACTTTCTTGATGGTCATTCAATATTTTTACTATATCTTCCGCTGTTGTCGCCACTTTTAAAATTCCTCGTTGTTCTTGATGAATAAAACCTTCTTCTATCATTTTGTCAAAATGCTGGATTAATGCATCATAGAACCCATTCATATTGTACAAAATAACTGGGTTATGGTGTAAACCAATCTGAGCCCAAGTGAACACTTCAAAATACTCATCTAGTGTGCCACAGCCACCAGGTAAAGCAATAAAGGCATCTGAAAGATCGATCATTTTCTTTTTTCGTACATGCATTGACTCAACGAAATGAATTTCTGTTAAGTGCAAATGAGCAATTTCACGTTTTTGTAAATGCTCTGGCATAATGCCAATGACTCTGCCATTATGAGCTAATGCTTCATCTGCAATAGCTCCCATCAATCCAATATTAGAGCCTCCATAAACTACTCCAATATTAGATTTGGCAAGAAGTTTTCCCAATTCTTTTGCTTTTTCTATATAAACTGAGTTTTTCCCAGTTTGTGAACCACAGTAGATGGCAACGTTCATTTCTATTCCTCCAAAGATTATTTTGTATAATACAAGTATACTGCGTAATTACTAAACTTAATAAAAAGGAGGACCTCTATGAAAATGTGTCCTTTAGGTGTTGGTGGTGCTTTTACTAAAAGCAACTTCCATAATAACTATATCATTGAACTAGATAAAAAATTCCTATTAATTGATGCTGGAACAACTCTTCGAAATAGTCTACCAGCAGCCGGATATAATTACTTTACCATTGATTATGTCTTTATTTCCCATCTACATTATGATCATGTTGGCGGATTGGAAGAATTAATTATGGCTAGATTTTGGAATTTTAGTAATGGACAGCATGCTCCAATGAAAACAACTATTATTGTTCATGAAAGACTTGCTTCATCTTTGGAAAATTATTTAAAGAATAGCCTTGAAAATCAAGGGCGTAAGGTACACGACTTTTGTAATTTTATCATCTTAAAAGAGCAGGAAGCCTTTGCAATTGGAAAATACTCTTTTTCCATATTCGACACAACAAATCTACATGCAGAAGGTTTAATTAGTGCAGGCTTTAAACTATTAACAGAGAACGCCAATATTGTTTTTTCAGGAGACCTAAAACAACTTGAAGCTGCAAATTTGTTAGGACAAGTTGATGAAAGGACCGTTGCTATTTTCCAAGATATTAGTTTCACATTTAACGGTGTGCATGCAACCTTACAAGAAGTTCTAGCTTATTATCCAAAGTCTTTACATGAAAAAATATACGCTATGCACTATAACGATAATGTTGAGGATTTTGAGAATGTTATTTACAAAACTAATATCCACCTCGTGAAGAAACATGAAGTGCTTGAATTCCTTTAACTACTAGTCCAACCATTTAGTATCTTCCTAAATGATATTAAAAATGTAGCACTGAAAATTAGTACAGTGCTACTTCCCTTGATACTTATCAAGATTCAAAGGTGCTTATTCACCCTTGATTAGATCATATGTAATGCAAATTGGTTTATTTGAGCGTGGATCTTTACTAATTATTGCATCAATTTTAAATACTTTCTTTAACACTTCAGTTGTCATTACTTCCTCAGGTGTCCCAGCCTTCACTAAATTACCACTTTCTAGAGCAATCATATAATTAGAAAATCTAGCCGCATGGTTCAAATCATGTAACACCATTACAATTGTTCTATTCTCTTTTTCGTTTAGATCTTTCAGTAGTTCTAAGATTTCAAGTTGGTGAGCCATATCTAAATAGGTTGTTGGTTCATCTAAAAAAATAATGTCTGTATTTTGTGCAAGTGCCATCGCAATCCAAACTCGTTGCTTTTGCCCCCCTGACAGTTCATTCACAACATGATTTCTCAATTTATCCGTATTAGTTGCCTTTAATGCCCAATCAATAATTTCTTTGTCTTCCTTTGTTAAGCTCCCAAAACCCGATTGATATGGAAAGCGGCCATATGAAACTAATTCCTCCACTAACAGCCCTACTGCACTATCCTGTGTTTGAGGTAAAATGGCTAACTCCTTCGCCAATTCCTTTGTATTTTTTTTCTGAATCTCAGCACCATCTAGCAGTATTTGCCCCCTTTGGTGTGGAATAATTCTAGTCATTGCCTTTAACAATGTTGATTTACCACATCCATTGGACCCGATAATTGTCGTAATCTGACTATCAGGTATTCCTATAGTTAAGTCATTAACAATCACCTTTTTGTCATAACCCACTTCGACATTACTTACATTCATACGCATTTCAAATACTCAACTCCTTTAAATCACGGATAGTAAGATTCTCTATTAATTTCACTAAAGTATTGTCCTTTTTCATTAATAACTATGATATTTCGTTTTCTTATCTGACTTCTATTATGTTAGATTTCAGGGAATTTATAAAAAATACTTAATATGATTAATAAAGGGAACTAATAAGATAGTGTATCTTTATGAGCAATGTATACCACTTCAGCTAATCTAAGCTAATAAAAAGCGCCACCCTAGGATAAGGGGGCACTTCTTCTCTTTATTCAACTTACATTAAATTATATTTTATACATAAAGTTATTTACGTAAATGACTTGTTTGCTCCAACATATAGGCAATGCGTTCGACAATACTTTCAATTTGTTCAGGGTTTTTCACTAGATCATAATCGTTAATGTCTAGTCGTAATACCGGACAAGAATTAAAGTTGTTAATCCAATTCTCATAGCGATCATGCATTTCAAACCAATAATCGTGTGGTGTTTGTTGTTCCATTTCACGTCCACGTTCTTGGATACGACTAATAATGTTATCAATTGGCCCTTCAAGATAAACAAGTAAGTTTGGATGCGGGAAATATGGTGTCATTACCATTGCATCAAACAAATTTGTATAAGTTTCATAATCAATTGGGTTCATTGTACCTTTATCATAATGCATTTTTGCGAAGATACCTGTATCTTCATAAATTGAACGGTCTTGAATAAAGCCACCGCCGTATTCAAAAATACGTTTTTGTTCCTTAAAACGTTCTGCTAGGAAGTAAATTTGTAAATGAAAGCTCCACTTTTCAAAGTCATCATAGAACTTGTCCAAATATGGATTTGTATCTACTTTTTCAAATGAAGTACGGAAGTTTAACGCTTCGGCAAGTGCTTTCGTCATCGTAGATTTTCCTACCCCTACTGTTCCAGCAATTGTAATTACTGTATTGGATGGAATATTATATTTTTCTCGTAGATTCATTCTGGTTGTGAACTCCTTTGTTGTAGCTTTTCTTCTACTAATTTTAATACTTGCGCTAAATCTTCAGGTTTTTTTACGAAATCTAATTTATCACCATTTAACTGAATGACAGGGATATCAGGGTGCATCATTTCAAAATGTTGAATGAATTCGTGATAATCGGCCGCTAATTGCTCTATGTAATCTCGCGTAATCATTTTTTCAAATTCTCTTCCGCGCATTGCAATTCGTTCCATTAATGTATCTAAACTCGCATGCAAATAAACGACCATATTAGGTCTTGGCATATCAGCCGTTAATATTTTATAGATTGCCTCGTACTTTTCGTATTCGGAAGGCTTTAACGTACGCTTTGCAAAAATTAAATTTTTAAATATATGATAATCTGCAACGACAGGTGAACCTGTTTCGATAATATGTTTCTTTATATCGCTTAATTGTTTATATCGATTACAAAGGAAGAACATCTCCGTTTGAAAGCTCCACTCATCAATATTCTCATAGAACTTTCCTAGAAACGGGTTTTCATCCACAATTTCTTTTAATAGATGGTATTCATAGGCGTTTGAAATTGCTTTTGATAACGATGTTTTCCCAACACCAATTGGGCCTTCTACTGTAATAAATGGAACAGCCACGAGAAGCCCTCCTTCAAGTCTAAATTCGTCAATGGTATACATTTTATCATATGAGCTTGTCGAAAAACAGAGACAGAGTGCAAACAAAATAAGGAATTATTTATATTGCTTAACGTGGCTTCAGGAACATTGGTTTTATCCTTCTTAATAGTATTATTGACGACTCATAAGTTCTTTTTTATAAACGACCATGTTAAACTATCAACCAAGGAGAGATGAACGTGGAATTATTTGAAAGAGATCAAAAATATATGCTTGAAGCGATGGAAGAGGCAAAAAAGGCCCAAGATTTAGGAGAGGTACCTATTGGAGCAGTGATTGTTCATAAAGGGGAAATCATTGGTCGTGCCTTTAATTTACGAGAAACCTCTCAAAATGCGGTCACTCACGCAGAATTAATGGCAATCCAACAAGCATGCGAAGCAATTGGTAGTTGGCGTTTAGAAGAAACAACCTTATATGTTACATTAGAGCCTTGCCCGATGTGTGCTGGTGCCATTCTTCAATCCCGTATTCCCCGCGTAGTTTATGGGGCAAGAGATATGAAAGCTGGCTGTGTTGATTCCCTTTACCGCTTGTTAAATGATTCCCGATTTAATCACGAATGTGAAGTGACAGAAGGAATTTTAGCAGAAGAATGCGGAGAAATGCTAACAAGTTTCTTCCGTTCTATTCGAGCACGAAAAAGAGCAGAAAAAATTGAGCGAAAACGTTTGGCTGAGGAAGGGGATCACGCAATTTAGTCAGTTGAAGAGGACTATTGACGGGTTCAATGGTTCTTCTTGTTTAAACATGCATAGAGAGCCCTTTTCTTATCGGCTCTTCTAGTTCAATACGATAGAAAGCGAGTCTAATCGACGTTTCAGGGGCTCTTCCTGAACAAAGCGTCCTCTAGATTCTTTTACTTCGACGGTTCAAGTACTGTTTTTATCTAAGTTGGCTTATAGAAGGGGGTTCTTCTACTTTTCGGAGCCTCCTCGCTTAAAATGTCCTATAGGAGCAAATCTCTTCGACCGTTCAGAGATTTTTCCCGTTTAAATCGTCGTATAGAACCTCTCTCTTCTACCGTTTAGGGACTCCTCCTTCTTAAAACGTCGTATAGAGCCCTTCTCTTCTACCTTTCAGAGGTTCTACTTGCTTAAAACGTCTCATAGAACAAGTCTCTTCGACCGTTCAGAAGCTCTTCTTGCTTAAAACGTCTCATAGAACCTCTCTCTTCGACCGTTCAGAGATTTTTCCTGTTTAAATCGTCGTATAGAACCCGGCTCTTATACCTTACAAGCGAGCTTCTCTCCCAAACCATTCAATGCCATATCAATAAATAAATCAATCGCACCTACCACTCAAGCTAAGACACACTTTCCCTTCTCCTATTTCCATGATCAAAAAGGGACCAACCTATACAGTCAGTCCCTCAATCTTATTTAAATTTCACCATAAACTTCTCTAGTCGATCCATTCCCTTTTGTAAAACTTCTAAAGGCTGTGCAAAAGATAAACGGATATAGCCTTCGCCAAATTGTGAGAAGGCACTGCCAGGGACTGTTGCTAATTCCTGTTCTTTTAAAAGTGCAATACAAAAATCAAAAGATGTCATATTTGTCTTTTTAATCGATGGGAAGATATAAAATGCTCCTGCTGGTTTAACTACATCTAATCCCATGGCAACTAAACGATCATATACATAATTGCGACGAGCATTATATTCTTTCTTCATCTCAATCGGATCATTAAGTCCATCTGTTAAAGCTGCTAGTGCTGCATACTGACTAATACTTGTTGCACAACTAATATAATAACCATTTAACTTCGTCATCTCTTTTGTTAGATAGCTTGGCGCTAATGTATATCCGATACGCCATCCTGTCATTGAGTGAGACTTTGATACACCATTGATGACAATTGTTTTATGACGCATTCCCTCGTATGAAGCAATTGATTTATGTGTTTTTTCATAAATTAGCTCACTATAAATCTCATCAGAAATAATGAAAATTTCTTTATCTTTTAATAGAGCTGCAATCTTTTGTAGTTCTGTATCTTCAATAATTGTTCCAACTGGGTTACATGGTGATGGAAGAATAACACATCTTGTTTTCTCTGTAATATGTTTTTCGATTAATTCAGCCGTTAGGACAAACTGAGTGGATTCAGTATCTACACAAACTGGAACTGCCCCACATAGTTCAATAAGTGGAATATAGCCAGGATAAGCTGGTGCTGATAAAATAACTTCGCATCCTTCTTCTAAAATGGTTCTTAATGCAATTGTTAATGCTCCTGAAGCACCATGCGTCACAATGATTTCATCCTGAGGATTATAAGTTAATCCATATTGGTTCCCATAAAATGCTGAAATCGCTTTTCGTAATTCCATAATCCCGGCATTTGAAGTATAAGATGTATGGTTCTGGTCAATTGCGTCCTTTGCTTTTTCTTTCACATGTGTTGGTGTAGGAAAATCAGGTTGGCCGATCGTTAAATTGATGGCATTAGGATAATCCACTAGCATATTTGTAAACTTTCGAATACCAGAAAGCTCTATTTTTTTTAGGTTTTTATAAATTAAATGTTCCATCCTCGTATCCCCTTCAAAAACATACTTTTCTTACAGTACTGATTTTTCAGTATTTTAATTTTACAATATTTAAGAGTGAAATTTCATACTTTAATATAATAAAATCCTACTATTTTTATTTCCTTTGTATTTTAAACTTTCGCTAACTATATTTTTATATTCCACTGAAATAATAATCTCCATAAAAACATATTATGCATCGAAAAGTACTTTTCCGTATTTTTCATCATTATATGAAAGGAGAAGATGTGAGGGTGAAAGTTTTAACAAGAATTTCCAATTCCATTATGGAAAAGTTTTTACCAGATCCGTATATTTTCGTAACCATTTTAACTGTACTCGTTTTCCTACTAGGAATCATACTTACACCAAGTTCTCCCTTAGATATGGTTGTTTATTGGGGAGATGGATTCTGGGGATTACTTTCTTTTACTATGCAAATGGTAATTGTATTGGCTGCCGGACATGTATTAGCTAACAGTCCTATCTTCAAAAGATTTCTATCTTCTATAGCAAGTAAAATTAAACGTCCTTCGAGTGCTATTATTATTGTGACATTTATTTCATTAGTTGCTTGTTGGATTAACTGGGGATTCGGTTTAGTTATTGGCGCCTTATTTGCTAAGGAAATTGCACGACATGTTAAGAAAGTAGATTATCGTTTATTGATTGCCAGTGCTTATTCAGGGTTTATCATATGGCATGGTGGTTTGGCAGGTTCGATACCATTATCAATTGCAACAGAGGGTCATCCATTTGCTAATATGATGGGGGTAGTGCCTACCTCTGAAACAATTTTTACACCTTATAATTTATTTATTGTTATCGTGATTGTTTTTACTTTGCCATTCTTTAATCGTTGGATGATGCCAAAAGATGAGGATTTAGTCGAAGTAGACCCAGCAATATTAGTAGAAGAAGAACAACAATTTCCTCCTTCTGAGAAGTCGTTTGCCTCATGGACTGAAAGAAGTTCCTTGTTAACAATTTTAATCGGACTAATTGGACTTTCATATTTAATTCATCACTTTGTAACTAAAGGTTTTTTATTGGACTTAAATATTGTGAATACGATTTTTATTATTCTAGGTATTATTTTACATGGTACACCTCAACGCTTTTTAGCTGCTGCCCAAGCGGCCATCAAGACAACAACTGGGATTGTATTCCAATTTCCTTTCTATGCAGGAATAATGGGGATGATGACAGTATCTGGCTTGGCGGGGGTCTTTTCAGAATGGTTTATTGGTATTTCAAATGACTTTACATTTTACTTATTTACTTTTTACTCTGCTGGTTTAGTGAACTTTTTCGTCCCTTCAGGCGGGGGTCAATGGGCTGTGCAAGCACCCATTATGTTAGAAGCGGCACAATCATTAGGAGCAGACTATGCAAAAACAGCAATGGCTATTGCATGGGGGGATGCCTGGACAAATATGATTCAACCATTTTGGGCTTTACCCGCACTCGCAATTGCAGGGCTAAAGGCAAAAGACATTATGGGCTTCTGTCTATTTGTACTCATATTTACTGGGGTAATCATTAGTATTGGGTTATTATTTTTATAAAACAATCAAAGGAATAGGTCCTGCTCTCTTTATGCAAGCCCTATTCCTTTTATAAATTTAATTATGGAGCTACTATTATTTCTTTAATCTCATCTAACATTTTTTGAGCTGCTAGAATACCACCAGCAGTATTCCAAACAGCGTCATTTACTTCATAAGCTTTTTCATTTTTCACAGCAGGTAAATTTTTCCATAATGGATCAGCTGTCCATTCTGCCGCTGTTGCAGAGGCCGAATCATCTCCAGTTGGAAGATAAGTAAAGTAGAATAATAAATCTCCGTCCATTTGTGGAATTAATTCTTTCCCAACTTCCACTGCCATCTGATTATCTTCAGTGAATAACTTTGCTTGTGCTTCTACACGGTTAAACCCTAATTCTTTTAAAATTACACCAGAAAATGATTCAGTGTAATAAATCCGAGATGTCCCAGATAAGAAACGTACAACCGATACAGATTGATTTGTAACATCACCTAAAACAACTTTTGTCTCTTCAACCTTAGTATCATAGTTTGCTAGAACCTCTTCTCCCTTTTCTTCTGCATTTACAGCTTTTGCATATAATGAGAAATTATCTTTCCATTGACCTTTTAATGTTTCAGCAAAAACAGTCGGGGCAATTTTACTTAAGTTTTCATAATCCGCTTCTTGACGTATTTTGTTCCCAATAATTAAATCTGGCTTTAACTTAGCAATAGCTTCTAGATCGATTGCAGTTTCTTGTCCAACAACTTCTACTCCATCCATTTGATCAGCAATATGCTCATACCAAGGATCCCCTGACCAAGAAGATACCGCACCCACAGGTTTAACTCCTAACGCTAATAATGCTTCAGTTCCTTCATTTGTTAATACGACTATTCTTTTAGGAGTAGTAGGAATTTCTGTTGACCCCATTGCATGTTCCACTGTATATGCTGTTGACTTTTCCTCTGCAGGTATTTCTGAATTAGCACTTGATGACTCTTCTGTTGCACTCTCATCACTACAAGCAGCTAATATACAAACTGCTAATAATAAGAATAATCCTAAAAGTTTGTTAAATGAATTTTTCATCCTTTTTTTCCTCCAATATGTATGATAGTATTATTTAGACAATTGATAATGATTATCATTCTCTAGATATCTACATCATATGTGGCGGTGAAAATTATGTCAACACTGAATTTTCTAAATTTAAAATATATTTATTTAAAGGATGTCTTAACAAATGATAAGTAATGTTTTAAAAACACCTCTACTATTTTTTGGTTTTATCATTATGATCATTGGTATAGTGCTAAGTGTTACATATGGTTATGCAAATACAAATTTACATACAACTTGGGAAGCCTTCTTTCACTTTAACAATAGTAATGAACATCTAATTATTCTTGAACACCGATTGCCGAGAGCACTTATCGCAACCTTTGTTGGAGCTTCTCTTGCAATTGCTGGGGCGCTACTTCAAACGATGACAAGAAACCCCCTAGCTTCTCCAGGAATTTTAGGAATTAATGCTGGTGCTGGCCTATTTGTAGTACTTGCAATGAGTATTCTACAAATAACAAACCTCCTTAGCTTTACATTTATTTCATTTTTAGGAGCAGCTGTATCAGCACTTTGTATTTTAGCTATTAGTTCCATAGGACATGGTGGAATGACTCCTCTAAACTTAACACTAGCTGGCACAGCTTTAGGTGCAATGTTTTATTCCATTACACAAGGTATTTTAGTGATTAATGAAGCACAACTCGATGAAGTATTGTTTTGGCTTGCAGGATCTGTACAGGGAAGAGACTTGCATATGTTATGGATTGTACTGCCATTCTTGCTTGTTGGATGGTTGGTGACTGCTTTCATGGTGAAGCAGTTGAATTTACTTTCTTTAGGTGAAGATGTTGCAAAGGGGCTAGGGCTCAACATTATAAGAACTAAGTTTATTATTGTTCTCATTGTTGTACTTCTAGCCGGGGGATCCGTTGCTATTGCTGGACCAATCGGTTTTATCGGATTAATAATTCCCCATATTGCACGAAAAATGATTGGTACGGAACATCAATGGTTTATTCCCTTGTCAGCGATACTCGGAGCAATACTATTACTATTTGCTGATATCGGGGCAAGATATATTATCATGCCACAAGAAGTTCCCGTCGGTGTGATGACCGCGTTTATTGGTACCCCAATCTTTGTATTCATTGCTAGAAAGGGGTTTAAAAAAGGATGAAAAAACTATTAAGTTTACAATCTAAATATTTTTCACAATTGCTGGATCTAGGCGCTTTAAAAAAGCTTAGTATATTAATACTTATTGTGGCTTTCACTTTTACTTTAAGTTTATCAATAGGTGATTCCTTTATTTCTCCACTAAAAGTGATTTCAATTTTGGTTGGAAACGGTCCTGCATTCGATACATTAGTTGTTCAAGAATTTCGAATGCCCCGCATTATTGTTGCACTATTTGCTGGTATGGGCTTAGCTGTTGCAGGTGCAATTTTACAGGGCATTATAAGAAATCCCCTAGCATCCCCTGATGTTATAGGGATTTCTACTGGTGCAGGTGCAACTGTTGTGGCATTTTTAGCAATCTTCAGCGATGCTAATTCTTCGCTAACTGTCAGTGTGGAGTGGTTGCCTGTTGCGGCCTTTATCGGAGCATTGATTACAGCTCTACTTGTCTACAGTTTATCGTGGACTGATGGGGTAACCGCTACTCGCTTAGTCATGATTGGTGTAGGGATTTCTGCATTTATGCAAGCGGTCTCAACGGTATTAATGTTAATTGGTCCAATTTATCAAGCCAGTAAAGCAAATGTATGGATTACAGGGAGTGTGAATAGTGCAACATGGCAACAAGCTAAAATTGTTATTCCCGTAATCACTTGCTTATTTATCATCACCTTATTAGTTACACGACATCTCAATTTACAACAATTCGGAGATGATGTAGCAACTAGCTTAGGTCAAGGTGTTCAAAAAATGAGATTTGCCCTACTTCTTTTATGTACGGCTCTTGTAGGATGTGCGGTCTCATTTGCAGGTACCATTGGATTTGTAGGATTAATGGCACCACATATTGCCCGCAGGTTGGTTGGATCTTCTTTTGGTTCACTTATTCCTGTAGCAGCTTGTATAGGTGGTATCTTAGTCGTTCTAGCCGATACAATTGGTCGTAGCTTGTTTGGTTCTGTAGAAGTTCCAGCAGGAGTATTTACAGCCGCAATAGGAGCACCTTATTTTATTTATCTATTAATTAAAATGCAAAAAAGGTAGGTTGATAGCATTGATTGAAACGAAGCGGCTACAATTAAATTATGGGGAAAAAGTTATAATAGATTCTTTAGATTTAATCATACCAAAAGGTGAAATTACGGTACTTATCGGTGCAAATGGGTGTGGAAAATCCACTTTACTCAGATCTATTGCTCGATTGTTGAAACCAAATAGTGGCTCCATCCTTTTAAATAACGAAAATATTACCCGTTTTACAACAAAAGAGACTGCTAAACATTTAGCCATCTTACCACAACAACCGATGGCTCCAGAAGGCTTAACAGTTCTTCAATTAGTAAAACAAGGTCGTTTCCCCTATCAAAATTGGCGAAAACAATGGTCCACTGAAGATCAGCAAGTTGTTGAACAAGCAATTGCTGCAACTGGTTTAACGGAATTTAAAGATTACGAGATTGATAATCTTTCAGGTGGACAAAGACAACGTGCCTGGATTGCCATGACATTAGCACAGCAAACCGACCTTATTTTGCTCGATGAACCGACAACTTATTTAGATGTCACGCATCAGATTGAGGTATTAGATTTACTATATAAGTTAAACCAAGAAGAAAATCGGACAATAGTAATGGTATTGCATGATATCAATTTGGCCTGCCGTTATGCGACAAATATTATTGCACTCGTTAATAAAGAATTGTATGCCCAAGGAAGGCCAGAAGATATCATTACTGTAAAGCTCGTTAAGGATGTATTTCAACTAAATTGCAAAATTATAGAAGATCCCATCTACGGAACACCTATGTGTATTCCCTATGGAAATAAAAATGAGCCAAGACAATAGTCTCGGCTCATTTAATTTACTTGTAAGCTTTTGGATAATTAATTATTTCGGTGCGATTACTTTTTTCCCACCCATATAAGGTTGAAGTACTTCCGGTATTAAGACGCTTCCATCTTCTTGTTGGTAGTTTTCTAAAAGTGCAGCCACTGTACGGCCAATCGCTAATCCTGAACCATTTAGAGTGTGTACATACTCTGGTTTTGCTCCTGGTTCACGACGGAAACGAATGTTTGCACGGCGCGCTTGGAAATCTTCAAAGTTTGAGCAAGAAGAAATTTCACGATACATATTTTGTGTTGGCATCCAAACTTCTAAATCATATTTTTTAGCAGCTGTGAAGCCAAGATCTGATGTATTCATCAATAATTTTCGATATGGTAAACCTAATAATTGAAGAACCTTCTCTGCATGTCCTGTTAATTTTTCTAATTCATCATATGAATCCTCAGGTTTTACAAAGCGTACTAATTCTACTTTATTGAATTGGTGTTGACGGATTAAACCACGAGTGTCACGTCCTGCTGAACCTGCTTCAGAACGGAAACAAGAACTATAAGCTGCAAAACCTTTTGGTAAAATTTCACCATCGATAATTTCATCACGATAAAAGTTTGTTACAGGAACTTCAGCAGTTGGAATCATAAAGTAGTCTGTATCCACGAGTTTGAATACATCTTCTTCGAATTTCGGTAATTGTCCTGTACCAGTTAAACTATCACGGTTAACGATTACTGGTGGTAGCATTTCTTCATAGCCATGCTCTTCAGAATGTAAATCCATCATAAAGCTCATTAAAGCGCGTTCTAAGCGAGCACCAAGGCCTCGGTAGAATACAAAACGACTACCAGTTACTTTACCAGCACGTTCGAAATCAACAATTTGTAGATCTGTTGCTAGATCCCAGTGTGGTTTTGCTTCAAAATTGAAGTTTGGAAGTTCACCCCATTTAAGCACTTCGACATTATCATCTTCAGTTTCACCAACAGGAACAGATTCGTGAGGAATATTCGGTAAACGCATCATCATATATTCGAATTTTTCTTCTACTTCACGAAGCTCATTATCTAATTGTTTAATTTCCTCTCCCACTTCACGCATGCGGGCAATGACTTCATCTGCATTTTCCTTATTACGTTTCATCACAGAAATTTGCTCAGATACTTTATTGCGTTCTGCTTTTAATACTTCTGTTTTGGCAATTAACTCGCGACGTTTTGCATCTAACTCTTCAAATTCATCAATATTTCCTAAATCTTCATTACGAGTTAGAAGGATTTTTTTTATTTCTGCATAATTATCACGGACACGTTTAATATCTAACATGTTGATTCCTCCATTTTGGTTAATGATTATTGATTACACTGATACTCTAAACACTTTAGCGTGTTAGAGAAAGAAAACATAAAAAAAGCCCTCATCCCCATAAAGGGACGAGAGCTACCCGCGTTGCCACCCTAATTGATTAGACAATCTATCTAATCCACTTATCACATAACGGCATTTCAACCGGCTTAAGCTTACTACGTTTTCAGCTAAAGCAACTCAAGGACGGATTCACAAGTGCTTTTATCAGCTTCCACCACCCGCTGACTCTCTTTAAAAAACGTGCTTGTTACTACTTCCTATCATCGATGTTATCAATATCCTATTCGCAATACACGAATTAAATTAACCCTAATGTACTATATGCTGTTCGTTTTTGCAAGTGTAGTACTTACTAAAATCATTTACCATATCAATAAAATATTGCATCAACCGGATGTCATCTGTTAACTCCGGATGAAATGAACATCCTAAGTATTGTCCTTCTCTTGCTAACACAATTCGACCATCATATTCAGCTAGTATTTCTACATGGGGACCTACTGATACGATATGTGGTGCGCGGATAAATACAGCTGGGATATCAATTCCGATTTTATTCACAGTAATCTCTGCTTCAAAGCTATGAATTTGTCTGCCAAATGAATTACGTTCAATTACAATATCCATTAGTTTTAAATGAGCCTCATCATAACCTACAATCTCTTTAGCTAACAAAATTAGACCCGCGCATGTTCCAAACATTGGTACGCCTTGTTGTGCTAAAGCACGAATAGGTTCAAGTAGTTGATAGCGATCTAATAACTTTTTCATCGTTGTGCTTTCTCCACCAGGCAATACTAGTCCATTTATTTCAGTTAGATCCTTTAAGGACTTTACTTCTATCGCTTCACATCCAAGTGATTGAATCTGTTGTAAATGTTCTCTTACTGCCCCTTGTAATGCAAGAACGCCAATTTTCATATTACCACCCTCGTTCCTGCATACGTTCGCTATTCTGAAGTGTTGAAATTTCTATTCCTTTCATAGGAGTTCCAAGTTCTTTAGAGATTTTACCAATTAACTGATAATCTTGATAATTTGTTGTTGCCTCCACAATTGCACGAGCAAATTTTTCAGGATTATCAGATTTAAAGATTCCTGAGCCAACAAATACACCATCTGCTCCCAGTTCCATCATTAAAGCGGCATCAGCTGGAGTTGCTACTCCCCCAGCAGCAAAATTTACGACTGGAAGACGCCCTAATCGTTTAATTTCAACTAATAGCTCATAGGATGCCCCTAAAATCTTAGCTTCTGTCATTAATTCATCATCATTCATACCAATAACACGTCGAACCTGTGCATTGACTTTTCGTATATGACGCACTGCTTCAACAATATTCCCTGTACCAGGTTCTCCTTTCGTACGGAGCATAGAAGCTCCTTCCCCAATTCGACGGCAAGCTTCGCCTAAATCTCGACATCCACAAACAAAAGGTACTGTATAATCACTTTTTAATAAATGATATTCCTCATCAGCTGGTGTCAAAACTTCACTTTCATCAATATAATCAACACCCATAGATTCTAAAACACGCGCCTCTACGATATGACCAATTCGTGCTTTTGCCATTACCGGGATAGATACCGCATTCATAACCTCTTCTACAATTCTTGGATCTGCCATTCGGGCGACGCCACCTGCTTTACGAATATCCGAAGGTACACGCTCTAAAGCCATTACAGCAACCGCTCCTGAAGCCTCTGCAATTTTTGCTTGTTCGGCATTTATGACATCCATAATAACGCCACCTTTTTGCATTTCTGCCATTCCTCTTTTAACTCGCTCTGTTCCAACTAATTTCATGTAAAATTTCCCTCCACACCTTTGATGTAATTTAGTATAATGAAAGTTGACCATATAAAAAGAGTCAATTTTCAATTAATCAATAAGGTCACATAGGAGGAAAGCCCATGGATATGCTAATTTTCAAACTAGAAAAAAATAGTAAAAAACCTTTATATGAGCAACTCTATATTGGGATGAAGGATGCTATTATTTCAAAACAAATTAAGGTAGGAACCAAAATACCTTCTAAACGTAAGCTGGCAGATTTCTTAAATATTAGTCAAACGACTGTGGAAATTGCATATGGACAGCTCCTTGCCGAAGGTTATATTGCTTCAAAGCCACGAATAGGATTTTTTGTTGAAGAAATTGATGAACTACCCTTTCTTGAAAACAAACACCCTAAAAAAATAATTGAACCCCTTAAATATAAGGTTCCAGACTATAAATATAACTTTCATCCTGGAAAGATTGATACAGAATCCTTTCCTTTTGCGATATGGCGAAAATACGCAAAGGACCTGTTTGATGCTCATTCTAAAGAATTATTACAAGTTGGGGAACCACAAGGAGAATATGACCTACGTTCCGAAATTGCAAACTATCTATATCAATCACGAGGAATAATCTGTAAACCAGAGCAAATTGTAATTGGTTCAGGAACCGAACATTTACTTCCTATGATTTTACGACTAATTGAATCAAACTCTAAAATTGCACTCGAAAATCCTGGATATTCGGCGATTCCACGAATACATTTAACAAACAAAGCCGTACCAATCCCTGTTGATGAAGATGGCCTAATTGTAGACGAACTTGAAAAAACGGATGCCAATATCGTTTATATAACCCCTTCCCACCAGTTCCCTACAGGTGCTGTACTATCAGCTGCAAGAAGAACACAGTTATTAAATTGGGCATCTAAGGGAGCAAATCGCTATATTATTGAGGACGATTATGATAGTGAGTTTCGTCATATTGGTAAACCGATTCCCGCTTTACAAGGGATGGATCAAAATGAAAAAGTGATTTACCTTAATACTTTTACAAAATCCTTAATGCCGTCATTGCGAGTGGCATATTTTGTTTTACCACCTTCACTATTACCATCGTATCAAGAAACGTTTAGTTATTACTCTGCAACTGTTCCAAGATTTGACCAACATATTTTAGCGAACTTTATGAAAGATGGCCACTTTTCAAAGCATCTAAATCGTATGCGAAAAATTTACCGTAAAAAGCATGATAAGCTTACAAGTACTTTGACGCATTTTTATCCTTCTATTTCAATCACAGGAGATCATGCTGGTATGCATATATTGATTTCATTCCCTATTGAAAAATCAGAACAAGAGTTAAAGCAACTAGCCAATAATATGAGTATTGCCATTTATCCTGTCTCAGATTATTTATTAAAACCAATAGAATATGAACAGCCAACATTTTTACTTGGATTTGGTGGCGTAACATTTGAAGATATAGACACAGCTATTCATGAACTAATGCATTCCTGGGGGATAAAGCGACAAATGAAGAAAGGGAAATCTCATTAACTATGAGACTTCCCTCTTTTTATTGATCAAGTAATTCAATATGATAATTTTCAAACCAGCGATCAATTTGAACTAAGTATGCAAGTAACTGTGGACCTGCCATTAATTGACCAAACCATGGCACCTTAAATGATGATCCCCCGGATGAAACAAGTTGCTCTAGTTGTTCCTTTTCAAATAACTCATGCAAAATGGACTCTTTTCTTTTAAGGGTATCACTTAATAAGTGTTTTACTCCATTTGTATATGCCGGATGATATGTTTTAGGGTATGGATTCTTTTTCCGATATAATACTTCATCTGGTAAAAGACCTTCAACAGCTTTACGCAAAAGCCCCTTCTCCATATTTCCCACGTTTTTCATTTCCCACGGAATATTCCAGACGTACTCTACGATTCGGTGATCTGCAAATGGAACACGAACTTCTAAGCTTGCTCCCATACTCATTCGATCTTTACGTTCTAATAATGTTTGCATAAAATAACGCATGTTTAAATAGAATAATTCACGTTGCTTTGCTGCTTTTGGATCTTCTCCTTCAAGTTTAGGAGAATCTTTTACAGCTTCATCAAATGCATGCTTCATAAAATCTTTTAATTGTAATTTAGATTGCCATTCTCTTCTTAAGAAGCTTTCTCGCTCATCAGCTGAGCGAATCCAAGGAAATGATTCATAATCTCGATGGAACCATGGATATCCACCAAAAACTTCATCTGCACACTCACCTGACAATGCCACAGTATACCCCTCTTTAATCACTCGACAGGCAACTAAAAGTGAACTATCAATATCGACCATACCTGGTAAGTCTCGCAATTGCATAGCCTCTTCTAAATAATCAACAATATCTTTTTGGGACAGTACAATATCAAAGTGACTTGTATTGAACTTCTCTTTCATTTTGTTTATCCAATAACTATCCTGGGATGTCTGAAAATCATTTTTTTCAAAGAACTGTTCATTTCCTTCATAGTCAATTGAATAAGTTTGTAGTGTACGTCCTTCTTGATTATACGTATTCGCCGCAATAGCAGTAATAATACTTGAATCTAAACCACCCGATAAAAATGTACAAAGAGGCACATCTGAAACAAGCTGACGTTTAATCGCATCTGTCACTAAAAAGCGAACTTGTTCCACTGTTTCATCAAAGGAATGTTCATGCTTTTTACTTTTCACATTCCAGTAACGCCATTTCTTAAACCCCTCTTTAGAAAACTTCAATGCATTGCCTGGCTCAAGCTCCTCAATTCCTTTATAAACACCATTTCCAGGTACTCTTGAAGGTCCAATACTTAATAATGCCGCAAGCCCTCTCCGATCAATCTGCGGAGTAATAAGAGGATTTGCTAGTATTGCTTTTATTTCAGAACCAAATAGAAGTGATCCATCTTTTAACGTGTAAAAGAAAGGTTTTACACCTAAACGGTCTCTGAAAGCATATAGTGCTTCTTCTTCTTCATCCCATACAGCAAATGCATAAATTCCATTTAAATACTCTACACATTGCTCTCTCCATTCTATAAATGAAGCAAGCAATACTTCTGTATCCGATGTTGTAGAAAACTGATAACCACGCTTTAAAAGCTCTTGGCGAATATCCTCTGTATTATAAAGTTCTCCATTATACACCATGCAGTAGGATTTATTTTGATGTATCTTCGTCATAGGCTGCTTCCCACCAATTAGGTCAATAACAGCTAAACGGCGATGTCCTAATAGAGCATGTGTGCTAGACCAAATATTCCCGTCGTCTGGACCTCTCTTACTTAATGTCTCTGTCATACTCTTAATAATTGCATCTTGATTCTTAATTGATTGTGTATAATCAATCCAACCTGTAATGCCGCACACTTTTATCACGCTCCTCAACTACTAACATATGAAAAAACTGGGCGAGGTTATTTTGTCCAAGAAAAAAAAGTATGTGACTCTTTTATCTTTCTAGCTACCGATATAACTGACCTAACAGAGCATCTTTAGGAAAGAAAAAAGCTGCCCTATAGATTCCCCTATAGAACAGCTTCAAGTTTGCTATTATATTTAATTAAAATAATCCACCAACAAAGCCTGAGATACCATCCCAAACACTTCCAAAGAAGCTACCAACTCCTTGGAAAAATAGAGAGATAAACCCTGCACGTTCAACACTATTTGTTGTCACTACATCAGTTGAATAGCTTCTGCCATCGATAAATCCATAATCTTCACCTTCTGTTTTTTCAACTACGACTTTACCAACAACAGTTCCCTTCTTCACTGCAGCTTCATATGATTTCTTATTTAGTTCCAATTTTGGAACATATGAGTCTTTTTCACTTGATTTTACAATTAAAGAAATTGGCTCTTTTACAGCTATATCTACACTATTTTCTTTACCTTTTGTTATCTTAATAGACTCTTTACCCTTGAAAACATAGTCACTTGGGACAATCTCTTGTTTTGTAAATTGGCCGAATCCATAATCAAATAGTTTTGCTGCTGCATCAAAGCGTGCAGTACGAACACTATTTCCATTTGAATCTTTTGCATTCATCACTACTGTGATTAAACGTGTACCATTACGTTCTGCTGTACCAGTAAAACATTGTCCTGCTAATAGTGTTGAACCTGTTTTTAAACCATCTACACCTTCATATGCTTGGACTAAACCTGGTAACATCCAGTTCCAGTTATCCATTTGAACTTGATCATCTGTACCTTCACGGAATACTTTTTTAGAAATACTAGATGTCTTTAATACCTCTGGATGATCTTTTAAAAGGTGATAAGCAAGTCTAGCAACTGATTTAGCTGGCATCACGTTTTCATCTTCAGGACCAGTACCTTCAGGTTGCATTCCAAAAAGATCTGAATTGTTTAGCCCCGTTGCATTTACAAATTTATATCCCTCAAGGCCAATTTCTTCCGCCTTTTTATTCATAAGTTTAAGGAACTCTTTTTCAGAACCTGCAATTGTTTCAGCAATCCCTACTGTTGCAGCATTTGCTGAATAGATAGCCATTGCTTCATATAACTCTTTGATTGTATAAGTACCGTCAGCTCGTAGAGGCACATTACTTAATTCACGGTTTTGCGACATTCTATATGTATACTCGGTAACACGATACTGTTGATCCCAAGTTATTTTTCCTTCATCAATAGCATCTAATAGAATATATTCCGTCATCATTTTTGACATACTTGCTATTCCTAATGAAGCGTCTGCGTTTTGCTCGTATAAGATTTGCCCTGTATCGGCATCAATTAAAATTGCAGCATCTACATTTATGCCCAAATCTGTTTCTGCACTTGCACTTGTTGATGTTGTTACAATTGTGCTGATTAGCAGAAGCGGAATCATGAATAGGCTAAACCAAGATACTTTCTTAGCTGTTTTCACAAAAAATACCTCCAAATATTTGATTTACTTTACTTTCGTCATTTTATCATAGAACGTGGGAGAAAAATATTAAGATTGGAATAGAAATTCATGGTTAATCATTAAATTTATTAAAAATCGAGGTATATATACAAATTCCTTTAAAAAGTATACTACTTTCCTTCTAACCCCCTTCATTAAAGAAATTTTCTCATCTGAAAAAAGATAAAAAGTACACTTTCAACATCAAGAATAGGACGTTAAAAGTGTACTTAAGGTTTCTATTTCTTTATCTTAAAGTGAATAGTTTGGTGCTTCTTTAGTAATTTGCACATCATGTGGATGAGATTCACGAAGACCAGCACCTGTCATGCGAATGAATTGAGAGTTTTCACGTAAGTATTCCAGACTTGGTGCACCACAATAACCCATACCTGCACGAATACCACCAATCAATTGATGAATTGTATCTGATAAAGGTCCTTTGTATGGCAGACGTCCTTCAATTCCTTCTGGTACTAATTTTTTAGCATCCTCTTGGAAATAACGGTCTTTTGAACCTTTTTCCATTGCAGCTAATGATCCCATACCGCGGTACACTTTAAAGCGGCGACCTTGGAAAATTTCTGTTTCACCTGGTGATTCTGAAGTACCAGCAAGTAAAGATCCAAGCATTACAACATGTCCACCTGCTGCTAGGGCTTTAACAATATCTCCAGAATATTTAATACCACCATCTGCAATAATTGTTTTACCCATTTCACGAGCAACTGTAGCACAGTCATATACTGCCGTAATTTGAGGGACACCCACACCAGCAACTACACGAGTTGTACAAATAGATCCTGGTCCGATACCAACTTTTACTACATCTGCACCAGCTTCATATAAAGCACGTGTTGCTTCACCTGTTGCAACATTTCCTGCAATAATTTCTAGTTCTGGATAAGCCTCACGAATTTGTTTTACTGTTTCAATAACACCTTGCGAGTGACCATGTGCTGTATCAATTACGATAATATCCACTTGTGCTTCTACAAGTTTTGCTACACGTTGCATAGTATCACTTGAAACCCCAACTGCTGCTCCTACTAATAGTCGTCCAAGTGAGTCTTTAGCAGCACTTGGGAATTCAATTACTTTTTCAATGTCTTTAATTGTAATTAATCCTGTTAATTTACCATTCTCATCGACAATAGGTAACTTTTCAATTTTATATTGTTGAAGGATTTTTTCAGCTTCCTCTAAAGTCGTTCCAACAGGGGCTGTAATCAACTCTTCTTTTGTCATTACGTCGTCAATTATTAGTGAATAATCAGAAATAAAACGTAAGTCACGATTTGTAATAATCCCAACTAATGTTTGATCTTCTTCACTATTTACAATTGGAACACCTGAAATGCGGTATTTCCCCATTAAATGTTCTGCATCAAATACTTGATGTTGTGGAGTTAAGAAGAATGGGTTAGTAATTACACCATTTTCAGATCGCTTAACTTTTTCAACTTCTTCAGCTTGCTCTTCAATACTCATATTTTTATGGATAATCCCAATACCACCTTGACGTGCCATCGCAATCGCCATTTTGGATTCTGTAACAGTATCCATCCCTGCACTAATGATTGGGATATTCAATTTAATCTTTGGAGTTAATTGTGAAGATAAGTCCACCGTTTTTGGTAATACTTCTGAATGTGCTGGTACTAATAATACATCATCAAATGTTAAGCCTTCTTTGGCAAATTTCGTTTCCCACATTTCGTAAATGCCTCCATTTTTTAAAAGAATATTAATTGTAAGATTAACAACATGGAATCTAAGTGTCAAGAACCCTTGAAAAGAAAGAGTATTCGGATAATTCTATTAAATCAAATAACCGATTTTTGCTTTAAGCCATTCTGTACTAAGCTTAGTATTTACCTCTATGGAATATTTATTTAACTTCAATAATAAATAATCAGATTCAATTTGTACTTTGGCAAAAAAAACTCTCTTTCAGATTTTATGGAAAACAGTATCAAATATTATTACTTTTTACACAGACTCTAAAAATGTATAGCCTGATTATAATACTTTTATGTAAACGTATTCACCTTAATTTAATTACAATTTCCTTTATTAATTCCAATTCACAATTAACTTTGAATTTATAATCAATACAGATTTTTCTTAACATCATTAATATTTATAGTAAATAATTATCAAAATGAAACTTTTATACATTTGCAAATGGAGAACACATAATAATTTAAGATTTCGCACCACGTACTAATCAAACTGTTAATCTGTATATTGTAATGGTTCTTTTATCTCAATTGATGCTAGGTCATTTACACATTATGTGAATTGACTCCTTGTTATCTTTTATTCACTACTTACAAAGGTTTATTTTTCACCCTTGAAAAGTAAAAAAACCACCGAATAATCAGTGGTTTTCATGTGCCTAGCGACGTCCTACTCTCACAAGGGGAAGCCCCCAACTACCATCGGCGCTAAAGAGCTTAACTTCCGTGTTCGGTATGGGAACGGGTGTGACCTCTTTGCCATCATCACTAGACTTATTTAATTGAAAGTTTATTCTTTCAAAACTGGATAAAGACATTGATTGCTTTTCAAGATTTGGTTAAGTCCTCGATCGATTAGTATTCGTCAGCTCCATGTGTCGCCACACTTCCACCTCGAACCTATCTACCTCATCGTCTTTGAGGGATCTT
>DATMGC010000006.1:0-35348 GCA_035555915.1 Ureibacillus sp. | reverse complement strand
CTCCTTTGTACTATATGGTTTCAATAAATAATCTACCGCACCAAAGCGTATACTTCTTCTCGCATATTCAAAATTATCGAAACCGCTTACAGCGATGACCTTTGGTTGGTAGTCTTTATTTACAACCTCTTCAATTAAATCAAGACCAGTTATACCAGGAAGCATAATATCGGTAATAATTAATTCTGGATAGTGTTTATAAATGACCCCTCTTGCATCTTCCGCATTAATTGAAGTGTGCAATTCTACTTCGACATTATAAAGAGAATCAATAGCCTTTTTCATTCCCATTAAGGAATCTGGTTCGTCTTCAATTAATAATAACTTCAATCTTTTACCCTCCATTCAGTGGGAAATTACATTTATATTAACCAGAACAAGTTTTAGTGGTCAATTAAAATAATAATATGTTCTAGAATTGATGAATTTATGGGGAAATTTGGATAAAACAATTCATTGATTTAGATAAGAGTAACACAGGGGGTTAGGCCTTATTAGAGAAGAACCAAGGCTTATTTAAAAAGCCTTGGTTTCCTACAGAATACTAGATGATCAGGAACAGATGTAAGTATAATACTTACATCAAATTAATAAAAGAATATAGTGTCTAAATATATATAAGGTAAGTAAAAATCATTTCCTTAAATACAAATCCCCCACCATATCCTGCTTCTAATGACAAAATCTATTTAATATTTAGCTTCATTAACAAGCTGCTTCATTGAGTTTAACTTTGCAGAAAGTTCGATAAACCAGTTCTCATCGCCAGTTGACAATGCTAAGTCTATTAGAAAAAGAATTTGTTCCTTGTTTACCACTTTAGAAATCGGCAATTTCTTAACCTGTTTAAGTGAAATGGATATTTTTTTACCAATTGTTTCAACAGCTTCACATTTAATGACTGATACTCTTACTGTACCTTTGAGAAAATCCAGTGATTCTATATAACCAATGATTATTTCTCCATCCTGTAACTTTCCTTTTATCCAATCACCTGTTTTTAAATTGGCCTGATTATTCATTGACATGTTTTTTCACCTTCTTACATGATTTTAAATTATTAAAATTTGAACATCCTTCTCTTTTATAGATACATCGAATGGAACTGTAATTGTTTTTATTACATTTATATCAAAAAGCAGCCTGCGAAGATTAATCCTTTGCAGCCACCTATGATTCTTGATTAATTAGGTTTACAACCTCTTTTATCGTATAATCCTTCAAAAAAGTACCAAGATGTTCTTCTGCACCTATAAAAATTGTAAAAAGAACATGCTGCATGTTTTTGCCTACAATACATTGCTTATTTGATTCAGGACATTTAGGCTGAAGGGCACCTTCAGAAGTAATCATATATATATCCCAAAGACTCACTTCACTTAAATCTAGTGCAAAAATAAATCCGCCACCTGTTCCTTCTTTTGATTTAATAAAACCATGTTTTTTTAACAAACTTAGCACTTTACGAATACGAACCGGATGGACACCAGCACTCTCAGAAATAGCATCACTTGTTGCCATTCGGTCATGCTGTAAAGCAAGATATGTTAAACTATGAACGGCAAGAGTAAAGTCACTATTCATGGCCTGCCTCCTTGTGACTAGTCTTTGTATTTTTTACATAATTTAGATGATGATTAACACACTGTAATACTAAATGTTACAGATTAAATTGTCAAGATTGATTGATTTTATGGCCTATAAATAGTTTCGAACTATTTCATCTTAATTGGCAGCTCTTTGCGTATTCATGTTCACAAATGTTCGAAGCTTGCGTGGAAGAAAACGACGAATCTCTTCTTCGTTATATCCAACTTGCAATCTTTTTTCGTCTTGGACAATTGGTCGACGTAACATTTGTGGGTGCTTCGTGATTAAAGCATAAAATTCGTAAAGTGGTAGGATTCAATATCTACATTTAATTCTTGAAACGTTTTTGAATTAGTAGAAATAATCTCAGTAGTCCCTTCTTCAGTCAAGCGAAGAATCGATTTAATCTCATCAATTGTAAGTGGCTGAGATATAATGTTTCTTTCAACATAGTCTATTTGATGTTCCTCAAGCCAAGTTTTAGCTTTTCGGCAAGATGTACAGCTTGGTGTTGTAAATAGATTTACCATTCTTATACACTCCTTATAAAATACTAATCATTAATGAGTATTTTCTTAAATAATTGTTCTTTTAAACTGCAATTAAAAATATTACATTTCAGAATCAAAAATATTTTGTGTAACAGATTAACTTACAGTTTCCCTTTGTAAATTTTTTTAATACCTTACTGTATTTTATACTCCAAGACGTGTTAATAACACTTATCGATAGAGTGAAATTACAGTAAATGAAGATCCGTAAGAGAGACTCAAGTAAGGAAAAATAATAAAAATCCCCAAAATTGTAATGACATTTAGCCGATATAAATAACAAAAATGCTTCAATTCCTAATCCTGGAACTGAAGCTTCTCACTCTGATGATCCGAGAGGGATTCGAACCCCCGACCCCTACCCTGTCAAAATTGGGTGGGGAATTAATAGAGTTAAATGGAATATAACTGAGTTAAATAAGTATTGATAAATCAACGTTTTTGGCTTGTGGTTGTAAAATAAGTTAATTAAAATCAATGAAATAAATTAAGTCTGTGCAATTTTTGTGCAATTGTAGTATGTGGTCTAATCTAAGTATTCTAGTTTTGTTCTTAAAAGTATTTAATTATTAATTTACACATTTTTGTTCTCAGTAACCCCTACACTTAATCGGTTTTAAGTGTAGATTTTTTCAAATCGAATTATTGAACAGCTAATACAGGATATCTACTTTTAGATAAATTAGCTGAAGGGTTAAAGTTGTTCCTTGCCCGATCGCTAACAACAGCTTATAAAATTTTTTTGTTTTTTAAAAATTTTACTTTTTCATAGCATTTAAATTTATGTAAAAAAAAGCTTAATTCCATTCACTATATAGCCAAAGGAATTAATGCTTTTTATGATCCTAGAACAATCCAAATCCTCGACCATCTTGAATATTTAGCTCGGAATAAATAAGACAATTAAGTTAGAGTTGTACAGTTCTATAGTATGTTGTCTTTTGCCACCATCACACTGATTATCTGCATCATCCGTTGATGCTTTTAGCAGTTGAATACAAATATTGTATTTAAATGGTAGATAAATCTCTTTTGAATAATTCTTGCTCTAATAAAAAAATAAAATAATGATCAAGACCTAATGAATTCGCTTTTTTATATGAATCAATTAGGAAATCATTACTTATATTGTGGAGCATTATTTTCCCTCCAACGCTCTGTATAATAATTAATTCCTAAAAAATCAATATGCTGTTGAATTGTATTAAGGTCTCTATCTTCAATTCTTAATTCAACACCTTATTAGAAAGAAGAAGACGTAGATGTTTCCGAAGTTACTTGAGTATTCTCAGATTTCGTAACATGATTTATCCATTTTTTTGAAAGGGTACGCTTGATCCCAAAGAATGCTCGCAAAAAATCATGTGAATTAGCAAGAGCAAAAACAAGATAGATTTGTAGCCCCCACACAAATGCCCCAAGAAGTGCCAATGGAAGTCCAATTGCCCATACGCCCATTACATCCAGGTATAGAACATACTTTGTATCTCCTCCAGCTCTTAATACGCCGATGTTGTTTACCATATTTAACGTTTTTCCAGTTATTAAAAATGTGTAGATTATGAGAATATTCTTAGCTTCTGTAGCTACTATATCACTAACATTGTAGATTGAGATATAGAGTGGAGATGTAGCATAGATAGCAATTGCCGAAATAATAGAAAAAACAAGAGTAATCCATAAGTATTGCTTAGCGTAATTAACAGCTTTTTCTTCATCATTCTCTCCTATACTATTTCCTACCATGACAGTAGAAGCATCACTTAATCCTATAAATAGAGCCATAAATACAAAAAGTAATGGATCAATTAAAGTGACAGCAGCTAGCTGTTCCGTACCCATTTGCGCGTATACCCAAAAGTAAGTTGTCTCTCCAACCGTCCATAGGGCGTGATTTATAATAGAAGGAATGGTAATCATGCAATACTGTTTCACTAAAGGTCGATCTAGTACTTCTTTTACACGAATAGACTTTATAGATACTTGCAAGTATTGCTTAATCAACACAAATAACATGAAGGCTTGAACAGTTCTAGCAATAAGGGTTGCAATAGCAGCACCTTCTATTCCTAACTCAGCGAAACCAAAATGTCCAAAGATAAGTAAATAATTTAAAACCGTATTTAAGCAGATCGCAATAATTGAGATATACAATGGGCGTTTTACTTCACCCATTGATTTAAGAATTGTTGAAAACAACACCGTTAATGCAGTAACAAAATAACTTAACGAGATAATTCTCAAATAAATAACCCCTAGCTCAATTACAGCAATATCATCTGTAAAAATGCGAATGAAGCTACTAGTAAAAATAAGTGTAACAAGTGAAAAAGCTAGAGAGAAAATGGACATAATTACACATGTAAGATAAAGGATCTTTCTTATTCCCTGTAAATCTTTCTTCCCCCAGTACTGAGCAGAGAAGATAGCTGCACCTGTGCCAAATCCTTGCAAAACAAGAATTAATATCGTTGTAATTTTGTTCCCTACTCCAGTGGCAGCGATATTATCAACCCCGAGTTGTCCAATCATTAAAGAATCAACCATATTTAGAGAAGAAATGAGGAGAGTTTGAATCGCAATAGGAATCGCTAGTCCAATCATATTCTTGTAAAATTGTTGTTTTTTATGAAAGCGACTAAACATGATACTCACCTCCATCAAAAAAATTAGGGTCTTACCTTGTTCTGTGGAAACATGTGGTATAACATTTATCAATCTATAAAGATAAAAACGGCTTTATAAGTTGCAAAGTGGTAAATGTTAATGTGCATATTAATAATAGAGAAGCATTTCTATTTATTGATCACTATATTTCTTTTTATTAATTCTTTTTCTATTAATTTTATAAAATATGAATCAAGTTTTAATAATAACGACTTATAATAAGTATTTATAATAAGTATTTATAATAAGTATTTATAATAGTTTCGTTGCTGAGTCTATGTATAGGTAACACACCTCATCATCCTAAAGTTGTAAAATTGGCTAAAAACATATATTAACCTATAAAACTATAATAGCTGTGTCATAATCTAGATCATCAATCTTCTACTATCATTTCTAACTTCTCAAATATGTGAAACAATGAATGTTGCTGTCCCCTTTAATTCATACGTTTTCACTGTAAATGGCAAAATAAAGTGATCACCCGTTTGAATCTGATATTTCTCCTCTTCAATAATTATCTCTGCTTCTCCACTAATTACACTAACTTGCAAAAAATCAGCATTTAAGGTTTTCTTTACACTTCCATCTAAACTCCAAAGTAACACTGTGAAATACTCCTCTACTACTAAAAGCTTAGATGTAAAACCTAATTGTTTTTTCTCTTCTTTCTCATATGAAATTAATTTATGGGGCACATTTATTACTTCAATAGCTGATTCCAAATGCAATTCTCTCGCATTACCCTCTGTATCTAGACGATTATAATCATATACACGATATGTAATGTCCGAGCTTTGTTGTATTTCTAAAATGACAATTCCTTTTCCAATAGCATGTATCGTGCCACTTGGTACATAAATAAAATCCCCAGGCTTTACCTTGACACTTCTCAGAAGAGTATTCCAGTCAGCATTGGCTATTTTTTCTTTTAATTCATCTTTTGTCTTTGCATGATGTCCATAAATAATTTCAGCATCATCTTCGGCACTAAGTACATACCAGCATTCTGTTTTTCCAAAAGGTTGGTTTTCTTTATTTCTTGCATACGAATCATCAGGATGCACTTGTACCGATAAATCGTCATTTGCATCTAAAACTTTAACTAAAAGGGGAAACTCTTCATCATGATCTTTAGGTTTATTAAATAACTCCCCATGTTGTTCCCAAAGATCCGCAAGAGTTTTCCCTTTTAATATTCCATTTTTAACTTTACTTAGTCCATTAGGATGGGCTGAGATCACCCATGCTTCACCTGTCTTTTCGGATGGAATATTGTAGTTGAAGTTGATATTTAGTTTGTTGCCACCCCAAATCCTTTCTTTAAATATGGGTTCAAAGAATAATGGTACTTTATTCATGTATTTTCTCCTCATCTAAAAAAAATAATTTCCACTGTTTATTTTAAAAGAATAACCGGCTCTAAAATATCATCCGCAGACCGACAATAATTAAAATAACACGTAATATAGAAATGATTACTTTGTCGTTTAATTTATTGTTAATAATTGCTCCTAATTTCCCACCAACCAATGCTCCTGGGATTAACATTAATACATAAACCCAATTAACATTGCCTAACGTGATGTGCGTAACAGAACTTAATATCGCAGATAAAAAAACAACTAACATAGAAGTAGCAACTGCTATTTGCGGTGGAAACGAGAAAAGTAAAATCATTGATGGGACAAGTAAAGAGCCTCCTCCTATACCAAAAAGACCCGAGATAACCCCTACAACAAATGATATAGACAGCGCCCATATAAGATTTATTCCATAACTAAAAGTCTCCCCGTTTGGTGCTGTAACTGTTCGTATAATAGTTGATTGTTTAGAGTGTTTAAGTGGAATAATTTTCTTCTTTATCATTAACAGCACTGATACAAGAATCATAAAAACTCCAAAATAGAGGGAAAATTGATTAGTATATATAAACTTGTTTATCCATGCCCCAAATATCGCTCCAGGACCACTAGTTAAATAAAATATCATTCCACTCTTTACATCTACTTGTTTATTTTTAAAATAGAAAAGAACAGAAGATAAACCTGTAAAGACAACCGATATCATAGATGTACCTACTGCTACTTGAGGGCTAATATTTGGAAAAGAGGATAAAGTACCGAGTCCTAATAATAACGGAACGATAATTATCCCACCACCGAGTCCTACAAGGCTTCCAACAGTCCCTGCCAATAAACCTCCAAATAATAATAGAAGGTAGTCCATTAATCGCTACCTCCTCCATAATTTCTGTTTTAATTTCTATTTTTTTAGGTTAAAAATAGCCCTTTATTACCTATCTATTAATCTCTTGCTCATGACCCAATCAAATAATCTCGGATTTTTATAAGCCGGTACCCATGAAGCATGATTATATTTATATTTAGCCGAGTACTCAGTATAAATTGGTTTTCCACCAGTATCTATAATTGCTTCTATTATATTGCGAGAGAATGTGACTGGTATTATAAGATCATCCTCCGCATGAAAATTCCAGAGTGGTTTATTGACAAGTACATGTGCATCTTTAGGATTTCCTCCACCAGCAATTGGAACCATTGCAGCAAACAAATTAGGATATTTAATATTCAAATTGAAAGTACCGAAACTCCCTTGAGATATACCTGTAACATATATCCTCTTATCATCGATGTTATAATCATTTTTTACCTTTTGTAATATTTCATAAGCCATTTGAAGATCATTAGAAAATTCAAAAACTCTACTTAAATCAATGTTATTATTCCTGTCTCTAGTAATCCCAAAACCTCCCTCAGGTAAATTCTGAGCCTGAGGAACCAACACAAATGCTTGGGACTTGGACTGATTTTTAGGCCAAGCCCAAAAAATAGCACAATCATTATTTATTAATTGCTTTAAATTGTCATCCCCTCGTTCTCCTCCTCCGTGCAAGAAGAGGACAAGAGGATAAGATTTTCTTGGCTTATAACCTTCAGGAACAAATAAGCGGAATGGCATCGTCTTATATTTTAGTTCAAGAAATTTTGAAACAATTTCCTTTCGCTTGTAAATATTATATTGAGAAATTCTGAAAACCTCCTTAGAATATCCCCTTTCTATCTTTTAATCGATAAATAATATTCTCAGAACTTCTAGTTGGAATTAAGTGTATAGATTAGCATTAACGCTAAATGACTACTTATTCAGGCTTTTAAGTAGCTCAAGATTATCTAAAATTAAATCCTTTCTCTGTTTAGCACAATCTAATGAACGGAACGGATCTTCCGGTGTATTAAACGTATAATCTACTAATTTCTCAATTGTCGTTGTCGCCACGTGAATACGAGTATCACTAGATGCGTAATAAATAAATACTTCATTTTGTTCATTCACAACCGCACCGTTACAGAAAACAACATTTGATACATCGCCAACTCTTTCATCATCGTAAGGAGCGATAAAGTGTCCACCTGGAGTTGCGATCACTTTCGCTGGGTCTTCTAAGCTTGTCGCAATTGTATAAAGAACATATCGCAATCCAGCTGCTGTGTTTCTTACGCCATGAGCAATATGAATCCATCCCTTGTCCGTCTTAATTGGGGCTGGTCCTTGACCATTTTTCACCTCATAGATTGTGTGATAACGCTTTTCATGCATGACTGTTTCTTCAGTAATAACTGGATTTTCTATATCATCACATAAAGCAAAAGCTATTCCACCGCCAGAACCAGTTGATATAAATCCATCTTGTGGACGAGTATAAAATGCATATTTCCCATCTACAAATTCAGGATGCAAAACCACATTTCGTTGCTGTGGAGAAGGAGTTTGAATGTTAGGAAGTCGTTCCCACTTCTTTAAATCCTTTGTTCGTACTAATCCTGCTTGTGCAACTGCACTTGACGTATCAAACTCAGATGCTTCAGGATCTTTACTCTCAGAGCAATAGATTCCGTAGATCCAACCATCCTCATGTTGAACTAAGCGCATATCATAAATATTTGTTTCTCTTTCGTCAATATCATCCCAGACAAGTGGTGTATCAATAAAACGGAAGTTATCAACTCCGTTATCACTTTCTGCCATCGCAAAGATTGATTTACGATCTAGCCCTTCTGTACGCACAACCAGATAATATTTGTTATTTAAGTAGATTGCACCAGGATTGAATGCCGCATTGATCCCTAATCTTTCGATAAAGTGAGGATTTGTTTCTTTATTTAAGTCAAAACGCCAATGCAATGGAACATGATGACGTGTCATAACAGGATTTTCATAGCGATCATAAACACCATTATAAAAATCATCTTTTTTCGTATTCTTTTTACTTAAAAATTCATTTTGTTTTTCAACTAGTTCAAAATATTTTTCATGTATCATGACTTACCAATCCTCTCCATCATTTCTAAACAAAATCTTGAATTATGATATGGTGTTTTCCAAGGCTCTCCAATAGCTCTTTCTGTTGTTTTTCCATCAGGTTCAATCGACCAGAACCATTCTCCACCTTCGCGTTTATCAACAAGGTTATTTTTTGTGTATTCCCATAGTCCATCGACAATTCTCAAAAACTCTTCGTCTTTCGTGCGCTCATAAGCATTTTGGAATCCTACCATTGCTTCTGCTTGCACCCACCAAACTCTTGTGTAATCAACATTGTTATCATGTTTTTCATTCGCTAGCGATCCATCTTTTAAAATAGCTGCATTTGCGATGTTATAAGCGATATCTATTACCATTTGAACATATTTTTTTTCTTTCAAACCTAATGCCTTAAGTGCATCATCAATTAGCCAGCTAGCTTCGATGTCATGGCCAAACGATTTTAGATTAAGTAGGGAATTCCATTGTTCATCAAAGAACACATGTAAGTATTTTGTTTCTTTGTCGTAAATCTTTTCATAGAAAATATCTACTAAATTAGTTAAACGCTCTTTTACTACTAAACTTGGAGATGCTTTATAAAGGTTTGTATAAGCTTCTAATACATGCAAATGTGTATTTGTTGTAATGGAGGCAATAATTCCATTTTCACTCAACTTATCATTTGGAAGCTCATTCCATTCTCGATCAAATTCTTCTTTATAAGCATTGAATTCTTCATCAAACCCTGAAGTCTCAATTAGTTGAAAGATTTTATTTGCGTAGTGTAATGCTTCTTCTTTCTTTGTCGCACGGTAATATTCACTTAATGCATAAACTCCAAAAGATTGTGTGTAAACATGCTTTTGTGTTTCAACAGGATTACCTTGATAATCCACTAACCAGTATAATCCCTCGTGTTCGTGGTCATAAACTTTCTCAACTAAAAACTTATAAGCATGGTGAGCACATTCAAGGTATTCTCTTTTTTGAGTAATACGGTAAGCAGCCGAAAATGACCATAAAAATCTCGAGGCTGCTATACCACCCTTATGTGCTTCTTTATTAATTGATAAATCATAATTCACTTGTCCAAAAAAACCACCATTTTTTTCATCCTTCAGTTTCATCCAAAAGGGTAGGATATGATCCCTCAAGTGTCTACCAACTTCACATTTAAACTGTTCCAAAATTTCCACCTCATTTTGACAGGAATTTCTAATAACTATCAAAGTAACTTTTCACAATAATATTCTCTTCTAGAGATTTTACTGTTAGGTTTGGATATTCCACTTTGTCTACAAATACAACTATTTCCTCTCCTACAGGTACATCAAAATAGTTATTTGAAAAAATAACATCTATATCCTTTACTGATAATTCAACATATTTTGCAAATGACTGACTATGGATCTTAATCTGAAAATGTTCTTCAGTTTCATCAATTTTCAGAGATAACTTCGGATCTAGAAAATTGAAATACTTTGCGGGTTCAAATAAAACTGAACCATTCGAAATAATTTCTCCATTTTTTTCTAATCTAAAATAGAAAAATACATTACGACTGTCTTCAAGATCAAACTCTTTTGTAAACAATTGAGTGGTACTTAATTTGTTTATATTGACAGAGAAGGTATCCTTTTGAATTATTTCGCCATTATTTTTCATTAAATACCAAGAAACACTACCTTCCCATTCGTACAATGTTTCGTTTGATAAATGAAGTTCTATATTAGTGCCATCTTCTTTAGCTGATAATAAAATAGGGGCAAAAAAATTCTTTGCTGAATAATGTAAGGCCTTCCAACGACCATGATAATCAATACTCGACCAAGAGCTTGTTGGCCAACAGTCATTTAGCTGCCAATATAGTGCACCCATACATCTATCTCTGTTTCTTCTCCAATGCTCTACTCCATACCTCATTGCCTCAGCCTGTAAAATCTGAGATGTATATACTAGAGAAGGAAAATTTTTTGGATTTTGAAAATTATTAGCTAAATATGTGAGTATTTTTGTATTTCCGTCAGGATTTTTCTGATGTTTTTCCATAATATATGAAAATAAGTTTCTATCTTCTACCTCTGTAAAACTCTCTATTGTTTTGATATTCGGTAGAGATTCGAACCCAAATTCCGACATGAACCTAAAATAAGTATCTCTATATGCTGTGAATGGCTTATTTCCATGCCACACATCCCAGTAATGACCATCACCATGATTTTCTCCATTCGTATCGAAAAAGTTACCCCCTGAGGATGGTGAACCTGGCCAGTAAAATAATTGAGGTGTAATCTCACTAATCATTTGAGGTATTTTCTCTTCAAAGAACCTAACATAATTTTCTTTATTACGATCTGTTTTTGGAATCCTTCCATCCTCAAAAAACATTTCAATCTCATTATTCCCACAGATTAGTCCTAAACAAGCATGATGTCTTATTCTCTTTACATTGTCCTTTATTTCCAACAGTGAATCTTCAACAAAGTCCTGATTTTCCAGATCATAAACTCCGCAAGCAAACATTAAATCCTGCCAAACAATTAAGCCGTGCTTATCACATAAATCATAGAATTGATCACTAGGATAAATGCCTCCGCCCCATACTCTAATCATATTAAAATTAGCTTTTACACAATTTTTAAGTAGCAGTTCAGTCTTTTTCTTACTTGCCCAGCTAACTACATTATCTTCCGGAATATAATCTGCACCCATAGCAAAAAATTCAATACCATTTACGCAAAATGCGAATTTACTGCCCCACTGATCGGGATCAGTGTTTACTGTAATTGTTCTTAATCCAATATTCATCGACTTTTCATCTAGAGAAACATTATAGATATCCTTTAATTCATATTCAACAAGATATAATGGTTGTTCCCCAAAACCGTTCGGCCACCATAATTTAGGGTTTTCTATAGTAATTTCGAATAATTCTTTTTCCTTTACCTTGCTCTCTATTATTTTAAGCTGTCCATCTGGTGAAGTAATTTTCACCGTAGCAGCAACTGATTCTTTAGAAGGGTTGTCGATACTCATATTAATTTTAAGTTTTACCATATCAATATCATGAATTTGCTCAATATTTATATCTGAAAAACGTGTACCTGAGAAGGAAAGTAAAGAGACATCCCTCCATAATCCACAATCGGGTAATTGAGGTCCCCAATCCCAACCATACATATAATGGCCTTTTCGAATATGTGTATACCCGGGAACAGCCATTGGTATTCCATATAGCGGAAGTTCTTTTTGCTTATTTTGGATATACTCTAAAGGTGATTTTAGATTTACAACCAATTCATTTGAACCCTGAACTAAATATCTTTCAACACTGTATTTATATGTTCGGTGCATATTAGTTGTCTGACCAATATAATGTCCATTTAAAAATATATCAGCTATTGTGTCTATTCCCTCAAAACGAAGCAAAACATTTAGCCCTTTCAGGTCTTGTTCTTTTAAACTAAAATTTTTTCGATAAACATAGTCATTATTAAATAGTTCATAAAGGTTATCTTCATTATCTCTAAAATACGGATCATCAATAATGTTGAGTCGATATAAATCAGCTAACAAGGACCCTGGTACGACACCTTCTAGCCATTTCTCTTCAGTTGAATTTTTAAATTCCCATTTTCCATTTAGGGAATGAATCTTCATTGTGCATCCCAACCTATTATGTGTAATTATTCTTCATAAAGCCTTTTTCCTTTTATATGCTTAACGCTTTCATATATGATTTTCATAGATTTTAAACTTACATACTCTTAAATTACTTTGAATGTATTTATACCCGATCTTTGAAACATAGGGAATGAGTGATATATTTCAGAATAAGGACCCTCAACACCTGAAAGGTTATAGGCCTTTATTCTGTACCACGCCTCTTTCATTTGATCTCTCTCAGAGTCAATCCAGATAGAATGATCGTCTGAAACATTCTTTTCACAAACAACTTTCCAAGGTCCACACTCACCATTCATAGATTTCTCAATGGTGTAACATGCAGCTCCTACAACCCCTCTCCACTTAATTGATCCGGTAATCTCAGTTATTATAGGTGCCTTTGGAACTGAGTGTTTAGCAATGTCCTTTCCACTCATATCAAAGCCATGTTTTCTTAACGATTGGATACGTGAAAACCTTTCTTTATTAGTAAAGTCTCCAGGATAATGCAGAGAAAAACTGTCATAATGTTGTACATATCCACAATCATCATTATGTCCAAACAGAGACCAATAAAAGGTTCCAGAAACTCCTTTATTGTTTACTGCTGCATCTAAAAAACGATCAAGATCACCTTCTGGCCATCCGAATTCACCTGCAATAAAGACTTTATTTTCCCTTTTAGTACTATTTGCATCTTTATTTAATTTTTCATAATCAACAGGATAGTAATGAGCATCTAGAATATCTAGGTTCTCAATAGTCATTTTCTCTTTATCTAAGCCAAACCTGTTACCATAGGCCACTAAATGATTAGTATCGATACTCTTGATAAAATTTACTATTTCTTCCACCCATTCTAAAGGAGCGTCTACTAACTCGTTCCCCACTTCCCATGCGAGTACAGTTGGATCATCTTTATATGCAATCCCGGTATAGGTATTGACTCTATTCAATATCTGAGAAATATACTCTTTAAAATCATCAATTACTTTTCGGTTTATATAAAAATCATTAATATCAGTTAATCCTCGCCATTTAATAAATGTTTCTCTTCCTCCATGATAATAATTCCAGTTATCTACTAATGGAATTAATACTTTTAAATTTCGATCAGCAATAGACTTCATAACAAAATCTACTTTTCTTAAGGATTCTTCATTAAAAACCCCTAATTCTGGTTCTATAGATTTAGGGTGACCATGTGAAGCAGCTAAAGTATGTGATCTTAGAGCAGTAGCTCCCATTTCAACAGCTGTATCTAAAATATTTTCGATACGAAATTGTGTAGGGTAGTTAACCCCTCCCACATTTTCATCTAACCCCAACCAATATATGTTTGGACCCGCAAATCGGAAAACCTTACCATCAAGTATTAATTGATGACCTTTCCTATGAACAAAATCCAGTCTTGGATTTTCAGTACTCATGAAAACATCCCCCTTTACTTCTTCATAAATATAATAATATATTATTTTTGTTATAATAACAATAATATAAAAAAATAAAATAAATAAAAGAGGAACCTTACAAATAAGGTATCCCCCAAATAAATAATAATTGAAGTATTATTTCACCTTAAACTTTCCTATCATTTGCTCAAGGTCTACTATTGTACTGACAAGATTCTCTGCCAATGAACCTAGTTCTTCAGCTGCTGCTGCTTGCTCTTCAGTTGTTGCAGTCACTTCTTCCGTTCTATCAGTCGCAAGTTTAGCTATTTTTACCATATTTTGCATCGTTTCTACAATTTCTTCTTTTTTATTATTAATTGTATATATAGAATCTTTAACAAATTCTATTTCATCAGATATTGTGTTAGTGCCCTTGATTATATTATTAAAGCTATCTTTTGTATTATTGATTTTCTCTGTTTGGTCCGAGAATATCTTGTTAGATAATTCTACAATATCTACACATTTAGTAGCTTGGTTGGAGATTTTTTTTAAGTACTGATCTATCTTCAAAGTCGATTCCTTGGTGTGCGATGAAAGATTTCTCACCTCGTCAGCTACAACTGCAAATCCCCGACCAGCTTCACCAGCACGTGCTGCTTCAATGCTTGCATTTAATGAAAGTAAATTCGTTTGTTCGCTTATTTTGCTTATTATGGCAATAATCACTTTTATCTCTTTCATATCATTATTTAACTTTTTAATTGTATTGTTTAAGAGATTAAAATTACTTCCCATTTCCTTATTTTTCAATACTAGTTCTTCCATATTATGAATTGACTCCATGCTTAACCTATTCATCTGTCCGGTTGAATTTGAAACATTCTTCATGTTATTTGCAACATCCAGTATTTCGATTGATAATTCATTGATATCTTTGTTTGCTTTTTCTACCATGCTAAATTGATCTGTTGCTCCTGTGGAAACTTTCTCAATTGCAGTAGCTATTTGTTCTGAAGTAAATATTGATTCGTTGGAAATTCTTTTAAGGTGTTCTGCACTCTCAACGGCATATGTTGAGATCACAATATTTTCTTTAATGATTTCTTTCATGTTCATAATCATCTGATTAAAACTATTACCTAATTCACCTATTTCAGTATTATTGACGTCAGCTTCCACCATTAAATCTCCTTTTTCAGCACGTCGCATAAGTTGTACTATTTTATTGATTGGCTTTGTAACACTAATTGTAATTAATATCCCAATGGTAGTTGATAAAATAATAAATAATCCTACGATTAGACAAATATAACTAATTACACTATTTATCTCTTTCATTAAGTATGAATTTTGTGTAGAGATAATTAATTTCCACCCGTTCTCCACTTTATTTACATAGGTTAAAGAGTCAGTAATAGTAGTATTTGAGTTTTCTATTTTAGAATGATGTATACCTACCTTATCTTTATTATTACTGGCAATTACTGTATTTTCATTATTAAGGATAACCATCCTTCTATTACTGGAAGAATGACCCGCTTTAAACAATCCATTAAAAATCTCCTGTTTTACTCTCAATACTAAAAACCCCATGTGTTTACCAAATTCATTGTTCATTGATTTGACCACATAAATATTTTTAAAGTCTTTACTTATCCCTGATAACCACATCACTTCCCCTTGTGTAGCTTTTACTTCTGGTTGAAGTTCTTTCATTAATATTTCAACATCAGAAGAAGCACCAGTATTTCCGAATACAATACCATTGTCTTTCAAAAAATACATATGACTAATATTTTTATTTCTATATATAATAGAAGAAAAATAATCTTTAGCTTCTGACTGTACTTTAAGGAGTTCGTTTTCTGATTGTTGATAATCCTTGGCAAAGTCATTCATTAATTCAATATTGGAATAGGGTATTAATGTAATCCCTTCTATATCTGTAATTGTTCTCTCTAAGTTTTGAGTTAATAAGGCACCCATTTCATCTGTCATATCGATTACTTTTTTTTCTATTGAATCTTTCGAAACTGAATATACAAAAACCGCTATTAATATACTTGGAACCACACTGCAAAGGATAATTGAAGCTAATAATTTTGACTTTAACGTTAGTTTTTCCTCTCTTTTAATGAAGGGTATTTTGTTAAGTATGGATCTTAACTTTTTAGCTAAAACTACAAATTTATTGTATTTCATTCCTCGAACCCCACTACTTTCCGAATGCGATATTTAATAGAATAAAAATAGAGTTGGCTTAACAAAAAACTAAGCCAACTCTATGAATAGATATTACGATTTTACATTTTTCCTAGTGTATAAAATTCCGCCGATTAGTAACAAAGTAATACCAATCACTAGAATATTAAACATGCTAGAAGCAGTCTGTGGCAATTGATTATTATGATCTTTTGGTTTGTCTTGTTCTTTATCTGTTCCTGGATCTGTCCCTGGATCTGTTCCTGGATCTGTTCCTGAATCTGGCCCTGGATTTGTTCCTGGATCTGTCCCTGGATCTGTTCCTGGATCTGTTCCTGGATCTGTCCCTGGATCTGTTCCTGAATCTGTCCCTGGATCTGTTCCTGGATCTGTTCCTGGATCTGTCCCTGGATCTGTTCCTGGATCTGTTCCTGGATCTGTTCCTGGATCTGTCCCTGGATCTGTCCCTGGATCTGTTCCTGGATCTGTTCCTGGATCTGTCCCTGGATCTGTTCCTGGATCTGTTCCTGGATCTTTTTTCCCAATCAACTCTATAGAATCAACAAATATTGTTCCAACAGGCTCATCAACAAGCCCTAAATATAAATTCAATTCAATTATCTCACTAGGATCTAAGTCTCCTGATCCTCCGTACCATGATGGATAATCAAACTCCTCAAAGGGAATCTCAATTATTTGCGGATCTTTTCCCCCTTCTAGAGTTCGTGTAACTTCCATTACCTCATTAGAACCTGTTTTTACTTGCACAGTAAATTTAACAGAATATTCCGAAGATTTTAGCCATAGTCTAAGTTTATTAAAGTTAGTCCAATCAACGTTTGGCAAAGCTGTAATTAAACCAGCATAACCAGGGCCAGTAAGATCATATTCAAGCTTTATAGAATGCGTCCCACTTTCTTTGAACTCTTCACTTAATGAGCCAGTAATTACGCCTCCACCTGTATTACGATTTCCATACCTATTTAAAAACTCATTTTGATTCTCATAAGAGTCAAAATTATCGATTATACGAGTTTGTATAAATCTTATATCATCAACTAATAAACTACCTTTTACGGGCGCTTCTCCCTTCTGAACTATAAAACTAAAGCCTTTTAATTTATCGAGATCTATGTTTTCGTTTTCATTATCAATATGTCGAAAACTATTTAAAGGAATATTAATAAATGTGCCTTTATTACCTGAGATAGAAACATTTTTTCTCCACACTTCATTATTTTCGGTTTTTAGTAATAAAGTTAACTCTCGATTGTATCCATCAGGCTTTACCCAAAATTGTAAGGTGTCATAAGCACTTCTTTTTAAGACTTCCAATTCTTTTTCTAAACCAGCAAATGATTTTGATCCTAGATCATAATCAATTTTCAGTGAATATTCACCGCTATTTTTAGAAGCAGCGTTAAGTTCAATAGTAGCATCTCCACCGTTTGGTATTGAAGAATATGAGGATTTTGCTAACAAACTTTCTCCACCGTAATGTTCTCCTGCATCAATAATATGTGGAAGTAGTTCACTAGGAAATGAGATTTCACCTGAACCTACCGCTACTTGTAACTTACTAATCTGAGAATTATTATTCTCTTCAGGAAAATAAACCCTCAAGTATTTCACATTTGTTGAAAGGTTTTCAACATTGTAATTTGTTTTATACCATTCACCGCCTAAATAACTTATCTCAGCAGTTACTTCATCGAATTTTTCCCCATCTGTGGAAGTGAAAAATGTAAAACCTTGTCTTTCACTAGGCTTAGACTCACTAAATGTCTCTAATTTAATGGCATTCATATCTCCTAAAGTCCTATATTGTATAAATGCTTCCTCACTATCTGTACGAATAAGTTTTGATTGATCTTGACCAGTTAATTCTTTATTTTCATGATCAAATTCTAAATTGTCGCTAAAAAGAAACATATTCGTGAAATCATCCATATTATCAACTAGTACGCCTGAACTCATTAAAGGCTTAACAGGTTTTAATACTGTTCCATCTCCAACATATTCAATCGAAACATTCCTTATCTCCCCTGCTTCTTTTTCCCCATCAGGATATACAATTTTCAATTGATTTGCACCATCAACTTCAGTACTTGAAAAATTATATGTTGATTCTGATTTTTCAGGAGTAACTTCTGTAAATTTAATACCATCACTTGATAAATAAAATTCAAAATCTGCTACCCCATTAACAGAAGCATCGATAGTGAATGATAAAATCGAACTCGGAGTTCTATAAGTAATAGATTTATCATCTGAATAGTATTGTTTGGACTGATCATCCAAAGAGTCTTCTAATGTATACTTTGCAACAATTGGTCCTATTACATTCGAATAAGGACTTTCTCCACTATCATTTTCACCTTTTACTCTGTAATAGTATTCTTTCCCTGAAACTGCTGTTAAATCTGCATACATATCTTCTCCAGGAGCGACATCATCAAGAATTCCATCACCGACAACTTCCCATCCCTCTGAAGGATTTGCACTTCTTTCAACTGTATAAGAACTAGCCCCCGTTGATCCTCTCCATCTAAGATTAGAAATAGAATCAGATTCAAACATGACTGGTGGTTGCTCTGGCTTCGGTAATTTTGGAGTATCTTCACCCTGAATCTCATATGCTTTTTCTCTCAGTATCTTCATTACATTAGAAGCATCATAATAGTCACCAGAAGGCATTCCTGGCCAATGATAAGGACGATATAAAATACCATCAACAACCATTTCATCATGTCGGATAAATCCCCCATTAAAACTATGTGGTCTCAGGCTCCAAAGCATTGCTCCAGATGTTCCCGTTTTTATCACTTCATCCAACATAGCCTCTATCTCAGATGTTGGTTTAAATCCAAATTCACCAACTATAAAAGGTTTTTCATTCTGGGAAGCTTTTGCTTTATCCTCTATTACTTTGTTTGCATAATTACCGCTATAATAATGACTTTTCACAATATCTATGTTTGGATCCTGTAATGCCGCATCAGTAATATTTTTATAATTATGAGGTAATTCCATCTGGTTTCCTGAAATTAATAACTGATTAGTATTTATACTCTTGTAATGAGCTGCAATTTCAGTCATCCATTCTGGTGCAACCATTAACTCGTTTCCTGTTTCCCATGCTAATATTGCCGGATCATCTTTATATTTTACACCTGTATAGCTATTAACTCTGTTTAACACTTTTTCCATAACGAGCTTAAAGTCTTCAATTAGTTGTGGGTCAGAGTAAAAATCTAACCTTTCCTTACCTCTAAAGTATGCAAAGTCAGTAATTCCGCCCGGTGGCCAATCCCAATTATCTATGAAAGGTATGATTACTCTAATTTCATACTCATTCGCTAGCTGCAGTAATTTATCCATAGATTTAAATGCTTCTTCGTTTATTTGTCCAGGACCAGTAATATGTCGTATAGCATCTTCATGATCATTTTTATCTTTTACAGTTAGAGAATATGTCCTAAATACTTTTCCCCCTACTTGCTCAATTGTTCTAACAGCATCTTCTTGTTCAAAGGCTGTAGGCATTATACCTCCCACCTCATCTTCATTGTACAAAGCTCCAGGATAATTATATGAAATAAAGCGGAACTCGTTTTCTCCATCGAAAAGTTTATCCCCCTTGGTGGAAATAAAGTGATCAAAAGGAGACTCCATTTTTATTCTTGCTTTTTCAAATTCAATCATTGCATCTTTGATTTTTGTTATTTCATTTTTTATTATTTCCTCTGTTGATTCTGGATCAACAGAAATATCTTTTGCATGTAAAATTGTTTGATTGAATTTATTGTGCGACTCTTCAGAATACTCACCATAATTGGATCCAATTTTAGCTTCTGATATAATTATCTCCGCATTCTCAATTTGATATTTTAATTCATCAAGTAAGCTAGAGCCTTGGATAGGACCAATCGCATCACTCAAAACTGGTTCTCCAGCAATTCCAGCGGTATCAACAGGTGTAACTTCTAACTTTATATATTTATCTATTAATTCATTAGTAGGAACATACTCTTTTCCATTTGCTTTTGAGATTTTAGTATATTCTCCATCTAATTCATCAGATTGCAGCCAACGATATATTGAATATCCTTCACTTACTCCAGTTTCATGAGTATATTCATAATTTCCTACTAATTTTTTTGTTACTTTTAGATCTCCTGTTATAGTAACATTACTTACAATTGGAGCTGCTGGTAAAGGTTCAGCTACTACAGGATCACCAATATAAAAGTCATCGTAATATGCCGTTTGGCTCGTGTCAGAAACATAAATTATTACATTTTCATTTTCTCCACTATTGAAACTCAATTCGTATTTCTTCCAATCTTCTTGGTCAGAGGTATAATTCTCTGCAATAGTAGATTCATCAGCTGCTAATACTTTATACGCAGCTCCTCCTCCACCTTTTCCATAAAAAGATAGGCTATAATCAACATTAGGGCTGACGTCAACAGTAAATTTGATACCATTCCAATCTTGCGGACCACTTGTCTCCAATGAATATTCACCGGAATTTTTCTCGTCACTTGTTATGACGAACTTAGAATTACCACCTGTATTCCAGCCCGCAAAATCGCCTGTTTCAAAACCACCGTTACTAACTAAATTTTTAAGCTCTTCCGTTAAAGTAAAATCATCATAATATGCTGTTTGACCTGAATCTGAAATGTAAACTATTACACTATCATTTTCTCCACTATTAAAACTCACTTCATATTCAAACCATTCATCTTTTGCCGAGGTATAATCCTCAAAAATAGTAGATTCATCAGCTGCTAATACTTTATATGCGGCTCCTCCTCCACCTTTTCCATAAAAAGATAGCACATAATCTGTATTCTGTTTTACTTCTACTGTATGTTTAATGCCGTTCCAATCTTGCGGACCACTTACCTCTAGGGAATGATCACCTTTATTAAATTCATCTAATGTTATTTTAAATTTTGGACTATCACTAGTGTTCCAACCTGATAAATCACCTGTTTCAAAACTACCATTGGTTATTAAATTTTTTTCTTCTGCATTAGCAATACCTACCTTATATCCAAAAATACTTCCATAGGGAGATAAAATGGTAATTAAAAGAATAAAAATTAATGCCAGTGATATGCTCTTATTTTGTACCTTTTTTCTTCGCATATTCCCTCTCCTTTTCTACTAAATACCCATTAAAAAAATCTCTAAAAATAAGTAACCATGAACCACCCCTTTCCAATGAACTTTATATTATTTTTGTTATATTTTTTTATTATTTTTATTATAAGATAAATCATATTATTTTGTAAACGCTTTATTAAAACTAAAATAAAAGAAATTAAAATTTTCCCTGTTCAACATTGTCTTGAATATGGATATCCATGGAATAAATTCCTTTTAATATTCTAAAGGGCTTATCTTAGTTATATTTTTATTATTTATAAAATAAAAATATAAACTATCAGTATTGCTAAAACCTAAATAATAAAATAAAATCCTATGGAAATATTTAGCCACAGGATTTTATCTATTAAAACTTTAAATTGCATGTCTTCTATTCTAGTAATGCCTACCACTGTCGGATAACTTGCCACTGTTGGTTTAAACCTTCATTAAAATCAGATTGTACAATTCCAATCCCTTCGCTCAAACCCCCACCTGAAACCTCAATAGCTTTATTACTCCAAACATTTCGAATAGAGTAATATCCATTTCGGAGATCTTGAATAATCCACCTTTGACTAATCTTATTCAAGTCTTCATTCTGAACAATATTAGCATTATTATGTCTATAGTAATTTTCTACCTCTAACGATTTCCAATTATTAACATTTTTTATTTCAAATCCTTCTTCAACTAATCCAAATGTAAACTGTTGGGCTAGACCACCATTATCGGACCATTGCTGCAATGGTATATTATTCTGTGTTGATGATTCTGGAACATCCAAAACTAATCCACTATTTCGATTTATTAGCTTATATCCACCATTTACATCTATAGACCAATTTCCCTCTACTCCCAATAAATTGACACCTTTAATCCGATAATATACCTCTCCCCCAGGATAAGTAGGATCTACCCATGGAGTATCTATATCGGTTGGTGAGCAGTTGCATACATTGGTCCATGGACCATAAGGTGAGGTAGAACGCTGAATAATATATTCAGAAGCAAAAGTAGTCCCTCTCCATGTAATCGTTCCATTATTATTACTAGTTAAAATAGGTGTACCTGGCACTCCATGACTTGGGATTTCTCTTCCATCTATCCAGTATGCATGTTCTCGTAATTTTTGAGCTCTTTCCCTCATATCCACACTCGTACCAGGATAATGTAAAGTAAAACCATCGTTATGTTGCACATAACCGTATTGATCATTGTGTCCGAATAATGACCAATAAGAATCTCCTGATATATTTGAATTACTCCTTATTGTATGTAACCAATCTTCAATATCATCGACAGATCCATTATTCCATGAATACTCCCCAATCACGAATACTTTACCGGCATTTGTTACATCTAATGCATGTGCATTCAATTCATCTACATTTGGGGGATAGTAATGTGCATCAATAATGTCAATCTCATTTACTTTTACTGCTGGCCAATCAACCCCAAATCTAGATCCAGCTGATATTAGATGATTACCGTCAATAGATCGAATATGATTTGCAATTGACTGGTACCAGTTTTGCTTTTCCTGAAACATATCTGTCTCCGTTTCTAGTTCATTACCAATTTGCCAAGCTAAAATAGCCGGTTCATCCTTTAATTTGATATCAGTATATACATTGGTATGGTTTAATAGTTCTGAAATATATTGTTTATACCCATTTATAATATTAATATCAGTATAAAATTTGTCCCACTCAGCTGGATAATCATTCCCATATTCATCTTTTCCATCGTATCCATACCAACGTACCCATGTTTTCTTTCCTCCATGATAATAATCCCAATTATCTACTAGAGGAATAATAATTCTTAAGCCTCGTTCTTTAGCAGCTGCAATAGCATAATCTACTCGACGAAGTGCTTCTTCACTTAAAGGACTGTTCTTATCTGGTTTTAGTGTAAGACTATACCCATTCTTAATACCAACACTAGCTCCCAAGGAATGTGAACGAACAACTGAAGCTCCCATCTCAACAGCAGTATCTAGTACATCATTTACCCGAAATGCTGTAGGATAGCTTTGAGTGTCACCAGTATTCTCATCCAATCCTAACCAATAAATATTTGGACCTGAATACTTAAATACTTCTCCATTAAGCATAAGGTTTTTTCCATCCCTGTATACAAAGTCAGTAATTGGGGATGCTTCTACTTTTTTAATAGTAGAAATTGAGAGCTGTAGAGTAAATAACATAGAGGTGATTAAGCATAATTGAATAATTTTCCTTTTCATAGTGCTTCCTCCTATTTATCGCTATTATTGTTAACGCTTACATTATAATGCTAAAATAACTTAATCTATGAAAAATAAAATACGCTTAAAATAATTCGGAGAATTCTAGATTGTATATATGGTATCAGTAACTCTCCATTCCAAAAGTAATAGAATGGAAAGTCATGATATTTAGAACTGATTTATTAAAATTTATGGGGGCTATACTTTGAAAGTAGTTATTATTTAACAGAACCTTGTGTAATACCGTTATAAATATGCTTTTGAAGTAATAGAAAAATAATTAGTGTTGGAATAATTACTATCATTATTCCAGCACAAATTACTTCCCAAGATGATCCCATAGGTCCTTGGAATTTAAATAATGCTGTTGATACAACACTCAAATCTTTTTTAGGCATATATAAAAATGGAGTATAAAAATCATTGTAAATATTTACTCCTTTAACAATAACCACTGTAACGATTGCTGGTTTTAAAAGTGGCAGGATAATTTTTCTAAAGACAGTAAAATACGAAGCTCCATCAAGCAATGCAGATTCATCCAGAGAAACAGATATATTATTTAGAAACTGCATAAAGATATAAACAGCAATGATATCTGTTCCCATATATAAAATGATTGCCGCCCAATGAGTATTGAATAAACCTAGTCCATTTACAATCTGAAACGTTGCAACTTGTGTTGTTACACCCGGTATCAATACTGCAAGTAAAAATGCACCAAGAAGAATCTTTTTGCCTTTAAAATCAAACCTGTTTAACACATAGGCAACCATTGAACCAGTTAATGTTGCACCTATTAATGATAAAACAAGTATAACAGTTGTGTTTAAAAAACCTACAATCATATTCCCCTCTATAAAGGCTCTAGTAAAATTATCAAAATTTAACCAATTTTCAGGCGGGGTTAATGGATTGGTTGAGTTATATTCATCGCTCGTCTTAAAAGAGGCAAATAGAATAACAGTTATAGGAAGCAAAGCAACGAACACACCCAACAATAAAGAGAAATATTTTATAAATGTAAATATATTTGCTTTGGTACCCCTCATTACTCTGTCTCCTTTTTAAAAGCAAGTCTTTGGATAATTGTAACAACAACTACAATTCCTAATAATACAATTCCCATAGCAGATGCTAAACCGAATTTATTGAATTTAAATGCTAGATCCACTGTTTGAATAACAAATGTTTCACTACCGTTTGCCCCTCCTGTCATAATATAAGGAATCTCAAACACACTAATTGCACCACTAACAGCCAAAATCAAATTAAGCTGTATAATCATCATTATGCTAGGTAAGATAATATACCTAAATTGATACCATTTATTTGCCCCATCAATTTCTGCAGCTTCATATACTTCTTTAGGAATTGATGAAATGGCACCTAAAAAGATAATAAAGTTAAACCCCATGTATCTCCAAACAGAAGTACCTGCTAGCGAGATATTAATTATATCCGGATTCCTTAACCACTGTTGTATTAATCCTTCTAGACCAATAATAGTAAGAAATGTATCTAATGTACCTTCAGGTCTAAAAAAGAATAAAAACATAAAACCAATAGCAACCCCATTTAGTAGATAAGGAAAGAATAAAACTCCTTTAAAGAAGTTTTTAAATCTAACATTAAAACTCAGAATTGTAGCGAAATATAAAGCAATTCCCATCTGCACAAATGTTGCAACAAAATAGTATACACTTACCTTAAATACCTGGAAGTATTCTGGATCAGTAAATATATCTATATAATTATCTAAACCAACAAATTCTTTAGTAGGACTAAACCCATTCCACTCAGTAAAGCTATAAAAAAACATATTTATTACTGGTAAATAAGAGAAGGTTACTAATAATAGTACCGGTATTAATGAAAATGAAAATATAACTAATTTTCTTTGTGAGTTATAATTCATTTTAGATTTTATAAGTTTCAATATACTCTCTCCCTTTTATATATTTCATAAGGGTAAAATGTCTTTTAGTCATTATTTTTAGTTCATTATCTAAAAAGAGGAAGCTCTGAGTCTTCCTCTTTTTAAAAACTACTAAAAACCTTTATTCAACACCTAATTCTTCTCTTGCTTCTTTCCATTTTTGATTTAATTCTTTCGTAATATCATTATAACTTTCGTCTCTATTGCCAATTCCAGCCTCAATAATTCTTTGTTTAAATGCATCTAAGCCAAAGCCTACTTCACTTTCTTGGTCAAGCTTCCCAAATAGATCCTCTTCACCTTCTTTTGCAGGTAAATTTTCGATAAATTGAACATTCGCCGTTTCGAAATCTGCCAAAGATTCAGGTAATTCAGCGCCTTTAACAGGAGAAATTGCTCCGGCCTCTACTGCAAATCCAGATTCATTAATAAACCAGTCTAACCAAGCTCTAGCAGCTTCTTTATTTTCAGAATATTTATTGATCCCCATTTTGTAATCCCCAGCCATTGCTGCATATCTTGACCCATCTTCATGTGTAAATGGGAATGGCATATACGCAATATCTTCTGGGTTATCACTTAAAGCTTGTACTTGTGAAACAGCCCAAATCCCTAAGAACATAGCTCCTACTTCACCATCTGCGAGCATTTGTTTTGATTGCTCCCAGTCAGTTGTAAATGGATCTTCCTCAATTAATTCTTGATTTGCTAAATCATACATTAGCTTATATAACGTGTGATGTGGTCTACCTTCAGCAAATGGGTCATCAATGTGAGGAACCTTTTGCGAAACATAATCTCCTTCACCAGCAATTGCTAGTCTCTGATTCTCCCAATCACTCAAAGGCCAACCAGCAGAAAAGTTAGTATAATAAGGAGTTGCATCAGTATTTTCTTTAATTTTCTTCATTGCGTCTAAAAATTCTTGTGGAGTAGATGGTAATTCTGTAACACCTGCATCTTTAAATACTTTCTTATTATAAACTGCTCCGTAAGTATTAACTTGGACTGGAATACCATATGTTGTGCCTTCATATGAATACTCATCAGCAAATAAATATTTTTCTAATAATTCTTCTTCTTTTCCTAGTGGTTCAAAAAACTGTGGTAATTCATTTCTTGGCATATAAGGTATTAACAATACATCACCATAATCTTGACTATTCAACCTTACTTTTGTTTGACCCTCATAATCTGTTAATGCCTCAAAATTCACTTCTACATCTGGATATGTTTTATTAAATTCTTCTGCATACTCCGGTAGTTTCGTATCAACAAGATCAGTTCGGTTAGTCAATACTGTAATCTCTCCACTAATGCTGTCCTCAGAGCTTCCATTTCCATTAGTACTTGGTTCAGTTGTATTATTACTAGAACATCCTGCAAAAAGTGATGCAGCTAATAAAAATGTAAAAGGCTTATAAAACTTTTTTCTATTCAACTTTTTTCCCCCTTTTATTTATTTTTCTTCCTTACAATTAAAGTTTACTTTGATAGCGTTTTCCTGTCAATATATTTTATGATAAAAAATAAATAAAAAAATAAGATAAATAACAAAAATGAAGTTACCTTACAAAACAAAAAGGCTATTATCAAACTCCACGATAATAGCCTTTCAATAAAATTACTCTGTTCCTTTTTTAAAAGATAAAACAGATTCCCTAAGTAATAGCTCACTTGCAACAATGATTTTTTCTTTCGGTGCATTTTTTAAGTCAATTCTATTAAGCAGAGCTCTAACAGCTCGTTTACCTAATTCTTCCTTAGGTACGTCAATAGTTGTTAAAGTTGGTTTTAATAAGTAAGAGTCCTCAATATTATCAAACCCAGTTACAGATATCTCATCCGGAATTCGAATATCTAACTCTTGTAAAACTTTATATACATGCAAAGCAATAGAATCGTTAGCACAATATAAAGCTGTTGGTAATATATTTCCCTCTGTCTTAAGCTTCTGTAGCCAATCTTTAATATCAATAAACATTTCCGCACTATCATCTTTTATTAGTTTATAAAAGTCATTACTTATCGATATATCATTTTCTTCTAATGCAGTCCTAAAACCTAACCACCTATCGAAGAAACTCCTCGAATAATTTATATTGCCTACAAATTGTATATTTCTATGGCCAAGTCCTATAAGATAATTTGCAAGCAAATAACTGCTATCAAAGTTATTTGAAAAGACCGTATCCGTTGGGCAAAGCTTATCTTCATGATCGATTAAGACAACAGGTACTCCTTTATTTTGTACTTCTAATATAATCTGTGTTCCAACCTCACCTACGCCTATTAATCCTAAAAAGCCTTCGGGATTAAGAGCACGAGGTAAGCTTTTAAAGTTATTTTCTGTTAGTATTACCATTCCTAAGTTCATATTATCCAGGGTATCTGATATCCCTTTTATTATCGGTCCCCAATATATTGACTCCTTTAACTGACTACGTATATTGGGCATTACTATTAATACACTATTATTATCTATACTTTCCTCAACGTTTTCTTTCTTTATATCTGTATTGTTAATACCTTTTTGTGTAAAATATCCTAATTGTGATGCAACTTGAAATACTTTTTCTCTTGTTTCATCCTTTACTCCACTTTTTCCAGAGAGAGCTCTAGATACTACAAAATTAGAAATTCCAAGGTAATCTGCAATCTGTTGAATAGTTACCTTTTTTGCCACAGATAAGCCCCTTTACTTTTTTTATTTTATTATATCACAAAAAAATAAAAAAAATAAAAAATATTAGATTGAGAATAAATTTAAACCTAATTAATTATTATTTAGTGTTATTTTATTATATATTTCAGCACAGGTAATCATGATAATGTAATATAAATTACACAACTATCTTTTTCTTAATCATAATAGTTTTATAGTTAAGAAGAGTTAGCCTCAACATAGACTTACCATCATTTTATATTACTCAATTAAACTTATCATTTGCACTTTGTAAATATTCTACATATTTTGTGGGTTATTATTAATTAATCCTGGATTTTCCTCACCTAAGACGTGTTAATAACACTTATCGATAGTGGAGAAAAAATATATATTATAGTCCTGCAAGTGAATCATGTAATGTAATATCAAAAACGAACTTATTAAATTATAATACTGATAAGTTTAAGTAAAAAACAAAAAAGCCCCAATCCCTTATTACCAAGGAACTGAAGCTTCCAACTTCTGATGATCCGAGAGGGATTCGAACCCCCGACCCCTACCCTGTCAAGGTAGTGTTCTCCCACTGAACTATCGGATCAATATATTATTTTTATGTAACGCTTTAAGCTACATATTCTATTATATTCAGTTACCCACCTCAAGTCAACACTTCTTCTCTATCACTGTTCGACTTATTTCCCAGAAAATATTTGAATCATGTCAAAATGGACTTATCATATGACAAAACTCTCCCATTTTGACACGATTCTCATCATTATTTTTCAAAACCCTAGACTTCTATTTCTACTGTTGTATCCCCTTTTCTTCAAAATATTTCGCTGCACCTGGATGTAATTCCAGATTTCCCAATCCTTCAAGTGCAGTTTCAGGTGTAATCAGTTCACCCTTAGCATGCGTAATTTTATCTGTGTTCTCAAATAATGATTTTGTCATCTCATAGACTAGCTCTTCATCTAAGTCATTTGTTACAACAAGCATTGCCTTTACAGCGACGGTTGTTACGTCTTCTTCTATCTTATATGTTCCTGCAGCAACTGTATCTTGTGCATAATAGGGATACTGATCAATTAATGCTTGTATTTTATCTTCTGCAAATGGAACAATCACGATATCGTTTTGTGCTGATAGTGCTTCTACCGCGCCTGTGGGAGTCCCAGCTGTAATGAATGCTGCGTCGATGGTTCCAGCTTGAATGCCATCAGTTGATTCATCAAATGATAGGTTTTGAGGTTTAATATCTTTATCTGTTAATCCATGAGCCTCTAACACTTGCATGGCATTGATATATGCCCCGGAACCTGGTGCACCTACTGATACGGCTTTCCCATTTAAATCTTCTACTGACGTAATACCACTATCTTTCGTTGTGACAAGTTGAACTGTTTCCGGATATAACGATCCAATTGCTTGAATATTATCTATCGCGTTTCCTTCAAACATTTCTAATCCATCAATGGCATATGCGGCAATGTCTGTTTGTGAAAATGCTATTTCCGCTTCTCCAGCTCTTAAGGTTTCCATGTTTTCAGCTGAAGCACCTGATGTTTGTGGTGTTATATTTGCATTCGTGTTGTCGGTAATAATTTTTCCTATCTGGCCGCCGAGTGGATAATATGTTCCACCGGTACCACCTGTTAAAAGACTTAAATCTTGCTTATCACCTGAATTATTTTCAGATTCATTCGTGCCCTCTTCTTCATTTGTATTACCCGAATCAGCACCACTATTACAAGCAGCCATGACCAACATGAAGGCAAGGAGTAGGATAAACAACAAGCTATGACGCATTTTTATCATCTCTGTTCCCCCTTTGAAATTTTAGGTAAAGCGCTAGCTCTTTTTTATATATGATAAAACCTCTCTGTACATGCATATGAATCTTGATAGATTTCCTATATCTACCAACATAGATCGCTAGTTCCCAGATAATTCTGTATAGTATAATATCTATACGTATCATCATAAAAACGAAAGAAGAAGGATAACCAATGGCACTTGATCAGAAAGAAATCTTAACAAAAATCATTGATACAAGTCCTGATATTATTGTATTGAAGGATCACAAGGGTCGTTGGATTAAGACAAATCAGCGAACACTTGATATTTTCGGGTTAGATGAACATTCTTATGAAGGTAAAACAGATGAAGAACTGGGAAAACTAAGTGCTCGCATTGCTCCCTTTGCACCCGACTTTGAATCCTCTGACCAGAAAGCATGGGATGAAGAAAGACAAATTAAAATAGAAGAAATTATTACAATCAACGGAAAGGATCATATATTTGAAGTCATAAAAACCCCTGTCTACGATTCACTCGGAAATCCCGATACAATTGTCGTCATCGGTCGGGATATAACTGATTTATTAAGCAGTAATCAAACATATAAATCTATATTTGAACACCATCCCTATGGTGTCTTTTCACTAGATACAGATGGGATTTTTCTAGATATAAATCAGGAGCTTCAAAAAATCACTGGATATCATAAAGATGATCTTATTGGTCATCACTTTGAATCTGTTATTGCAAAGGATAATCTTCCATTCATAATGGAGAAGTTTGATCATGTTAAATACGGACAAACTCAAACACACGAAGCAAAGATTGTTAGAAAAGATGGTATATTTGTTGACTTACAAATTACAACAATTCCTTCTATGTTAAATGGAAAATTAATAGGAATACATGGAGTTGCCAGAGATATAACAGATCAAAAACTAAGTGAACATGTAAAAGTTTTTCAGTACAGATATTTAGAAAGAATTGCGTCTGGAGAACCTATTCAAAAGATTTTACAAGGTATCGTTGAAACTGTTGAGATGCTGTCAAATCAAAGTTATTGTTCGATTATGCTTTATGAAAAAGAACATAATTGGCTTCGTGTGGCATATGCTTCCAAACTTCCTTCATCATTTTTGGAACGGGTAGACCAGTTTCCTGTTATGTCTAACAATGCTTGCTGTGGACATGCAGCCTACACAAAAAAGTTAACAATTACCTCAAATGTAGAGACCGATCCTAATTGGGAAAAATGGAGGAGCTTTGCATTAGATCATGGTATTCATTCGTGTTGGTCAATGCCGATTCTGTCGACTAAAGGTATTCTCTTAGGAACATTCGCTATTTACCATCCTCAAGTTCGTGCACCAGAACGCTACGAGATTGAGTTGCTAAATGTTTTTAGCTATCTTTCCGGTCTCGCATTGGAACGAAATATAAAAGAGCAGGAAATCCATTATTTAGCATCACATGACATATTAACAGATCTTTATAACATTCGTTTCCTTCATGAAATTTCCCAAGACATTATTCAAGAAACGAAGGAGAATAAAACGAAATTTGCGATTTTAGTCATGGACTTAGATCGTTTCAAACCGATTAATGATTCATTTGGTCATGCATTCGGTGACAAGCTTCTTCAACAAGTTGCCAAAAGAATTACCGATCATGTGCGTGATGGTGATATTGTTTCTCGTATGGGCGGCGATGAATTTGTCCTTCTTTTACGGGATGTTTCTGATAAAAAACTTCTATTAACGATTGCAGAAAGAATTATTCATGAAATCAGAAAACCTATTATAATAGAGAATCGAGAATTTCATGTTACTGCAAGTATTGGGATTAGTATTTTTCCGGATCATGGAAACTCCTTAGATCTTCTCATTAAGAATGCCGATATTGCTATGTATCAAAGAAAAGGAGCTGGCGGTAAGTCTGTCGCATTGTATGATGAATCAATGACAGAGCGAGGAATTGAGTTATTCATGCTTAACGAGGAGCTTCGCCATGCATTAAGTAAGAACCAATTCGAACTATATTATCAACCTAAGATGAATGCAGAGATAGGGAAAGTAATCGGTTTTGAGGCCTTAATCCGTTGGAATCATCCCAAAAAAGGATTAGTCGGTCCAGCTCATTTTATCCCTACAGCAGAGGAAAGTGGCTTTATCGAACAATTAGGTAGTTGGGTCATTTGGGAAGCATGCAGGCAACTCCACGAGTGGAAGAAACAGCAGTATCCACTTGTCCCTATAGCGGTTAACGTCTCAATCAATCAGTTTATCCTTACTGACATTCCAGCACTTGTAGAAGAAACATTATCTGAATTTGACCTACCTCCTAATTGTTTAGAAATTGAAATCACTGAAAGTGTTCTCAACCAACATAATCAGCATATCCAACATTCTGTGAAACGATTGCAGAATTTAGGAGTGAAAATTTCGATTGATGATTTCGGTACAGGTTATGCTTCTATTACGTATTTAAGACAAATTCGCATTGATACAATTAAAATTGACCGGTCATTTATTTCAACTCTTCCAAATAACCAGGAAGATGCTGCCATTGTTTCTGCCCTTATTACTCTTGCTCGTGAGTTGAATATTCAAATTATTGCAGAAGGTGTTGAAACAAAGGAACAGCTGGACTTCCTATTATCTAAGGGTTGTACAGATTTTCAAGGATATTATTTTAGTCAACCTCTTCCTGCACAAAAAATAATAGAGCTTATAAGCAAAAGAAAGAGCTAACCTCAAAAAGTTAGCTCTCTTCTTAACTTATGCATTCACATTTTCCTTCTTCTTCACAGCCGGAAGCTTCTCCAATGCCGCATCAAAATCCCTAATTAAGTCTTCCACCTTTTCCAATCCTACACTTAATCGAAGCAATCCATCAGAAATCCCACGCTTTTCACGTTCAGCTGGAGGCATTGCTGCATGCGACATTTTTGCCGGGTAGGAAAGAATCGATTCAACCGCCCCTAAGCTTACAGCGAAAACAGGAAGCTCAACATTCTCCACCAACGTTCTTACTGCATCTCCATCCGCTAGTTTAAATGATAAAACCGCACCAGGTCCGTCTGCTTGATACCGCTGTGTATCATGTCCCGGATGAAAGCTTAAGCCCGGGTAGTATACTTCAACCACCTTTGGATGGTCAGCTAAAAACTCAGCGATCTTTAATGCGGAAGCTTGTGATTGCTGCAATCTTACATGCAATGTTTTTAACCCTCTAAGAACTAACCATGCATCCTGCACACCAAGAACTGCTCCGAATGCATTTTGTAGTTTATATAAGCGATCCCCAAGCTCAGGGTCTTTTACAACCGCAAGTCCTGCAAGTACATCACTATGACCTGCTAAAAACTTTGTTGCACTATGAAGCACAACATCCACACCAAGCTCTAATGGTCTTTGAAGTTCTGGTGTCAAAAACGTATTATCTAAAAAGGTTAAACAATTATTGGCTTTTGCTAAATTCACTATACCTTGAATGTCCGTTACCTTTAACAACGGATTTGAAGGTGTTTCCATATAGATCACTTTCGTATTTGGTCTAATTTCAGATGCAACCTGATGAAGATCTGTCATATCAACAAATGTATGCTCAATTCCAAAACGAGTTAATACATCTGTAATAATCCGAAATGTCCCGCCATATACGTCCTCGGTTACCAATACGTGATCACCTTGCGATAATAATAAGAATGCTGTTGAAATAGCAGCCATCCCTGAAGAAAATGCCAATCCTCTGGATCCACCCTCTAATTCTGCGATAGCTTGTTCCAGAGCTTCACGTGTCGGATTTCCTGAACGGGCATAATCATACTTACCAAATTCATCAATATTAAATTGATGAAAAGTGGAAGAATGGTGAATAGGCACACTTACCGATCCTGTGCTATGGTCCACCTTTGATTCATTATGAAGTAGTTTTGTTTGAAATGACCAATTATGATTGCTCAACTGCTACCGCTCCCTTCATTGCTTTAAATGCTTGTGTAAGATCTTCTATAATATCTTCTTCATGTTCAACACCTACTGAAAAACGCAATAACTTGTTACAGACACCATTTGCAATGCGAATTTCTTCAGGTATGTCCATATGAGTTTGAGTCGCCGGATATGTGATAAAGCTTTCAATCCCGCCTAAGCTTTCAGCAAATGAAATAGTTTTTAGGTTTTTCAAAAATGGATTGACCCATGTTTCATCCTGCAAACGAAAAGAAAGCATTCCACCTTTTCCCGGATAAAGAACATCAAGTACATCAGGATGCTCCTCTAAAAACTGTGCAACCTGCTGAGCATTTTGCTGGTGCTGTCTCATACGAAGGGATAATGTTTTCATCCCTCTCATTAGTAACCATGAATCGAAAGGAGATAACACCGCTCCTATTGCATTTTGATGCTGAAAAAACTCATCACTCAGTTCCTGCCCCTTGGTTACAACTAAACCGGCAAGTACATCATTATGTCCACCTAGATATTTTGTTGCACTGTGAATCACAATATCAGCACCATCTAATATTGGTGTCTGAAGAACAGGAGTATAGAAGGTATTATCCACAATTACTAAGATCTCATGTTTTTTTGCAATTGCTGTTAATTCCTTTATATCTGTTTCCTGCATTAATGGATTTGTTGGTGTTTCAATAAATAGTGCTTTTGTTTTTTCATTGATTAACTTTTCTGTTTCCGCTGGATTTGTGAAATCATCGTATTGAAAAGATACTCCGTACTTTCTCCACTCTCTTTCAAATAATCGATATGTTCCACCATATAAATCAGATGAGACGATTAGTTCATCTCCACTTTGAAATAAGGCCATGGTCGTTTGGATGGCAGCCATACCCGAGCTGAAAGCAAATCCCCGATCACCATGCTCTAAGTCAGCTATTGCCTGCTCTACAAGCAATCTGGTTGGATTTCCTGTACGTATATAATCAAACCCTGTTGATTCTCCAATCCCTGCATGACGATATGCAGTAGAAAAATAAACTGGAGGGTTTACAGTACCTGTTACATTTTCACTTCTGTTACCAATTTGGGCTAATTTCGTTTCAATTCGTTTGCTCATGTTTGTCACTCCTAAAGTTTGAATTAATGATTATGGACATGAGAGAAAG
>DATMGC010000005.1:0-5992 GCA_035555915.1 Ureibacillus sp. | reverse complement strand
GGGAGGTGGAAGGCTTTAAAATGATAATCAACAGTAGCACAGAATAACACTTTATTTACCATTGTTTTCACCCTTTTTGAACATGAAAAAAACACCCATTGATAGGGTGTTAAATTTCTGTTACTTCTTTTTCAATGACATTGCATAAAAAGTCTAATAACTCATGTTTAAGATCTTCACGCTGCAGAGCAAGTTCAATTGTTGTTTGGATGAAGCCCATTTTTTCTCCTACATCATAACGTTTACCTTCAAAGTTATATGCATAAATCGCTTCGAATTGATTTAGTGTTGCGATTGCGTCTGTTAATTGAACTTCTCCACCAGAACCTGGCTGCTGTTTTTCTAACATTTCAAATATTTTAGGGGTTAGGATATAGCGTCCCATAATGGCTAAATTTGAAGGTGCATCCCCTTGCTTTGGCTTTTCCACTAGAGTGCTAACATTATAGAACCTTTCCCCAATCTCCATTGCATCTACAATTCCATATCGTGATACTTCTTCATCTTTTACATGTTGTACTCCAATGATCGATGCATTGTACCTTTCATATTGTTCAATCATTTGCTTTAAGCACGGCTTTTCTGCTTGAACAATGTCATCACCAAGAAGAACTGCAAACGGCTCATCGCCAATGAATTTCCGCGCACACCAAATGGCATGCCCCAATCCACGTGGTTCTTTTTGACGAATATAATGAATATCAACTAGTTGAGATGCTTTTTGAACCTCACTTAATAGCTCCATTTTTCCTTTTTCCAATAAAGTGTGTTCTAATTCAAAAGAGTGATCAAAATGATCTTCAATCGCCCTCTTTCCTTTTCCTGTTACAATGATGATATCTTCAATTCCTGATTCAACCGCTTCTTCTATAATATATTGAATGGTTGGTTTATCGACAATTGGGAGCATTTCCTTTGGCATTGCTTTTGTTGCCGGTAAAAATCTTGTACCTAATCCTGCTGCTGGAATGATCGCCTTTCTAACTTTCAACTGTTACACTCTCCTCTTAAACAGATACTAATTTCTTCTGGTATTCTACTCGCTCATTAGCTAAATTTAATAGTGTTTCTCTTAAATGCTCTCGATCCAACGATTTAAAGTTTTTAATAATATAATCAATTTCTTCTATATATAATTGCGAGGTTTTGCCAATATAAATCTTTGGATAAATTTGTTCTTCGTGAACCTCATTTTTATTTAAGAGCTCTTCAAAAAGTTTTTCACCAGGTCTCATACCAGTGAATTCAATTCCAATCTCATCAATATTATTACCTGTTAGTTTGATTAAGTTCTTTGCAAGATCTACAATTTTTACAGGCTCTCCCATATCAAGAACGAAAATCTCGCCACCTCTTGCTAGTGCTCCAGCTTGAATTACTAACCTTGACGCTTCGGGAATCGTCATAAAGTAGCGAACCATATCAGGGTGAGTAACAGTAACAGGACCACCATTTTGTATTTGCTTTTTAAAAAGTGGAATAACACTGCCTCGGCTTCCTAATACATTCCCAAATCGTACAGCAACAAATCTTGTTGAACTAATTTGATCAAAGTGTTGGATTAGCATTTCAGCTAGTCGTTTCGTTGAACCCATGACACTCGTTGGATTGACAGCTTTATCAGTCGAAATCATGACAAAGGTTTCAACATTATGGACACTTGCGGCTTGTGCAACATTCTTGGTTCCGATAATATTATTTTTCACTGCTTCCTCTGGACTTCGTTCCATCAGAGGCACATGTTTATGAGCTGCTGCATGATAAACCACATGTGGTTGATAAATATCCATTACATTGAGGAGTTTATCAAAATCTTGAAGATCAGCAATTTCAGTTATGAATTCGATCTCAGTTTGTTTAAATGCTTCTTTTAATTCCATTTCAATTGTATAAATGCTATTTTCACCATGTCCAAGTAAAACCAATGTTTTAGGATGAAACTTTGAAATTTGTCTGCATATTTCCGATCCAATTGAACCTCCTGCACCAGTTACAAGTACTACCTTATTTGATACATAATCACTGATACTACTAATATCAAGTTCGATCGCATCACGTCCAAGCAGATCTTCCACTTGAACGTCACGGAATTGGTTAACAGAAACCTTACCTGTCATTAAATCCTCAAGCATTGGAATCATTTGTGTTTTTGCATTTGTTTTTGCACATTCTTTAAAAATATGATTGAGTTGCTTCTTATTTAATGATGGAATACAAATAACAATGTTTGAAATATTTAACTCTTGTGTAATTCTCTCAATTTCTGTTACACCACCTGCTACAGGAATACCTAAAATGTCCAGTTTTTGTTTATGTACATTATCATCTACAAATGCTACTGGTATAAGCTCTGCATCACGGTTATGCAGAAGCTGCCTTGCGACCATTGTTCCAGCCGATCCGGCTCCAATTATAAGCGTACGTTTTTTATTTATTGAGTGTTTCAGATAGGTATCTCGATAAATTCTCCAGAAAAATCTTGAACCACCGATTAATAGAAGGTGAATCATCCATGTTATGGCTAAGATCCTAAAATCAATTTGTTTTTGTACAATTTGTTGGACAACCGCTGTTACGATAATTGTATAAGTTATGACTTTAAATATAATGATTAGTTCGCCAATGCTGGCATATTCCCAGGCCTTCTTATAAAGCTTAAATAAAAATGAAAATAGATGATGACTTATTAATAGAGTTATAGAAATAACAAAAATAGAAAGAGTTAAAGCCTGTAAACTTGGGTTAATTAATGCATTGCTGAAATAGATGGTGGATAAAACAATTAGAGAATCTAATCCAATAAGCAACCATATGCGACTACGATAAGACAAGGTCTCACCTCCTTATTCAGTTTTCTGTTGTTTTCTTTAACATGACAGTTCTTTTCTCCATTGCGTGGTCAAGCTCCTTTTTGAATTGCTCCAGCTGTTCTATAGTTGCCTCCTGTTTTATGTATCGCACGAGCTTCTTCATCACCTTAGGAAAGCGATCAAATTCTTTCATAAGTTCAGCTCCTTTATTAAAATAATCACTTATAAACCTCGATCATGTAAGATTTATAAGTGATTATTTTAATTAATAGGGCATCTAACCCTTCCTCACACCATGCTAATGACGACTCGCGTCTAAGGTTTGTTTCAACCCACAGCATGGCCGAGTGCCTCCATTGATAAAGGCAAGGAGACATCGCCTAACAAACGAAAATTCTTTATAACGAACAACAAAAGAACAAATTATGATCTTTCATTCAATATAACTCCCAATACCTTTGCCCTGACAAGCTTTAATAAACGATTTGCTTCAACTATTTTTTCTCTATCAGTCTTTCCACTCTTTACGACCATCACAACACCGTCACATAGTCCTGCTAAAAGCTTTGTATCCGTGGTTTCTAATACTGGTGGACTATCAAAAATGACTGTATCATATTCCTCTTTTATATCTTTAAGTAAAAACTTCATTGCATCTGATCCAATAATTTCAGTAGGGTTTGAAGGAATAATACCGCTTGTTAACAAATCCAGCTTACCAATTTGAGTTTGAAAAATAGCTTCCTCTAATCCCACTCTTCCAATTAATACATCAGTAAGACCATGATAATCTTTAAGATTAAAAGAGATATGTAATTTAGGTTTCCGAAGGTTTGCATCTATTAAAAGAACCCTTTCACCCTGTTGAGATATTGAAATGGCTAAATTGATGGCAGCTGTCGTTTTTCCTTCTGAAGATGAGGGAGAAGTAATGATCATTGTTTTATATTTCTCATCAATTGAGGAAAATTGTATATTCGTTCTTATTGTTCTATACTGTTCTGCAATTTCTGAACCAGGATTTGTGTATGTAACAAAATGGCGCTTAGTCATTTCTTTAAGTGCCTTTTTCTTATTCAGTTTAAGAACCAAGTGTCTCACTCCTCTGTTCAAAACTAGTTTTCCTGCCTTTTTTCTTCTGCATGTTATTCTTTTTCATTTTATCTACGGATCCAAGAACAGGGATACCGAGTAATTCTTCTACTTCCTGTTCCTTTCGAATGCTGTTATTCAAAGAATCCAGTAAAAATGCAAGCCCAATTCCAATAACTATACCACCTATAGCTGCGATAATAATGGTTCTATTTTGATTTTCATTTATCGGGAATGGAATTTCTTTTGCTTCAGACAGTAATCTAACATCCTTAAAATCCATTATTGCTGGGATCTCATCTTTATATGTTTCAGCAACAGTATTTGCTATCGTAGCAGCCTGCTTAGAATTAGAGTCAACAACACTGATGGTCACAACTTGAGAATTCTCTATACTTCCAACACTAATTTTCCCGCTAAGTGACTCTGCAGAATAAGGGAGATCTAGCTTCTGCACAACTTTTTCCAGTACAGTGGAATCCTGAATGATGACTTTTAATGTTGTTATCATATTACTATCTGCGCCAATAATAATTCTGGCAGTTGATTGATACAAAGGACTATAAGTTGACACAGAGTAAAAGGCACCAGCTGAAGTTGAAAGGATCGTAATAAGGATAATAATCCAAACGTACCTTTTTATAATCAGGAAAACTTCTTTCAAATCGATTTCTTTTGACTGCTTAAATTCATTTAAACGTCTATCTTCAAGCTTTTGAAAGCTAGACATACACCCGCCACCTACTTTTCTTAATTAAGAACACACATTTAAATATCATGAGATCATGTTCTCTAAAACTAGGATAGTTCACTATAAAGAACAAGTCAATCCTTTTTAATGGATTTTGCGTTTTTTCCAGGTTTTTTTAAGTTCTAGTCTTAATCTTTTACAAGTAAAGTACTATAAATTAACTCTATACATAAAATATAGAATATTACATTCTTTACAAATATATGATAAATTACCTAAATAAAAAAACTCTTAAATTTGTCATTTTTTCGTTAAAAAGAACGATTATTGCACTTTTTCTTTAAATACCTCTTATTTCCACATGTTTACGTTATTTTATTAAGAACAATATGTTTCATATAATGAACCTTGTGAGGAAAATTTTTGTAATATAGACAAGGAGACCAAAGCATGGTTGGAGAACGATTAAGGGAGTTGAGGCTTGAGAAGGGTTATTCTATTAGTGAATTAGCCGAGTTGGCAGGTGTATCAAAATCTTATTTAAGTTATATTGAACGAGATGTTCAAAAAAACCCCTCGCTTCAGTTTTTAAAGAAGATTGCTTTAACTCTGGAAATAGAGGTAGAAGATTTATTAGGATCATCGTCTACTGCAGCTAATTACTCAAAAGAGTTTATTTTTGATGAAGAGTGGAGCAAGTTGTTACATAAAGCCATTGAAGAAGGCATGAGCAAAAATGACTTTAGAGAATTTCGGGATTACCTGAAATTTCAAAAGTGGAAAAATGCAAAAAATCAAAACATCCTAATTCAGGAGGACAAGCCTAATGACTGAAATTTCAAAGAATTATATCGATAATCAAATTGATAGGGAATGGTTGGAATTGATACAAGAAGCAAAAAAGATCGGATTATCATATGATCAAATTCAAGCATTTCTTCAACAAGGTGGAACTTCTGAAAAATAAAAGGGCGTCTTTTTGACGACCTTTTATCTTGCCTATTATTAATGATCATAGATATTTAATCCCCTCCACCAGCATTTCTAATTCCGATATCTCCCTCACCACTATCACATCCAACAACTTATGTATGAATTTTTTTCCATTGGTAAAAATAATTCATAAGGATGGTGTTCATACGTGAAAAAATGGATGTTTCTGTTTACTGTTTTATTCGGGTTAACAGCCGTACAGGTTTCATTTACTCCAGAGGTTCATGCAGTTTCTCAAAAAACATGGGAAGATGTGGCGGTAAAGGAGACGAAAAAACGATATCCGCTATCACAGGTATTGTTTTCACAGAAGATTTGGGATAAAAAGAAAAAGGACATTACGGTTAAACAATACCGATTTACATTACGCGAGGGTATGCAGGACTTTGCCGTATATACGACAATT
>DATMGC010000004.1:0-101418 GCA_035555915.1 Ureibacillus sp. | reverse complement strand
CGTTGACGTAATACTTGAGTTACTTTTAATGATAAGTCCATTGCAGTTGCACCATTTGGAAGATCACCAGTTAATTTAACACCGATTACTTCTGGAATTGGGAAGTATGACGCTTGACCAAGCATACCTGCTTCAGCTTCGATACCACCTACACCCCATCCAAGTACACCGATACCATTGATCATTGTTGTATGTGAGTCAGTACCTACTACTGAGTCTGGGAATGTTTCAAATGTGCCATCAGCGTTCTCTTTAACGTGAACTACTGGCGCTAAATATTCTAAGTTAACTTGGTGTACGATACCAGTTGCTGGAGGAACAGCACGGAAGTTATCGTATGCAGTTTGAGCCCATTTTAAGAAGTTATAACGTTCTGCGTTACGTTCGAACTCAAGATCCATGTTAGCTTGTAATGCAGATGCATTACCGTATTTGTCAACTTGTACTGAGTGGTCAATTACAAGGTCAACTGGGATAGCTGGGTTGATTTTATCTGGATTTCCGCCTAATTCTTTCATAGCAGAACGTAAAGAAGCTAAGTCAACTACTACTGGAACACCTGTGAAGTCTTGTAATACTACGCGTGATGGTTTGAATGGTACTTCACCTTCTGGGTCAGCACCCGCACCGAATTTTGCTAAGTTGTTTACGTGTTCGTCTTTAATTACGTAATTATCATATTGACGTAATACAGATTCTAATAATACTTTGATTGAGTAAGGTAGGCGTGATACGTTTGCTACGCCTGCTTCTTCGATTGCAGCTAAACGGTAATAGTTATATGATTTACCATTCACTTCGAATGAAGAGCGGCTGTTGTGTAAGTTACTTGCCATTTTAGTACTCCCCCTATTTAATAATTGAAATGCTTGCAAAGCTTTTCTCCATAGACCACTATAAACGATTAATATACATAAGTAAATTACTTTAAAATTATCTTTTGTGATAAGTTATTTTTATGACCTGTTAATTTACTGAGCAAGCAAAGTGTATTATAACTTACTTTTGTAAAATAGAAAAGATATCATTTATAGCGCATTCTTATATAAATATGCACAGTTATCATCAGATTGATAACTCATCTATGACAGTATTATGTTCATTTAATACTTTTATCGAATAATGTTTTGCCTGATCTAAATTTGTTAACTCTATGTACCAGATCTCATAGCCTTGAACCTGATATAATTCAACAACCTCTTTTGGTAATGAAGTTAATGAAATTCTTTTAGTAGGTTGATTATTAACCGTAACTTCCACTTTCCCATTTGGCTTTAAAAGGCCAAATAAAATTTTTTCGTCAGAAATTGCTGTGGCAATCTGATTATCTTCAAGCGATTTTGGAAGCGAAGCGTATGCACCTTGTTCCGAACTCCAACCCTTGAAATTTTTTGTTACGACTTCCGTTCCAATGTAATTCCCATTAGATAAGTAGAAGTAATGGTGTTCTTTGTCAGCAACTAATCCGACAATCCATTCATATTCTGCATCATCAGGCAGTGCCTCTTCTGGAGTAGCTTTCCCCTCACCTGAAAAATTAACTGTAAAGAAATTATATCCAACCCCTAAAATAATAACGAAAACGATAAAGGCAATTATACGAATAAATCGCACCCTCATGATTACACCTCACTTGCTCTTATTGCCAAAATATCTACCAAGCGCTTATTGTTTCATCCATTTTGCGATAAATAATGAAACAATTGCCATTAATTCGGGCGATTTTTGAGAAAACTTTAATGTGAAGTATAAAGTTTTCATAAAATGAAGAGTATTTGTTCGTGCTGCAAAATATTGTGGAGTATAGCCTACTTCCATTAAATAAAATTGCAATTTATCAAATACTTGTTCGATCCATTCAATGAGTATTTCTTCTGGGAAATCTTTTGAAATTAATTTTTCAATGATTGTAACAAGACGTTCTTCTTCGTCATCAATGAACACTGACCCTTTCCAGAAGCTTTCTTTAATACCTTGTAAAATCACAGGAGCCAAGCGTACTTCGAATGAAGGATGTGAGATGATAGCACTTGATAAATCCGCACCATGTGCTATGGCGTGTGCCCAACCTTTTTCACCTACAAAGCCGCGAACGTCTCTCTCCTTTACTAAATAGCTGGAGCTCGCATTTAAAACACTCATAGCTTGTTCATCATTTAAAAATCTGAGCTGACTATCTGCATTTAAAAGATTACTTAACCATAGTGCGGAAAATGAACGGGTAAATACATCATCTGTTTCGTACCCACCGATTGAATGAAATAGATAATTATCACTTTTTAAAATTAAGGCTAGATTTGCCATTTGGTCATTTGTAAACATTTGACCTGCTAATAATTCAATAAATAATCGGTAGTTTAATTTATCACGCATTTCATCTTCAGGGTAACCGATATATTTGATCATTTCTTCTAATAACGAATCAGCATGTTCATTCATATATAATTGTCTTTCAATGTGATTCATATTTAATATTTCAATTAATGTAGCTTTCAAAAATAATATCCTCCTTAAGACAAATAAGGTTAATTGTACCCCTCTCTTTTATTTTTAGCAAAAAAGAATTAAACCTAAGTGAGATTACATTAACGTAAAACTTCTATTTAAATAGAAACTAGTTGGATAAGTTCGTATAGGAATCTCTCCTCTACCTACGCACTAAATATGATAAATACTTTTTGTTTTAAAACAGTAATTGGATACCTTGCTTCTATTTCACGCAGCCTTATCCATTTTTTAGAAAGAATTGTAAAAATGCGATTAAGATTTATCTTTTTTAGTGACAATAGAAGTATTGAGTTTTTAAATAGAGGAGGTTACTCTAATGACTTTTTATCGACTATTTTCAAGATTCTTTACTAAAGTGAAAACGATTCAAAAAATTATACTCCATTCAAAAGCAGGTAACTTTATTCAACTAAAACCTAATTATTATAAAGAGTCCATCCATTTTGATAAAAATATGGTATTAGCTGGAGACATACATGAGGAAACAATTATTGAGGGATTAATTATTATTCCGAAAAATGTCTCTGTTACCATTCAAAATATGACGATTTCCCCTACTGCCCAAATGTATATTGAAGGTGAAGCAGTACTACAAAATTGTCACTTTAAAGGTGAGAAAAATGATGTTCATATTACGGTTGATGGAGGAAAACTAAACGCATATCACTGTACATTTGAACATGCCAAGGATATGGCTGTATCCGTTATTAACAATAGTCAAGCAATCTTTGAAAATTGTACGTTTGAACATAATGGAAAAGTTCAAATTTTAGCTGAATCATCTCAGGTTTGTATAGAGAAATGCGAATTTTCTTATGCAAAACATGCCTTATGTATTAAAAACGGCTCTTTTGTGCAATCAAGAAATGGCCATTTCCACCATCATACAAGCGCACAAATAGTCGTAGAAGATTCTCGATTTATTGATCATGAAAGTGTAATTGAAGATGGAGAGGGAATGGGCATTCATGTTTATCATGAAGGCGATGTATCGATTCAATGTACAATGCTTCAATATAACACGCAAACACAAATCTGTGTACAAAGAGGCCTATTAACAGCACGATACTGTTCAATTCAACATGGTAAGGATGCTGGAATTTCAGTTTCTCAAAATTCAGAAGCTCAAATTTTCCATTGTGAGTTAGCACAAAATAGAAAATCTAATGTAGTAGTAGCCAAAGATTCAAAAATGAATATCGAGTTTTGCACTATTCATGATGGAGAGAGTATCGGAATTCAAATTGGCGATAACTCCATTATTAATATTTTTGAATCAACTGTAAAAGGACATCGGTCTTCTCAAATTTCCATTTCCGACAAAGCCATTTGTTCAATGAAGAAATGTTCCATTACGGCTGGTTATCATGTTGGAATCTGTATTGAAGATAATAGTAATTGTTCCATCGTTGAATGCGATATTACACATAATGCAAATTCCGCAATTACATTATTTAAATCTGAACTATCAATTTTCAAGTCGACTTTAACCCAAAATATCGGAAACGGTATCTTAGCCATGTCTCATTCAAAAGTCGAAGTTGATATGTGTAAGTTTTATGATAATGAAATGCCTCATATTGCATGCAAATCAAATGTTGAAATTTATATACTTCAAAGCAAACTATATAATGGAAAAAGTTTATTTATCGTAAATGAATGCGAGCTTACAGCGATTGATTGCCAATTTTACGATAGTCTCAATGTGCAAATCGAAATTTGCGATATGTCCAATGCGCGCTTTGAAAATTGTCAAATTTATAACGGCAAATCCTATGGTCTAAAAGTTTTAAGAAATTCTAGTCTATATTTATATGATAGTCAAATCTTCAATCATGAACTTTCTCAAATGGTTGTAAATGATAGCTCAGTTATTTTAAAAAATAGTGAATTATTTGATGGGAATCGCAATGCTTTATTTATCCAAAATCATAGTGAAGTATTTGTCACGGATTGTTTTATATCAAAGCACGCACAACATCAATTATGGATTGATTTTGAATCAACTGTAGAATTAAAAAGTGTACAAATTACAGACGGTACCCTTTCGGATATCTTTGCACAAAATCAATCATCCGTTTATGTAACAGATAGTGTGATACGTAATAATAAATCCCGCTTTAATGTGCAAGCTGTTAATTTTTCTAATATCGAAATTAGTAAGACCGTTATCGAAAATATTTATGGGGACATCTATTATAGTGAAAATAATAGCTTTATTAAGCAAAGAGATATGTAAACCTGTCGCTAGAAAATAATGTGTATGCTCCCTTTAACAGTCAAATCTTCTAAATGAAGCGAAATTAGTTTTCTAATAGCCGTTATTATGCGAAAATGATATCTTGGAAAGGAAGATTAAATACTATGACGACATTAGAAAAGATAACTCCTAAGTTTGATCCTTGGGAAGCTTATTTAGATGTGGAACAATACGGGAAATTAACACTTTCAAATATCGAATTTACTACGACTACCTTATGTAATATGAGATGTGCTCACTGTGCAGTTGGTTATACTTTACAAACAAAGGACCCGAATGCACTTCCAATAGAATTAATCTTAAAACGATTGGATGAAATTCCACATTTAAGAACATTAAGTATAACGGGTGGCGAACCGATGTTAAGTAAAAAATCGGTAGCAAACTATGTTAAACCCATTTTGAAATATGCTCATGAGCGTGGCATCAGAACGCAAATGAACTCAAACCTAACAATTGATGGGGAAAGATACTTAGAAATCGCCCCTTATCTTGATGTTCTTCACATTTCACATAACTGGGGTACAGTAGAAGAATTTGTCGAAACTGGTTTTGCTATGATGGAAAGAAAACCAACCTTTGACCAAAGAGCTGCCCTGTTTGATCGAATGATTGAAAATTCAAGAATGCTTGCAGAACAAGGTGTTATGGTTTCTGCTGAAACGATGTTAAACAAAAAAACAATTCCGTATATTGAACACATTCACAATCAAATCGTTCACGAAATGAAGTGTGCAAGGCACGAGGTGCATCCTATGTACCCCTCAGATTTTGCCTCTAGCCTCACTTCTTTATCTTTAGAAGAAACACGTGATGCAATCAATCACATATTAGATATTCGCGACGAAAATACATGGATGCTGTTTGGGACTCTTCCCTTCTATCCTTGTAGTCCAACAGAAGAAGATCAAGCTTTATTAAATCGATTAAGAACAGCAAAAAACGTTACATTGCGTAATGACCCAGATGGTCGTTCAAGACTAAATGTGAATATTTTTAACGGCGATGTCATTGTGACAGACTTCGGCGATACACCAGCACTTGGGAATATTCAAAATGATTCTCTACCAGATGTATTTGAGAAATGGTTACAATCTGACTTAGCAAAATCATTAAATTGTCATTGTCCTGCAGTTAAATGCTTAGGACCAAATGTCTTAGTAAAGAACATGTATTATAAAGATAGTAAGTTTGTTAGTAATTCCGTTAGATAATATAAAAGGGTTAAGTAGATGTGGAAACTCCACTACTACTTAACCCTTTTTTCCATATTGAATTTTTTCGTAAGCCTCTTGAATAAAAGTTTTATAAATTGAGTTTGAAAATTCTGCCACACCATGATACGCATACAATATTTCTGTTTTTGCAGCATCCTTATCACCAAGTTCATGGTAGCATAGGGCTCTTACAGCAAAGCATCTATACATAATGGATAAATCTACAGGATGATGTGCAAAAGCTGGAATAGTCATATTATCACTCGTCTCAAGTGCTTTTTGAAAGTCCCCTAGTGCCCAATAAGCATAAGTTTCCTCCATTTTATATAAAAGCAGGATATCCAAAAGCTCCTCACTTTCTAGATCAATAATTAAATATCTTTTAAAGCTTTCTACTTTTTTATAATTTTTTTCAATGAGATTTGTATAGTGTGCATATGCAAAAGCAAGAGTACAATAAGCCTCTTTATCTTCAGTAAATTCGGCATGTTGTGTCAATTTTTTTAAATAATACTTACTTTTCTCTTTATCTCCTTGCCCAATTGATTGAGTCAGGGTAAATCGATAAAAATCATCTAAACGATAATAGATTTTATGCTTATGTGCTATTTCTAAGGCTAAATCAAGATGCTTTTGAGTGTTTATTGTGTCATCTACTGCAGCATACAGTACGGTTAAAAGGTAATGTAAATCTAAAATACTCAGTTTATCGAGCAGATGATGATAGGGTTTAAGTCTTTGCTCGGCTTCTTGTATAAATTGCAATGCTATTTTATAGTCATTTCGATAAAAAGCATAGCCCGCTAAAAAAGAGTAGGAATCAACAATACGGCTATAGGCATGCACCTTTTCATAATAGGAAATAACGTCAAACATATTTAATTGTTCTTGTTCGAAACCTAAGATTGTATTGATCCGAATGTAATAATCTAGTAAACGAATTTCCTCATATTTTTTTGCATGTAATTGTCCCTTAACCGCAGTAATTTGCTCATGCATATGAAGAAATTTGTCTCTTTCTCTGAGATGATAAGGATAGAATATACTTTTGTATTCAGCTTCAATTTTGAAGAGTAATTCTCTAAGCTCTTCTATATTTCCATCATCTAGTAAGGTTGATACCTCCACGCCTACCCTTTCAGCAATGTATCTTAAGCTCTCCATAGATGGTTGGGCTTTCCCATTTTCTATTAGGCTAAGCATCCCTTTTGTTAAACGATCTCCAGCAAGCTCCGCCAGCGTCATCTTCTTTTGCTTTCTTAATTGTTTAATTCGTTCTCCTAGTGAATTCATGGCTCTATCCCACCTTCTATTTGTGACAAAAATTAGAAAAGACGAACTTTAAGTGCAGTTAAACAAATAGTAACCTAAATATTTATATTTTTCAAATAAGTTAAATTAAATTAAACTTTTGTATTGATTTTTCCCATAGTATGGAATATTATATGTTTAATTAAATTAAACTTCATTATAAAGGGGATGATCTGATGTCAGATGTGATTAAGCAAAAGCGTGCTACTTATCATCTATACACGTTCTTAGTCAGCAAAATGATTTCTTCTCTAGGTGCAAATGTGTATACATTTGGAATAAGTATGTTTATCTTAGCCATTACAGGGTCAGCACTAAGTTTTGCAGCAAACTTATTTTTTTCTATAATTCCACGTGTAATACTTTCACCAATTGCTGGAATTATTACGGATCGCTTTCCAAGAAAAGCAGTAGTTCTAGTAGGTCAAGGAGGCTCAATACTTTCGATTATCGCATTACTTTCTTACAGTCTTGTTTTTGATTTGTCGATAATTGCTATTTACATTACAACATTCTTCTACACAATAAGTAACACTTTTTCATCAATCGCCTTTTCTGCATCCGTATCGAATTTAGTCGATGCAGAAAGAATTCAAAAAGCAATGTCGTTTAATCAAATATCTTTGTCGATTTCTGGAATCTGCGGACCAATAATTGGAGGAATGATGTTTGGATTTGCCTCAATAGAATTGTTTTTACTTCTTAATATTCTTTCCTATTTAGTAGCGTTTTTACTAGAATCTACTTTGAATTTCAAATTATATTCATATGCGACAAATGACAACAACAATAAAATAGAAAACTCCTTACTACAGAGCCTTAAAGAAGGGCTTGTATATATTAAAACAAAACCTATTATTTATCGATTATTAATGGTAGTAGTTTGGTTGAATTTATTTTTCACTGCTGTTACTGTAGGAACGAATTTCATGTTAGTAAAAGTTTTCAACATGCCTTTTTCACTGATTGGTTTTATAGAAGCGTTTGAAGCCATTGGGATGTTACTTGTTTCAATTTATCTTGCTACTAGGTCAAACATAAAATATCCTTTACAATTTTCGAAACTCTCTGTACTAGGATTATCTGTTCTAGTAGGCACAATTGCTATTCCCCTCCTCTTCCATTTCTCTGGACCATTGTTATTTAGCTATTTCCTACTCACAATGTTTCTATTTGGTTGCTTGTCCGTTCTAACGAATACACCTATTGGGATTATTATGCAAAAAGATGTAGATGAGGCTTTTCGCGGGAGAGTGTTTGGCATACTTGAGATGATGGCTTTAGGGTTAATGCCAATTGGATCGTTAATTTTTGGAGTTCTTTATGATACTGTACCAGCAGCGATGATTTTAATTATTTGCAGCATATTCCTTGTGATACTTACTTTAGTATTACTTCCTTCTTCTTTCATTCGCTCTATCTACCCCGAATTAAAAAAAGAAAAGACTGATAGTAAGCCTGCGTCAGAGAAAGTTAATGATATGCTGATGAAGCGTCAGATACGAAATGAATATCAAGAACATATAGTTAAACAAAAACAATTATGTAACCCTACTACAATACGAATGTAGAAAAAAGTCGATTCACTCTGTAGGAATGAATCGACTTTTTTCATTTAGAAAGCAACTCGTTTTGCTTCGTATGCTTTAATGTGATCTTCATATTGGAATGTTAATGAAATCTCATCCCAACCATTAAGAAGCATTTGTTTATAATAAGGATCAATCGTAAAGTTATATTGTTTTCCATCAGTTCCAGTTACTGTTTGCTTTTCTAGATTCACTTCTAGAGTGTATGGGCTTTGTTGTCCCTTCGCTAACAACTCATCGCATTCTGCTTCAGATAACTTAACTGGTAATAATCCGTTTTTGAAACAGTTATTATAGAAGATATCTGCAAAACTTGGGGCAATAATTACTCGGAAACCATAGTCTAAAATCGCCCAAGGAGCATGCTCACGAGAAGAACCACATCCAAAGTTATCTTCTGCAACTAATATTTGAGAACCTTTATACTCAGGTTTATTTAATACGAAATCTGGAATTTCATTTCCTTGTTTGTCAAAACGCCAATGATAAAATAAAAAGCGTCCAAATCCAGTGCGTTCAATACTTTTTAAAAATTCTTTTGAAATAATTTGATCTGTATCGACATTTTTACGATCTAACGGTGTAATAATACTATTTACAATATTAATAGGTTCCATTATCCCACTCCTAAACTCTTAAACTTCTTGTGTTACATATTTACGTACGTCAACAAAGTGACCTTCAATAGCCGCAGCAGCAGCCATAGCCGGACTAACTAAATGTGTACGTGCCCCTGCACCTTGACGACCTTCAAAATTACGATTTGAAGTAGATGCACAGCGTTCTCCTGAAGGGATAACGTCTTCATTCATACCTAGACATGCAGAACAGCCTGACTCGCGCCATTCAAACCCTGCTTCTAAGAAAATCTTATCTAATCCCTCTTTTTCAGCAGCAGCTTTTGTAGAATACGATCCAGGTACAACTATTGCTTTTACACCTGGTGCTACTTTTTTCCCTTCTACGATACTTGCCGCAGTACGTAAATCTGAAAGACGAGAATTTGTACAAGATCCTATGAAAACATGTTGAATATCGATGGAAGTAATCGGTTGACCTTCTTCTAATCCCATATAAGCAAGTGCTTTTTGTAAAGCAGCTTTGTCTGATTCTGTTTCATAATCGTTTGATGTAGGTACAGTATTTGTTACGCCTGTTCCCATAGAAGGATTTGTTCCCCAAGTTACAATTGGTTCAATCTCTTCTGCATCGATTTCTAACACAGCATCATATGAACAATCTTCATCAGAAGCTAAGCTTAACCAATAGTTCGCAGCTTCTTCAAATTTTTCGTCACTTGGAGCAAACCGTCTTCCTCGTATAAATTCTACAGTTGTTTGGTCTGGTGAGATTAATCCAGCTTTAGCTCCAGCTTCAATAGACATATTACAAATTGTCATACGTTCTTCCATAGAAAGGTTACGGATTGCTTCACCTGTAAATTCAACAATATGACCAGTACCTACACCTATTCCCCACTTCGTAATAATAGCTAAAATAATATCCTTTGCAGAAACACCAACACCTAATTTACCATTCACGCGAATTTCCATAGTTGGTGGCTTTGTTTGCCATAAAGTTTGAGTAGATAATACATGTTCCACCTCAGAAGTACCAATACCGAATGCTAATGCACCGAATGCACCATGAGTTGATGTATGTGAGTCACCACATACGATTGTTTTACCTGGTTGTGTTAAACCAAGTTCTGGTCCAATTACGTGAACAATCCCTTGATCAGGATGACCGATGTCAGCAAGTTGAATCCCAAATTCATTCGCATTTTTGGCTAGAGTCGTAATTTGTTTTTTCGCTAACGGATCGCTAATATGGGGTAAGTTTTTCGTTGGTACATTGTGATCCATTGTTGCAAAACAAAGATCTGGACGACGTACTTTACGACCTGCCAAGCGTAATCCTTCAAAAGCTTGAGGAGATGTTATTTCATGAATTAAATGAAGATCGATATAAAGTAAATCAGGTTTACCAGCTTCTTCGTAAACAACATGTGAATCCCAAACTTTTTCGATAATATTTTTTCCCATTCTTTCCACCAACCCTTAAATATAAGATTCCATAATATTTTCAGCTACGAAACTAGTATCAATTTCAGCAATGACTTTATCAGTCCATTCATCTGTTGTAAGTGCTCGGTTACCATCTTTCACTAAATCAGCTGTGTAGTAACCATCATTAAATACGCTATTTACTGCACGTTCAATTTCAGTAGCTTCTTCTTGTAAATCAAAAGAATAGCGGAGCATCATTGCAACAGAAAGAATTGTTGCAGCTGGATTTGCAATTCCTTGGCCTGCAATTTCTGGAGCAGAACCATGAATTGGCTCATAAAGTCCAAAATTATCACTGCGAATAGATGCTGAAGGTAGAACTCCAAGTGAACCAGTAATTACAGACGCTTCGTCACTTAAAATATCTCCGAACATATTATCTGTTACTACTACATCGTAGTGTCCTGGGTTTGTAATTAGTTTCATCGCAACAGAGTCAACTAAATTATGTTCAACTTCAATCTCTGGGTATTGTTGTTTTTTCTCTTCAACAATTTGACGCCATAATCTAGACGTTTCTAGTACATTCGCTTTATCTACAGAGCAAAGTTTCCCTCTACGTAGTTTTGCTAAAGAAAATGCATTATCAACAATACGTTCTATTTCTTCTCTTGTATAAATATTTAGGTCTGTAGCATTCGAGTCAGTGCGAGTTTTTTCTCCGAAATACATACCACCAGTCAGTTCGCGTACAATCATTAAATCTACATTTTCTGCTACTTCTCGTTTTAAAGGAGAGGCATCTAGTATACTTGGAAAGGCTTTTACAGGTCTAAGATTCGCAAATAAATCAAATGTCTTACGAATACGAAGTAACCCTTTTTCTGGACGTAAATCTGCAGGATTATTATCCCATTTCGGCCCGCCTACAGCTCCAAGTAGGATTGCATCACTTTCCTTACACATTTCAATTGTTTCTTCCGGAAGTGGATCTTGGAATTGGTCAATAGCCGCTCCACCAATTGCTGCATATGCTAGCTGGAAATCATGATTGTATCGTTTTGCAATAACTTGTAAAACTCTTACTGCAGAAGCAACAACTTCTGGACCAATACCGTCGCCAGGAAGTACTGTAATTTTCTTTTCCATTTACAAAACACCTTTCTATTTCTAATTTAAACTAAGCGATAGTTTTAAAGAAGCGCCATCAAAGCAAGTCTTTGATGGCGTCTTTTTTATGTTGACTGATCCATATATGAACAGCAAATCTCAATTCTATTAAATCGACTTTAAAATCGAGAAGATTTTGACAATTAAAGTCAGACAGGTTTACACTTGTGCAGCTTGTTTGTCACGGATACTCTCTTGGATTAGGTGACGGTTAATTGCGTTTAAATACGCTTTAGCCGTTGCTTCAAGAACATCTTGAGAAGCATCTCTACCAGTAGATGTATAACCTTTGTAACGTAAGTTTACAACGGCTTCTCCTAATGCATCTCTACCTTTACCAACCGATTTTACGCGGAAGTCTAAAATACTTACCGTAGCATTTACTAATTGTTCAAGAGTATTGAAAATAGCTTCAACTGACCCTGAACCAGTAGCTGCTAAAGTTTTTTGTTCTCCATCTGGTGTAATAACAGATGCTGTCGCAGTTGGAATATTTTCTGTACCATAAGAAACTTGAACTGATTTCAACTCGAATAACGGAACATCTTCGATGGAAACTTGTTGTTCTGTTAGAAGAGTCATTAAATCTTCTTCAGTAATTTCTTTCTTACGATCAGCTAGTTTTTTAAACTCTTGGAATGCTTTATTTAACTTTTCATCAGATAAATCAAAGCCCATTTTTTCGGCGCGATCACGGAAAGCTGCACGACCAGAGTGTTTACCTAAAACTAAAGGAACTTCTCCTTCACCAACAAGTTCAGGTGAGATAATTTCATAAGTTTCTTTGTGTTTTAATACCCCATCTTGGTGAATTCCTGATTCATGAGCAAATGCATTTTTACCAACTACTGCTTTATTCGGCTGAATCATTACACCAGTTAAACGGCTAACTAGTTGAGAAGTTCGTTTAATTTCTTTTAAATTCAATCCTGTTTCAACTTGATAAAGGTCATTTCGGATGTGCATCGCAACGCCGATTTCTTCTAAAGAAGCATTACCAGCACGTTCCCCGATACCATTAATCGTACACTCAACTTGGTCAGCTCCATTTTGAATAGCTGCGATTGAGTTAGCTACTGCCATACCAAGATCATCATGACAATGTGCAGAGAATTTTACATTTTCAGAACCACGTACATTCTCACGAAGGAATTTGAAAAGTGCTCCATATTCTAGTGGTGATGCATATCCAACAGTATCAGGAATATTAACTGTTGTTGCACCAGCTTCAATGACCTTTTCAATGATTCGAACTAAGAAATCACGATCTGAACGGAAACCATCCTCAGCAGACCATTGTACAAGTGGGAAGAATTTTTTCGCATATTTCACTGCTTCTACCGCTTGTTCTACAACTTGATCTGGAGATTTTTTCAGCTTATATTCCATATGAATTGGACTTGTTGCTAAAAATACATGAATATGTGGTTGTTCAGCATCTTTAATTGCTTCCCATGTTGCATCAATATCACTTTTTACGCATCGAGCTAAACCCGTTACGATCGAATTTTTAACAGTTTTCGCGATTTTATTAACTGCCTCAAAATCACCAGGACTTGAAGCAGGAAAACCTGCTTCAATTATACTTACACCTAGACGTTCAAGTTGCTTAGCAATTTCAATTTTTTCTGCAGTATTTAAATTAATGCCAGCCGACTGTTCTCCATCACGTAGTGTTGTATCAAAAATATCAATCTTACGCACTATTTAATCACCACTTTTTTCTTGCCTTCATTAATGAATGGCATCATTCCACGAAGTTTAGCTCCCACTTCTTCAATTTGGTGTTCTGCACCAGCTTTTTTATATTCAGTATAACGAGGGCGACCAGTTTCGTTTTCTTTGATCCAATCTTTAGCAAATGTACCATCTTGGATATCAGTTAATACTTCTTTCATACGTGCTTTAACTGATGAGTCGATGATACGTGGTCCAGTAACATAATCTCCCCACTCAGCTGTATCAGAAACTGAGTAACGCATTGTTTCCATACCACCTTCATAAATTAGGTCAACGATTAATTTTAATTCATGTAAAGTTTCGAAATAAGCTAATTCTGGTTGGTAACCAGCTTCTACTAATGTTTCAAAACCAGCTTTAATTAATTCTGTTGTACCACCACAAAGAACTGCTTGCTCACCGAATAAATCAGTTTCTGTTTCTTCTTTGAATGTAGTTTCTAACATACCAGCGCGTGCAGCACCAATTCCTTTACCGTACGCTAATGCAAGATCACGAGCTTCTCCAGAAGCATCTTGATAGATTGCGAATAATGCAGGAACTCCTGCACCTTGAACGTAAGTACGGCGAACTAAGTGACCTGGGCCTTTTGGAGCTACTAAGAATACGTCAACATCAGCAGGTGGTACGATTTGACCGAAGTTAATGTTGAATCCGTGTGCAAACATTAAAGCTTTACCTGGTTCTAAGTATGGAGCGATTTCAGCTTCATAAACTTGTTTTTGTCTTTCATCAGGAAGTAAGATTTGAATGATATCTGCTTCTGCAGCTGCTTCTGCAACAGTTTTAACATTTAAACCATCTTCTTTTGCTTGATCAAATGATTTCCCTGGACGTACACCAACTACTACATTAAATCCAGAATCTTTTAAGTTCTGTGCATGTGCATGACCTTGTGAACCATACCCGATAATTGCGATTGTCTTTTCTTTTAAAGGTGCCTCATTGATTTCGTTTTGATAGTACATTTTTGTCATTTTCATTTCCTCCTAATATTGGGTTCTATTTTTTTAATACTAGATAACACGGTTTAAGGTCGTATTATCGATTTATATACTAACTATCTGTAAGTATTGCTTACTTAAGAATAGAAAGTTGCGGTGTATCAATTGGTTGATTCTCACGAACAGATGCAGTTACACCTGTTCGTGTTAATTCTTTAATACCATATGGTCGAATTAACTCAATAAATGCGTCAATTTTGTCGGGATGACCGACTACTTGATACGTGACTACATTTTTGGAAGTATCAATAATTTGTGGCCTGAATGGTTCCACAATTGAGTTCATTTCATGTCTGAGATTAGCAGGCGAAACTACTTTTATAAGGGCTAATTCTCTTAAAACAATGGATTTTTCAGTAATATCATTTACTTTTAAAACATCAATTTGTTTAGATAATTGTTTGATTAATTGTTCAAGCTTAATTTCATCTTCCACATGTACAACAAATGTCATTTTGGAGATATTCGCTTGTTCTGAATGCCCAACAGTAATGGATTCGATGTTAAATTGACGTTTCATTAGTAAACCAGTCACTCGATTTAAAACGCCACTTTGGTTTAATACTGTAACTGTAATTACTCGTTTCAAAATTTCTTCACCCCTACAATATCATCCAGAGATTTTCCAGCTGGAACCATTGGATATACATTTTCTAATTGTTTTACTCTCGCATCAATTACTACTGGTTCATTGGAATTTAATGCTTCCTCTAAAATGGAGAATGCTTCTTCTTTGTTATTAATGCGGTATCCTTTTACACCATAAGCTTCTGCTAGTTTAACGAAGTCAGGTTGTACCGGCATTAAACTTTGTGAGTAGCGTCCATCGTAAAACAACTCTTGCCACTGACGTACCATACCAAGTGCACCATTGTTAATGATGACTACTTTTACAGGTAGGTTAAATTCATTTAGTAATGCAAGTTCTTGTAAAGTCATTTGGAATCCTGCATCACCGACAAAAGAGATGACTTTCTTGTCTGATTTTGCAAATTGAGCTCCGATTGCTGCAGGGAAACCAAAGCCCATTGTTCCTAGTCCACCAGATGTTACCCATTGATGATCATGATTTAATTTATAGTATTGAGCAGCCCACATTTGATGTTGACCAACATCAGTTGTCACAACAGCATCACCATTTGTGATCGTGTGAACCATCTCAATAATTTGTTGTGGTAACAACTCTTTCTCATCTTCTACATACCAATATGGTGTGTCTTGTTGCTTAGCATTTAAGTACCCTAACCATTCTGTCGTATCTGGACCAGGGAAGTCTTTCTTTAACAAAGCATTTAATGCTTCTTTTGCATCCGCTACGATTGGAATCGCTGTTGGAATATTTTTACCAATTTCTGCTGGATCGATATCAATATGAATAATCGTTGCGTTTGGTGCAAATAACTTCGTATCCCCTGTAAGTCGATCATCAAAACGAGCACCAATGTTAATTAGTAAATCGGCTTTTTGAATCGCGTCGTTTGCAACAGCAGCCCCATGCATTCCTGCCATTCCGAAGTTCAGTGGATGTTGTCCGTGAATACTCCCTAAACCAAGCAAAGTATTAATAACAGGTAAGTTATACTTTTCGGCAAATTCAGTTAATTCTTGACGTGCATCTGCAAAAAGGACACCTGCACCTGCTAATATCAATGGATTCTTTGATTCACTAATTGCTTGAATTGCTTTTTGAATTTGTAAGAAGTTTGGTTTTGTATTTGGTTGGTACCCTGGCAAATAGATTTCTTCTTCTCTACTCGCATCCACTAATGTTTCATCAAACACAGTAGCGGAAATATTTTTAGGGAAGTCAATTAACACAGGACCTTTACGCCCACTGTTCGCAATATGAAACGCTTCTTTCACAATTCGTGGAATGTCGTTTACATCTTGAACTTGATAATTATGCTTTGTAATAGGTGTTGTGATACCCATAATATCTGCTTCTTGGAAAGCATCTGATCCGATTACGTTCGTTGCCACTTGCCCAGTAAAAATAACTAAAGGGATAGAATCAATCATCGCGTCTGCAATACCAGTTACTAAGTTTGTTGCACCTGGTCCACTTGTTGCGATAACAACACCTGGTTTATTTGATACACGAGCATAACCTTCAGCTGCATGAATTGCCCCTTGTTCATGTCTTGTTAAAATGTGTCGGACTGGATTTCTGTATATTGCATCGTAAACGTGTAAGACAGCACCACCTGGATAACCAAAAACAACTTCAACATTTTGATCATGTAGTGCTTGAATTAATACGTCTGCACCGTTTCTTGGATTATTTTTTACTTCTGAGTTAGATTCAGTTGTTGTAATCATTTCTGCTTTTTCATTAGTTGTGGATACGTTCGCAGCCATTTGTTAACTCCTCCCTTAATTTTAGAAAAATAAAAAAGCCTTTTTCTCCAACGCAAAGAAAACCTTTACGTAGGGATGAAAAAGACTTTCATGGTACCACCCTTGTTCATAGCTAAAATAGCTACCTCGTGAATAGTGGGAATTACCTATCTACAATGAACATTCCAAATAGTAAGAAAATTCATTGTGCAACTAGAGTAGGTACACTATTCATTAATAACGAGCACTTCGAATTATGCCCGGAGCTATCTAATTGCTTACGCGTTTAATAGCTCACTCCGAGGGGATGTCGGATATAGTTGTATCGTCGGCTTCCAGCAATACCGACTCTCTGGTAGATACAAGGCTCTATATCCTTTTACCTCATCATCGAATTTATCTATTTACTTTCAACATTATTAGTAACCTTAACTAGGATTATACCATTAAAACTTTACTTTGATGAATTATATTTTCATTATTCCGCCTTTAGAAGCGTTTGTAACAAGTTTTGAGTATCTCGCTAACCAACCAGTTTTAATTTTCGGTTCAAACTCTTTTAAATTTTGGCGACGTTCATTTAATACTTCATCTGATACATCTAGATTAATCGTTCTGTTCGGTAAGTCAATGATTATTTTATCACCGTTTTCAACCAGTGCAATTGGACCACCTTCTGCAGCTTCTGGAGAAATATGACCAATTGAAATTCCACGAGATGCTCCACTAAATCGACCATCTGTTATTAAAGCAACCTTTGTACCTAAGCCACGCCCCATAATAGCGGAAGTTGGCGCAAGCATTTCAGGCATCCCTGGTCCACCTTTAGGACCTTCATATCGAATAACAACGACGTGTCCTTCTTTTACAGTTCCATTATCAATAGCTGCTTGTGCTTCATCTTGTGAATCAAACACAATTGCGTCCCCAACAAACGTTTTTATAGACGGATCAACAGCACCAACTTTAATAACAGAACCTTCTGGTGCAATATTACCAAATAGTACAGATAAACCACCTACTGGACTATATGGATTATCCTTTGTACGGATTACTTGTTCATTCGTAATTTTATGATCTTTTACAAGTTCTCCCATAGTTTGACCAGCAACAGTTATACGGTCTGGATGAATTGCACCTGGTATTTTAGTTAACTCATTAATAATTGAGCTAACACCACCAGCTTTATTGATATCATCCATTGAGAGATCAGATGCTGGCATAATTTTTGCTAAGTAAGGAACACGAGCAGCAACTTTGTTTATATCTTCTAAGTTATAGTCTATTCCAGCTTCATTTGCAATAGCTAATGTATGTAGAACGGTATTTGTTGATCCACCCATAGCCATATCTAAAGCAAAAGCATCATCAATAGCTTCTTTGGTAATAATATCGCGAGGTTTGATATCTTCATTAACCATGCGAATTAATTGCTTCGCTGCTTCTTTAATGAGTTCATAACGTTGCTCACTTGTTGCTACAATCGTACCATTACCAGGTAATGCAACTCCAAGCATTTCCATTAAGCAGTTCATAGAGTTTGCAGTAAACATTCCCGAGCATGAACCACAAGTTGGACAAGCATTGTTCTCAATATCTAATAATTCTTCAGCTGACATATTACCAGATTTGTGGGCACCAACGCCTTCAAATACCGATGTTAATGATAATTGTTTACCTGATGCAGACGTACCTGCCTCCATCGGTCCACCTGATACAAAAATGGATGGTACATTTGTACGTACAGCAGCCATCAACATACCCGGTGTAATTTTATCACAGTTCGGAATATAAAATACTCCATCAAACCAATGGGCATTAATAACAGTTTCAGCAGAGTCTGCTATTAACTCACGGCTTGGTAAAGAATACCTCATTCCAATATGTCCCATCGCAATACCATCATCAACACCAATTGTATTGAATTCGAATGGTATTCCTCCGGCTTCAATAATTGCTTCTTTTACAACATCTGCAAATCCACGTAAGTGAACGTGTCCTGGAATGATATCGATATATGAATTACATACACCGATAAATGGTTTTCCTAAATCTTTTGCCTTCACTTTTCCTGTAGCGTATAACAGGCTACGGTGAGGAGCACGATCAACTCCTACTTTAATCATGTCACTTCTCATATTAGAAACGCCCCTCATAAATATCTATAACTTTTTTAGAGATAGATAGAATTATAAATGAAACAATCAGTTACAGATTATGTAACATGATTTCGTTCGTTTGTAATTAACGAACTCTTTAAATTGTTGCTATCATAGTACAAAATTGCGGTCACAGTCAACACAATCTTTTGAATTTTTTATACAATTTAAAAAAATCTAAAATTTTGTAACCGTTTTCACTCTTGTTGTTGACTGAATTTTTCTGTTTCGGTTAATTATTTGAAGATTTTATAAATTTTATTTTTTATTTTAAAATAGTATAAAAATTCTAAAATAACTATTGACTATAAGTTAATTTTTCCCAAAATAAAGTCAATGATCAATATATCATCATAATGTTACTAATCAAGGCAATATTTTCCAAAAAATAGAGTCTAGCAAATTGCTAGACTCTAAAAATTATTTATTATAATTTCAATTCGAATATTAAATCCAATGAGAGGTTTAACAATATGGCAGCGTGCAGAATGGCAATTAATAATGCATGTTGAGTTATTCTATCCATTACTTTCATATTCATCTAAAACACCCCATTATATATATTTTTTTGTATTGCTTGAAGAAATTATACCGCTTAAATTTAGAAAAATCAAAATATTTTGAACAAAATGTGAACTTTTTTTTTCGTATTTTATAATTGATAAATCATAATATCGATCTCTCCATGCATTTGTTTATTAAAAAATGAGCATATTACTTATTGAAAAGCTGTATTAACTGTTAAATTTATATGCATTATGTTTGGGAATCAAAATTTAAGGATATTAGTTAGTACACGCTTTTAATAAAGAAAAAAGGAGTTGACCATTTATGATGAGTTTCATCTGGTTTTTAATTATTGGCGGTGTACTCGGCTGGCTTGCTGGAGTTATTATCGGTAGAGATGTTCCTGGAGGAATTATTGGGAATATTGTTGCAGGTATTGTTGGTTCTTGGATTGGTAGTGCCATTTTAGGAAACTGGGGCTGGCAAGTATCTGACTTTTACGTCTTCCCTGCACTCATCGGAGCGATCGTGTTAATCTTTATTGTAAGCTTAATCATGAGATCGATGAGAAAAGCAACTTAAAGAATAATCAAGTATAGACAATTATACAGATATAATAGTTCTTAAAACATTGTCTGAACAAAAGAGGCTGGACAAAAGTCAAAATAGCATTTTTCCACACTAGGAAAAATGCTATTTTTACGTTCCAATAAATATTGATTTCCATTCCGGGTATGCTTTCCGCGGGCACGGCCTGACACGAACGTCTCAGGCTCGTGCTGTTCCCGCAGGAGTCGACCCTCCATTCCAATCAATTTTCAAAGTATCAATTTTTTATTATTACGTTTTGGGTATTTCTTTAAGTTTTTCACTTATGGCCCAGCCTCTTTTTATTGTTCATAAAAAACAGTTTGAAGCAAATCATCACTCAATGCTTCGTACTGATTATAATAGCGTAGAATATCGTCTACATATTGCTCGTTATGATTATAATTGAAAATTGCTTTTTTCAAATTCCCTTCCGATGCTCCTGATTTTGATAAATAATTCGCCGCGCTATAAATAGCATCTTCGATATCAAAGGGATCCGCAACCCCATCCCCATTTGCATCCACTCCATATCCACCATATCTATTGATGATTTTAGGGTCTGTTTTTTCAGAGTCAGGGATGTCACCTTGTCCCAAACCATTACAAGACGGATGACTCCACCCTACAAATGTACAAGGCATAAATTGCATATGTCCTTCTGCACCGACAGGAGAAACGAGAGATTCCATAGTTGAAAATCGTGTTTCCACACGATGGTGAGCAGCTAGCAATGTCCATGGAATATTGTAATCTTCGGCTGCCGAAACATAAATTGGAATATATTCTTCTGGAATTTGTAAATCAAAGTCTGCTTGCAATTTTTCAACTTCACTTTGCGAGAGATTTTGAAATATGGGCAAGCTACTAATGTGATGCCATGTAAGAATAACAAGCGTGTAAACCGATATGGAAATCGGAATTAATAGGATGATTAAAAGTAATTTTATACCTGGACTAATAATAGGTTTTTTATTCTTTTTCTTATTATGATATTTATTAATGACCATATAACACATCCATTAATATTTCTTGAACAAATTTATACGACTAAAGACATATTTGTATATTTTTTTGAAGAGAAATATAGATTCTTTGAGAATACCATTTTATACTAAAAAAATATGAAAATGCAAGGAGATGCAAACATGTGGAAAGAATTTAAAGAATTTGCAATGAAGGGAAACATCCTTGATTTAGCTATCGGGGTTGTAATCGGCGGTGCCTTTGGAAAAATTGTTACATCTTTAGTTGAAAATATCATTATGCCAATCGTTGGTATGTTAACTGGCGGTGTGGACTTAACTGAGAGTTTTAAGTTTGGTTCAGGTGACGCTCAAGTTAAATTAGGTGTATTTATACAATCGATTATCGACTTTTTAATTATCGCTTTTTCAATCTTCATCGCACTTCGTGTGATTACAAAAATTAATGTCAGAAAGAAAAATGAAGTTGTTGAAGAACCTCAAGCTCCGGAATTAGATACTAAAGAAGAGTTATTAAAAGAAATTAGAGATTTACTAAAAAAACAATAGAGAAATTTTGGTGTCTAACAAATTTAGTTAGCACCTTTTTTATTTGCATTTATTGAAGTTATCCGCTTAAATCAATAAATCAACATAAGAGTATTGTTTTCAATAATTTATCATGATAAATTGTATAAATAGTCAATAAAAATTGATTTATCTTAATATTTAGTAGAATGTATTTTCATAAGGAAAGAGTGAGTAAAGTGACAAAACGTTCAATTGAAACTAAACTAGTTCAATTAGGTAACTTAAGTGACCCAAAAACAGGAGCAGTTAATCCTCCAATTTATATGTCAACTGCATATAAGCATGCTGGTATCGGGCAATCAACTGGGTACGATTATACACGTACGAAAAACCCAACTCGTGAAATTTTAGAAAAAGGGATTGCTGATTTAGAAAATGGTGATGCTGGTTTTGCATGTAGTTCTGGAATGGCTGCTGTACAACTCATCTTATCCCTTTTCAAACCAGGAGATGAAATAATCGTACCAGATGATATTTATGGAGGTACATATCGATTATTAAAAACATTTAGTGAAACTTATAATATTAACCCTGTCTATTTCGCATCTTTTGATGAAATTGATGGACTTGTTAATGAAAATACAAAAGCTATTTTCTTAGAAACTCCAACAAATCCATTAATGATCGAATTCGATTTAGACAAATTTGCACAGCTTTGTTCTAAACATAATCTATTATTTATTGTTGACAATACGTTCTATACACCATACTTCCAACGTCCAATTGAACATGGTGCCGATATTGTATTACATAGTGCAACAAAGTATATTGCGGGACATAATGATGTTCTTGCAGGACTTGTAGTTGCTAAAGGGCAAGAACTATGCGAGAAACTAGCTTTTGCACATAATGGTATGGGACTAGTACTTTCCCCTATGGATAGTTGGTTAGTTATTCGCGGGTTAAAAACAATGCATCTTCGTTTAAAACAACATGATGCGAATGGAAAAAAAGTAGCGGCTTATTTAGAGTCTGAGCCACTTGTTACAGATGTTTTGTATACAGGTAAAGGCGGCATGCTTTCATTCCGAGTAAAACAAGAAGAAATGGTTAATCCATTCCTTCAAAGAATTCAATTAATCACATTTGCTGAAAGTTTAGGTGGTGTGGAGAGTTTCATTACTTACCCTGCTACTCAAACACACGCAGATATTCCTTATGAAGAGCGTATAGCACGAGGAGTAGATAATCGTTTACTTCGTTTCTCAGTGGGCGTTGAAGAAGCAGAAGACATTATTGCAGACCTTAAACAAGTATTCGACCAATTGAGAAAAGAATTCTAATCCGCTTTTATTACAAATTATGATCAAACAAAAAATATCAAATTTCTCACAGAGAAATTTGATATTTTTTCTTTTGTAGGACACAACCAAAAATTCACTATTTTTTCGAATTAATGATCAAATTGTGAGTGTTCCGAAATATCGCTCAAAGCTTGTCCTGCTTCGTTTATATAAATATTTTCTTTTGCTAAGTCACCAATTGCAATAATTCCTATGATATTTTCATTTTCCACAACCGGAATACGTCGGATTTGGTGTTGAGACATGATACGTGCACATTCGTGAATATCTGTATCTGACGAACACGTTACAACATCAGATGTCATGCAGTCATGACAATGTACAGAGTTAGTATCTTTTCCATCGGCTACAACATTAATCACAATATCACGGTCTGTAATAATACCTACTACTTTGTTATTTTCACATACTGGTACCGAACCACACTCAAATTCACGCATAATTTTAGCAGCGGCAGTAACAGAATCATGTGGAGTACACACCTTAATATCTTTCGTCATAATATCTTTAACTGTTTTCATTTATTTACTTTCCTCCTATCAACATTTGACTTGTTTATTTTCTACGAAATCCCTTAATTTATTCTGTGAAAAAAGAATTTTTCCAATAAAAAAAGCCAGACTCATAAGTAGTCTAGCTTTTAAACTTTGTTATTTTCCTAAACGTTCTTCGATTAACGTTTCCATATCAATTGCAATTGTATCAATTGGAACATCAGCAGATCCCGGATAGTTTTTTACTGCAATCCCATTTTCATCAACTAAATAAATCGAGGAACCATGGACTACTTGGTCACCTTCAGTAGGCATTTTAACGATTGATTTAAATGAATTTAATGCAAATTGTTCAATCCACTTTTGATCATATCCTGTTACTAGATTCCACTTGGATTCATCTTCAACCGTAAAATGACTTAAATACTCTGAAAGTACTTCTGGTGTGTCATTTGCAGGGTCTACAGAGAACCCAACGATGTTGTAGTCCTTCACACCATTTTTTTCAAGTTCCTTCTGAATCTCATTCATATTAAAAGTCATTGGCTGACAAACGGTAGTACAATTTGTGAAAATAAACATGGCTAACCAAGGCTTTCCTTTTAAGCTACCGAGTGTGACTTCTTCCCCTTTATGATTAGTTACTGTGAAATCCTCAATTTCATATTCTGTCTCTGCTTTAAATTTATAATTGCTACAACTACTTAAGATGACAGAAAGTACAAGTATCCCGATAAGACCAATTAATTTCTTTTTCATTTACTCAACTCCTCTAATCCTTTTTTAATCTTATCGAAATACAAGTAAACAAACAACCAATGTTTTGATTCTTTGAGCATAAATATGAAAATATTCCAACTTTTCGAGATTATGGTTGATGATTTATTGATACGAGTGCGGTATGAATTGCTTCAAGTTTTGTTTCAATGCGGTATAGTAAATAAAAAGATACCACAATTGGAAAACCAATTTCTTGACTAAAACGAACCCATTCGTCCATCAATATCCCCCCTATTTTTTGCTATAAAAACATGTAGACAAAGTCGAATATCGACTTTGTCTACACTCTAAAATCTTGTCATGAATTTTGTCGGTAACTCTTTCATTCCTAATTATTGTTTATAATTTCAAAATTAGAAACCGTACGACCAACAAGTCTTGCTTGGTTGATTGCCACTAGACTATTGCCATTGTAATGAAAGATATTTGAAGTAATAATCGTTCGCATTGCATTTTCAACTTCCATGGCAGACACATTTTCTTTCGGTTCATTTACAGTTAATGTCAACGTTTTGCCATTTGCTGTGTCAAATTTCATTTCTAAAACTTGCGTCATTTAATTCTCCCCTTTCTTTCGTCTTACACTTCAATTGTTTCTGTTTGAACTTTTTCTGCGTATAACAAGTCATAGCTTGAAAGACTCGCTATTGCTTGTACCACTGCTAACACTTGAGAAGCATCAAGGTTATTACGGAGATTACGATACGTTTTTGCTGAAACAATTGCTTTTCCTGATTGATCTACGCCTGTTTGAAAAGATAGTTTTAATGATGCATTGTCAAAATTGAATGCTGCCATGTTGATCACCTCCTTTCACTAATTACATATCTCTTTTATTTAGAAAAAGAGACATTAGGAGTGAAAACTTTTCCAGTTCCTTTTATAATAAGGAATAGTGAAACTAAAGAGGTGATCAGTTTGAACAACTTAGAAGGCTGGTTTTTATGGTTTATCGTATTTTGGGTATTTGTGTTGATAACACTAATGGGGATTGGTGGATACTTCATGTTCCGCAAATTTTTAAAGGCATTACCAAAAAATGATGGGAAGTCAGATTTAGATTGGCAAAACTATTATTTAGATAAAACAATTCATTTATGGGCAGAAGACTCAAGACTATTGCTGAATGAATTAGTATCACCTGTCCCAGACTTATTTCGTCAAGTCGCCAAAGAAAAAATAGCTGGAAAAATCGGAGAAATTGCTTTAAAAGAAAAGGCAAAATCAATTACACATGACATTCTTATTCGTGGATACATTCAAGCAACTCCAAAACGGGATCACAAATTTTTAAGAAAAAAATTAGATGAGTTAAATATTGATGTTACTCCTTATGAACAGTATTTTGAGTAACATTTTATACATAACAAATTAAACGGGACCTTCAATAAAGGAAGGCCCCGTTTTCGTTTAAATCGTAATGATTGTTTTTTCAATTTTTTTATAACGAAATAACATGGCAAGTCTCCATGGCCAAAGCATAGAAAAAGCTAATATCCAAAACATTCCGCCAAGTTGAGCAACATCAATCGAATCTGAAAGGTAAATTTTCATCAATACTCGAAGTATTAATAAACTAGCTAAAATAAAGAAAAATGCCTTTGAACGTTTCATATAAATTTCTTCGTCGCGCACTTCAAAATTAGATGTAGCAATGAGTATCGTTGAAAAAACTACCCCAACTGCAACCGCTTCTAAAATTTCAAGTGGTGTTACACGAAATGGTTCGAAAAGAAACATTAGCCCCCCTGATGACATAGCAATTGGAGGTATTAAGATTTTTTTTGCATTAACGGGTTTCTTTTGTGATCGGATACGTACAAGCATTACAAATGTACCCATTAAAAATGCCATTACTGTTGATCCAATTATAAAATACTGAGAAGGTATATTTGCTAACATAATTCTTTCCCCCTCTTTAACTCTCTCATATAGTACTATCATTACCTGAATTTCTACTTTATATCCCCAACGAAAAGGAGATAAATAACGTATTGATAATACCTTATTTAAAATTATTTTTCCACAATAAGCATCATGATAATGCTTCGATTTTTGTAAAAAATAACAATGACATGGAATAAACTAGTTAAAAGCATAAAAAAACCTGCTAAAAAAACTAGCAGGTTTTTCACTTTAACGGCCTCATGATACCACTATTAAAAGCCAGTAAATCCACCAAAAATTGGTGATACAATACGAATAATGTAATCTAATCCATTAAAGAACAACAATATACCGACTGCAATCATAATATAACCGCCAAATTTAACGATTTTTTGGCTATGTCTACGAATCCAGCCAAGTTTTGAGATAAAGAATGATAAGACAAAAAATGGAATAGCAAATCCAAAATAATAAGCAAGCATATACCATAGACCGGACTCAGGATTTGTCCCAGCTAATGCAATGATGGAGGCAAGAATAGGCCCAGTACAAGGAGTCCAACCAGCTGCAAAAGCAATACCAATTAATAAAGTTCCCAAATAGCCAGATGGTCTATTTTTAAACTCAAACTTTCGGTCTTTCATTAAAAAATCAATTTGAAGTAATCCAACTATCATTAACCCAAATATAACGATTAAAATAGCGCCTATTTGTCTAATTAAGTCTTGATAATTAAGGAAAAACTCTTTTGCTAAAGAGGCACTAAATCCAATCGCAATAAAAATAATCGAAAATCCAATTAAAAAGAATAACGTATGTAAAATAGCTCGCTTTTGCAACATACCTTTTTCATTTTTTAATTCATCGTAACTCATTCCTGTTATATAAGATAGGAATGCTGGATATAGCGGTAATGTACATGGGGATATAAAACTTAAAAAGCCTGCACCGAACGCTAAAAAGACATTAACATCTGTGTTCATGGTGTTTCTCTCCTTACAATTAATGTCTATATCGTACCAAATTTTCTTAAATATTGCTTTGACTTACATTTAAAATTTCACATTTCATAGAATTGTAAGAAATTTATAAGTTTTTAACCTAGGCGCATTACAAATCTACTTCAGCAGTAGTCTTATTAATTTGAACTCTTCTTTTTGTCTCAATAATAGTTGAGAATGTAAAAATCACAATGGATAGCCAAATAAACATAAACGATAGTAATTCAGTTTTTGAAAATGGCTCATGGTAAAGGACAATACCTAAAACGAGTACTATAGTTGGTGTCATATATTGAATAAACCCAATCACATACTGTGGCAGTAACTTTGCACCTTTCGCAAATAATACAAGTGGAATGGCCGTAACGATACCCCCTAGTATTAAAAGTATATCTGTTTGCCAACTAACTTGTAAAAAAGACATTTTGTTAGTTGACATAATATAAATATAGTAAACCAGTGCAATCGGAAGCATCACTAAAGTTTCTATAACTAACCCTCTAGTTGCGTTTAATGTGATTTGTTTTTTTAATGCACTGTAAGTTGCAAAACTAAATGCGATTAATAAAGCAATCCATGGAACTTCCCCGTATCCTATTGTTAGTGATAACACCCCTATAAACGCAACAATTACGGCACTAATTTGTAACTTAGAAAGTTTTTCTTTAAAGAAAATCATGCCAAACAAAACGGTTATTAATGGGTTTATATAGTACCCTAAACTTGCATCAACAACATGATTATTGTTCACTGCAAAAATATATAAAAACCAATTACAGGAGATTACAAACGATGCTCCTAAAAGAGAAATAAATAATTTCTTATTTTTCCAAAGGGATTTTAAATCTTCTATTAATAAATGTCTTTGCTTAATTAGTAGAATAAAGACAAATGTAAAAACAAAGGACCAAATAACCCGAGAAACTAACACTTCTAAACTATCTACATGCGCTAGTAGTTTCCAATAAAGCGGAAAAACACCCCATATACCATATGCCGCAATTGCATAAAGTATCCCTTTACGATCTGTATTCATTTTTTACCTCCTACTTTACTTCTTTTGGTTAAAACTAGACCAATTATAGTACTAGCAATCATTGAAGTAAATTATCTTCTTGATTTGCACATATTCTCAGGGATTCGAAAAGAAATGGATGTCAATGTATAGGACATCCATTTTTCATTACAAATTATTCAATAATTCCATTTTGTAACAGATACATTTTATGATATAGTCCCTTTTTCGTAAGGAGCTCTTGATGGGTTCCTCTCTCAACAATTTCTCCTTGATGTAAAACTAAAATTTGTTCTGCATCCTGTATCGTAGATAGGCGATGGGCTATAGCTATTGTTGTTCTACCTTTTCTCATTTTTTCTAAGGAAGATTGAATGGCAACCTCTGTTTCCGTATCAATTGAAGCCGTAGCTTCATCAAGAACTAAAATTTTTGGATTAGTTGCGACTGTTCGAGCAAATGCAATCAATTGTCTTTGACCACTAGAAAAAGTAGACCCACGCTCAGATACTCTTTGTTCGTATTGACTAGGTAGTTGTTCAATAAATTTATCGGCTTGAACTAATTTTGCTGCTTCTTTTACACCTTCAAGTGTTAACTTTTCATTAAATAATTTGATATTACTTTCAATGGTTCCATAAAACAGGAAGGGGTCCTGTAAAACCAATCCGAGTTTGCTACGCAACTCCTTCTTACTAAAGGATTTAATAGAAATGCCATCTATTAAAATTTCACCTTGATCAAATTCATAAAAACGCATTAACAAATTAATAATCGAGCTTTTTCCGCTACCTGTATGACCTACTAACGCGACGGTTTCCCCTGGATTTACTGTAAAGGAGATGTTTTTTAGAACGTTTGATGTACCATCATAGCTAAAAGTTACATTTTTAAATTCAATCAATCCTTCTGTGATGGATGCATTAGTTTCTTTTTGATTAGGCTCTATTTCCTCATCATCTAATAAAGCAAATACCCTCGATGCAGCAACAATTGCTTGTTGATAAAAAGATAAACGTTCCATAACATTATTAATCGGTTCAAAGAATCGATTAACATATGTTATAAAAGCATATACCACTCCGACTTCAACGGTATTATGGAAGGATGTTACACCAAAGAAAGTTAAAATTATGACAGTTGCTGTGAAAAATATTAAATCAATTACTGGACGAAGCAAAAGGCTGTTTAATTTCACATTGTTCATCATTGCGACATAATGCTCTTCATTTATCTTTCTAAATTCATCAGAAAAACATTGCTCCTGACGAAATGTTTGGATAATTCCCATTCCAGATAAACTCTCAGCTAACTTCGCATTCAACTGACTTAACTTTTCTCGCATTGTCATAAAGACAACCGAGCTATATTTACGATATAGATAGATTACAAACATGATTAATGGTAATAAAATAACGGCATATAAAGCAAGTAATGGTTTTAATAAGAACATCGCGATATATACTCCAATTATGAGAAACGCAGCTTGTATAAACGAACTTAATACGGAAACAAATAGTTCCATGATGGCTTCAGTATCATTTGTCGCTCTAGAAACAATTGACCCAGCTGGTGTTTTGTCAAAATATCGCATACCGAGCTTATGGATTTTTGTAAAAACATCTATTCGTAAACGTTGAATAATCTTTAATGCAATTTCTTGGAACTTAACAAGCTGTAAATAAGTAATGAAAACATTTAGTATCTGTATGATAAAATAAGAAACTGTTAAAAGAAGAAGAGGAGTTGTCTCAAAATTATTCTTTGCTACATGCTCATCAAGAAAAATCTTTATTAGATAAGGACCAATCACATCTCCAAGCACAGTGAGCATAAGTAAAAATAAAGCGAAAAAAACTGCCTTTTTATGTGGTCTTAAATAACTTAAAAGTCTTAAGATGATTGTTCTTTGTTCTTTTTTTGAAAAGGTGAGCTTGTTGTTCAATTCATTCCCCTCCCTTTTCAACTAATCGTTCTAGTTGCTGTAGTTGATACATTTCAAAATACCGACCTTGAAGTGACATTAATTCTTCATGGCTACCCTTTTCAACAATCGTTCCATGATCCATTACGATGATTAAATGCGCATGTTCAATCGCGCTTAGACGATGGGATGTGATAATTGTGGTTGAATTTTTCCTTGCTTCCTTCAATGCCTTAAGTATCGCTTCTTCTGTTTTTGCATCAACAGCTGATAACGAATCGTCTAAAATTAAAAGCTCTGGATGCATCATTAAAGCCCTTGCAATTGAAATTCTTTGTTTTTGTCCACCTGATAAGGAAACACCTCGTTCCCCTACTATTGTTTGGTAGCCTTCTGAGAATCTTAAAATATCCTCATGAATTTGTGCTATCTTTGCACTCCGTTCTACTATTTCACGATTTTCATTTGGATTCTGGAATGCTATATTTTCATAAATTGAAGTTGAAAATAAGAAATGATCTTGAGGTACATATCCAATTGATTCTCGCAATCTTGCTTTTTTATAATCGTCTATGAAATGTTTTCCAAATTTAATTTTTCCATTATACCCTTCAAATTCACGCAATAATAGTTTTAAAATCGTCGTTTTTCCAGAACCTGTTTTCCCTACAATCCCTAATGTTTCTCCGCGTTTTAAGTAAAATTGAACATCATAGAGTGCACTCGTTTCATCTCCAGGATATTTGAAATCTTCAATCTTAAATTCAATGTCCCCATTAGGTTTAAGATCCAATGCTTTTTCTTTGTCCTCAATTTCAATTGGTACAGAGAGGAGTTCTTCAATTCGATCGTAAGAGGCTGAGCCTCGCTCCATAATATTAAAAAGCATACCAAATGCAAGCATTGGCCAAACAAGTAACCCTAAGTAAGTATTAAATGCAACCAAATCACCAATCGACATTGTTCCTTCATAGATAAACTTTGCGCCAAACCCTAAACTTAGTAAAAAACTGAACCCAACGATTAAGCTAATTGTCGGATCAAACAATGAATCGATTCTTGCAACTTTCATATTTTTAGCCACTACTTCGTTTGATAGACGTGTAAAATCAGTCGTATCTTCCTTTTGCTGTCCAAAAGTTTTAATGACTTTAACACCAGAAATACTCTCCTGCGTTTTATCATTTAAATCTGAAAATGCCGCTTGTGCTTCTCGAAACCTAGAATGTAGTAACTTTCCATAATAACTAGTAGATATTGCCATTAACGGCATCGGAATTAAGGCAATTAAAGTTAAACGCCAATCAATCGTGAAAGCCATTGCGCATATAACAAACCCGCCTGTCGTAACTGAATCAAATAGCGTTAAAACTCCACCACCGGCTGTCTGTTGGACTGCTGCGATGTCATTTGTGGCATGAGCCATCAAGTCTCCTACCCTATGTTGTTGGTAAAAAGATGTACTTAATTTAGTAAAATGTCGAAATAACTTTTCCCTAAGTAACTTTGCTAAATAGTTAGAAGAGCCAAAAATCATTCGACGCCAATAGTACCGAAGGATATAGGTTAGTATTGCTGTAACGACAATGATAGCTATCCATTTGGTGAGTGAATTCGGAGTTAACTCACCATTCCCAATCTCATCAATAACATAACCAATCATTTTAGGTGGTATCAAATTCAAAAGGGCGACTAATCCTAACATTAATATTCCAATAATATATTGCTTTTTCCTCATTTTGAAAAACCAACTTAGTTTTAGGAATACTTTCATTCATTCACCTTCTTCACTGATACATTATTAAATTTTTAAAAATTCAGTCCTTAGCAAGACCAACCTATTTTAGCAATTATTACCTGCACTGTGAAGACTATTTCTAAAAATAATTCAGAATCCGAAACATTTCCTCCAAAAGTCGTAAACCATAAGATTACTAAAGATTTACCCATAAAAAAAACCATCTATTACTAAGATGGTCTTCATTCATTATTAAGTTGTTACCTTTAATACCGTTTTAATTTTTTGAATTAGCCCTCCGGAGCTATATGTCAAAACACTTCTTTTATAGAACGACAGGCTAATCATGTAAATCGCGATGACAGTAAGTACTAATAAAGCTAAAGATATCATTGGTTCGATTAAAGCTATGTCAGTAGCTCCAATACGCATCGGCATAACCATTCCTGATGTTAAAGGGATGTAAGAGAAGATTTTAATAAGTAACGTATCCGGGTTTGCTACACCTGAAATCATGACATAAAAACCAACTAGTGCTGTCATTATTGCTGGAGTCATTACTTGTGAAGCTTCCTCTACCTTTGATACAAGTGAGCCAAATAGTGCACCGATAATTAGGAAGAGGATAATAGTTAAGAATAAAAAGGCTATCACATAAAATACATAGGAATAAGAAAGTTCATTTATGATAGATTCTACCATTTTCCATTTTGAGCCATTATCAGTAAATCGAAGTAAGGCAAATAAAACACCAAATATAACGACAAATTGTGTAAGAGCTAGTAAAGTAACACCGATAATTTTTGATTGAAAATGTGTACTTGGCTTCACACTAACTAATAGCATTTCTAATGCTCTCGATCCTTTTTCTGAAGCCACATCTGTTGTAATCATTGATAGGAAGGCCATTATAAAGAAGTAAATGACAATTCCAACAAAGTAAGAAGCCCACATACCCGATTGCTTTTCGTCCTCACTTTTACCATCAGCTAATTCCTCGTTTAAGTTCGTATTTGTAATAATTGCTTCAGAATTTAAGATACGATCTGCTTCACTCGCTGTTAAATTTAATTGTTGCACGCCATAAATTTTACCTGCATATTGAACAAAGGATGAAATAGCAGATTGATCATTTAATTTAAGAGGCGTATATGTAGCGATGTCTGCTTTTAATACTTCCGCTTCCTCACTAATAACTACGACAGCATCAAATTTTTCTTCTTTTAACTGATTATATAACGTTTCTTTTGATTCGGTAGGGAAACTAAATGCTAGATCATCATTAGAAACAAATATTGATTCCAATTCAGCTGACGTTTCGTTCACTAATGCAATCTCTAATGCTTCCTCGTTTACAAATATCGCTTTGATATCAGACCAAAACATAATGCCAACCATTACAACAATATATAAAAGGGTCATCAATATAAATGATTTTGCACGAATCTTTTGCTTATATACTTGTTTGATCAATGTCCATAATTTATTCACCATTGCCACCTACCTTATCTTTGAAAATCTCATCTAGTGATAAATAATCAAGACTAAATTTCTCAATATATTGTCCATTTGAGACTACCTCAAAAATAGATTCAGCAAAGGTTTCATCTATTAACGTAAGAATATATTCATCTCTATCAACTTTAACTTCTTTTACACCCGCCATTTTCTCCAATTCAGATAAAGGTACATTGGTACGAAGAGTTAATTTTGTTTTCCCGTATTGTTTCTTTAAATCTAACAAACTACCAGAAAAGAGAGAGATACCTTTCTTTAAAAGACAAAGATGATCGCATAATTCTTCGACATTATCCATTTGGTGACTGGAGAAAAGTATGGTTACACCCTTTTCTTTTAATAATAAAATTGCGTTTTTCAATAAATCTCTATTTACAGGATCTAACCCACTAAATGGTTCATCAAGTATCAAAAATTTGGGTTTATGAATAAAACTGGCAATTAATTGTACTTTTTGTTGATTTCCTTTTGATAAGGTCTCCGCCTTGTTATGACGTTTTTCTTCTAATTCAAATCGTTCGATCCAAAAATCGATTTCTTTTTTCAACTCATTACGCTTCATACCGCGCAATTCTCCAAAGAATAAAAGTTGTTCTTCCACTTTCATCTGTGGAAAAATTCCTCGTTCTTCTGGTAAATACCCTAAATAATCACGGTTTACTTTTTTCATAGGAACGCCATCCCATGTGATGTTACCTGAAGTCTGATCTTGTAAATCTAAAATCATACGAAAGGTAGTGGTTTTACCAGCACCATTTTGACCAATTAGCCCAAATATCTCACCTTTTCCAATAGTAAAATTCAGGTCATTTACAGCCGTAAAGTCTTTATATTTTTTTACAACATGTTCTAGAATTAACGTCATTCTAAAGCTCCCTTCAACTCATAAATATCTGAAAGTAATTTTGAAATATTTTCGTATTTTCATAACGTTTTGAAGTAACATATTTACCAATATTTCCATTTATTGTTAATCGATAATAGGCCGATATCCCGTTTGTATTACTTTCAAATTTCCCCATCACCTGTTATACGGATATCCATACTATAAAGTTTCCTTAATCTTGAAATTTCTAATTGAAACCCCTTTTGTTCCTTCTTTTATAATGTGTAGTACTTCCAACGCCATCATTTAAGTTATTTTTATATCTGTTTTAATATTCGTTAGTGTTTTTATTAGTTCCGAAATTCGCTTTAAGCCTTTTTCAAGATCTGCTAAAGATGCATAAGCGTACGACAAGCGAAGATGTTGCTGTTCATTTTTATCATAGACGTTCCCCGGGTTCAGTAGAATACCTTCTTGTAGAGCTAATTCAAATAATTTTCGTATTGAAATACTTGGTGTTATTTTTAGCCAGATATAAAAACCACCCTTAGGAATTCTCCATAACGCAAGATCAGAGAAATATGTATTTAAAATCCTAATAGTTTCGTCTCTTCTAGTTTTTAGTTCTAGTCGTACTTGATTTAAATACTCCTCGTACAATCCACTTTTAATCCATTTGTTCACGACATATTGAGAAATGGAACTAGATCCATAGTCTGTTTGCATTTTAATATCCGCTAGTCGATCTATAACTGGTTCTGGCCCAACTATCCATCCGATTCCTAACCCTGAACTTAGTGATTTTGAAATACTACCAATGTACAATACATTCCCTTGCCTATCGTTTGCTTTTAATGGTTTTGGAGGTGGAGTATCCAACCATAATTCTCCATAAACATCATCCTCTATTATAGGAAGTGCTTCTTTTTTGCAGACCTCTATTAATTGTTTCCTTCTTCTTTCAGACATTAAGGTTCCCGTTGGGTTATGGAACGATGGAATCGTATAAAGTAAAGAAGCATGATGTTGTCGTTTTAAACGATCAATAGAATCATATTTGATACCTTCACTATCTATAGGGACTCCAAATAAATTCATGCCAGCCGATTGAAACACATGGACTGAATTTAGGTAAGATGGTGTTTCATGAAAGATGACTGAACCACGTTTTAATAGACCAATTGAAATCAATTGCAGTGCTTGTAGTGCCCCTGAGACAATTAATATAGAGGAAGGTGCTGCTACAATATCTTTCTTTTTTAAGTAATCGCTAATTGTTTCTCTTAGTTCCAAACTTCCTTTTGGCTCTTCATACCCTAAAGGTAAGGTACCAACCAGATCATTTTGTAAAAACATCTTCATTTGCTCATTAGGTAGTAAATCAGGAGAAAGTTCCCCGGTACCTAGTCGAATGATATTAGAATTTGCTTCTGCTTCGTTTATTTTCTGAATGATGTTGATATTAGGCTCATAAATACCCGAATGAGCATAACTTATCCAATCAGGAGGTGGAGTTGTAGCAAGTAAACTCCAAGTATTATTTACAACCCTCGTACCACTACCTACTTTAGATTCAACTAACCCATCTGCTGCTAATTCCTCTAGTGCAGTAACAATAGTACTTCGATTCACATCAAATTGTTTGGCTAACATCCTTTGAGATGGTATTTTCATACCAATTGTCCATTCCCCATTTAATATTTTATTTTTCATATAATTAGATATTTGCTGATGTAAAGAGGTCGATGAAGATTTTTGGGGTTTCCATTCCATTACTAAACCATTCCTGACTACGTTGTTTTTTTCATTGTACCAAAATGGTTGGTTCCCTTTCCATCCAATTGGTTGGAGACATTCAGACGAACCTTCGTTATTCTATAGATAGAATTAGGAGGGAATATATTATGGAAGCACTACTTCACGGACTGATGCTTGCATTCGGATTAATCTTGCCTTTAGGCGTACAAAATGTATTTATCTTTAATCAGGGAGCAACTCATAAAAAATTTATTCATGCAATACCAGCTGTTATCACAGCGGGAGTATGCGATACAATACTTATTTCATTAGCTGTAGCAGGTGTATCGCTTATTATTTTAAGTTTTGAGTGGTTAAGAACCTTCATGTTTTTGATTGGGTTCCTATTCTTAGTATATATGGGATGGCTAATGTGGAAAGATACAAATGAAGTAAAACAAAGTGATGAATCTCACTCCTTTTCTACAAAACGTCAGATACTATTTGCAGCTTCTGTTTCCTTATTAAATCCTCATGCCATTTTAGACACAATCGGGGTAATTGGTACAAGCTCTTTAGTCTATACAGGGCTAGATAAATGGATCTTTACAGTAGCATGTATATTGGTTTCCTGGATTTGGTTTTTTACATTAGCGATTACCGGGAAAACGATTGGCAAAATTGATACAAACGGAAAACTATTAAAGCGCATGAATCAAATCTCTGCTTTGATAATTTGGGGAATGGCTGTTTATATGGGTTTGCAGTTATTTATTAGTTAGTACTTCGGGCTAAACACTCATACAAGACAAATGCTTAGAAATAATCACTCACAAAGCATTTGTCTTCTTGTAAATAAGTTCAAATTAAATCTTAGAAAATAATTGAATCTACAAATAGAAAGCGCTATACTGATTTGGGCATTTATTTAATGGAGTGAGAGACATGATTCAAATTTCAAATGCAAAAAACCTATATTATTTAATATAAAACCCTTTGACTAAGACTAGTCAAAGGGTTTTGTTTCTTTAAGGAAAGATTTTTAGTGGAGGATAAATTTATGAATCAACACACTAATTCAAGTGCTTCAATGGTTGCTGGATGGGTTAGTTTAGTGAGCAACATTATATTAACCGTTCTAAAAATTGTAGTGGGCACGATTTTCCAAAGTCCGGTACTTCTGGCGGATGGTTATCATAATGCAGGAGATGTTATCGCAAGTGGAGCAACATTAACATCTATGCGCATTTCTAAACGTCCTGCTGATGAGGATCATCCATATGGCCATGGGAAAGCGGAAGTGATAAGTTCATCCATTGTAGGAATCATTTTGATGTTCGCAGCATGTTATATCGCTTTTGAATCCATCAAAGTATTTTTTCATGAACCCGAAAAAGCAAGTATTATCGCCTTAATCACTGCGATTATTTCACTAGTATGGAAACTGGTTTTATATGTATATACGATGAGAATGGGTAAGAAAACGAATAGTAAAGGCTTGATTGCCACTGCTTACGATCATCTGGCAGATGTTTATGCTTCATTTGCAGCGGTAATTGGCATTTCACTTGCACTATATGGGGAAGCCAAACATATAGAGATACTTCTATACGGAGATCCAATTGCTGGAATTATTGTGACAATCCTCGTTTTCAAGCTTGCATATGGAATGCTGTTAGAAGCTGGTGCTATACTTATGGAGAAAAGCGTAAGCCAAGAGATTTTAGATAACTTTCAAGGTCTATTGTTAACTATTCCTGAAGTGAAACGTATCGACCGTTTACGTGCAAGAGAACTCGGTCATTATGTATTGGTAGATATTCGTGTGGGTATACCAGGTAATTTAACCATCCAAGAAGGCCATGATATTATCCGAAAGATTAAAAAAACAATAATGGATAAACACCCTGAAGTAAAAGAAGTACTTGTTCACTTAAATCCATGGTATGAAAATGAATAAAGCTCAAAAAAAACTTCTTCAAATATTCATCCATTATTAAAGGTCTAATTAAATTTACATATGAATACAACCAGACCTTCCACTACTAAAGCAAACAGCCTATTCGCTTGAATAGGCTGTTTTTGTATGGAAACCAGTTATTCTTTTCCGTTTAACTCTAATATATTTAAACCCTCTGATGCTTCTGGTGCTTCAAAAAATTTAGTAACGTGCATAAACACAGACTCCGTGTCAAAAGCTGCTCTTTCGGGTTGTTCGTTACTCCTCTTTGCAATTTGACGTAAGCATTGCTCATTATTTAAATTAAGGTAAATTAGTTGATGGTTTGCATTGACCTCTTTTGCTATGTCCAAAAGCCATTTTCGCAGTTTTTGAGTGTTCCCTGGAAAATCCATTACGACATCTGTACCGACACTTAATATGTTTTGGACATGTTTTTTCACCAAGGGCTTTAACTGGGCTGAGTATTTTAAATAATCGTCAAAGGTTGTGATTTCATTCGGGTAAAGCGAGGAAAGCCATTCATCCTCAGATAACAGTACTGCATATTTATCTTTAGCCAATTGTATAGATGTAGTTGATTTTCCTGCCCCCATTTTTCCACAAAAAAAGTAAAGCCTCCCCGATCGTGTCATATTTATCCCCCTGTGCTGTTCTTTATGGTCTTCCCCACAGCTTCAAACTTAATCTATAAATATTATATTTTATGCTATTTCATTATGATGTAGTAAGTTTACACCTTCTTCTCCTCAATTAATTTTAGAAGACGGCCCCTTTTAAGTTAGAAGACGTATTCGTTAGAGGTAAAGTACCGGTTTTATTAAATGTTAAAGTTTAAACTAGAGGGAATAAACATTATAGCTACATTGGAAATATAAAATGCTTAATCTTTGATAACAATCCTATTTTAATAGTAACATTCTATAATTTTTCTCTTTGTTTCCGAATATACTGTGAGTACGGACCATTCAGGAAGGACAAGCACCTTAATGTGGAAACAATAAATGAATATATATCAGTACTTCTTTGTTTACTTATTTTTGAATGGTGAAATTAAGGTAGCACGATAAAACCAATTAAGGGGAGGAAGTTCACACTTTGAATCAAAAGTTCGCAGGTCATACTTTATTAGATTCCGTACCGTTTGGTAATGACGTATTAAAAAGTCGGTTAGTAATGGCCCCTATGACAAGAAACTTTTCGCCGGATGGGGTACCAGGAGAAGATGTATCACAATACTACCGGAAACGTGCAGAAAATGGAATTGGTCTTATCATTACTGAAGGGACTGCAATTAACCACCCAGCAGCTGTAGCAAGTAACAATATACCTCGTTTTTATGGTGAGGATGCCTTAAAGGGCTGGTCAAATGTTGTTTCTCAAGTACATGAAGCAGGAGGAAAAATCATTCCACAATTGTGGCATGTAGGTGCTGCCCGAAAAGCAGGTAGCCCACCAAATATTGACTCCCCTCCTGTAAGTCCGTCTGGGTTTACTTTAAAAGGTAAAGAAAATGAAAAAATTAAGGCGCTGACAAACCAAGAGGTAAAAGAAATGATTGCTGCATATGCGGAGGCTGCATCAAATGCTAAACTAGTCGGTTTTGATGGAATTGAATTGCATGGTGCTCATGGATACTTAATCGATCAATTTTTTTGGGACGTAACGAATAAACGTAATGATGAGTATGGCGGGGATATAAGTGAGCGTTCAAAATTTGCAGCAGATATTGTTCGTGCTTGTCGTAAAGAAGTTGGGCCCGATTTTCCAATTGTTTTCCGTTTTTCTCAATGGAAAGGAGTCGATTATGGAGCGAAATTAGCGAAGAACTCTATTGAGCTTGAGCAATTGCTTGCCCCCTTAGTTGATGCAGGAGTAGATATTTTCCACTGCTCAACTAGACGCGTATGGGAGCCTGAATTTATGGAAGAAGATCCTTCTTTGAACTTAGCTGGATGGACGAAGCGAATTACTAAGAAACCAACGATTGCTGTTGGTTCTGTAGGTATTAACCGCGCATATTTAAGCAATAAGGATAATAATGACCTGTCAATAGAAGAAAATCTTAAAATAATCGATGAAAAAATCAAAGGTGGAGAGTACGACTATGTAGCTGTCGGTCGTGCAGTATTAGCTGATTCAGAATGGCCTCTAAAACTCAAAAATGGCCAACTAAATCAAGTACATCATTACACAAAGGAATCCGAAAAATATCTACAATAACTTAAGTTTAGTTTTGATGTGATATTAACCCCAGTTGGTTCTCAATGTACCAGCTGGTTTTTTTATTACTTTATTTTTTTATTAGAGATATGCCATATTGCGGAAACAAAAAAAAGCACAATTTCTTGTAGAATTCCCCTTTGATTAAATTCCATATTCCCCCCCACTTCCTACCTTTATATTTCTTTTTATAAATTGAAGCAGAATTGTATTTCTTTTTATGTTTTAGGAAAAAATAGTACAAGTAACAAAAGGGAGGAATTCATATGGAAGTCAATATGAGTGTTGAAGAAGTTGTGGATCAAATTGCTAAATTAGTACAACAAGAAGGACAGCCACTACGAAAGAAAGAAGTAAAAAAGTCAAATCCAGAGTTAATGAAAAATGCATTGTATTATTTCCCAAATTGGGATGATGCAATGAAAAAAGCATCTGATCGTAATCTACTGTCATAGGTATGAAGATTATTGATAAGGATGGAAATATTGTTTCCATCCTTTTTTACAAGATAGCACTTGGCATCAAGCCAGTGCTTTCTTTTATTTGTTAAATAATTCTTAGCTTTACTAATACCTAATCACCAGTCAGTAAAAAACTAATTCGAGTAAAACTCTCCCTTTTCCAAGTTTAGAGTGTGATTGTTAATTGTAATAATAGAATTATCTATCCATTCAACATCAACCCTGTCCATAGGGCCTTCATAATAAATCCGCTTTTTAAACCAAAGGGGTCCATTTACAATTCCAGTTACACTAATAGATGTAGCAGCTCCACCATTTAAAGTGTAAAAGTCGATGATAATTTTTGCGTCAGGTGATTGTACTGTTTCAATATGTTCAGTCGCAATTGCGTTTACACAGACTCCTAATAGAAAAATGATTGAGAGAAGGATTGAAGTTGATACTGTAAACCAACTCCTCAACCGTGCCCATATACTACTCTTATCTTTAAATCCAATACAACCTATAACGAAAGTGACAATTGTAAATATCCATAAAGTTAAAGCAGATGGTGCCACTTGCCATGTTCGGGTATAGGTTGCATAAAGTGCTTGGAATGATAGCACTATTAAAAACAAACATAATATAAAGGACCACAAATTATATTTTCTGCCCAAAGAACCACAACCTTTACCATTATAGACAGGAATAGTAAATAAATGGTTCCCAAACTTTAGTTTAGCAACCTTTTTATTAAGAATGTAGTCTTTATATTTGTATAACTTAATGCATTCACCTTAGAAATGACTTTTCTCGTGGTTTTGAGAAGTTGTTTATAAATTATCAGGAGTGAGTTGATGAAAAAGTTTTTAACAATTACCGCAATAATTCTTGTGTTACTCGGCGTAGCTGGTTATGCTGTGTGGCATTTTGGCACAAATATCGCTTCTGAAAAAATCATCGAAAAAGCAGAATCTACTTTAGATGACGAAGATTTAGAAGAAGTAAAATCCTATATTGAGAGTGATCCAAGAATTCAGGAAATCGTAAACGAGGCTGCAAATACAAATCCTGAAACTCTTCCCTTCCAGACTAAGGAAGAAGCAACACGTGTGTTAATAAAAAAAGTGGGCGTTAATCGTTTACTTGATATTCAGGAACAAGCGCAAAACAGTTCAATTGGTATAGATGAAGTAGTATCTGAAGTTGAGGGTAAACTCTCTGAAGATGAAATTTCAGCTTTAAAATATGTTTTATATAAGGAATTGTATAAATAGCAGTAAACTTTGGTATTGTTTGCATTACCCTACTTTATTCAAGGCTTGATTCACAGTAAATGAATCGAGTCTTTTTTTCTTATCATTTCCCTATTAGTAATCAATCCCTATCCTGCGAGAAAAACAACGGTTGTTACTAATGCTAAAAACGGTCTTAAAGTCATTTACAAACACACCCCACTTCTAACCTAATTTAAAATTTACAAATACCCTATTTATAATTGAACAATGTTGCCCTATAACATAAAAAAGCGCTCTGCTTATTGATGAAAAGCACCTGATGTTGAATAATTACATTCTTCGCTTAAAACACTTCATACTTACTGAGTTTTCTTAGCTTTCCTACTAAAATATTTACGTTTTCAATTTTATTAAAACTGGAGTTTTTGAAACAGTGAGATAGTAAGTATTAGAGTCGATAACGAACCAGAAGCCATAAAAATAATTAATTTCTGTTTATTTTCCCCTTTTGAAGATTTTTCAAGTTCTTTGGATATTGCAATCCATAGAATAATAGTAATTATAGAAATAATACTTATAGACATATTTGATACCTCCGATAAATTCACAATTATATGGATGATAAATCATTATTCTGCTTGGACAAGTCTTATCTTGGTTTCTAGTTATAACTGTAATATACGAATTACAGACACTAAAGTTTCAATTCTCCTTTAGTTCCTTTAAGAGTAAAGGTTAAATTCTAATAGTCTCAAACTCTCATTTTACTTCTTGTCATTGGAATGGTAATAAACTCCCAATTGTTCATTTTAAGTTTATATTCATCTGCTATTCTATAAGAAGAACATATTCTAGGGGGGAAATAATGGAACAGAAATGGAGTATTCGTTTAATTCGCTTCGCAGCGATTTTCGGTTTAATTGGTACATTTTTAGGCTCACAAATGTCAGGCAATATGGATTATTCACTTCGCCCTATCCACGCTCACATTCTACTCGTTGGATGGCTATCGGTTTTTGCCTGGGGGATTTTCTATAAGATATATCGTGTAAAATATAAAAAATTAGTAACCGCACATGGGATATTAGCGATGACCGGCGCATTCGGCTTAACGTTTGGTATGTGGATGTATAACTTAAACCCATTTAACCTAAATGAAACTTTCGTCATGATACTATTCATCATCGGCGGAACGCTACTATTACTTGCATTTTTACTGTTTGTTTTAATAACATACCTTGTTGAGAAAGATGCTTAAACGGTTATAGAATACATCAGCTAGTAAATGATTTTTATATAAACAAAACGATTAAATCTAAACCACTTGGAACGTTGTCTAATCAACATTTCAAGTGGTTATTTTTTTATGAATCCAGGCTAAAATCTTGATAAACCCAAAATAATAACATACATTATCGGTGGTTAAACATTATGATTATTATAGAGTATAGATGAGTGTTTTGTTTAATTAATGTAAAGCCAGAAATAATTTATACTAAACATGGACAAACTAACCTAAAACTAAGATAGGTAGATGAATTTTGAAAAGGTTAATAATATTAATACTAATAGGGATTTGCTTATTTGCCGAGACAAAAGATGGAATAGCTTTTGCAAATAATCCACAAAAAACGACTCCATATTATGAGGATCATTCAAAAAGAGTGGGATATAAAAGTGTGGATGAAGCTGTTAAAGAATTTGAAAAGTATTGTAATTGTGTGGTAAAGCTGCCAACAATGATTCTAGATGAACAATTTACACACGAGTTTGGTGCAGTGTATAAAGATAAGAAAAATAGTGAGAATATACAACTGCAAATTCGATTTGTAAATAGAGAAATGAGAAATAATATTCTAAAAATCGATATCCATACTAATCCGAGTGATTATGAAGGAAATATATATCCGCTTAATAATGAACAAACAGGTATATATTCTGAACAAAATACATTTAGCGTTTTTGTCTTTGAAAAAAACAACTTACAGTATGTAGTCAGTATTGACAAAGAATTAACGAATCTTCATTCACCACAACTTCTGATAGACATAGCAAATTCGATTGAATAACATTTTCCCTTTTGGCCATTTAAATTTTCTTAGAACTTCTTCACAATTTGAATGGTTTAAATAAATTTGAAGAAGAGACAGCCAATGCTGTCTCTTCTTCAACGAACACGCCAAATCATAAATATATTAGTTTCTTTATTTTTCGCATTAAACCTTAATAAATCTTTCAGTGGTATCTAGTCTTTATGTCTTTTATTAACTTCTATTGTAATGAACTCCGGTAAATAGTTGGGCGTACATCCTTTTGATACTTTGTCATCTTTGTAAAGACCCGTTTTCACACCAAGTTGAATACATCGTGCACGATACTTTTCATCATAAACGGCTATCCAGCCTGCAGTGAAATTCATAGCCCATTGAACTTCCGGTACTTCCTGCATAATATTTGCTTCTATTTTAGATAGTAAATCTGCGGTGTTATCAGGCGATCTTTGTCCAGTCCATCTCAATCGCCCTTGATAATACCAGAAGACTCTCCTTTGAAGAGCAGAAGGGCTATTTTCCCATGACTCCATCAATATTATTGTCTTCTTGTCTTTCGTAAGCTGATTAGCCATTAACCAATCCATCAAATTATTTCGCTCAACATAACTGTGCGTATGCATATCCTCAACAAGTTTATTAAGCACATCTTCAGAGAGAAGTTTTTTATCCATAATTAAGATTGCTAATTGTCTAGGCAAATACTCTTCACTTGACCACAATTCTATCGCTAATTCGTGATCTTTTTTAATGTCTTTTGCGATTTTTCGTAAATCCCCTAGCTTTGTTTTACTATTGATTTGAAGGAGAATATTTTCTGCCTTTGAAGAGCGTTTTATTTGTATACCACTATGTTCATTCATCTTATACAACTCCTTATTAAAGCACAGATTGAGATTATGTCTTAGTATGGATATTGCTAGAATTGATTTCGTTATAATTCTTATGATAGACACCAAATTAAAGCTTCCATTATACTAACTTATAGATAGTAAGGAACATAATTATTATCGCCATTACTGTAATGAAATATGGAAAAATTGTTCTTTTGTTTTGCATAAATGTTTCTATGCCTAAAATGATTAAATTAATCCCTATTAGAATAAAAATAATATTAGTTAACCAATAAAACTTATCATTAGAAAAAGCAAATATAGCCAATATAAATACGAAAATAGCAATCATTTTTTTTACTTTTTGCATAGTCTCTCCTTAGTAATTAGGATTCTCTCATTTAACTTCTCTGACTATATTCTAAGTGAATTCCCACTCTATATCTCCCTACAAAAAATCAACTTCTAAATTGTGTTAATATAAAAATAATAAAAAATAATGTCAATCCAATTATGCTGGTTAATGATGCAACTTTTATATAACGAATTGCACCATCAGATATTTCAGGTTCTTCTTTGTACACCCACCGTTTTCCAAATAGTAAGCTTTCTTGAGGGCAGAAATAACTCCAAATCAGTACTCCATATAATGGAATAGATAAAAAAAATCCTACAATTATTTCTAACATTTCTAGTATCACCCCAGAAAAATTAATATTTATTCTACGATTGAGCTTATATTTGGTTTCAATTACTTCATTAAATAATGAATAATTGTCTAATTACCTAAACAAACTCATTGTTTGAAAATAATAAATCCTAGTGACATTACTCATATCACTAGGATAAAGGGTTAACTAATTATAAGTTTTCGATTTTCTCTACATCTTCTGTAGTTAATTCGAAATTGAAAAGATCTAAATTGGCTCTTTGATTTTCAGGGTTATGTGATTTAGGAATAACGATTACTCCGCGCTCTATTTGGTATTTTAATAATACTTGTGCACCGGATTTTTTATAGGCTTTTCCGATTTCATCTAAAATTTCTTTTTGATGATCATCGACTTTCATAGGTTTCCATGCCACAGGTGTAATGCCCTCTTCTTTTAATAAGTCAAGGAGGTCTTTATTCCTTTCTATTAAATTAATCTGTATTTGATTAACAGCTGGCTTCACTTTAGCGAATTCTTTCAATTCATCTAAATGATTCTTTTCAAAGTTTGAAACACCGATTGCCTTTAGTTTGCCCGCCTCGTAATATTCTTCAAAGACTTCCCAAGTATTTTTAAGTTGGTCTTTGTCTTCAATAGGGAAGTGAATAAGTAGAAGGTCTAGATAATCCGTTCGGAAGTTTCTTAGACTATTATCGATTGCTGCTCGAGTAGCTTCCTTTGAAGAAATATATTCTTCGTCCGCTGGAACTTTTGTCGTAATGAATAACTCTTCTCGAGGCACCGCGCTTTCTGCTAAAACTCTTCCAACCAGCTCTTCGTTTCTATACATAATGGCTGCGTCTATAGATCGATATCCTAACTCAAGTGCTGATACTAGTTCAGGTATTTCATTTTTTAAGTCACCTGTAAACACGTTATTTACTTTTCCATACGTATTTGTACCTGTACCAACAATTGGCATTTTTACTCCGTTATTTAATGTAATGTACTCCATTTTAGCAATCCCCCTATACCCTCTATTTGTTTTATTTACTAACATCATCATAACAAAATATGGAATTTCCAGAAAGCAATTCGATAAAACCACGAATAGGTATTACATCCTCAAAATTTTCTTAAATATATTGTTACGTTGCACCTTTTACTCAGTTGTACGTGTATTCGACTGTTTGTCTATCAGTTTTTGCCCTTAGAAATCTCTCCTCCATTGCCTTAATACATATGCCTGTTTTTCTTTTTTTCCATAAATTATATAGTAAATCGGTAAACAGACTAATCCGATACAGGATGCTACCATGTATAACAAACGGAAGCCGACACCTTCTATTACGTAACCTAAAATATACGGTCCTAAGCCAAAACCTAAATCGATAAACATAAAGTACGTTGCTGTTGCAGTGCCTAGTCGAGATGGATCAGCATTCTTTACCGCAATCGTTTGTGCTGCGGAATTGAAGTTACCAAAACCTAGCCCCATACAGATAGCTGCTATTACTATCATCCAAGTTGCTGTAGATTGACTATAAACAAACATACCTGTTGCAAATAATAACATGCATGGATAGACAACAATATTTGCCCCTCGTGCATCAATCATTTTCCCGGTAAAAGGTCTAGAACAAAGCACACAGATTGAATGAACAAAAAAGAAGTAACCTACCGCTTCAATTAGTCCCGTTTCTTTTCCGTATAGTGTTAAATACGAAGTTACACTTGAAAAACCAAATCCAATGGTTAACATCAAGATAGAAATCGGGATTGCCTGCTTATCAATATAATCGGAAACACTAAATGCTTTCGCTTTCTTAGTAATTGCTGGCTTTTCAACCTCAGGAAGCTGAATGCGTGCTATTTTAATAACGAAAATACAAACAATACCAGTCATGACATTTAAAGCAAACATCCATTCAAATCCGTTTTTTAAATCGGTTAATAGCATGCCAATGAATGGACCAATAGCTGTACCGAGGACGGCACTTAAGCTATAGTAGCTAATCCCTTCCCCTTTTCGAGAAATCGGTGTAATTTGCACACAAATTGTGCCTGTTGTTGTACTAACAAGTCCAATTGTAAATCCATGCAAAATACGAATAAGTAGTAATGTAGCAACTCCATTAGCAAAAAAGTAACTAAAAGAAATAAGTACTGCCCCTAAAAGCCCGACAACAAGTACATTCACCATGCCAAATCTTGCAATTAATCTCCCAACTAATAATCTTCCTAGCAGTGATCCAAGAACAAATATACTCGCTACTAACCCAGCTGTGCTGACGTTCACGCTATATGTTTCTACCGCATAGTTAGACATCGTCACCATTAATAAAAAAAACATTATGGTTAATAAAAAGTTTACTAATGATGTAACTATAAATTCTTTCGTCCAAAGCTTCTGTTCCAAGCCTCCCACACTCCTATTCTAATAATCCCTCTAAGTTAAATAGGGACTTTGGGAAACTATTAAACTTCCTGTATTATTTTTTGTTGAATATTGACCGATCAATTATTTTCATCTCCCCTCTTCATTAAACAAAAGGCTCCCTTATCAATTTCGATAGGGGAGCCGCTAGTCTGTTAGTAAGCTAAACAAGTATATATTATGAAATAAGAAATAAAGCCAATTATTATTTTTATAGTAGGTTTATGATTAAAAAAGTTAAATAATTGTTCCACTCACTATTTTACATCTCTCCTCTCCATTAAACGAAAGGCTCCCCTATCTAGTTCATAGGGGAGCCGCTAGTCTGTCTAGTGAGCTTGGTAAATTATATATTGGAATTAATGGTAAATTAAATCAATTGTAATGTCAACTATTAAGATAAGGTTTGTTTACTTTGAAAAAGCATTTAACCGAAGACAGTCGCAGTTCAAGGAAAGCGCCTAATCGGTGGGCTGGTAAAATATGGCCTGAATACTTAAATAAACACAATTCTTTTTCCAAGAATTGTGCCCGAAGAATTTCTATTAGCCGTAATTTTTAATCATAAAATTCATTATCATCTTCTTGTTCTACTTTAATAATACGTCCTGTTTTTGCATTGATTTCAACTTCATATACTCTATTTTGTGGTGTCATAATGTACACTTCATATTTAAAAACACCGTTATCCATATCCAAATCTACATGTACAATTTGACCAGGTACTCTTCCAAGAGCAATTTGTTGTGCATGTTGTGGAGAAATCCTTTGAGTATTTTGTAAATACATAGGATTATTATAATTTCCGTAATACATATCTATATCCTCCCTAAATAATTTCTATCGTTACATATTATTCGGGAGTTTTGGAAATCGTTACCTACCTTACAAGTATTTATACAAGAGCAGCAAGTTGTGCAAAGGAAGATTACCTGGTGTTGCATAAATTCAAAAAGGAGGGCTGATGAGAAAGCTTTTACTTTCTTAAAAGTCCCCCCATTTTATGAGCTATTAAATAAACTTTACAACATACATAATAAAAGTAACTATTAATAATACAGGCATCGCTTGCTGAGGCAATAGCAGTTCGATTTTGCGTCTAAATAAAAATGCCACAATGAAAATAACCATTATTAAATACAACAAATAGCCTCCCTCTGCGATGATAGGTGTTGCAGGTGCAAGAAATAAAATAGTAAACGCCATTAAGAAAAACACAAGACGTCCTACAATCTGTGTGACACTTAGGGATTTCTTTGCCGCAAGTATTAAAAATGGCATTGAAATGACGATGCCACCAATCACCCCTCCTGGAATAATCGTATGGTCAAATTGCATTGCAATGTAGAGCGTCACGAGTAATAGAGCTGCAGTTAACGCATCTACAATCATCCTATTTGTAGGATAAACATAAAGGCGTATTAGTAAACAAAGTAGCAACCCCAGCAAAACCAACGCATTCAAAACTTCTTGAAAAATTAAAATATCTCCAATCGTTAATAATGCATACCATGTGATTAATACAAATAGCCATTTATGTAAGGCTTCAAATTTGGTTTTCTGCACTAGCTTACTCCATCCAAATATAAAGACAATATAAATTAGACCTGTTAAAGCCGCCATATAGACATCCCGCATAAGATTTTCTTCTGGATCAAACATTGTAAGCGTCAATAAAATAATTGTAGATATATATGTATTAATACTACCCAATTTTTTCCTCATATGGATACCTCCTATTCTCCTCATTATGTCACAAAAATTTTTGAAAAAAATGTATTTTTCCCATTTTAAACAAAATTAAATGCATCAATCTTTTTAAGTACAAATATATTATTAGATACATAGTCCCTAAAACCCCTATAAAAAGGTGAATTATGTGAGACAATTAATCTATGTATGATTCAATCACGCTTTTATATGCTTCTCCATTTGTAAGTAGTGCTTTTATGAACATATACATGACTTCTAATAGGGTACTATTACTGAAAAAGCACAATTGCTGTCACAAGAATTGCGTCTGATTAATCTCTTAAATAAAAACGGCGCTTATCCTTGTAATAGGAAAGCGCCAGTTAGTAAAACATGATTATTGAATTGAACCAAGTTACCATCAGTTCAAAAATAGCATATTTAATATAAATTATCTCAAACTTCTAGAAGATTACTCTCCTACCATACCATCATGATCATTATCTTGCATATACTGGTATAACCAATGATCTTTCGTTATTGGCATCTTATAGCCAGCTGCTTTTGCTTCTTTAATCGTTACTTGTCCATTACCGTCTGTATCCACACTTGATACATCACCTTTTGAGTTTGAGCTAGTGTTTGAGCTAGCTGTATTAGATGGTGATTCACTACTTGTTAAACCAAGTGATGAATTAACTTTATCTGGGTTTACATTGTCGAATATATCAACGATTACGTTGCCTTTTAAAGTATAAGTATACTGATAGCTTGAAGGAATTTGCGTTTTCGTATTTGGATATGTGATAATTGCTTCGAAATTAGTGGCTCCCCGCGCTTTACGAATCGCGTCTTCTAGATAAGCCTGATCACCGTGACGGTTGAGCGTACTTTCTTGTGGGGTAATGTTATACGCATTTGATACCCCTCCAAGAGAATCTGCAATGATATGTCCTTCATCTAAATCTTTTCTTTCGACACCAGGAACTTTTGCCTCATCAGCGTAATATCTGCCTGATGAAGTAACCGGTTCGTTACGATCATCTTGTAAAATAATTTCATCTGCAATGACACGTACTAGTTGACCATATTCATTTGTAAATGCCCAATATTCACGATCCCCAAATCCAATATCAACGACCACGTTCGGTTCACGGTATCCAGATAAATCCCCACCATCAACTTCAATAAGTTTGTATCCTGAGAACAGGTCGTTCTTTGATTTTGTAGAGTTTTCCTCTACTTCTGTTTCATCAACAGCTGTAGTGATTGTTTCTTCTTTTTCACTATTTGTATTTGTTTCATCTGTTGAGGCTTCTTGTGAATCTGTTTCGATATCTGTAACGGATGTATCTTCAACGTTGGTACAACCAACCACAAAGATGGCCGCTAAAAGTAACAAAAGATAGTTTATTTTCTTTTTCATTTCAAGACTCCCTATGATAGTTTCATTCTGTTTAATCTAGTAATATTGATACATAACATAGATTAACATTGTTAACCTATTACTAATAGTATATTACAATATTATTATTATTACAGTAGATACTTTGAACGGATTGTACATTAAAAGTATAATTATATTTCCTTATTAAAATCTCTCTACACTGTTAGAAAGTAATTATTATATGCATAGTATTGAACATATGGCTAGAGAAAGGATGAGCTATTCTCCTCGGAACACAGGTTTTCTCTTCTCAGCAAAGGCTCTAATTCCTTCTTGCACATCTTTTGTTCCAAAACATTGTTTTATCAAAGCGTACTCTTGTTTTAGAATTGTTGTAAGATCCGTGTCAGGGCTACTTGTAAGCAATCTTTTAGAAAATGTCATTGCTACTGGTGGTCCTTCTGCTAATTCCTTAGCAAAAATTATTACTTGCTCTAGAAATTCTTCTTCAGCGAATACCCCGTTGACCAAGCCAATTCGTTCTGCCTCATCAGAGTTAATATCCCTACCGGTTAAGATAAGTTCGGCTGCCCTTGTCTGCCCGACCAATCTTGGTAAAAAGTAACTCATTCCTGCATCCGGACTAAGACCACGTCGAATGTATCCTGCTGTTACTTTTGCGGTAGCAGACATGAAGCGCAAATCACACGCTAGTGCTAAGGCAAATCCAGCCCCTGCAGCAGTACCATTGATGGCAGCGATAACTGGCTTATCACATTGGACAATCCCCAATGCTTGGTGACCTACCCAACCTAATTCATCCAACTTTTGAGAACGAGTTTGTTCATCTAAACTTCTCTTAGCACTATCAGTCAGATCAAGACCTGAACAGAAGCCTCGACCGCTACCCGTAATCACAATAACACGAACATCATCATCATTTGAAGCCTCTGATATTGCCAGGATAATCTCTTTACTAAGAGTATCATTTACGGCATTCAAGCGTTCCGGTCGATTTAATGTCAGAGTACGTACCCCGTCTTTCGTTTCGATAAGAATATGTTCCATTCAAAATTCCCCCTAATTTATGTACTAACTTAAAAAAGCTGAATAATGTTTTATTTTATGAGCAGAGCAGGATGATTATGAAAGCGTTTTATATATAGAAAATCAGGACATAAAAAAATAAGTACAATTCCAAACCACAAGAATTGTGCCCATTATTGAAGATGAAGAAATTATGTTTTTGAAATAATCTAGCCACTTTTACTGAAAATCTCGCCACTTTTCGAAATAATCTAGCCACTTTTTGTCGAAATCTAGCCACTTTCTCCAAAAATCTAGCCACTTCAGTGCTCAAGTTTAATTTTGAATAATATTTGCCTTCCGTAATATCCAGTAAAGCCTTTTTATTAAAGGAATTCGTTTCCTCCTTTGATAACAAATCCATTTTTAAGTATTTTTAAAAGTCATACTCTCTAGTGCCTCGGAGTCACATTTTTCAGCGGAATAGGTCATTTTATATCCTATTTCCTAGTTACTAAAGGCAAAAAAATAAACCTCATACAAAAGGTTTATTCGCATTCTTTCTATTTTTTTGCAAAATTGCCTGTTATCAAAGTAAACATCGTTCTAAAAACCAACCTCACTTACTTTTTTTACCGCAAAGTGAGGTTTTTTTCATACTGTGGGCTCTTTCAATTGCTTCTTTTGTTAAATAATCAATTGAAAATGTACGAAATTGCAATTATATAATAATTATTTAATCATCTTGATTCTTCAACATCTCCATCGGACGGATCTATACTTTCATCATGCTCCGAAGATGATTCGATTTTACTCTTATTCAGAATACTATCTCTTACTTTAATTCCTTGCTGTCCACCCGCTTCATCATTTTCATTGCCTGCGATACCACTTCTTCCGTTTCCATCTGCAAAGTTAGATTGGTCATTACGTGTATTGCTATGATCCAACGCATTTTGACCACCTTGATTTGCGTTGATTCCGACGTCCTTATTGATCTGACCGCCGCCCTCAGCTCTTTGTTCTATTTGGATTTCATTGTCACTAATATTAAACTTGAAAGTAATGTTGAGATTAATATCGCCGCCACCACTTACATGCTTTTTTGTTACTTTATCTTTTTTATGACATTTGCTTCGTTTAGACATATCTACCCTTCTTTACTGTTTGATATTACTATTATATTTTTCAATACTAGTTCGAAGATGGACACATAGGAAATGGTATTTTCTATTAGTTTAGAAAACCTATTTTTTCATATTAAGTATTTCATTTCTAAGAAGAACATCAATGAAGGTAGAATAGATAATATAAAATACTTCACAGTAATAAACAAAAAAATCCTATGCTAAGTGGATTCACTTAACATAGGATTTATCCCGTACTTTTAATAGTTCTTAAAAGCATCCCTCAATAGACCTACAATATTATTGATTTTCTATATATCTTAAATACTATAACATTTATTATTTATCTTTTTCCTTTAAGATAAGTACCATTCTACAATTTAGAATGTATTCTTCTATAATTTAAATGAAATGAATTATAGTATTTCTACATAACCTTCAGTACCATTAACTCTGATTCTTTGTCCGTCTTTTATTAGTTTAGTGGCATTTTCCACTCCGACAACAGCTGGCAATCCATATTCGCGTGCAATGACTGCTCCATGAGTCATAAGTCCACCAACCTCAGTTACTAGGCCTTTTATTGAAACAAACAACGGTGTCCAGCTGGGATCGGTAAAGGTAGTAACTAATATATCCCCATCTTGTAAATCAGCATCTTCTAAATTTAATATGACACGTGCACGCCCCTCAATAATTCCTGAAGAAACAGCTAGACCGGCAAGTGCTTTAGCTGGAAGATTCTCTTTTTTATACTTCCCTTCAATGATTTCACCCTCAGATGTTATCACACGAGGGGGAGTCAACTTTTCATATAATTTGTAATCTAACTTTCTCTTATCGATAATCTGGTAATCCAGTTTATTTGTGCATACTGCATTGCGGAATTCTTCAAATGTAAGATAGTATATATCTTCTTTTTCATAAATTATGCCTTCTCGCACGAGTCGTTCGGCTTCATTCAGTAATGCCTGCTTATAAACGAAATACCGATTAATGATACCAAATTTAGGATATTCACGGTAACCGATGAAGTTTCGAATTTGATCAATCATCTGTTTTGTTTCTTTAGCCTTTTGCTCACCATCTGGCAACAGTTTTAATCTGTCTAAGAGTTTCTTTTCCTTTTCTATTGCGACGCGAAGTCCTTGCTCGAAAATGCGCTTGCTTGCATTAGGCTCAAAGTTTTTTATATTACCTAGAATCATGGGAACTAGTGTAATTGGTTTTTCACTCCAGCGAGTTCTTGTTATATCAATTTCTCCAGCACACCGCATTCCGTATTTGTTAAGAAATACAAGTATTGCATCTCTTGCTTCCTCTCCACCATCTAACTTGACTAAATCACCCATAAAGTTATCATCTTTTACACATTGCAAATAATCAACTATTTCTGGATAAGAGCGAATCACATCTGCAACATCCAAAAGTGCTAGACCCATTTCAGAAGTAATATTGTTTGGTACAGATTGTGTAAGTGTATCCGATGCATTTTTTTCGCCTAACCACTCGTTCATTTTTTCATTAATCCACGTTGAAGCATTCATGGCTGACATGAATATAGCCGTACTTTGTGGGTCAAATAATATCCTTTTTAATTCCTGAATATCTTCCAGAATAAAATCAAATAAATCGAAACCTGATTTGGTTAATATGTTTTGTTTTAACTCTTCAATTGATTTTTGACTTCGCTTAATAAAATCAGAAACAATGGATGGATTAGTTTTGACTTGTGCTTGCATACCTGTATTGCTACTTACGCGACTCGGCGCTTTATTATCATTAGATGTAGGTGATGATTTAATAAAATCTCCCCGCTCAATTATGTTTATGAGTGCGTCTTTTAGGAGAGGATCATGTTGGCCCATGCCATTTAAAAACATGGTTCTTGTAACAGGGGAAGCAAGTTGTTTTGTGACATCAACAAACAACCATCCTCCAGCTTTACGCATTGGTGCATTCGTAGTTAACAGGAAGAAAGACAATCCCAATGGTTTTATAGCGTCTGTCATCATTTGTTGGTGGCCGACGGAGATATAGACATGGTTTTCTTGATCATTCTCTTCAGGGATGGGGAAAAGTGTTGTGATTGGACGACTTTGAACTATATAAAATTCATCGTCAACTAAACACCACTCAATATCTTGCGGACAGTCAAAATAAATTTCAATTTGTCTACCGATTCGTGCCAATTGTTGAATTTGCTGATCAGTCAGTGTTTGCATCTTTTGTAACTCAGCTTCAATCGATTGTGTCTCGGTTCCACCACCTTCAACAGCAGTAACAGTCAATTTTTTTGCAGCAATGTTTTTACTGACAATTTTATCATTCAATACTTTATAATTATCGACCGATACTAAGCCGGAAACTAACGCGTCTCCAAGTCCAAAACTAGCATCAATGGATAATACCTTTCGGTTGGAAGTAAGTGGATCAGCTGTAAATAAAACGCCTGAAGCATGTGGGAAAACCATTTTTTGAACGATAACAGATAAATACACTTGTTGGTGGTCAAATCCATTTTGCATACGGTAGATGACTGCGCGATCTGTAAATAGAGACGCCCAACATTTCTTGATATGCTCCAGGATGGCATTTACGCCAATAATATTTAAATATGTGTCTTGCTGACCGGCAAAAGAGGCATGTGGCATATCCTCAGCAGTTGCACTAGAACGCACTGCATATGCATGTTTGTCATCAAACTGGGAGAAATAGTCGGCAATTTCCTTTACAACATCGGATGGAATTTCTGTTTCAATGATGGTTTGTCGAATCTTTCTTGAAATCTCACTAATTTGATTTCGATTTTCTACTTTTAGACATGTAAGCTGTTTGACTAATGATTGAAACGCTTTGTTTTGGTTAATCGTTTTTTGATATCCTGCTGTTGTCACACAAAATCCTTCAGGTATTTGAATTTCATGAATTTTTGATAACTCGCCTAAATTCGCCCCTTTCCCGCCAACAAGCATACGTTGTGTTTTTCCTACTTCATTAAATCCGAGAACCATAGAACACATATAAATCTCTCCCATCCACTAATGTTCTATTGATTTTAGCAGTAGTAAATGGGTATATATAGTCTATAATGACCTTTTCTTGTATGGTATAATTAATGTAGAGGGTAGTATTCACAACCAAAATTTACTCTTACTTCTGTTGGGCAGTTGGATTCCTCGCCAATCGCTTACATCACATTGTCCATATTCATTATCACCCACAGACACGATCGTGCCATTCGATTTGAGCCCGACAGTATGTGCACATCCCGCCGAAATCGCTACAATGTCGCGCCAATCACTTACATTACATTGACCATACCTATTCCAACCTACAGCCACCACAGTACCGTCTGACTTATGGCCGATAGTATGATTACTCCCCACAGCAATCGCCACAATACCTCCCCAGCTATTTACATTGCATTGATTGTTTTTATTCTGTTAGCTAGTTTCGTAGAAGAATAATAATCGAATCTATAATTATTTATTCGGAATTCCTTTTTTCATTAAACAGTAAAAATTAACTTTGATTTGAACGAAGTTTTTTCTTCTTCCAAGGTTTTAAATATGAAATGATGAAAATGAAAATTGTCACAATTACTTGGAAATAGACTGCAATTTCTCTTATCTCATGATTTCGGATAAATATTGGATTAACTAATGCCCATTCTTTTTGTACTTCCAATAATTCCATATTCGCTAGCATTAACTTATCCACAACAAAAATTCCAACGATTGTTTGAATAATATAAAGAACAAATTTTACCCCAACCCATCTATGCTTGAAAAAACCCCAGTTGGTAAAAAATCCGTATATGAACCCAATTAATAAAGTTCCAATTGCCCCCCATCTGACAACATTATCGCTAATTTCGACAATACTTTTATAACCAAGATAGGACTCATCATATTTTGTGAAATCAATATGTAGATTTAAAGCTACAGAACTTATAATTCCCCCGAAAAATAATACGACAAGAAAAACGTGGATAATCTTCAGCCACTTCATACCTTTTGGTCCAATTTTTTTCATGATCATAACCCCCAAGTTGCCCAACTATTTTTTACTTTAATAAAATGGTTCTATAGCTTTTCAACACTTTCCATTTTACAAAAGTGTAATATTCTTATTGCAGAATTTATTATAAATGTGAGGCGACAAACATTGAATGAGCCACAGTCTTAATATTCTCTACATCTGTGGTCTTATTTAAAATCTATTTGTTATCATATAAATAAAAAAGGGGTTGTCCCAAAAGTCAGTGAATACTGACCTTTTGAGGCAACCTCTTTATGATTAAAAATGAATATAAAAAAATCGTCTTTTCTAGTAAAATGAAAGTTACCACACCACCATTTACGAAAGGACGATTTTTTATGTGCAATCAAAAGATTACTAATGCAAATTATAACACTGAACAAACTTCACTTCTACTATCAATTCAAGGAGAAACTTGCGTTTCTCCGAAACAGCATATGCCTACATTTATTCCTTATAACAATAAACAATCCGCAGTTATCTTTGATATTCAAGAACTCATCCCTGAAAATCACGTTGCACGTGTAATTGACGAAATGGTTGAAAGTGTAGACGATGAAATTTTTTTCGAGCATTATCAGGGTGGTGGTCGGAGTTCCTATCACCCAAAAATGATGACAAAAGTGATTTTGTATGCATACTCTCAGAAAGTCTATTCTTGTCGTGACATTGCTAAACTTGTACAAGAAAATCTTCCAATGATGTGGTTAGCTGCTATACAAAAACCTGATTATCGTACAATTAATCGATTCCGGACAGTTCAAATGGAGAAGCTTCTTCCGAAGCTTTTTGAAGAAATGATTCATCAACTAATTAAACAAAAGCACATCACAATGGAGAACTATTTCTTAGATGGAACAAAGATTGAAGCTAATGCAAATAAGTACACGTTTGTATGGAAGAAAGCAACCACTAAATTCGAAGCAAAACTTCAGGAGAAGATTGATAGCGTATACCAAGAAATTAAGTCGATTGCGGATGAAGAAAAACAGGAATTACATCACAAAGACGATCAGTCTCTACTTAGTACAGAGGATAAACTAGTAGCACTAGAAGAAATGTTAGAAGAAAAAGTAATAGCTGAAACATCTTCACTTCAGGCTGAAAAAGATGTTGAGAAACGAAAAGAAAAACGCCGGTCTCTTAGCCCATTCAAAAAATTATTAAAATTAGTTCGAGAAGACTACCGTCCAAGATTACAAAAATATATAAATCAGAATGAATTATTTGGCGAACGAAATAGCTATTCAAAAACAGATACAGATGCCACATTTATGCGCATGAAGGACGATCATATGCAAAACGGACAATTGAAACCGGGATACAATGTTCAAATGGCAACCGAAAATCAGTTTATTCTTTTTTATACGGTTCATCAACGTCCAACGGATATTCGTTGTTTCAAGCCCCATCTAGAAACTTTAAAAAATTCATCTTTACCTTTTCCAAAGAACGTTATAGCAGATGCAGGCTATGGAAGCGAAGAAAACTATCTATATTCAATTGATAATGAATTTGAGGCGTTGATTCCTTACAATACATATTTAACAGAGCAAAAAAGAAGCTATAAAAAAGATATACGTCACGCCAGTAACTGGAATTACGATGAACAAACGGATACGTACAGATGTCCAAATAACCGTAAGGTTGAATTTAAACGCTACTCAAAACGCACAGATAAATATGGCTTTACGCGAGATTTCAAAATTTATGAATGTGAAGATTGTTCGGATTGCCCACTAAAATCAAAATGTACAAAAGCTGAGGGGAATCGGCAGATTCATTACAATACAGTCTACGAAGAATTAAAAGCGAAAGCAAAAACTAGCCTTTGGTCTGAATCAAATGCACAAATTTACGCTCGAAGAAAAATCGAGGTAGAGAGTGTTTTTGGTCACATCAAGGGCAATCGGTCGTTCCGTCGTTTTTCACTTCGGGGCTTAACGAAAGTCCAAACGGAGTTTGGCATCGTGGCGATGGCCCACAATCTATTGAAAGTAGCTGGGCTTTCCCAGCTACTTTCGAAACAAGAGCAAATAAACAGGTGGAGAAAAACAAATTGTTTTTCTCCACCTGTTTATTTTTGGGGCTTATTAGAGACAACCCCTCCTATTAATAGCAGTTAAGTAAACTCGCTATCTTAAGGTAATCTCTATTTTCTAGTTTATTTGCTCAAATCCTAGTGAAGCTGTACGAAGTAATTCAATTGCTTGATCCACTAAGTACTCAGGTGTTTCATTATAGCCTGTTTCCATCCAGCGTATTATAATTGCGGCAATCCCATTGGCCGCATACACTTTATACATATCTGGATTCACTTTCGTATTATTTAAATGAAATTGATATTCTTCTACATATAATTCCTCAATAATGTCGGCAAAAAAGCGATTTAGGTCGAGCAACTTTCTTTGTTTCATCAACACATCAAATAAAACTTGATGCTCTTTTAAATAATCAAATAATATAACTTCTTTTTTAGGGAACTTTGCAAAATCAATTTCTTTCATATTTAGATAAGGTACTCGTATTTTAGATTTAACTTCTTCAAGTGTTTCGTCAATGATTTCATATAGTAACTCTATCACCGAGTCGTATTGATTATTAAAAGTAGCGTGAGTACAATTTGCCTCTTTCACTAGCATCTCTATTTGAATATTTTCCACCTCATAATTATCCATTAATTTGATTAAAGCATAACTTAAGTTTTGTTTTGTTGTTTTATCCATATTCCACCTCATATTTTCATTTCCCTTAATACTTCCAATAACTATTTGATAAAAATTATAAATTTTCGCATTCCCATTATAGATAAATTTAGATCTGTTATATAGATAAATTCAGTTATTGAGCAGCTCGTGCATTTCATATGAGGATAGAGTAACTTATTTGATTATTGTTTTCCATATATGAAAGGATTGTTTCCATAACGATTTCATAAATTCCAAGTTTTCTTAAATGTATCTTGTTGTATTTGCCTCCTATGCATCTGATTTGTTACAACACTGAAACCTTTACTTGCTCATTTATTTCTCTCTTGTTACAGCGTACTTTCGAAAAGCATTATAGAAACTGATTCCATAGAAAATAGCCATCAGAGCGGGAAGTAATCTTAAAAAGACAAATGGAGTTTCAAATAAAAGAGCTTTCCAAAATAAATCCCCTTTCATATTCCAAAGACCTTCCGTTAAATATAACCCTGAATCCTTGTAAAGCATATAAGAGAATAGTAAAAACACTATCCCTAACCCAGATGAATACCCCATCAATCTTTTATAATAGTTACTTGTTGATTGTCGATCAGAGAAGAGTTCATTTTGATGATCATCTTCTTTTTGCCAATAGTGTACTCCACCAATTGATGATCCTTTTATAAAATTCCAACCAAAGTCTTCATGTATCCCTTTATACTCTTCAAACTTATCTTTTGATAAATAATCTTGATAATCCAGACGCATCACATAATTTTTGTTGCTTTTTTCGAAAGTGTATACCCCTAATCCACTAATATGTGTACAATGATAACCCTTTTGTAATTGTTCGTTCAACCATTTCTCCTCTTTTTCAATATCAAAAAATATCTTAAATTTCCTCATCCAATTCACTTCCTTCGTAAAGGGATAGAATATGCAATAATCTGTTTTGTTCCATCTCCAAAACTGCCCTTCCTTCCTCAGTAATCATGTATACTTTTCTTCTTCCTGACTCTCCAACAGGTTCAATCCAACCATGCTTATTCAAGTTTTCAATTGCACCGTATAATGTACCAGCAGCTAAAGTAACAGTACCCTTACTCATTTTTTCAATCTTCTGCATTGCAGCGTATCCATGGAGTGGTTCCCGCAAAGCTAATAAAATATAATGCATCGTCTCAGACAACGGTAATAATTTATGTTTCATCATTTCATCCTCTATTCAGTTAGACTATATAGTTCAACTTAATAATAAGGTAATACAGTTCAACTGAATAGTCAACATTTTTCTGAAAATTAAAACAACATAATACATGAAGAATGGCGCTCTCCTTATACACAAGGAAAGCGCCAGATTCTTGACGATCGATATTTATAATGGATTGATTCAAACAGCAGAATCTAAACCGTCTTTATTACTTGCTAAAAAAGTACTAACTTTCTTAATCGTTTCATCAATTTCCTTACTAAAGAATTCATTTTTTGTAAAGAAACTGTGTACTAAACCGTTTGCAATGTGTAATTCAACATGGTTACCAAACTCTTTAAGTCGTTGTGCATAAGCCTTACCCTCATCATTTAATACATCATTCTCTGCAACAATAATACAAGAGCTAGGTAAATGTTCTAAGTTCTCTGCTTGTAATGGTGCTACATATGGATTGTTATAAGACTCCGTTTCATGCAAGTAATATTGTGCAAACCATTCCATATCTTTCTTTAGTAAACCAAAACCTTCTGCGAACTCATGATAAGAACCTGTAGCAAAGGATAAATCTGTCACTGGATAAAGTAGCACTTGTCCTTTAATGCTTGGACCAGAAAGTTCACGATTCATGATGGTTACAACCGTCGCTAAATTTCCTCCCGCACTATCCCCCATCACTGTAATCTCATTTACTAGGCCGTTAATTGATTGTGCAGTCTTAGCAGTCCAAAGAAATGCATCATACGCATCATACAATGGAATAGGGAATTGAAATTCTGGAGCTAATCGATAACCCACAGAAATGACGATGGAATTTGTCTCAGCGGCGAGAAGCTGACACGACGCATCACATGTTTCGATATCATTTAAAACCCATCCTCCACCATGGTAATAAATAATGATTGGAAATGGTCCATTACCAATAGGTGTATAGATACGAATTAGGATTTGTCCCCCATCTCGAACAACGATATCACGGTCTTCTATTTTCAATGGAACCTCTTCAGTTAATTCAAATTTTGGAGCATTTGCACGCAATCTTCTAACCTCTTTTGGTGTCATCGTATATAAAGAGCGTTGTTGTTGTGCATGAGATAAATATTTTTTCGTGCTATCTAATAAATTTGCCATTCTTATCACTATCCTTAATAATATTTTCTAATTCCGATTACTTTACTTAGTTTTAAGTATAAGTAATCTTATCGGAATTATCAAATATAAAATTTGAAATATATAAAATATTTTTCCCTACTAACTTTTCCTAAAAACAGCTTGGGAACAGAACTAAAAAAGACAAAGTCGATTTTGACTTTGTCTACTCATTATGAATAATATGGATAATGCCTTGGATGATGTTGCATAGGCACTGGAATTTGATATTGTGGGGTATGTGAGTGATATGGTTGTTGATAATGATGATTACTTTGACAATCTTTGTCTGGTCCTATAAATGTCGGCGGGTTAATTGGGGCAACGGTTTGCTTCCATTGGTGCTCATCCATACAATAAGTCCTTGCCATAATACTCGGTGGAGTAAATTTCAATATTTCAGAACCAAGAATCACTTCAGGTGTATTCGAATCAAAAATGGCTAAAAAATGCGAGTGGTCTGTTAGTGCTTCAATATAATGCCACCAACCTTGTGGAACATTGGCTACTTGACCAGGTGTTAATGTAAACTGCATCAATTGTTTCATAAATGGATGGTAAATCGATACCGTAATACAACCAGAGATACAATAAACTAGTTCAGCCGCATTTTGATGATAATGTGGCTCGACAATGTTTCCTTTACTTAAAAATGTATCTAGCATGGATATGTTTTTTAATGAATTTAATTGGCTAACACCTAACACATTAATAAAATTTTGTTGATCCTTTTTAAACAACTGACTTTTGTTTACGTCAAATGAAAACTGAGTAGCTGGTGATGAAAAATCAATTGATGAACTCATCTGTACGCTCCTTTTTTCACATCTTATAAATTTATTGCTTCTCTTAGGATTTTGATACCCATCAAATTAAGTTATTGAAGCGATAATTATCATGATTTTATTATATGCATCCATCCTTTATAGGTGTTCACACAGTAAAACGACAAAATAGTAAGTAATTTATCACGATTTATATATTTGATCAATCAATTTCTCAAATTCTTACTCTGTAATAGGTAATTTATCTAGTTCTCTTTCTATCTTATGAATAGATTAGTAATGTAAAAACTACTACGAAAGAGGAGGGGAAAGTTCATGCGTCATCGTCATCATTGTGGAGGACGTTGCAATAATCCAATTTGCTGTCCACCAGTTGTTCATCCAACACAAGTTGCACCTGCAAGAGTATCACCAACTCAACAAGTTGTAAAAACAAATATTTTCAACACAGTTGTGCCACATTATCATCCTACTCATACGACTACTGTTAATAGACACAACATTCACAATCAACATTTCTTCCCACAAACACAATCTGTTGTGAATGAATACTTCGAAGATCAACATTTCTACCCACCATATCCTGCTAATACAGGTAACATGGGTACTATGGGTAATATGGGTAACATGGGCACTATGGGCAACATGGGTACTATGGGTAACATGGGTAACATGGGTACTCGTAGAAGAAGATTTTTCTAATAACTAGTTATTAGAGAAAACTCTTTCAAAATGAGGCAAGATAAAATAAAAAATATCAAATTCTCACTGAGAATTTGATATTTTTGTTTTGGCAAATTTACTTTCTATAATTGCCACACGTATTAAGTTTATGGCTCGAAGTTAGTCTTTTGTACTCGTAGTATCAGTTTAATTACATACGTTTTAACTTTTCGTATTCCAGTTGTAATTGTTCAATACGTTTTCTACCTTCTTCTCGATTACGAACTGTTTCTGCTTGGATTTGTTTTGTTTCTTCAATACCTGACATGATTGTCTGCCAAGTTGTTTCAATTGTTTCGATTTTGATGCTAGGATTTCCAGCTGATCTAGCTATATCAATACTATTTTGTCGTATATTTTCTGCATTTCGTATAAGCATTTCATTTGTGCGTTTATCCAGCTCATTCATAGAATCTGCTACTAATTTTTGTCGTTGAATTGTAACAGCATGAATTAACCCTTGTTTAAAGATTGGAATTGTCGTAACAAAAGCTGAATTTATTTTTCCGATTAAATGGTTATTTCCTTGTTGAATCATACGGATTTGTGGTGCAGCTTGGAATGAAACTTGTTGAGCCATTTCTAGGTCGTATTTACGTTGTTCCAATAATTCCATATTTCTTCTTAACGTTTCTAGTTGCATAATTGCTTCTTGATTACCTGCATTCGCACTTTGTTCAAGTGCAGGGAGTTGTGGTTGTAATTGTTGTAATTTTACTTCAATTGCTGCCACATGCTCACTTAAGCTTTGGAAATAGTTTAGATTTTGGTCATACATTTGCTCAAGTTCTATTGTATTTTTCTTCATTTCAAGCTCGTATTTTTGTATTTCATTATAAATAACATCTATTTCCTTATTCATCGTGTCGTATTTCGATAAGATTTTTTCAAGTTGCTCTTTTCCTTTATTGAAAAGACGCTTTAAAAAACCAGACTTTTTCTCTTCTTTGAAATCTTGTGGGTCAAAACGGTCCATTATTTTATTGAGATTATTAATGAGTTCACTTGATTTTTCTAGCTTACTTGTTTTGATAGATGCTAGCATTTTATCTGAGAATTTTGAAATGGCTGTCGCTGTTTCTTTACCAAACTCTAACACAGCAATTTGATTTTTAACGTCAATTTTTTCTGCTAGTGCTTGAACTTGAGGTTCTTCTCGTAACGCAATTTGTCGCTTTTTAATCTGGGATAATTCTTCCTGACTAACAAGCTGTTGTTGTGGTATTTCAGAAAGGCTATTCCCTTCGTTTACTTTCGAATCTAAATCATCGAATAATGAATTTTTAATTTCTGACATAGTAATCCCCCGTTCCATTTATACTAAAGTCTTATATAAGACTAAAATACAGTTTCCAAACTTATCATTAACAATTTATTCATATAAAAAACATACGATATGCAAGTGAAAAAGTTTCATTTTCATTGGATCTCTATAAATAATGATAACACTTCTTCTCATTTTACTTAATAAAATAAGAACATTTATTGGATGAACTATGACAATGTAGTTAAAAAAATCCCGTTTGTGTACACAAACAGGATTTTACTTTTTAATTATAGAGCCGCACCCGAACCACCATCTATATTTACGGCAGTACCAGAAACATAAGAGGCAGCATCAGATGCTAAAAATGTAATGACATTCGCTGCTTCTTCAGTATTGCCTATACGACCAAGTGGAATGGTTTTTCCAACTTCTTTAGAATACTCTTCCCAAGTATTATTAGGCATTTCTTTTTGCCATTTTTCCTCAATTTGTCGGCTGCGAATTAAACCGATACATACTGAATTTACTCGAATATTGTACTTTCCTAAATCTTTGCTCATTGCTTTTGTTAATGCAAGGCCTGCTGAGCGACTCACTGTAGTTGGTAAACTATCTGCAGGTGGTGTTTTCGCCAGCACAGCTGTTAAATTGATAATAGAACCTCCGTTTTGTTCCTTTAAATAAGGAAGAGCATATTTGGAGCAATGAATTGCACCAAATAACTTTAAGTTTAAGTCAGAGTGCCAAAGATCCGTATCTACATCTTCAAATGAGTTTGCTGAAGATGTACCGGCGTTATTAATCACAATATTTAACTTACCATAATGTGCAACTACTTCTTCCATTAATCTTTTACACTCATTTTCAATTGAAACATCAGTAGAAACTGTAAGAACTTCTACGCCTGTTTGTTCCTTTATGAATGCTTTCGCTTCAATTAAACCTTCTTCTCCTCTTGCAGCAATCGCTACATTTGCGCCTTCTTTTACTAATTGTAATGCTGTGAATAAACCGATGCCTTTACTAGCCCCTGTTATTACTGCCACCTTATCTTTTAATCCTAAGTCCATGTACATTAGCTCCTTTTAAATACATACTAGATAAATTATATAAGAAAAGTCTCACTTGTGCGAATATTCTATTCTATTATCTATTCTTTATCTTTACTATTTTGATTTGATAACAATCTGTTCGATAAGATTAATCCAATTCCACCGATTATCATGAATAAAAGCGCTCTGATAATTAGGTTTAATGTATCAAGATCGAAGAATATTAGTTTAATAATTGCAATCGCAAGAACGATATATCCCATTATTTTGACTTTGCGATACGCATTCCTCGTACTCATCCCTAATGAAATGCTGGCAGTTAGGAACAATAAAATGGTTTTACTTGTGACGATAAGGAAATGATTCATTAACCAATCGGCTTGAAGTTGACTTAGAAGAGCATATAAAAATACCATAGCTCCCACAACTCCAACCGTTAAAAAGCCATCAATATCGATCTTTGAATTTGAAAACCATAATTGATGTAAATACCCTTTTCTATATACATCTATGACTATACCAATTATGATAACCGCATATAGGATTCGAACTAAAAGGTTCCACCAAATATCTATTCCTTCGACATAATGTGTAGGTAAAAGATTTATATAGGTTAAGAAGAAAGCTAATATTAAGACAACTCTTAACCCTTTACCGATTATTTTCTCTGAAATGAACAGTGAGATAATCATTGAAAATGCTACAACAAATGCAGTCAAATAGGCATGACTATTTGTTAAATAAGTAATATCTATTTTAAATACATAGATAAAGAAATAGATTGCGATTAAAACTGGCAATATATCAAAAGTAAAGTTTACTTTTACTTTTCTATCCTTATTTATTAATGCATTAGAAGATTGTTTTAAATAATAATTTAAAGCAATTAAATAAAAGAATATTAACAGGTAATTTAAATGTTCCATCGTCCAGAAAGGCTTTATCTCATCAGTTATGAGGTGGACGAACACAAAAAATGCAAATAAAATACTATACAAAATTTTCATGAGCTTTGCATTTAGTTTTACCCCTAGTAGTAGCCCTAAAAATGAACATAAAGGTAAAAGTACGATTTCTAATTGATCAATGGCGTTGATGACAATAATGATATTAACAATTGCTAATATCGAAAGCGTCCCCGCAATATCGACAACTCTTTTTTCACTTCTTTTATTTGCATACAAAGCAAGACTAGCAAATATGACCAATAGCAGTATAAATGGAATGACTGATTCATTTGAAATGCTATTTATTATAAGAATCGTAATTCCACTTAAGCTAAATAAGAGCCCCTCATATAAAGAGTGCCATTTACTGAATGGTTTATATAGTTGCCACCAAGCAAGAATGAATATCAGATGTAAAAGGATGCAACTAAACACATATAGTAATGCCCCATCATTGTTCAAACTCCAAATTATTTCAACGGTGAAATTCGAAAAGATAAACGATAAAAACAAAGTAATTGATTGTTCGTGCTTCACTAGTATGTGCTGCATGGCTCCATAAACGAACAGCACATACAATAATATAATCATTCCATTGAAGTCCATATATTCTAATAGATATGGTAAGAGTAATGATGTAAAGATAACGAATACAGAAAGTACTTCATTTTTCTTTAGATAACAAATGGTTAATCCATAGGCAATAAAACAAACTGTAATGAACAGGGCTAAATATAATCCTAAAACTTCATACAGTATGGCTCCAGCAGCTGTGGTTAAGATGCCAATAATAAAGGCTCCTCCATACAGTACAATCGTAAATACTTCAGTGGACTTTGGTTTTTTTATTTCCATTATTCTACCGATAACAATGAGAGCAATCGATAAAACATAAGCTAGAACAATTTTCAAGCCATTTGATAGAAGACCAAAGTCACTCATCACTTTAAGGCCCCAAAGTACTCCCAAAACTAGTATCAGCATAAATACTTTCGGCAATAACCAAAGAATGATTTCCTCAAAACTCGATTCTTTCTTTGGTTGGGATGATGTCATTAGAGAGTTTTGATGATTAACAGGTTCATCACTACTTTGTTTTTTCAACTTTGCAGAAGCTGCCTTATTTAATTTAATTAAATGATTTTCAGCATCTGCAGAATTACTTAAATCCTGCGTTGTTGGGTCGCCTTGATTGTGGGGAAAGAATTGATTTGAGTACTCAGTACTTTTTAATCGATCCGGTTCGTCAGTTTGTTTCGTTTGAACTTGTTGGTTTTGTAATTCTGTTTGGATCGATGTATCTATTAAGCTATTGTTCTCCCCCTTTAAGGCATTCAATTCTAAACGTAGCGCTCGAACTTCCATTTCCAATCTTTCGATTCGCTTATCCGTTTCATTTTGCATTAAAGTACTCCTTTGTTATTTAATAATTGCCCCTTTATTGTAATTGAAATTATTTCAATTACAAGAAGTAAAAGGTAGCACTTTTCCCTTAGTTCCCCCCTTTAACAAAAGCATATGTAAAAGTTTTCGATGACATTAAAAAAGTAGACAAAGTTGTGTAAGCAACTTTGTCTACTAATCTTATGGATTGTCGTTACAATCCACATTTGTAGGACCTACTATTAATAGTTATTGAAGTAGTAAGCACCAACAATAATTAAAAGAATGAACAATACAACAATTAAAACAAACTCATTACTATTTTTGTGATAACCCATGTTGCAATGCATTTAATTCTCCCCCTTTGAATCGATATATTACAATTTATGTAGGTCACTCAATCATGACAGGGACAAAAGCTCAGTTTTCAATAAATTCTTAAGTATAAAAGTGGATTCAATCGATGAGAATCCACTTTTATGCTTTAGATAACTACTTTTCTACATAATGTTGATTAGTAGCTACCACCGTTGAAGAAAGAAGCACCAACGATGATTAAAAGGATGAATAGTACAACAATTAGCGCAAAACCGCTGCCATTACCTCCGCCGTTATAGTTTCCCATGATTTTCCCTCCTTTCCATTCAGATAGTATAATTTATGTATAAAACTAAAATTTGCTATGGACAGCAGTGGAAATCTATTAAATAATTATTATTTTACTTAAATTGGAATTCTTTTAATCACCTGATTGAAATTTTTTCTTCTCCATAGATACTATATTGTAAAAAAGATTGTAAAAAGATTTGTAGAATCCTTATAAGAAGATTATCTTTACTTTTCTCCCATAATTCTCCAGAAAACTTCATATTATATGTTAAAGCTAAGTAGAAAAGGATGTATCCATTCTACTTCTTTGCATGAATTTCCTCATTTTTTGTACAAGAAAATTCAAAATATCAAAAAATTCATCATTTTTTCAAAAATCAAATACTCTATTGTAAAAAAAGGTATATAATTAAATTATTCAGTTCATTATTTATCTCTAAGGAGTGTTCAAATTGATTTCAACAAAACGTGCATACAATTTTAATGCAGGGCCATCTGCATTACCTCTTGAAGTATTAGAGAAAGCGCAAGAAGAGCTAGTAAATTATAATAACTCTGGTATGTCTATTATGGAAATGAGTCATCGTAGTAAAGATTATGATGCTGTACATACTGATGCAATTGCTCGTTTAAAATCTTTATATTCTATTCCTGAAAATTATGAAGTATTGTTCTTACAGGGTGGGGCAAGTCTTCAATTTACAATGATTCCAATGAACTTCTTAGGTGAAGGTCAAACAGCTAGCTATATCTTAACTGGCTCTTGGTCAGAAAAAGCACTTAAAGAAGCAAAACTATTTGGACAAGTAAATGAAGCTGCGAGCACAAAGGAAAACGCATATCGTAATATTCCAGGGTTATCAGATATTCAATTTAATGATACAGATGCTTATGTACATTTAACTTCGAACAATACGATTTACGGAACTGAATGGACAAAGTTCCCTGAAACAGGTGATGTTCCATTAGTTGCTGATATGTCTAGTGATATTCTTTCTAAACCAGTAGACATTAGTAAATTCGGATTAATTTATGCAGGTGCACAAAAAAACCTTGGACCTTCTGGTGTAACAGTTGTTATTATTCGTAAAGATTTACTTGAAAAAGCAAATACAAAAATCCCTACGATGTTAAAATATACAACACATGCAGATTCAAATTCTTTATATAACACTCCTCCAACATTTGGTATTTACATGTTAGGTGAAGTATTAAAATGGGTGGAAGAAAAAGGCGGACTTGAAGCAATCGCAAAAAATAATGAAGAAAAAGCAAAAGTTATTTATGATGTGATTGATCAAAGCAATGGTTTCTATCGAGGTCATGCAACTCCAGAGTCTCGTTCATTAATGAATATTACTTTCCGTGTAGCGGATGAAGAGTTAGAAAAACAATTCTTAGCTGAAGCAAAAGAAGCTGGTTTTGTTGGATTGAATGGTCACCGCTCAGTTGGAGGTTGCCGTGCATCTGCTTATAATGCAGTTCCATTTGAAGCATGTAAAGCACTTGCTGACTTCATGATCAATTTCCAAAACAAACATCAATAATTATAGAGAGTATTATGAAGACCCAATTTTCTTTGGGTCTTTTTTATATTTTAAGTCCCCCATATGAATAGCTTATTAATATTTCCTTTCGTAGCTTATTTTACTTTTCTCCTATCAATAAGTGAACTTCTCTAATCACAATTTCTATTTAATAGTCATACTGAGTTTATAAAAAGAATACCTTTTTATAAATAACAAAAATAAAAGGTTTCAAAAGAGCGGAAAACATCACTCAAGAACTTGCTACTATCCCCCTCTTCAATAAACTAAAATGGAGGACGAATTAATGGCCCATACTCATTCACATTCTCATAACCACCATCATCATAAAAATAAAAAAGCTCTATTAATCAGTTTTTTCATTATCTCTTCATTTGTCATTGTTGTGTTTATTGGCGGTTTATTAACGAATAGTTTAACGCTACTCTCTGATGCAGGACATATGTTAAGTGATGCTTTGTCTTTAGGTATTGGGTTACTGGCTTTTAAGCTAGGAGAAAAAGCCGTAAATAGTAATATGACTTTTGGTTATAAACGTTTAGAAATTTTAGCTGCTTTTTTTAATGGTTTATTGCTTGTTGGACTTGCTTTGGTCATTATCTATGAAGCATTACAACGATTTGCTAACCCCGAAGAAGTTTCAAGTCTTGGTATGCTAGGTGTGGCCATAACTGGTGCTATCGTAAACATTATCGTTGCATTCATCTTAACTAGAGGCGATACAACTGAAAATATAAACTTACGAGCTGCTTTTATGCATGTTATGGGAGATTTACTAGGATCTGTTGGTGCAATTATAGCATCCATTTTAATTTTATTATTCGGCTGGTCCATCGCCGATCCAATTGCCAGCCTTCTTATTTCTATCATTATTTTAAGAAATGGAATGGAAATAACAACTGTCTCTTTCCATATTTTAATGGAAGGTATTCCAATGAACATGGATGTAAAGAAAATTCGAGAGGCATTACTTTCAATAAAAGGTGTAGTTGGGATACATGATTTTCATGTTTGGAGCATTACTTCCGATTTCCCAACGGTCACTTGTCATTTAGAAATTGTCCGAAATGAACATGATAAAGTAATAAAAGATGCCTTAAAAATTTTACATGATGATTTTCATATTGAACACGCTACCATTCAGGTAGAGCGTGTAAGTGCCCAACTCGACCAGTACGAACATCATCGTTGTAATAATTATAGTTAAATCCATTTAAATCGCCCTTTTAAGTAAGGGCGATTTTTCTATTTTAGTACGTATGAATTTTATTCCAGAAAGCAAACTAATAGTGTAATTCATACTATAATATTTATCTCTCAATTTTTTTTGCTACATTTTTTACTATTCAACTAAGGGAGTTGATAAAAATGACACAAGAAAAATTAGAATCCTTACTAATGTCTCTAATTTATTCCCTTTGCTAAGAAAATAAATTTATAGTATGAATACTAATATCCGCCATTTATTGGTGGATATTTTTTTATTTTAATTATTTGGGTAACTATTTTATTTATAAAAATAAGAAAAACACTGCCTTCTTCTTCGAAGAGAGCAGTGTTTACTGATATTTCTAGTATGCGCGACCGAACCAAACAGTGTGTTTTGCTTCTTTGCCACAGTTAATACATGTATGTTTTTCAGTTGGTGGATTGAATGGGATATTACGTGTTGTGAATTTTGTTTCGTCTTTTACATTTGACTCACAAGCATCGTCGCCACACCATCCTGCAAGGATCCAACCTGGAATAGTATCATTTTTCTCTGATTCCACAAGGTGTTGTTTTAATTGATCTAATGAATCAATATGCGTATGTGAGTTTGCATCGCGGAATGCTCTTGCTTTTTCAAGTAGACGTGTTTGCATCACTTTTAATTCATTTTCAATTGCTTCAACAACAGAATCTAATTGAATTGTTTGTTTTTCCGCTTCATCACGAGCCTTTAATAATACTTGGCTGTTTTCTAAGTCACGTGGTCCTAATTCAATTCGAACTGGAACACCTTTTAATTCCCATTCATTGAATTTGTAACCTGGTGATTGATCTGAATCATCAAGACGTACACGAATGCCTTGTGCTTTTAATGTAGCGAAAATCTCATCTAATTTTTCAATAATTGCAGGGTTCTTTTTCCATGGACCTACAGGAATTAACACAACTTGTGTCGGCGCGATAGTTGGAGGAAGAACAAGACCTTGCTCATCACCATGGACCATGATTACTGATCCAATTAAACGTGTAGATGTACCCCAAGATGTTGTATGAACATGCACATGTTTATTTTCTTTGTTCAGATATTTAATATCGAAAGCTTCTGCAAATTTTGTGCCTAAATAATGAGAAGTACCAGCTTGAACAGCTTTTCCATCCTTCATCATAGCTTCGATTGAATACGTATCAACAGCACCAGCAAAACGTTCTGATGGCGTTTTTTGTCCATCGTAAACTGGAATCGCTAAAAAGTTTTCAACTACTTCTTTATAAATATTTAGCATTTGCATTGTTTCTTTACGAGCATCTTCTTCATCTACGTGAGCAGTGTGCCCTTCTTGCCATAAAAATTCTGAAGTACGAATAAAAGGAAGTGTTTTCTTTTCCCAACGGAATACGTTAGCCCATTGGTTTATTAACACTGGTAAGTCACGATAGCTTTTAATCCAGTCAGAATATAAATGACCTATCATTGTTTCAGATGTAGGACGTAGTGCTAAACGCTCTTCTAGTTTCTCCCCTGCTGCCTCTGTTACCCATGGAAGCTCTGGTGAGAAGCCTTCAATATGATCTTTTTCTTTTTGGAAGAAAGATTCAGGGATTAACATTGGGAAATAAGCATTACGATGTCCAGTTTCTTTGAATCGGCGATCCATCTCACCTTGGATATGTTCCCAAAGCTCATAGCCATCTGGTTTAAATGCAATACATCCACGAACTGGTGTATAGTCCATTAAATCTGCTTTTTGAATTGTGTCAATATACCATTTTGAAAAATCATTTGTTTGTTGTGACATCTTTTTTCCTCCTAAAATTCAAAACATGGCTTATTCGCCAATCATTTTCATAAGCCATAATTACGCTCCAGATAACAAATATCTGTTTGCCTTAAATACGAATATTGTTGGTGAACTATGTTTCGTCTTGCTACAAATTATGGTAACTTATCTAAGTTTTGTTTTTATTTACATCAATAAAACACAATATAGTATTGGCCCTTAGTAATTGTATCTATTCTAATCTTATTTAACGCAAATAAAAAGCACAAAGAGCCCTCTTAACAAGGACGTCATTGTGCAAAATAGACGTGGTACCACCTTAGTTTGGTAATTGTGTTAGTGAAATGTTTTCGTATCGACTAACCGTATAATTACCCTCTAGCGTTTGTAACGAAACGACTCGGCAAGTTTGGCTTGCTTTCTCCGTGATAGGTTTCAATAAGAAGCGGTGATATAGCTCTCAGCATCCACTATATTTTCTGTCTCACAATTCTTATTTACTTGGTCACATCATAGATTCCATATTTACTATACTGTATCAAATAATAGGAAATAATTCAATCTATGTCATAAATTTTTCTATAGCTATGATATTTTACTATCGTTCATTTTAATTTAACTGTTGGATGTTTAAAAAGACATACGAAGGTAAACCGTGAATGTTCAGTCTAACTACAAAACCACGAATCCTTTTATTAGAAAAGATTCGTGGTTTGTTTTAAAGATTAATTTTTTATTTTTTGAAAGTACGCTGCTACTTTTTCCTCTAAGAAGTTGGTACGCTCATATAGAATGGAACGTAAATGATCAACTTGCCGTACGATTTTCTCCATTAGACCTTCGTAATTATCCACACGACTTAAAACATCCTGTTGAGTCTCTTCCAAACTTGCCATTTGATCGACCATTATTTGATTCACATTATTTTGTTCTTCAATTTGTACTTCCATTTTTTCATTTGCCGTAACAATCTGCTCAATTCTAGAAATTAGTAATTCATTCATCAAAGTGAAGTCAGCTAACAGTTGGATAACTTCTTTATTACCATCCCCCACCCCATCAAGTCGAGAGACCATTTCTTTTTGTATTTCACTTAATTGTTGATGTATAACATTTTCTAGGAGTTCAATTTGAGTTACTTGTGGAAGCACATTATCCTCAATTCGTTGATCGATTCGAGACATTTGAGGAACTACTTTATTTTCGATTTGTTGATTGATTTGAGTTATTTGTGGGATTACCTCATTTTCAATCCGTAGATCGGTTTGAGCTATTTGTGGGATTACCTCATTTTCAATTCGTTTATTGGTTTGAGCTATTTGTGGGATTACTTCATTTTCAATCCGTTGTTCACTTTGAGCTATTTGTGGGATTACCCCATGCTCAATACGTTGATCAACTTGATCAATTTGTAGAAGTACCTCATTTTCAATCCGTTGATTGGTTTGAGCTATTTGTGGGATTACCTCATTTTCAATTCGTTGGTTGATTTGAGTTATTTGTGGAAGTGCCTCATTTTCAATCCGTTGACCCATTTGAGTTACTTGTGGGATTACCTCATTTTCAATTCGTTGATCTACTTGATCAATTTGTAGAAGTACTTCCTTTTCAATACGTTGATCTGTTTGAGTTATTTGTGGGATTACCTCATTTTCGATTCGTTGATCAATTTGATTTACTTGTGAAAGTACTTCATTTTGTATTCGTTGATCGATTTGGTTCACTTGTTGTAGTAGGTCATTATGGAATTTTCGATCATAATTAATCGTTTGTTGCATTATATTATTTTGGTCTTCGATTTTTTCAAGCCAATCGATCACTAGATGGTCTATTTTTTCTTGATGTTCTTGGAAACTTTTCATCTCAGTGATTTGCTTATTTAATTTTCTAAGCTGAATAGCCTGGTGCTGGTTCCAATCAATTTGTGAAAACTGCATATTGGCAAAGCTTTTCTGTAATTTACGATTTTCAACCATTTGTTGCTCGATTAACTCTGTTAAATAATCAATTCTAAATTCCACTTGATTCGGCTCCTTAATTGGTTGGGTATTACTAAACACTCCTGGGTGCTCCTTATTGATGTATATGCCCAATTAACGCCACACCCCCCTTTTACACCTCTCTAGTTTATGCGACATTCATCTAGAAGGTACAAAGAAAGTTAATATACAAAAGGAATTTAAGCTTTATGGATTTGTTTTGTTGACGCATCTAATTCACGTTTAATTAGTTCCACATTGTCCATGTGACTTTTTATTTGATCTTTTTTATACTTGTATCCTTTTATTAAAAACTCATGCTCAAGGTTATCTTGTATGGCATTTCGAAGTTCTTGAATATATCGATAAGAAAGGACTTTTCTAAAGATTATTTCTTCTCTAATATCTGTCGCTGTACCATGTCCGGGCACAAGTAAATTTATAAAATGAGAACCTAGAATTTTATCGGTTTTTCCAATCGTTTTTTCGTATTCTTCGCTATTATAATAAATAAATGGAAATTCGACATCAGACAAATAATCTCCTGCAATCCAGAGTCCTAATGGTTCGACCACGACAAAGATACCATCATTTGTATGGCCTTCTGCTTTATAGAACGTTAACTTTGTTTGACCGATTTCAAAAACTTGACCATCATTTTTAACTGTAATATCAACAGAGGGGTAAATGATTGGGTAGTCTCTATCGATATAATATTGGTCATCAAATTGATGAATCTGCTGAAGGATATCTTCTTGATCACTTCTTGCATGAAGTGCCTCATGTGCAATGACGATTGCATCCTGAAAAGCTCCATAACCTACAATATGATCCCAATCTGAATGAGTAAAAATAATATAAATTGGTTTCTCACCTTTGAATCTGTCAACATGTTGGCGAATTTCTAGGACTTCATCAGGAAGTAAATTTGGATCTACTACAAGAATGCAATCTTCTGTTCGGATAACAAGGGATGTTGTTTTATAGAGTACACTTTGAAAAATAGTAACATGATTCGTTTGATGTTTTATCAAATAGCTTCACCCCTAATACTTCTTTTTACTTGTTCGATATTTATGAGAATCTGCTGTATATAGTTTTATAAACTGTGTAATTATTCTGTCATTCTGTGATCTTGATTGTATAAAATAAGTGTACGCATCATTTTCATGAAGGTACACTTTTATTTATGCTTGATTCTATTATTCTACTACTTATTTTATAAAACTTCTTATATTATTTCACTTTAAATGTTTTTACAAATTTCTCTAGTTCTTCGGCCATTTGTGTTGACTCATTTGAGCGATTTGAAATCTCATTAATACTAGCAGTTGATTCTTCTGATGCTGCTGCAATATTTGTCATCGTATCTTCAATCTCATGAATAGCAGAAGTTAATCCTTGAATAATTTGAACAACTTCATCAGATTTGGTTGTTTCAGTAAATAGCAATTGCGACATCTTCGTAATTTCTTCTACCGTTTCAGATACTGCATTATAGATTTTGTGTAATGCATCTGTTGTTAATTGGACTGTATTGCTCCCCTTAACGATATATTTTTCATTTTCTTGTGAAGAAATTAGTACATCACCAATACGTACCATAATATCTTTTACTAACTTTTCAACTTCACTTACCTCAGCATTAGATTGTTCTGCTAGTTTACGTACTTCTTCTGCTACTACGGCAAATCCCTTACCGTGCTCTCCAGCTCGTGCTGCCTCAATGGATGCATTTAAGGCTAATAAGTTTGTTTGTGAGGCAATACCTGCAATGGTAGCAGTAATATGTTGAATTTTTTCTGCTGAATTAACAAGTTGTTGAATAGTTCTACTTACATCTTGTGAGCCATTACGGATTTTTTCCATATCTTGATGAATTTCTTTTGCTCTTTGTTCCCCTTCAGAAGCAACATGCATTGTCTGATGAGAACTTTCTACTGTCATATCTGCTTTATGCTTCATATTTTGTAAGTCTTCTGCTAAAGATTGAAGTACATTTGATGCATGATCAGCGTGATGCATTCCATCGGTCATTGCACTTGAAACTTCATCAATATTATTAGAAACTGCATGCATCGAATCATTAATTTCAGTAAGTGTGCCAGCGGTTTCATTTGCATTTTCTGATATCTGCTGAGATGTCGCGCTCATTGTTGCAATCATATTTTGTAAATTTAAAGTCATTGTATTTAAGGTTGTAGCTAAGTCACCAATTTCATCTTTACTTTTTACATTAGTCGGTTCAACAGTTAAGTTGCCTTTTGTAATTTCTTTTGCTTGTTCTATTAGTTGAGAAATCGGTTTCGTTTTACGACGGATTAAAAATGCTGTAATAATTGCGGCAAGAATCATAGGAATTAAACTAATCATAATTCCGTCACTGATTACTGCCCAAGTACGTTCAGTTACAATTTTTGCATCAAAGTCAATCACACTAATGGCGATGATATCTTTTGATGGATCATGGTCTTCAAAAATTGGCGCATAACCTGAAAGTCGTTCAATCCCTGCATACTCATATGGTTCAGAGTAGGTTGGATGCCCCATTGCTAATAATTCAGATACAGCTTCTTGATCAAATTTAAAGGAATCTCCAGGTTTAAATCCATTTTCTATTAGATGATCGTCTACCGCAACTAAATTTCCTTCTAAATCAATTATGTATTGGTCTTCAAAAATATCCTTATGTGCAGTTGTCCAATTTAGTTGTTCACCGATAGTTGCCTGAGCCTTAGTATCTCCAGAGATTGCTTTAACGAGTTCAACAGGATCAATTAAACCTGTCGTAATATTTGCACATCCATATGCCTCTACCCCTGCTGCGTCGTATAATTCGCTATAAGCAGTCTTGTAATTCGCTAACGATGTAATCAAAATCATCACCACTAGAATACCAGCAATGATTATACCGAGCTGAAAAGTTAAGGTATTTTTAATTTTCAAATAATGTCACACCCTTTTATATCTATGATTTTAATAAAACTCTCCCAAGTTATATATCGCTTAACTTGAAAAAAAATTAATACAAAGAGAAAAAGATTTCAGTAGACATAATATAATTATTCAATACTAATTTACTTTCAATGCTTTTTCAAACATTCGGAAATTGGTTTCGACATACAAATCTTGAGCAATTTTAATTAGTTCCGCTAAATTTTATTAAGCACCAACGTCCACCAATTACACTATTTTATTCCAAATGTACTATTCTAAAATATCATAAATAAAGTGAAATTCACATAGACTTCAAAGATTATATATGTCATTTATAGTACATTTTAGTTTTAAAATAATCATATTAATAATCTACATACATAGCATATTAAGATTTTCAAATTTCATATATAAATAAGTTAAAGTGATACATTATAATTGCGTCACTTATATTTTCTCACATTAAAAAGCCCCCACTTCTAATAAAGTGAGAGCCCGTCTAATTGTTTTTGTAAGAAGTATATTTTATTGTTCTTTTGGTGGTTCAACTATTCCTAAGCACCATGTGAAATTATCCCACGCAGAATACCATCCGTTAAATAGTTCTGAAGAGTCATCCCAACGCACTTCAAATTTCTTTTTACCATCAGAATCGATTAAGTATAGCGCAAGAGTTGGGTCTACTTTTGAAACCGCTAATTTCATCCCTTCTTTTAGTTGTTCTTCAGTAAATTCTACATCTGATACTGATCGAACCTGTGCTTGTTCAAATACTGGTTTGTTAATAATTCTATAATTCATCATAAGCCTCCAATAAAACTTTCTTATCTAATCAGTTCCTTTATTCAACCGTTTAGAATCACGAAAGTATATCTGATATTCAATTAGCAATACATCCAACCCAATTTAATGTGGTTTGCCATTCAATTATTTTAACATAATTCCTGACTTTCTTACATTTAAGTTTAGTTTTATTTATTTTTTTACGTAATAATTTAGCTGGTCATTCTAATTAATTCCATCTTATCATATTTTTCATTTTTCACAAGGTAATGTTAAAGATAGACATTACAATTTTTTAAATGTGAATAAAATAGATATTTTCTGTAAATACAAAGTATAGTCCCTCGTAGTACTAAGTAACATAAAAAGCAGTGTTAATGGTAGTTTAACACTGCTTCATAAGTTAAGTTAACGGTTTATTTTTCATTCGTTGGATGGCATGTTTTCGACGTTCGTTTTTCTCTTGTAGATTCTCTAGCTCTTCTTCTCCAGCAAACTCCATACTGATTTCCGCTTCACGCATATTATCTAATGTATTGTTAATTACTTCTTCTTTACTAACAAACTTTTTAGGTCGACCTGCGACATCTTGTGGGTTTTGTTTCATTGAATAACCTCCTAATTTTAATGTACAAAATTAGTTTGTTTTTCTTTGTTTCATTTATACTCCCTTTAAATAATACTCGAATAATTGCACATTTTAATTAATAAGGTATTACTTCTTTATACAATGCATTGCTTCCTTTGCTTCATACCATGGAACAGAATAACCCTTTCCTTTTGCACAAAAGATACTGGAAGAAGTATATTCAGGGTCTGCATCTTTATCGTAACCGATTCGTTCAATCACTTCATCCGAATTATGACATAGGTCATATCCATCATATTGAAGTGAAATCATGCCTTTTCCATTCGTATAGGCTGCAAAGGTTGTACTATAATTCATAAATGTAGATATTGGAACCTTGCCAGTTATTGTAACTTGATCACCGGTCATAATTGGTGTTTCAAATGTTCCACTTGCTTGTTGTATATCTGTTAACATTCGACCCATATAATCTGTTGACGCTTTCAATTTAAACCGATAATAAGGCTCTAATAATACGTTTTCAGCTTGTTCAAGGCCTTGACGTAGTGCACGGAATGTTGCTTCTCGGAAATCGCCACCTTCTGTATGTTTATTATGTACCCTTCCAGTTAATAACGTAATACAAAGATCAGTTACAGGGTAACCCGTAAGTAATCCATGATGTTCACGTTCAAACAAATGTTTTTCAATTAACCGTTGATGTCCAATAGATAAGTCATCTGTATGGCATTCATTTTTAAATAAGATTCCAGCTCCTCTAGGCGCAGGGTCAATTTTAATATGTACTTCTGCATAATGCTTTAAAGGTTCAAAATGCCCATAACCAATGCAACTGTTTTGTATCGTTTCGGCATACAAAATTTTTGGTTCGCCAAATCGAATGTCAATTCCAAAACGTTCTTTTGTCACCTCAACTAATACTTCTAATTGAATAACGCCCATTATATGAACGTTGATTTCCTGAAATTTCTCATTCCACAGGACCTTTAACGTAGGTTCTTCTATTTCAAGTATACGGAAATATTTAAGTATCTCTTTAATATGTTCATTTCCGTTGTATACTACTTTAGCTTGTAAGGTTGGAATAAGCTCGAACTCATCTTGCTCCTGCATATTCGCTTGATCACCAATTACATGGCCTATTTCCGCTTCGGATAAACCCTTCACTGCAAAGATCTCACCTGCTTCTACTTGCTGTGTAGTCTGATAGCGTTTCCCATTATATAGTCGTATTTCAGTCACTTTTTCTGTAGTTTCATCAAATATTAATTCATCTCGCAATGTTAATACACCTTGTAAAGCTTTGACAAAGGTAACTCTTTGATTTTTATCATCATGGCGGATTTTAAAGACTTGGCCTTTGAATGAACCGTCCGATGTAAATTTTGTAGGAGTAAGGATAGAAAATTGCTCGAAGAACTCCATTATTCCTATATTCTTTAAAGCTGATCCCGCCATACAGATAAATGCATGTTCATTCCGAATCATTGAAAGGAAGGCTTCGAAAAAGGCAAGACTGTCAACCCGACCTTCCATAAATTGCTCTAATAATCGCTCATCCCGTTCGGCAAGCCATTCAATTATATCTTCTGGTATTAACTCCGGTGTAACACCCTTTGTTAATAAGATGGCCTCTTTGGATAATTCTTTATGAATCGATGCCATCACCCCTTGGATATCTGCCCCTTCACGGTCAGTTTTATTAATGAAAATAAAGGTTGGGACATGGTATTGTCGAAGTAGATTCCAAACAGTTTCAGTATGCCCCTCAATTCCATCAATAGCACTAATGATTAAAATGGCATAATCCATTACACCTATTGCTCTTTCCATTTCTGGAGAGAAATCAACATGTCCAGGTGTATCGATTAATGTATATGTGTCATCTTTATAGTGAATTCTACCTTGTTCTGCAAAAATTGTTATACCGCGCTTTCGTTCTATCTCGTGATTATCGAGAAAAGCGTCCTTATGATCAACTCTACCAAGTTCTTTTATACTTTGCGTGTGATAAAGTAGCTGTTCAGAAAATGTTGTTTTCCCTGCATCTACATGTGCAAGTATACCAATTGTTTTTAACATAAAATCCCGCTTTCTAGTGTTCGTTAACATGATTGTAGCAAATTATTGACTAAACATAACATGAAATACTGCTAGAATGCTGCAAAAACCTGGTAAAGAACACCATCCATTACAATAGAAAACCTTTCTCACTATTGAATGGCATGAAATTATTTACTTTTCTCAATAAGAAAAACCCTTTACTGAAATACTTCAGTAGAGGGTTAAGATACTTATTAATTAGTTATAACTTCATTGTCCCTGTTTTAGCTGCATTTACATGCCATGAAAGCGCTTTTTCGAGGTTATGTGGTGTTTGTGCATTTCCTGTTAATTCTACTGCTTCATTATAATAATCCCAAAGTTGTTGCTTAAAGTCCGGGTGTACGCAGTTTTCAATAATTAAAGGAACACGTTCTTTTGGGGCTAAACCACGTAAATCTGCTACCCCTTGCTCTGTTACTATGACATGCACATCATGTTCCGTATGATCATGGTGAGCAACCATAGGGACAATTGAAGACAACTTGCCACCTTTTGCGTATGACTTTGTCACGAAAATACTTAAACGAGAATTACGCGTGAAGTCACCTGAACCACCAATACCATTCATCATTTTTGTACCGCCAACATGCGTTGAGTTTACGTTTCCATAAATATCGACTTCTAAAGCCGCATTAATGGCAATTAGGCCTAAACGTCGAATGACTTCTGGATGGTTTGAGATTTCTTGTGGTCGAATTATTATTTTATCTGCGTACTTTTCAATATTTCCATAAACTTTTTTCTGTAATTCTTCTGAAATTGTTATAGAGGTACAGGATGCAAAGGATACTTTGCCTGCATCGATTAAATTAAATACTGCATCTTGTAATACTTCCGAGAAAATAATTAAATCTTCAAATTCTGATACTTTAAAACCTTCTAAAACAGCATTTGCAACGGAACCAACACCTGATTGTAAAGGTGCTAACTTATTGGTTAAGCGACCAGCTTTAATTTCGTTTCTAAGAAAATTCAATAAGTGATTTGCCATTTCTTGAGTTTCGTTGTCTGGATCTACAATTAGAGAAGGCGCATCCTGTTCGTTCGAGACAACAATAGCTTTTATTTTGTCTGGATTAACCTTTATCCCAATATCTCCAATACGATCCGTTGGCTTTGAAATTGGAATCGGTTTTCTCTCGCCCTGATCTTCAGGAATATAAATGTCATGTACGCCAACTAATGATTCTGAATGAGCCAAATTTAACTCAATAATGATATTATTTGCATATTTTGCGAATATTGGTGAATTCCCAACGGATGTAGTTGGAACTATATAACCATCACTTGTAATAGCAGTAGCTTCAATGATAGCAAAATCAACCGGGCCGATAATTCCTTGACGGACTAACTCCGCATTATGTGAAAGGTGAGCATCAACATATAATACTTCACCAGTATTAATTAAATTTCGAATCGCAGGGTCCCCCTGATATGGGCCTCGTTTTCGTATCCCACCTGCTTGAGCTAAAACTTGATCAACTTCAGGTCCTAATGATGCACCAGTGTATACATCTATTTGTAGTTTTTCATTTTTTGCTCTTTCTGCTAAAGCTAAAGGAACAACTTTTGCATCCCCTGCACGAGTGAAACCGCTCATACCAACAATATCACCGTTTTGTATCAATGCTGCTGCGTCTTCTGCAGATACTACTTTATTCACTAAATTACTTATCCCAATTCTTTTTACAACCGCTTCTTCCATTACACTTCCCCCTATTCTATCAAAATAAATTACTATATTCTCACCTATTTTATTTATGCATCTAGAATATAAAATAGAACATAGGTATAGGGAAATTTAACCTAGATTTAGGAATTAGTTTACATAATTTAATTATTTAATACTTACATTTCATTGCAGTTCAATTTGTCCCTTGATTTCAATTCCTTGTAAACTCTGCGTTGCTAATCGATCCGCCTCATTATTCAATTTACGTGGAACAAGTTCAAATTCTGGTGTAATACCTATAGCATTTAACTTTTCATCGATTCTATCTGCCCAACTTGCAAGGTCTTTTTCATAAGCAGGCCACTCGCCACTCATTTGATTAATTACAACTTGAGAATCGCCTAAAAACTGAACGGTTTGATGATGTACATTTAATAACTCTAACTCAACAATTGCCAGGTGTAGTGCCGCATATTCAGCTTCATTGTTTGAGTTTAGTCCAGAAGCTGGGGCATTCCGTCTTAGTCTATAAGACTTACCATTTTGCTCATAATAGATGGCAATTCCAAGACCCGCATGACTCGTTTGAATATCATATCCCCCGTCAAAGTAAACTCGAACATTATGTGGTTCTGTATCGATTTCTTTAATATATTTTTTAAGCTCTTTGGTCATCCATGTACTATCATGCTGGTCAATATAGATAATTTTTTTTGCGCGTCCTGTTTTTTCTAAATCTTCTCCAATTGTTAAAGCATGTGCTGGTGGCATTTCATCTGAGCGAAATACAGTCTCAACACCATTTTTGGTCTTGTATGTCCATTCAATCGTAATTTTCATGGAAGCCCTCCTAAAATAACCTTCTTATTAAATATTATGACCAATAGTTTGTTAATTTTTCAAACAGTATGTATTTCTACCAAAAGAACAGTCCAATACTTAATGGCAACTATCCTAAAAAGTGATACTTCTACAAAAAAACGCCTCCTTTCGAGACGTTTTGAAAATTTCATATTCAGTCTTTTTTTGATCTAGTTCTTTTTGTTCTTTTTGTTTTTTTTGATTCTGGTGTTTCTGATGTTTCTGGTGTTTCTGGTGTTTGTTTCACAAATGTATCAACTTGTGATTTTAATTCTTCTACTAAATCTTTAATTGCTTGCTTTTGATCTTCGGATAATTTTGTTTTAGCATTTTCAACATTTACATTATTTTTTCGAAATACTTCACTAACCAGTAAATCTACAACCTTATTTGGGATTGCTTTTGGTTGTTCGCTCATTTTTTATCACTCCTTTTCAAAATGACCGTTTTTTATCAGTATATGCACTTGGGTTTGTATGTGAATGTAGTAATGAAGACTTAAAAGATTACTTATTTAATAATTTGAAAAATAAAATAAATTAAGTATCTTTAACAACTTTATATAAGAAAAAATAATATTCCACGCAACATAAAATCCATCTATGTTGCGTGGAAAACTTTTTTATCTATTGGAAATCTATTATTTATTTTAGAGTGAATAGGTCCTATAAAAATAGGACTATATTAAAATCATAGAACATCCAATTTTGCAACGATTGCAACTAGGATTTGAAGAAGTGCTTGAATATTTACAGCGACATCTGTATCCGTAGTTTTCACACGAATATTTCTACTACCTTCAATAATCGTTTTTTGTTTATTACTTTGTTTTGTTTTCATAAATTGTTTTAAGTCTTGAGCTACATTCTTTCCTTGATCATTATCGCCAATTGTTACACTGATAACTGCAACGATAGCTGCTTGGATAGCTAGTTGTAAAGAAAGCGCTACTTGTGTATCTGTAGTAGTAACTTCAACGCCTTCTGAATCCTTAACAATGATCCATTCGTTGGATTCTTGTTTCGTTACCTGTTTTTGGACAGCCTCTTGATCAACGTCAGCTGTATCATGATGTGAGTGATCATCGCAATGATCTAAAGCTCTCCACTTTTTTTCTGCCATTATGTTCCCCTCCTTTTTTAAAAAATTAAAGAATGTCGATTTTCGCTACTAATGTTAGTAAAACATCTAATAGAGCTTGAATATTAACGGATAAATCAGTATCAGTTGTATGAATATCAACATCTTTACTGTTTTCAACGTAGATTTTTTGTTTATTTGATTGTTCATCATCGAATTTTTGGAAGATTTCTTGTGCTACGGCACGGCCTTGATCTGAATCTCCAAGTGAAATACTAATCACTAGAGCAATTGCAAGCTGTAACCCCACTTGAAGAGAAAGCGCACCTTGTGTATCAGTAGTTCTTACCTCAACATTGCAGCAATCTTTAATCCAAATAACTTCATCTGATAATTGCTCGATTTTAGAAATTTGGTCAGCTTCTTGATTAACAAAAGCGTCATCAAAGAAGTTGTTGTGATGATTGTGATTACCTGCCATACCTTCCTCCATCGATACATAAGGATTTTTACAGTGACTGCATTTTGATTTGCTCTTTGAATTCTTATGATTACAATTCGTACAATTCCAACGTCCCATTTATGTCTCCTCCTTTCCTGGTAGATTCAAGCTGTAACCTATTATCAACTTGACATTAATAGAATATGGATAAATAAATAGTTGATATAGTTAAATATCATTATTAATAAATAAATTTATATAAAACTAAAAATCGCCTAATTTGTATCAGTGAATCTAACTTGAATTGTTATTAGAGGAAAAAGCGATAACAAAGATGTACTATAGAATAAGTTCAATTGAAGTGGAGGGGAATTTCCAATACTTCTTTCTGCCCTTGATGTATCGATTTTTTACAATCCCTTCTCTTTACACTTCCAACCAATTTAAAGGAGGAATTTTCTTTGGTTAAAGAAATTAAGTTAAATCATACCGTGATTCCATTAGTGAAATACGATGAAGAATTGGTAAATGGTTTACATAAAATTGACATTGAATTTGAAGTAAAAAGTGAAGATTATCATGACATTGCTGTACTGTTATATGAAGGCACGTTTCACATTTCCGTTCCAGAGAAGGATCTAACATTTAATGGAACTATTCAAAAATACTCAACATCCATTACAAACCTATATGAAAAAGGTCAAGTTGGAACTTATTGTGTGTCATTAATCGAAGTTGCGGGATAAGGAGGGTGGCTTTATGAAATTAAGTATCTTAGATCAATCCCCTATTTCGTCTAATCAATCTGCTCAAGATGCTCTAAATACATCAATTCAGCTTGCAAAAGCGGCTGATGAGTTAGGTTATACTCGTTACTGGATAGCGGAACATCATGACCTACCAGGCTTAGCATGCTCCGCGCCTGAAGTAATGGTTGGGTTAATAGCCTCCCAGACTAAACGGATCCGCGTTGGATGTGGAGCTGTGTTATTGCCTCACTATAAACCATTTAAAGTGGCTGAAATCTATAATATGCTAGCAACTCTATATCCGAAACGAATTGACATTGGTATAGGCCGCTCACCTGGAGGTTCTGCAGAAGCAACAAATGCCCTATCAGATAATTTTTTAAAACAGGTATTTAGAATGGATGAGTTAGTTGGAGATTTACTACATTTTCTGAAGTCAGATTTTCCGAAAGACCACTCGTTTTCTAAAATAAACGCAACTCCAGTACCAACAATGCCTCCACTACCATGGATGTTAGGTACTAGTGAAAAAAGTGCGCTCCTTGCTGCACAAAATGGTCTACCCTATGCATTTGGACAATTTATGAGTGACAATGATAGTAGTGAGATAATCGATCAATACCGAAAGTCTTTTCAAAATAAAAACTTTGTAGAATCTCCTGAACTTTTAATCACAGTTCCGGTTGTTTGTGCAATGACATCTGAAAAAGCGCAGGAAATTGCGATGAGTTGGCTGATTTGGCAAATTCAACAATTTCGTGGAGAAGGTCAAACCATTCCTTCCGTACAGAATGCAATGGACTTCCAACTATCAGAAAAAGAGAAACAGCAACTTCAGCATATGAAACAGAAAATGATAATTGGTAATCCCGTTGAAGTAAATGAGGCTCTTACCGAGATGCAATCCAAATATAAGGTGAATGAATTCATGATTTTAACCATTACCCACTCACCAGAGTATCGATTGGAATCGTATAAGCTATTAGCGGACGAGATTTTAACTTAATGTTAGAAGTACTTGCTTTTTTCGAAATTGAGTTGGCTTTATTTAAAAGGTCAAGAACACCTAAAATTTAAACATCAAAAAAGCCACTGAATCATCAGTGGTTTTCGTTCGTCTCTATAAATCAACAAAATAAACAAGCTTTTTTATACTATGTTACTATATAATGTGCAACCAAGTAATGATAGGAGTATCACCTAATGAAAGATGAGCAGTATTATGAGAAATTACTGAATACAAATACTCGAGGAAATAAAAGTGAAAACAATCATTCGATACACTATCATCCCTACGAACCAACACCCTATTCTGCATTAGAAGTATTATTCCAACACTATGAAGTTACCCCAAATGATCATATTGTTGATTTTGGCTGTGGGAAAGGTCGATTGAATTTTTATTTACACTATACATTTCAAGTACCTGTTGTGGGAATCGAAATGAATCCCCTCTTTTTTCAAGCGGGTATGAAAAATCGAGAAAGTTACTTAAAGAAGACGCATCGCAATTCAGAAACGATTGAATTTTGCTGTTGTTTAGCAGAACAATATGAAATTCAACCAAAGGACAATCGCTTTTACTTTTTCAATCCTTTTTCGGTGCAGATTTTTATGAAGGTAATTAAAAATATCCAGTTATCTGTTGAAAAGCATGAAAGAGAAGTAGATTTAATCCTATATTATGCATCAGATGATTACCGATATTATTTAGACCAACAAAGCAATTTTAAATTAATAAAAGAGATTCCCCTACTTGATCTATATGAAAAAAATCCATATGAGCGATTTTTAATTTACCGGTTAAATCCATTTGCATAAATATAAAAAACCGTTTCCATATGTTTAGTGTTACCACGCACTTAACGGAAACGGTTTTCTAATTCGAATCACTTGTATTCTATAAATGATTATAAATTAATTATCAAATTACGTATACCCATAAGATAATTCCTTAACTGGTAATTATGAGTAATATTGTATTTGTTTAAAGCTATGAAAAATTATGCAGGTTATGATATGGTAGATTTCCTAGAGACTAATAATTTAGAAGGTGAAAAGGATTGTTAGAAGTAAGTGAAAGTAAATTAACTCAATATGTTATCCATTATGTAGGAGATTCATTGGTATTAGGTGAAGAAGTCTTTTCTCAACCTGAGGTATTGCTTGAAGCAGCCTTTACACAATTAGCATTCAATAAAATTGATTTAGAGCAACAATATGAATTCTTTCATGAAACAAATGTCGATTTAAATGAGGTTTATACCTATTCAAAATCAATCTTTGAAGAAAGAAGTAGTTTCCTAGAACAATCAAAAAATATTGCAACCCATTTACATAGTGCATCACAACATCCAAATATTAAAAATGGAGAACTATTTATCGGCTTCTTCGAAAATTGTATTTGGAATAATGAAGTAAAAAAAGTCATCTCTATCGTTAAAATTGATGAAAAAGAAATATTTTTAGATGTAAAGAATGATCAAAATAAAATGATTGTTAATGGAATTGATGGCATAAATGTAAAGAAAATAAATAATATGGCAATTATTGTAGATATGGGCCCTGATAAAGCGCCTGCTGTATTCATGAAAACAAAAAGAAAAGAAGATGTTGTTTATTGGCAAGAGCGCTTCTTAAAAATTAAGGTAGCAGATGAACATTACTATAAAACAAACTTAGCTTTAACAGAATGTAAAAAATATATATTAAAAGAAGATAGTTTTTCTAATACGGAGAAATTAGGACTTTTAAACAAAACCCTTGATTATTTTAGAAACGAAGAAGAATTCCATGTGAATGAATATATTGAATCGGTCTTTGAAAAAGCTGATTCTACCCAAAAAGATGTACTGGTAAATACAGTCAAACCCTTTGAAACAATTATTTCAGATAACGCAATTGATAAAGTAGAAAAAACATATAAACGAAAAATCAAACTAGATACGAATATTGAAATTCAGGTAAACGTTCAAAACATTGAACAAATAGACGAGTTAATTGAAGTAGGTTACGATGAATCTACGAATCGTAAATTCTATAAAATCTATTTTGAGGAAGAAGTATAAGAAACCGTAAAAACATAAAATCAGGTGGAGGAACAATACATTCTCCCACCTGATTTTTTTGTTTATCGACATGTTTTTTCGAGTTTCATTACTATTTAATCCAGTTTTTAAAAGAGAAGCAAAGTGACAAATAGACCAACTAAGGTGATAAATAAAATTGGTATCGTTAAGACGATGCCCGTTTTAAAATATGTTCCCCATGAAATTTTAATACCCTTTTGTGATAGGACATGTAGCCATACAAGTGTTGCTAGCGACCCAATGGGTGTGATTTTTGGACCTAAATCAGACCCAATTACATTCCCATAAATTAGCGCTTCTTTAACAACCCCTGTTGTGTCCGTTTGTGCAATAGCTAAAGCATCCGTCATAACTGTCGGTAAATTATTCATCACTGAAGAGAGAAATGCTGCTATAAAGCCCATGCCTATTGTAGCTGCAAACAATCCTTGGTGTGCAATGGCTTCAATAGCTCCAGATAAGGAGTTTGTTAACCAAGCATTTCCTAACCCATAAACAACTACATACATACCAATTGAGAAAAAGACAATGTTCCAAGGAGCCCCTTTTACAACAGCCTTTGTATTCACAACAGCACTTTTACTAGCCATGATTAAAAATAAAATTGCAATAATTCCCGCTACAAATGATACGGGAATGCCTATAAACTCACTAGTAAAGTATCCTATTAATAATAAGGCAAGAACATACCAGGATAGTTGGAACATCCTATAATCTTTAATGGCTTCTTTTGGTTCCCTTAATTGAGATAGTTCATATCTTCTTGGAATACTTTTTCTAAAATAAATTAATAAAACAAGTATTGTTGCAACTAGTGAAAAGATGTTTGGTAAAATCATTCGAGTTGAATATTCTAAAAATCCAATATTAAAGTAATCTGCTGAAACAATATTTACCAAGTTACTGATCACAAACGGTAATGAAGTAGTATCTGCGATAAATCCACTCGCCATAATAAACGGAAATATCATTTTACTTTGGAAATTTAAGTTTCGTACCATCGCCAATACAATTGGTGTTAAGATTAAGGCAGCTCCATCATTAGCAAATAATGCTGCAACGATTGCACCAAGGATACTCACATAAACAAACATTTTGATTCCATTACCTTTGGCTGCTTTGGCCATATGTAATGCTGCCCATTCAAATAAACCAATTTCGTCTAACACTAAAGAAATAAGGATAATTGCTACAAACGTTATTGTCGCGTTCCAAGTGATACCTACAACTTCTCCAACGTCCCTAAAATCAACAATCCCTACGATTAAAGCAAGAATTGCCCCTGCACATGCAGTCCAACCAATATTAAGTCCTCTTGGTTGCCAAATAACGAAGATTAATGTACCTAAAAAAATAAGTGTTGCAACAATAGCAGTAAACAAAAAAGACTTCCTCCTAAACCCTTTACATTACTTCTAAGAGAGTAATTATAAATATACAAACAGTTTTTACGGTTCTATTAGAATCATGTTGTTTATACATACTTCTTCTTTAGTCTTTAACGTATAAAACACCATTAATCTGTTGATTAATGGTGTTTTACTGATAACAAAATTAGTTATGAACTACGTTTTCTTTGTTAAGACCAAGAGCTTCATCAGTAGTAGCTTGGATTTCTTTTAATAAATCAGTGTTTTCTAATAGAGAAACGCCATAAGATGGGATCATTTCTTTAATTTTTGGTTCCCATTCTTTTATACGGTCTGGGAAACATTTGCTCATTACATCAAGCATAACAGGAACAGCTGTAGATGCACCAGGAGAAGCTCCAAGTAATGCAGCAATAGAACCATCAGCAGCAGTGATTACTTCTGTACCAAATTGAAGAGTACCTTTACCTGCATCTGTATCTTTGATTACTTGTACACGTTGTCCTGCTACAACGATTTCCCAATCTTCTAGTTTCGCATCTGGAATAAATTCTTTTAATTCTTCTAAACGTTGTTCGTTAGAAAGCATTAATTGTTGAATTAAGTATTTAGTTAATTTCATTTCTTTAGCGCCTGCAGCCAATAACGTAAATAAGTTATTTGGTTTAATTGAGGCAAATAAATCCATGTTTGAACCAGTTTTTAAGAATTTAGGTGTGAAACCAGCAAATGGTCCGAATAATAATGATTTTTTACCATCAATATAACGAGTATCAAGGTGAGGTACTGACATTGGTGGTGCCCCAACTTTAGCTTGACTATATACTTTTGCATGGTGTTTTTTAACAACTTCCGGATTTTTACATACCATGAATAATCCACTTACTGGGAATCCACCGATATGTTTTGATTCAGGAATACGAGTTGCTTGTAGTAATGGAAGACTTGCCCCACCAGCACCGATAAATACGAACTTCGCTTTGTGGTATTCCATTTTGCAACCTTCAAGGTCATTTACTTTAACTTCCCACATACCGTCACTAGAACGTTTAATGTCGGCAACAGAATGTTTGTAATTTACTTCAACATTTTGTGTTTGTAATTGAGCAATTAACATACGTGTTAAAGCACCGAAGTTTACGTCTGTACCAGAGTCAATTTTTGTTGCGGCCATTGGTTCATTGCTATTACGGCCTTCCATAATAAGTGGAACCCATTGTTTTAGTTTTTCTGGATCCTCAGTATATTCCATTCCTTCAAATAGCGGATTAGTTGAAAGTGCTTCAAAACGTTTTTTCAAGAAGTTTACATCTTTTTCACCCATTACTAAACTCATATGCGGAATTGGCATAATGAATTGTTCAGGGTTGCTGATTTGCTTGCTGTTTACAAGGAAAGACCAGAATTGTTTTGACAGTTGGAACTGTTCATTAATTTTGATAGCTTTTTTCGTATCGATAGTACCGTCTGCTTTTTGTGGAGTATAGTTAAGTTCACAAAGCGCAGAGTGTCCTGTACCGGCATTGTTCCATTCGTTAGAACTTTCTTCACCAGCTTTATCAAGTTGTTCAAAAATCTTAATTTCCATGTCAGGTGCTAATTGTTTAAGCATTGATCCTAAAGTAGCACTCATGATACCGGCACCAATTAAGATTACGTCTGTTTTTTCATATTTCGTACTCATAATTACCTTCCTTATCTCCCCTATATTTGTTAGAAAACGGCTTGTCGCCAAGCCCTTCTAGCGATAGCCTTCGATGCACTTATTCAGATAAAAGCTATTATTTACGCTTATCTGCCAAAAAAGATGTATGCGCTCCCATGAAGCACCTAAAACACATCTTATTTGTTATTAATTATAACCGTATAATATTATAATACATTTTTTCTGAGATTAAAATATCTACTATTATATATTAGTGTTCAAGTTAATAAAAGGTGTGAAATAATAGCATTCTTTAGACAAATACTAGAAAAACACGAATTTTATTTAAATTAGGTATAACACAAAAAAGTAAGATTTACCAACTAAAGAACGTGTTTTACTGCTTCGTCAATTGAACATTTACCTGTTATCACTTTAAACTCTTTACGAATAGTTTGTGGATTTTCTATACATGCAAGTACTATTTTAGCTACATCCTCTTTCGAAATCTCACCGCTCATTATATCACTTTCTATGATTTTTACATAGCCTGTTCCCTTTTTATCTGTGAGATTCCCAGGATGAATTATTGTATAATTAAGTGATGATGCTCTTAACCATTGATCTACATAGTAATATTTAATCAGTATAGGCCTGAAATACAGCGGAGATTGAACCCATTCCTCTTTATTTGTTTCGAATGAACTAATATGAATGATACGTTTTAACTTTGAATATCTTAATGCTTCCAGTAGTTTTATCGTATCATCGATATCTTCTAGGGTATCCGAATTTAAGTCAGTGACACTATGCTCAGTAATAACGAGAACATCAATATTTCGGATGGCAATTAGAAACTTTTCAATGGAATCCTTCGCATTGAAGATAAAACTATCAATCCCTTTATCCTTAAAAAATGCGACTTGTGCCTGATTCTGCAGCAACACTTTCGCCTGATGAATTCCACCTTCAACTATGTATTGAACTAAAAGCCTCCCTAATTGACCGTTAGCACCCATCACGAGAATATTCAATGCCTCACAACCTTTAAATAAGTTCTCTTATGTACAGATTGGACTAAAACAGACAAATTAAACATGAAAATTCAAAAGATTTTCTTATGAACTTTCCTTAGGGATTCGTTTACATACAAACAAAAAAGCCGATACAATTTTTACAGTTGTACCGGCTAACAATATTTACATATCATCTTGAATTTTGTCATATAACCAATAACTGACTTGGTCAGCAATATATCTTTCGTATTTATTCTTACTATATAAATAAACGGTTTTAAATAATGATTGAATTTCCTTCCATTGGAAAACACTAATATTTTTAAGGTTCGTGAGTTCTTGTCGATGTAGTAATAAATCCACTATTTTTCCAATTGAATCCTTATACTCATTCACCATTCGAAAGCCAATCGGACTGTTGTATTTATCCAGTATTAATAACGAATAATAAAAGTCTCTTTTCCTTGCATAATTCGTACCAATATCAATATTTCGGAGAACTTGATCTCTATTGGAATGAGGATCTGATGCTAACGAAATATCTGATTTGTATTTCGCTTCGATAAACCATACAAAGGTATCTGACTCGATTACAATATCTATCTCCGATTTTGCTTCTTTTATTGGGAGGCTTTTTGGTGGGTGAATTGTTTTCCATAATTTCATTTCAATATGCTCTGTTGGATGTGCAAGCTCTTGATGAAAAGCTTTAAAAAATAATTGTTCAACCCAAAGTTTACGATCAATTTGATTAAATGTACGAAAAACATTCCATACGATCGCATCTTCATTACTTTCACTTTGTGACTTTTCAAGCTTATGCTTTCGCCAAAACTCTAATTGAGGATCAAACCGATCGATGAGTAAAGAATCTCTGAAATGCTCCTGAAGTGTAACATCTGTTTGAGAAACTTTCTCCATTTCTTCCCTCCCTAACATTGCAACTTTAATAAACTTTTGATGAGTATCAGTTATATATACGAAATGAAAGCTCAAGGCATTCATGTTCTCTTCTCTCTTGAATTAACTTATAGTAAGACCTACTTAAAAAGAACATACTTTTATTGAAACATTTTTGACTTCTAAACGTAAACAGTATTATATAGATGCCTGGTTAAGGATTGGGGTAATGACATTGGAATCGAGAGAACAATTAGTCAGCTATTTAGAGGAAATTGAAAAATGGGAAAACGATCAAAAAGGGTTATTCTTTTGGGAGAAAATAGGTCGGCTTCCCTTTAAAGTCATTGATAAGCTAACTCCCAAATTCATACAAGCGAAAATTGGACTATTGGTAAATGAAGTTGGAAGCTATATACAAACAGGTGGAAAATATTTAATTAGTGAAAAACAGATGCTGAAAAAAATTCAAAAAGTCACTGACTATCCTATTGAAACTTTTGAAGATATTAGCTCAATGCCAATAGAGGATATGATGGTGTTAAGTCATACATTACAAAATGAACGAGGTAAAATCGCCACTGTGCAAGGGGCTACAACAGGGATTGGAGGAATTTTTACTCTTGTAATTGATATTCCTGTGATTTTAGGGATGGCTTTAAAATCCCTCCAAGAAATTGCCATCATTCATGGCTATAATCCAAATGAAAAAGAAGAGCGTATTTTCATTGTGAAATGCTTACAGTTTGCTTCAGCTGATATTGTTGGAAAAGAAGCAATCTTAAACGAATTGTCCAGCATGAACGACAAAAAAGATACATCCGAAAACATGATTAGTCAGTTAAAAGGCTGGCAGGAAGTATTTTTCACTTATCGGGATAATTTCGGTTGGAAAAAGTTATTTCAAATGGTGCCAATAGCAGGAATGCTATTTGGAGCAATCATCAATAATGGCATGATGCGAGACGTAACAGAAGCTGGCACAATGCTCTAACGCAAACGAAGAATCTATGAAAAGTTACATGAGATAGAAACTACGCAAAAACCATCGTTCGAATAAATTTAAGAAAAAAGAGTTGAAATCTATTTCAGATTTCAACTCTTTTTATTAATGAAACACGATTGTTTTATTTCCTTCTACAATAATGCGATTCTCTAAATGCCATTTAACAGCTTTTGATAATACACGGCGTTCAATTTTACGACCAATTTTCTTTAAAGTTGCAACATCATCACGATGATCAACTCTCTCCACATCTTGTTCAATAATCGGACCTTCATCTAGATCATTTGTTACATAATGCGAAGTTGCACCGATCAGTTTAACTCCTCGTTTAAAGGCTCGATCATATGGATTTGCCCCAATAAATGCTGGTAAGAATGAGTGATGGATATTAATAATTCGATTTGTAAAATGATTTACAAAATTAGGTGTTAAGATTTGCATATACCGCGCTAAAATCAATACATCTACATGATAGTCTTCCATTAATTGAATTTGTTGTGCTTCCACTTCTTCGCGAATATCTTTATTCGCTGGTAAGTAGTGGAATGGAATTCCGTATGACTCAACGATTGCACGTGCTTCCTCATGATTACTAATGACCACCGCGATATCTGTTGGAAGATCCCCATTTTGCCATTCCCAAAGTAATTCTAGTAAGCAATGTAATTCTTTCGAAACAAAAATAGCAGATCGTTGACGTTTATTTACATAATAGAATTGATACGTCATGTCATATGTATCCGCAATCTCTACAAAGTCCTTTTCCATTTCTTTCGCTTTTAATGGAAGTTGATCGCAATGGTATTCTAGTCGAATAAAAAACGTACCATTTTCTGGATCACTCGAATATTGACTTGATTCAATAATATTCGCATTATATTTTAATAGAAACGTAGATAATACAGAAACAATCCCCGGCTTATCGGGACATTTCACTAATAATCTCGCTCTATTTCCTACTTCATTAGTTTCTTGTAAATTCTCTCGCTTTACTTGCTCAGCTTGCATTTTATGTACACTCCAATCCTTCTTGCTTAATACTTCATTATCAATTAGTTTCAGAAAATTTGCAACCGTCCAAACAATTTTTTTACATAATGTACACAAATGACTCGCATAATAAGAAAAAGGAGCTGAAATTATGAGTAACAAAGATTTTGACGAATACTCAAACTTTGATGATCGCGGTTTACAAAGTCAAAGCAGTGCAAATAAATCCAACAATTCTTATTCTAGACAAACTACTTCTAAAGAAGAATACGGGACCGAAAAAAACCCACTTATGGAGAAAATTAAGAATAGCTCTATTGTGAAAAAAGTTGAGAAGTTTATTAATCATACTAATAAATGATTTAGTTGCCCCTACTTTGACAAGGTGGGGCTACAGTTTCAAATCTTGTATAATCTTATACTTTAAAAATCATAAAAATTTCCACTATTAGCTGTTTGCAAGTAGATAATATGCTAACTCTAGCAATATTAATGATTTTATAATTATCGTTATCCTTCTCTTTATGTATAAAATTAATGTAATGCTAATGGGGAAGTCCAAGAAAAGTACTTCTCAGACTCCTTCTTTTTACTTCATTGGATACTTAAGTTTCAATCGTAATATTTGTATCTGGAGCGTAGTTAACGACTTCTACTATAATCGGTGTATTAGCAAAAATTGCTCCTCCGATTGCTTCTATTTCTACTGAGCCAACTCCAGTTTCACCTGAGGTATACGTTGAAATACCTTCCATCTGTAGTACCCCATTTACGAAAAGATTATACGAACTATTGTTACTTGTAAGTTCAGGTAAAGCAGTTACTGCATTACCAGTATCATCAAAGAAATCTGCAGCATCAATCGTTAACGTATTTCCAGCTGTTGTTGCTGTAGTTGTTACATAAAAAAATCGTTGTACATTTGGATTCACTTCAACTACTGCACTTGCTAAAACAGCAATTTTCATAAGTTGCAATGCCATACCAATACCTCCCTTCCACTATAAGCTACTAGTAGCTTATGGTGGAAGTTATAAAATGAAAGGGCACTATGGATAATTTCGTTTTACTAATTTAAATCCGATTACTTCAATGATAATTGGTGTCCCCTTTAAGATGGTTTCCCCCGTAGGATTCAATTGAAGTGAATTGGAGCTAATCTGATAAAAGCTGCTCCCCTGTATAACACCATTGATAAATAGATTTGTATAGCCTGATGAACCATAAGTACGAAAGATATTAATAACTTCCCCTTGGTCATCGACAAACTGATCAGCATTTACAGTATAAGTTGTTCCTGATAAAACAATATTATCCGGACAAATGAAAAAGTATCGATTAACCATAGGCTTCACGATGATATTTTGTTCGTAATTTTTGTTACAATTTTGACATGTACACTTATTATTAAAATTTTTTGTTGCTCTGTTTGTTCCTATTACTCCTGGTTTTTTTGGTGGCTTTTTGGGTGGTTTTTTGGGTGATTTCTTAGGTGGCTTTTTGTCTGATTTATCGTCTTTCAAACCTTTCACCCTCCTATTAGCATTAACTATAGGATATTCTTTTGTTTAGTAATTTGTACATCTTTATATAATAACCCAATTATTTTATGAAATTTCTTTTAAAAATATTATTGAATAAATATTATTTCAGAGTGTAGACAAAGTCGAAAGTCGACTTTGTCTACACGTATTTTTAGGTATTTCTTTAAGAATAAAGATTACCAAGGCTGTCTTGAAAACGCTTCTCAGCCAATTTTTTTCTGCATCGAAAGCGAAGCGGCAGATGCAAAGGCGCGAAGGCGAGCGAAGACGCGAATAGAAGTTACCTTCATGAGCGAATTATATTTGCGACGAAAGCGTTAGCGACAGGAGCACACGAGCGAGATGAGCAACGCAGGATGAAAGCGTTTGTCAACAGTCTGAAATAATATTTAATAAATATTATTTATATGGAATACACTTTAGTTTCCATTATAAAATATGAAAAAAATCTCAACTGCTTGTGTTTCAAGGGATTGGCAAACAGCTGTCTCATTTTAATGATTATATGTTTGAGCAATCATTTAACAATACTTCCATCCCCCTTACCTCTTTTTTATTTTGCTGTATTCATTTAACACGGGCATCGTTAACATCCCTTGATTAATTAACTCCATACCCCAACGGAATCGATTTTCTTTCTATTCTCCAAAAAATATCTGCTCTTAGCATTGTTAGAATCTGATAGTTTATTGGACAATTTCTTCATATACTCTACTTTCCTCTTCCCCTAACCCTCCTAATCTTTTTGCTTAACGAGAATCATACAGACATGGCATTCATAGAATATTAATGCTCAGTCATTAGACATTTCGTGTTATAACAGATAACTAAATTTCATAGGGGGAATTGCTGTGAGCCTTGATTTCATTATTCTTGAACCAACATTATTTTATGTGTTAAAAGCAGGTGAGGCAAATCCAATGCCATTCAAACGTATTGTTTATGGCCAAGCGACTTCAGATACAAATGGTGTAGCCACACTTTATTTCACAGACAACAGCTTAGCTTCTGGAAATCCATTATTAACAACGATTGATTACGCAGTGGCTAGCGTATATTCTACAAGTACTACAGTCATTTCAAGATCTAAAGTTCAAATGCGAGAGAAAAACATAGCTGAAAATATGTCTCTGCTAATGTTACAAATGTTAGCGGTGTGTCACTTCTAGGAATCACGGTTTTAGGTTCAGAAAACCCTATGAACGGTGTTGTTGTAGATTTTATGATTTTAGGCAGTTTTGAAAATTAGTGTTGCAATGTCACAACTTCCATTAAAATTTTCATCTTTATAGGTTTGTAGCTACATAAAATCTAAGGTGTAAAAGGAAAATTAATATTTGCGAGGTATGAGATAATGTGTGGTAAAAAAGATATTTCCGATTTTGCCGAGTTTACATAGATGTTCTAACATTTTGTAAATTATAAGGAATTTCGAATGTTCTAGGAACGTTGCATTTTTAAGATGTGAATACAGGATTTTATTGATTGTGGTCGTTCGATATAAATCACTAACTGTCCTTACTTAACTAGCTTATCAACCTCGATTTGACCAAATGCTTTCGACAAGTTGAGGGGCGTTTGGTTCGTGTTTGTTGAGAACATCATTTAATCGCCCCCTATTCATAAAAAACGCGACAAACCTTTTATAATTTGGAACTCTTTATCTTTTATATTTGTTCAACCTAACAAATCTGATCCCTTCAACGGCTTAGAAGTCTTTTGCGTATCCCCTAAACACAAGTGATATTGTGTTTGAGGGATATATGTATAATAGTGTCTACATAAAAAATCCTGAACTCGGAATTTTAAATCCTCTAAACTCCACTACATTGAACTTTCGATTATTTTTTTAAGCTTTGTTCTGGCCTTCATGTTATTCCTTTGGAATGTCAACACTAAACTGGACAATTTCTATAAGGTTTGTTGCTTGAATTCCACTGGTGTTAAATAGCCCAGTGTTCCGTGAATACGAATATTATTAAACCAATGAACATAATCATCAAGTTCAAGAGCGAGCTGTTCAAGAAAAGCGAAGTACGCTCCGTTTGCGAATTCTGTTTTAAATACTTTGTACATCGCTTCGGCTACGGCGTTATCGTAGGGACACCCCTTCATACTTAATGATCGTTGAATCCCAAACGTCTCTAAAGCCTCTGAAATTAGTTTATTATCAAACTCTTTTCCTCGGTCTGTATGAAACATCTTGATATTATGTAAATTCCCTTTAATGCTAGCTAATGCTTGATACACAAGGGCTGCTGTCTTATTCGGACCAGCACTGTGACCTATAATTTCTCGGTTGAAAAGGTCGACAAATAAGCATACATAGTGCCATTTTTTCTCAACACGGACGTATGTTAAATCACTGACTACTACAGCTAATTGCTCTTCTTGTTTAAACTGACGTTGTAACTCATTTTTGATTGGTGCTTCATTACAGGTTTGTTTATACGGCTTGTATTGTGCCACAGTATAATTTGATACGAGTCCTAAGTGTTTCATAATTCGACCGATTCGACGACGGGAAACAATCTTTTTCTGTTTCTCTAATTCTACTTTTAGTTTACGAGTACCATAGTTACTACGACTTTCCTTAAAGAGGCGTTGAATGTCGTTGGAGAGCTGATACTGAATATTTGTGAGCGTTATTTCGAATCACATCTATTTTCGTCCCATGATCAGCGCTGCTTGCTTTAAAATATCATTCTCCATCATTAAGCGTTGGTTTTCTTTGCGTAACTTGATTAGCTCATTTTCTTCATCTCTACGGTTTTCTTTTGCAGTAAATGTTCCAGTTTCTTAATGATTCTTAATCCAGCGATCTAACGCAGAAGGCGTTATTTCATATTCTCGACAGATATCTGCACGAGACTTTCCGTTTTCATAAAGCTTTACTAATTGAAGTTTAAATTCGGCTGTAAAAGTTCGACGTTGACGTGACATAGTAGCACGCTCCCTTAGGTTAGTATGTTAAGTCTACTAGCCCTTATAGTATCTGTCCAACTTAGTGTAGCCGATTCA
>DATMGC010000003.1:0-16853 GCA_035555915.1 Ureibacillus sp. | reverse complement strand
CAATATGAACTTCCATCGAAACTAACTAACCTATATCGTCTTTCTCCATTATTCATTAGTTCAAAATTCACATCTATCCCAGCTGCCTGAGCTTCTTCTATACTAATTTTTTTTGGATTATAATCCATTTATTACCTAATCCCCCATATTTAATTTTCCTTCTAAACATTCGATATATGGATATCTATTCCTCCATCTATACTTGTTAACCTCTTTTAATCTAAAACAAATTCTCTACCCCTCATTTAAGTAAAGCCCCAAAAGTCTATATGGTCCTAAAATAAAAATTGAATTACCAGATGTTTTTCATCCATTACTAATACAAATCCAGGATTGTCACCTCTTGGTGAAGCATCACAAAAACCAGTTTGATTTGAAGTCGACAATACTAAAAAAGGAGCTTTAGAAATAAATGTACGGCAATGATGATCTAGATATGTAATGTCTTTACGAACAGTTAATTCACTTGGGTAACCTAAGATTGAACGTAATTCTTCTTCAGTTTCAACTTTTTCCTTCATTCTACAAGACTACCTTTTAATTCCATTTTATCAAAAGAAAGGTGTCCATATGTTATGATATGCCATAGATTTTTAGTTAACTTAATAGCAAGTTATAGGTATATATTAGAAGTTTAAGACCACTTGCTAATGGAAAATATTGCTTGTTCGGCCCCGAATCGAATAATTATTTTTTCAATTTCCATTCCAACTCTCTCCAAAAGTCTACAAGATGAAGTATTGGCAGTTTGTGTTTCAGCAACTACTTTTGAGAGGTTTAATTCATTTAAAGCATAATTTATAATTACTCGAATTACTTCAGTTGCATAACCTGATCCCCACCAATTCGGTAAAAACTGATAAGAAATTTCTAGATTTAAGCCTTCATGATGAGGGTCTAGAGAAACCAAGCCAATAAAACTATCTGATTGTTTTTCGCGGACAACCCAGTAATAAGAGTCCTGTCTCATTGTAAGCATTCCATCTAATACTTCTTTGATCGAATCTTCTTCACGTATGCCACCAAGATATTTTCTAACTTTGTGATTTATATATATTTTTTTTACATCAGCATAATCTGTTTTTTTAAAGGGCTTTATAATGCACCTTTTTGTTTCAAACAAATAATCACCCCTAAGATTAATATTAATAAATGAATTTATGCCGAAAAATACTTCCAAAATAATCATATTGACCAAGATTCTAAAATAATCATTAAATGCCCCCTTTAGCTCAAAAAGGAAACATAACAATAATTATTTTATTTTCAATTCGCTTTGAAGTAACCATTTAAACCATCTACCATGACCATCTGTTTCAGCAATTGTTTGCTTATGTTCAACACCGTTTAAAAAGTAATCTAAATGTAAATTCCTATCTTGAATATTATTGTAAATGTGAAAAACATCTCGTTCTAGTCCAATTGACTCTATATTGTTTAAGAGTAATTCTTTGATTTCTAATGGCATTTGATTTGCAACATGAGTATGAAAAATGCAAATCGAACTATTCTTTGGTACATTTTCAACAATTTCTCTCAATAATGTTACACCATCACCTTCAATTAATTGAACTGGATAATCTTTAATATAACTAGCTGCACTTTCAAACATTTTTAATCTCTCTTTATGTTCTGGCCATATTAAAGATTTGAGCCATAAATATTCTTCATAATCATTCAAATCAACTATGTTTAAATCAATACCAATTCTTGTCGAAATTGGTGGTGGATTTAGAGGTAAAAATGGAGTAATACCTCCAATTATTTCTGAAGAAATGTTTAGCTTAGAGTTTTTGTCTCCAACAACTTCACCTGTGTTATATGAATACGAATAGTTATCCCACAATAATTGTAATCCTGCACTAGTTCCAATTTCGATAAGTGCCAATGGCTTTTTAGTTTCCTCAAAAATGAAACTAAAAACTGGATAAAGATATGCACATCTTCGTACCTCATTTGTTTGAACAAGTTTCGTTTCTAAGATGGAATTTATTTCGTTTTTATGTATTAAACAAAAGTCTTTAAAATAATCAAACGATTCGTTATATGGTTTAGCTTCAGAAACAATACTAGGATAGTACGCTTTTAACTTGTGTTCTTTACCTTTTAGAAGAAGGTAGTGTACAGCACCAAAAAGTGAATTAGGAATGGGTTGATTATTTCTGGAGTTTAGACAAATCTCAAGTAGTTCATTATCTTTTGAAATCTTTAAGGACAAAAATTCATATAACTTACTTGAATTTTTGCATTCTTTTTCAGAGAAATTTGAAAATAGATTTGATACTACTTCTTTACTTAACATCTTATCTCTCCTCAGGGTTGTATTTTTATAAGACATTCGGCAAAAAACTTCTAATTTCCTTTTAATCCGTATTATTACCACAATACGTTACTCAACAAAATGGCCCTAAAATGAAAAATGAGCACATATCTTTGTTCTAGATAAGTGCCCGATTCTTGAAGAAGAAATTCAATTAGTCAACAATTGTTCAAGATAAGGATTTATGTAGCTTCTATACTCTTCTGTTAGACCTTTTGGTAACTTATTAAGACTAAAGAACTGTATATCAATAGATTCCTCTCTATCTGTTTTTATATCACCTTCAATATCATTTGTAACAAAAACCGCAGTGACAGAATATAATTCATCTCCATTTGAAATTTTAAAGTAATAGTCAGGACCAGAAAAAACACCAAATAATTTTAAATCACCTATAAGGAGGCCTGTTTCTTCTTTCACTTCTCTTCTAGCAGTATCCTCTAAACTTTCTCCTAACTCCATCAAACCACCTGGTAAGCCCCAACCACCATCAGTCCGGTGCTGTAATAACAATTCATTATTATTATTTAGACTAAAACAACTGAACCAGTTAATATTAAAGGTCTGCTGCCAACTAACTTCCTTAAATCCATAACGTAATTCATCGTAATTCTCCCCTATGTATTTATGATTTTCAAACCAAATATCTACCTTAAAGAATAAGTTATATTAGCTCCATATACTCTAATTTTTAGTCATCGAGCACAGTCGTTTTTAGAATGAATCTGATTAGCTTTATTACAGAAAAGCCCCCTGTAGTTGAAGATTATATTTTTAAAGTCTATTAAGTAAGAATAGGCTTTATTTTCAATAACCCCACATCAACTGATGTCTCTATATAACCAACTATCTGATTAAACGTAAATACATTAAGTTTTTCATTTAAAACTTCCTTATCGTACTCCATATCGCCTAATACATAAGGAACGAAGTTTTCAACGTCTTTGGACTTAACCTCTTCCAAGTCTATAATTGTAGGAAAATGACTAAACGTTTTTCTCAATTCATTTATAAAACCGTAGTGTTCTAATAATTTTCCATTTAGTAATCGGAAATCATTATGGTATAACTTATATAATCCTTCATCAGCATCCATTCTGTTCCTTAACCAGGACAAATTAAAACCTCTTAGCCATATATCATCAGCAATTAAATGTGCACAATACCCTAATATATAATATTTTTTACTTTCTACTTGCGAACTATATTTATGTAAAAATCCTTTATAATCAACACTTCTTGAATAATCTTGTACTTCACCTACAAAGAAATGTGATAAGTTTTTTTCATCGTGTGAAAAAACAGCGTCTGGAGCAACGCTTCCAAGCAAAAATGATGTTTTATCTTCAATCGATAAAGCCTCTGCAATTTTATTACCAATTATCGAGTGCATTATTCTTGAACCCATAATTCCCCCACCCTTCAATAAATTCTTCAATTATCCTGCCCTTTAACGGCATAGCTTTCAATTTCTAGGTATGCCAATTAAATTCCTTCCTTACTCCAGAATATGGCCCGATTGCTGAACAAAGTAAAAGCACACATTTTATTATTTGTTCCAAAACTCGTCCTTTTCTGAACACGCTCCTTTTTACTTCGAAAGGGGCGATTTTTATCAATTGAAACGTAACAAAACTCTGTTCATTATTCTATGTCTATTAACCTATTGTAATTTATCTTATGATACAATAAAACCAGAGTGAAAATTAGAAAGAGTGATAATTGGTGTTAATTGGATATGCACGTGTGTCAACAGGATTACAAAATTTGGATTTACAAACAGATGCGTTAACGCAACATGGTTGTACGAAAATTTTCCACGATAAGATGAGTGGGACAAAAAAACAACGGCCCGGTTTAGAACAAGCTCTTCAATATGTTCGTGAAGGAGATACAATTGTCGTTTGGCGATTGGATCGATTAGGACGTAACATGCAAGATTTGATTCAAATTGTGAACAGCTTAAATGAACGAGGAATTGGCTTCCATAGTATCCAAGAAAACCTAACAATGGACAAAAGCAATGCAACTGGACAATTAATGTTCCACTTATTCGCAGCGTTTGCAGAATTTGAACGAAATCTGATTGAGGAACGCTCAATTGCAGGACGAGCAGCTGCAAGAGCGCGTGGTCGTCTTGGTGGACGACCGGAGAAATATGGACCAAAAGATATTGAAATGATGAAATCTCTAATTGAAAGTGGTACACCAATTAAAGATGTTGCAGAAAAGTGGGGCGTTTCACGCACGACTATTTATCGTTATTTAGAAAAACAGTAAATCGGAAAGGTCGATGTCTATGCAAAATGAACCTCCTCCATTAACAACTTATTCAGAAAAATAGCGAGAAGTAGCCATGGAAAAGTATAAAGTCATTGCCCCTTATCTTCAAAATGAGAAAACATTAACTGTCATTACAGAAGAAACCGGCATCGCGAAAAGAACACTGAAATACTGGATTCGGGACTATAAACAATTTGGATTAAAAGGTTTAATTCGAAAAACAAGAAGTGATGCTGGCAAAATACATTTAGAACCAGAAATTGTCGAGTCAATTGAACAACTCATTTTGAAATACAAAAGGAATTCGTTGACGTCTATTCATCGAATGATCTGTGAGAAATGTAAGAAACAAGGCTGGCAACAACCGAGTTATTATCAAGTGTATAAGATATCGCAGTCCCTTTCGCAAAGCTTGAAGAAGTTAGCACATGATGGCCAAAAGGCATACGGAAATCAATATGATTTAATTCATCGCAGAGAGGCAAGCTACCCCAATGAGATTTGGCAAGCCGACCATACGCTACTTGATATCCTTGTGCTTAATGAAAAAGAACAACCCGAAAGACCTTGGTTAACGATTATTTTAGATGATTACAGCCGGGCAGTCGCTGGCTATTTTTTAACCTTTCAGGCTCCTTCGGCTATCCAAACAGCACTCGCATTACATCAGGCCATTTGGCGTAAACGAAATCTAGATTGGCCAATATGTGGAATCCCTGAACAGTTTTATACTGATCATGGTAGTGATTTTACATCGAATCATTTAGAGCAGGTGGCCATTGATTTGAAAATGAACCTCGTTTTTTCAGCAGTGGGAGTTCCAAGAGGTCGTGGGAAAATTGAACGCTTCTTTTCAAGCGTCAACCAATTGTTTTTACAAGACCTTCCTGGTTATATAGGAAATGGTACAAAGGATGCCCTTTTGACGTTGAAAGAACTGGATGAAAAATTAGCCAATTTTATTGTGTACAATTATCATCATCGTATTCATGGAACAACTAAAAAAGCCCCGATTCATGCTTGGAATGATACAGGATTTTTACCGAATATGCCGGAAAATTTAGAAAGTCTTGACCTATTACTGCTACATGTTGCCAAAGCAAGAAAAGTACATTCGGACGGTATTCATTTCCAAGGGCTAAGATATATTGATGTCACACTTGCTGCGTACGTCGGTGAAACGGTTGTGATTCGTTACGATCCACGAGACCTTGCTGAAATAAGAGTTTTTTACGAAGATCACTATTTATGTACTGCTATTTCTCCTGAAATTTCCGATTATACAGTGGATTTAAAAGACATTATTTCTGCTAGAAATACACGAAAACGTTCTTTAAAAAAGCAAATCATCCCAGAGAAAACCCTCATTGAAGAAATTGTTCAATCTAAACAAAGCCAATTAGAATCAGGTTCGGAGAAATCCGAGCCAAGCAAATCAAAATTGAAGAGGTATTTCAATGAATAACACACAAACATTTATTGAAACGAAGGAATATAAGCGATTCGCAGAGTTTTGTGATGCCTGTATCAAGTATCAATATATGGGAATTTGTTATGGTCTGCCCGGTGTGGGGAAAACATTGTCTGCTAGACAGTATGCACGGTGGGATTACCTCGAGAAGCAGATCAACTATGAAAAAATTGAATTTATAGACGCTCATGCAGACGAAAAAATTCTAGATTCTCATACGCTTTTCTATACTGCCCCATCTGTTAGTGCGACGAAATTAACTGGTGCCCTTCATGTGATAGGGTCGCGATTAAATATAGTGAAAGATGTCTACCGGGTACGTATTGGTGAGAAGGAATTAAATACTTCGAACGCTTTTGAAGGGATTAACTTAATTATAGTGGATGAAATCGATCGTCTGAAACTACAACATTTAGAGCAACTTCGTGACATCTATGACCGACATGACTTAGCCATGATATTCATAGGGATGCCAGGGATTGAAAAAAGGTTAGCACGTTATCCCCAGCTTTATTCCCGCATTGGATTTGCACATGAATATCAGAAACTCAGTAAAGACGAGATGCACCATATTTTAGAATATAAATGGGATGAATTAGGTATTTCTATTAAACGAGAGTACTTTTCCGATTATGAGGCGCTTAAAAACATTATGAAAGTCACAAATGGTAACTTTAGACTTATCCACCGTCTATTTACACAAATTGAGCGAATCCTTGAAATCAATAACCTTTCATCAATTACCACCGAAGTAGTAGAGGCTGCACGAAATAGTTTAGTGATTGGACATAATTAATGAAGAAACCCAGCTGATCTTTCTAATGTGAAAGTTGCTGGGTTTTAATGTTGGGTGTGCAAAATAGTACTTAAAGAAGGGGCAAAATAACTCCCAAAGTGACAAAATTGGTTATGCGAGAGTCAGTACAGTTGGCCAAGATTTAGCATCTCAAGAAGAAATTTTAAAAGAAAATGGTTGCGAACGTATCTACGTAGAAAAAATTACTGGCACGACTACTAAGAATAGAAAAGAGCTAAATATGTTAGTAGAAAATGTGAGACCTGGAGATACAGTGATGGTGACAAAAATAGATCGGTTGGCCAGATCGATTATTGATTTAAATAAAATTATAGGAACCCTGCAAGAAAAACAAGTTGATATCCATTTTATCAAAGATAATTTATCGTTTAAGGTCAATGAAACAGCAAACCCTCTCCAATCTTTATTATTCAATGTTTTAGGTTCTTTTGCACAGTTTGAAAGGGATATAATCGTGGAACGAACATCTGAAGGTAGAGAAAGAGCAAAATCAAGAGGTAAACACATGGGTCGCCCTTCTCAACCTAGAAAAAATATAGAAGAAGCCCTGCGATTATATAATAGTAGAAACACGAATGGATTAAGTGTGAAAGACATTGTGACACTTACTGGTGTGCCTAAAGCAACTTTATATGTGGAAATTAGAAAGAAACCTGGGAACAACCTAGAATAGTTGTTGCACGTTTTGAATCTCTCAACAAAAAATACATCCACGAATGTAATATAAATGTGAGTATTACGTTTACATATAAACCCGTAGAATCATTGATTCTACGGGTTCTTTTAAAATTCCCCTTATAGAAAACAAGATAGCGCTCATCTCCCCATAATTTAAAACTAATCTATTACTGAATATTTAACTTTCCAACCTATTAGTCGTCATTTGAAAAGTACCAGCGCTCTTTCACTTTAACTTTAAATTAGAAGCTGGCTTGATGTGCATACCCTATACAAAATTAGTTTACATAACTCTTAGAGGAAATTAACTAAATCAAAACCCCTTGGCGCTTCAAGGAGTTTTAGTTTGTACGTTTTTCTAGTTTATGAACCTTTTTATCGTTGATGAATCAATCTTGAAACGTAACCTTTTAATCTTAGCGTCCTGCAATAATGGACAGGTGTGTTGTTTCTCCACAGCCACCTAAGCCGAGAAAAAGATGAACTCCCCTTCCTCAATACTAAAAATAATGTCTTCTAATGCCAAAATTGCCAATTTTTTAAATATAGATGTGTGTGTGTGGTTGATATTCTGGGCCGTCAAGAAAGACATACCAGTTCCTCCTTACTTTGTTGCTGCTTCCTCAGCAAACGATGTATTTACAAGGGTATCATGGTCGATCCGCTTTGGAAGCTCACCTGCTTCATCCATTATGTCTTGAAGATTTATCCATTCTCCTGCATCTAGAATTGGATCTGTTGCATAAGAATCTTGTTTTTTGTAGCGCTCTACAACTGTTGTAATAATATCTTGTTCAGTATCCTGAAATTGTGGGGCAATAGATGCTGCAATTTCTTCTGCACTATTTTCTTCAACCCATTGCTGTGCTTTATAAATAGCTTTTGTGAACTTAGATGCAGTTTCACTGTCTTCTTTTAAAAAGCTTTCTTTCGCCATAAAGGTTGTATACGGTACTTTCCCAGATTCATTACCGAACGAAGCGACGATATGACCTTTTCCTTCTTTTTCAAAGATACTTGCTGTTGGCTCAAATAATTGAACATATTCACCAGTTCCAGAAGCAAATGCACTAGGTATGTTTGCAAAATCTATGTTTTGAATAAGATTCAAATCAGTCTTTGGATCAATGCCCTTTTTCTTTAAGACAAATTCGCCAACCATTTGCGGCATTCCCCCCTTTCGCTGACCTAGAAACGTACTGCCTTTTAACTGATCCCAGCTAAAGTTATCAATTTTCTCCCGTGAAACAAGGAACGTCCCATCGGTTTGGGTGAGTTGAGCAAAATTGATAACTGGATCTTTTGAGCCCTGTGCTGATACATAAATTGAAGTTTCTGAACCGACAAGTGCAATATCTGCCCCATCTGACAATAGTGCAGTCATTGTTTTATCTCCGCCCCACGTTGTAGTCAGTTCAACATCTAATCCTTCGTCTTCAAAAAAACCTTCCGACATTGCTACATACAGGGGAGCGTAAAAGATGGAGTGTGTCACCTCAGCTAAACGAATTTTCTCCACCTTGTTTTGATTACAAGCACTTAGTGAAAAGACTAGTACAAAGGATAGTGTTAATCCTGTTAGCCATTTTTTCATAAAAAGTCCCTCCTTTATGATAAGCACCATCAATAATAAAAAATTTCAGATAGGTTATACCTTGGTAAAGTATGAGACGTGAAAAAAAAGTGTGAATTCCTAGAATAAGCTTTTAGGGGGGATGTTAATTTTGACAGATGGAACAATTATAGAACTTCAGTTTCTTCCCTATCCAAATCCACGGTTACAAATACATCTTATTATCGAAAGAATTTAAAATAAACGGATTACTAGTGGGACCAATAGTAGAGGAAGGTTATGATGGATTTTTATTTTTATGAGGTGGAATAAAAATGGCTGCAGGAAAATGGTCTCCCAACTATCTTTCATAAATAAAAGATTATCTTGATCGTATTACTAATTAAAACATCCAATCTATTTCTACCAAACTTTCATATGATAAAGTATATTTTCCCTAAAAACAACTATTTTTGATATAAAAGGGTTCACTTTATTATTATGCTAATTTTGGAGGGAGCGTAGTGGTCTTTTTACAGTTAAATTCTATTAGTCAAACCTATTTTTCAAAACGATCGGCCACAAAGGCCTTAGAAGATATATCTTTATCTGTTCGGGAAGGAGAATTTATTTCCTTTCTTGGTCCTAGTGGTTGTGGGAAAACAACAGTATTATCGATTATTGCAGGACTATTTCCTCCTACAGAGGGATCTGTTACTCTAAACGGTCAACTCATTAAAGGACCAAATCCAAAAATCGGATATATGCTACAACAAGACTATCTCTTTCCGTGGAAAACAGTCAAAGAAAACGTACTTCTTGGATTAAAATTAAGAGATCAGCTTAACGAACAACATGTATCCAACACATTTTCGTTACTTAAAGAAGTCGGTTTAGAGGGTACCTTAGATATGTATCCAGCACAACTTTCAGGCGGCATGCGGCAACGGGTAGCGTTTGTAAGGACACTTGCTACCAACCCTAAGATATTGTTGCTTGATGAACCCTTTTCCGCACTTGACTACCAGACGAAAATTAAGCTTGAAGATCTCGTTTCAACTACGTTAATGGAGCATAAAAAAACAGCAATCCTCGTGACTCATGACATCGGTGAGGCCATTGCTATGAGTGAAAGGATTATTTTATTTTCAAAAAATCCCGGACGTATTTTTCGTACCTTTAAAATTCCGGAAACGCTAAGGAAGCTTACCCCATTTGAGGCTCGACAGCATCCTGAGTTCTCGTTGATGTTCCAGCAAATTTGGGAGGAGTTGGAGCACATTGAACAAAACGACAATGAATAAAGCACATGCGGATTATCTTCAACGTCTAAAAAAAGAAAAACAAAATGTGTTGTTAGTCCAGATTTTCATTTTTATCGCTTTTATGGGATTATGGGAAGTTTCCTCAAATAATGGATGGATTGATCCGTTATTATTTAGTTCGCCTAAACGGATAGGGTTTCTGTTTATGGAAAAGGTTAACGACGGCAGTTTATTTCCTCATTTAGGCGTTACTCTATCCGAAACATTCTTCGGTTTCTTGTTCGGAACCTTGTTAGGTACCCTTATTGCCTCCCTTTTATGGTGGATACCGTTCCTCTCAAAAGTGCTTGAACCCTATCTTGTCATTTTAAATGCTCTACCAAAAGTTGCGCTTGGTCCGTTATTAATTGTTGCACTTGGACCGAATTTCACATCTATTCTTGCTATGGGTATATTGATTACCGTTATTATTACAATAATAGTGGTATACTCTGCTTTCATAACAGTTGAGCCAAACTATATTAAAGTAATCCAAACGTTTGGTGGTTCGAAGATACAATGTTATAAAGAAGTCGTTTTGCCCGCCTGTTTCCCAATGATCATTTCAGTCCTTAAAGTAAATGTTGGTCTTGCTTGGGTTGGTGTGATCATCGGAGAGTTCCTCGTTTCCAAACAAGGCCTCGGCTACTTGATCATATACGGTTTCCAAGTATTTGATTTCACCCTTGTCATGCTCAGCCTCCTCATCATTGCAGTTCTTGCGACATTTATTTACCAACTTGTCGAGATTCTTGAACGAAAACTAATTAAAAATAGGTAAAGAGGTCCGCTATCACTCTCATAAACATTTTTATTGAATTGTGGATCGTAGAGAATTATTAAAAAAATCAAATGAAAGAGACCCAAAAGTGGGTCTCTTCTTTAGAAAAAACGTTACTGCCCTTGTTGTTTACTAAGCTGCTGTTCTGCCATTGCGACAAGATGCTTAGTCATTTGGCCTCCAACAGCACCGTTTGCTCGTGCGGTAGTTTCTACACCAGGTTGAACTCCAATCTCATTGGCGACTTCTTGCTTCATCTGATCTAGTGCATTCTCTGCAGTAGGTACCAAAGGTTTGTTTCTTGCCAAGATGCATCAACTCCACACGATTATTTGAGCAATCGAATTGCTCGTCATTAAATTAACCGATTTCATCATAGACCATACGTGTTATTCATTTATCTTTAAAGTATAACCATGGAAATTCATAAATGTCGAAAATTGATATTTCGTATTATTACAACAAGATTATTACGAGCATACACCATTTATTTGGACGATACCAACCGTCCCTTTAAAGAAACCATACATTTTCTTCTTTAATGTACCTAAAGATCTTTAAAATTGCCTGTATCAATACATAATCATTTTAAAAAAGCAGTGGGTTCTTGAATAGATAGGATCAATAATGTATAGGAAGTCATCCCAAGGTAATGTTCATTACCAACTTTTATTATCAAATGCCTGAGTAACTTGTCCATTTGAACAGTTAACCGTTTCAATATATACAACATGCTAAGTGTGCCTTGGTAAACTCTTCTTCCCATTCAAATACTTTGTAGCATAAGAAATTAAAAAAATATGAGGAAATTATGTATAGACAATGGTAGATAATATTACACAGTTTCCCTATCTTATCCGATTCTGTTTTTTGCTTTCTGAATAACTTCTACTATAAACTGATCTTTATTTTCTAATTCACCAAGTGTAATATCTCCATTGTCTAATTTGTCGGAGAGTGCATTAATATCTTCCTGAACAGAAACAGGGACTAAATTTTCAGTCAACATTTTCTGAAGCTCATTTGCAACTTTAGTTTCTTGATTCATTATTAACACAACCTTTTTATTTTAATATTTATTATGTAGCATTAGAGAACTTTTATGCTTTGGACACTTGGAGATTGAAAGCAAGAGAAAAAAACAATGATACGTGCGGAAAATATGCAGGGTAGGTAAAGGGAGTTACTAGTTGTAGGACGGTTCTAGGGAAATTATATTTTACTATTGTCTAATGGATTATTCTGCTCGTAGTGCATATACTGGATTGTTGCTTTAAACATGGAGTGAATTTTTCCTCAGAACATAAACGTTAAATTAAGGGAGAGCTTAGCATTGCAAACTGCACAGCAAACCATGGTTACAATACCATTCCTATCACAGTGGGGCATCCACGCTGCGATAGCTGGTAGACCGATCGTTTGGGGCACACTTATCATTAACTCTATTAAAGATAACAAGGTAATTGGTACGGCTAATTTACGTGGTACACCTATTCCAATTCATGGATCTTGGAATGAAAGTACCAAACAAATCACATTTGACTCACCTTTATGCCACATATTCTGGTAACTTAACTATATTTGATGATCCTCCGATTAGAATTCGACATTTTATTTTAAGTGGACGGCTTATTATGAAGCCTCCCTCTTTACAAGCAGGCGAGTATGGAACTTGGGTTGCTACAACCGATACAGATCTCACCGGATATCCCATTAGTAGTTATAACTTGCCCCCTGTTGGAGTCTTTTTAACATCAAATTTACTTAGTCAGCTTCAGCAGCAGAATTTTTGGGGATATCGAGGTTGAACCGAGGGTTTCCTACCTATTTTAGTAATTCTTAAAAAAATAGGCTTTCCAAGGTGTATTTTACCTTCTCGCTAATCCAGCTGGGATTAGCGAGAAGTAAAATCCGCCTTTTATTTTGTCATCAGGTAGGATTAATACATAGGGTTGGGTTATAACCGTGGAAGAAATTTCGGGTTTGAAGGCTGTGAATACCAATACGGAGGTAAATTTAGAACAATTTTAAAATCGATTTCACTTAAAGAAAATCGGAAAATGGATTTAGAAAAGACGTAACCGGATTATAAATGAATAAAGCCTATTATCGGATAACAATATACGGTCTCATCATTTCATAATCCTCGTGTTCCAACATATGACAATGCCATACATACAATCCTGTATAAGGACCAAAATTCATTATAATTCGAGTTACCTGGTTAGGATTAGCGTTTACTGTATCCTTCCAGCCTCTTTCTTGTGGTTCTGTAGGCATTAATGGGCCAGTGTACTTAATGACTCTCTCCTGTTTATATATTTCTAAATCGAAGGCTCTTCGGTCTAATATTTGGAAATGAATTAAGTGAAGATGAAATGAATTGGATGTGAATCATCAGTTAGGTTGATTAAATACCATATTTCGGTTGACCCCAATTTAGGATTTTCTGTTATGGGAGCATCCCACTTTTTACCATCTAATAACATGATCTCACGGCCGTATTTATCAGTTTTCTCATCTAATGTTAAATGCCTTTCCTTTGAAGCTGATTGTTCGCTCATTTTTGGAAAAGGCACCAGATAAGACGGTATAACACTCGTATCAATACTTGAAAGAGGAAGTGCAACTCTAAATTCCATCACTGTATCTACCACATTTTCAGGCTCGCCGTCTGGAAAAGGAGCTGGGGCATCATTTTTCACGATAATATTCCTTCCCTCAAGATTGGTAAAATCAATGATGACATCTGCTCGTTCTGCAGGTGCCAATATGATTTCTTTAATTCCTATCGGGTATTCCATTAATCCTCCATCCGTTCCGATTTGATAAATAAGTTGATCCGAATCAAGCTTGAACCTATAGAAACGGCTGTTAGATGCATTTAGCAGTCTAAATCGATATTTACGTGGTTCCACGTTTACAAAGGGCCATACTTTTCCATTCACCAAGATGATATCCCCAAAAAATTCAGGAGCGATTGATGTTTCTAATTGCAGAACTGGTTTTTCTGGCTGCCTCGGGTAAAAAAGAGAACCATCTTCATTAAAAGATTTGTCTTGGATAATAAGGGGGATTTCATATTTCCCACAAGGTAAATTTAATAAGCGCTCTTGTTGATCTCTTATAAGGTAAAATCCGGCTAAGCCAGCATATACATTGAGCCTTGTGATACCAAGAGCATGATCGTGATACCAGAGGGTGCAAGCGCGCATGTTATTATCATATCGGTATGCTTTCTTTCGATAATATGGCCCCACATGCTCAAATCCTTTTGTAAACCAAGACTCCGGATAACCATCGCTCTCCCATTCGACGCTGGCACCGTGTACATGGACCACTGTTCTTACTTCAGGTACATCCTTATGTGCGCCATGTACCGTATGGTCAATAGGCAATAAATGCTTCACAGGGAGATTGTTGGTCCATTTTATGAATACTTTTTCTCCACTTACCACCTCAATTGTAGGCCCTGGATAGCTGCCTTCATACCCCCAAACCTTTGTTTCATTTAACTCACTATGGAGGGATTGCTTAATTTCCACCATATTCACTTTGTAATAAGTATGAAATTGATCTTTCCAATATGGTTTTAAGACAGGGGGAATGGGAAGTTCATCTACAAATTTAGAGAGAATCATATTTACGCTCCTTTATAACCTGCTGATTTAAAGTACTTTATTTATAAAAGGTTATAAATATTACAAGCCCTATATGACAAAAAGGTATTTACTAAAATAGTAAAATGGTATCAACCAAGTAGAAGGTGTAATACAAATCAAATCATGGCTATCTTCTTGCCAATAAATGCCCTTCCCTACCTATGAATGCAATTTTGCAAGTGATTTTCAAAGGGTTCCCTAACTCTTCATTCTACCCTAATTCTCGTCCTTAACTATGTTTTTTATTTGCTCAATAGCTATTTTATTTACCAATTTTTCATTCCCTAGCTATTTGATGTCCTAGCCATCAAAGAAGTAATCATCCCAATAATACAAATAGTTAAGCAAGAAAAAAGAAATGCTTTAAGTCCTAACGTATTAAACGCTGCTGTTACGATAAGACCATTGATTATCAAAATAACAAACCCTATATTTACAGAAAAAGCTTCCGTTATAAATTGAGCTAATAGGTCTGTTCCTCCAGTGGTTGCCTTATATCGAAGCATGATCCCTACCCCTATTCCAATGAATGCCCCTCCTAATACCCCACTAGTAAAAATAGAAAGCAAAAATTGGGTTCTTAAAGGCGCTAACCAATCAATGAATATAGAAGCAACAATCAAACCTAAAAAGCTATTATAAAGGAATGTTCGTTCATAGATCCATGCGTATATGCATAGAGGTATGTTTAAAATAAACATACCTAATCCTGTTGGAAAACCATAGTAATAATGTAGTATGAGAGCAATTCCTGTAACCCCTCCGTCTAATAAATGATGGGGAACTAAAAAACCGTTTATTCCTATACTTATTAGTAGACTACCTATAAGAATAGCTGCTGCTTTCTGAATAATATAAATCACCTTTTATCATTTGTTTACTGCTAATATATGTACAAGTATGTTATTTCAGAAGGAGGCTCAACGAGTTTTTATGTCAACTTTTTTGAAAATCTATCGTTCTGTAATTCTCTATATAGCAGTTCCCACTGTTCATATAGGCTTTGCTGTTTGAAAGTCAAGGGAGTCTACTTTTAAGTCTATTGTAATTTATTTGCGCATGACTCTTCCCCTTTCCTCTAAAGGTTTTATATCAACGAGTTTTTAAAACATCGGTTTCATACTTTCCTAATGAAAATAGTACACGATTCCAACAAATTGTCAGGGTATTGTTTGTGTTCTTCTATTTTCCATTCACCTACCTCCCGGAGGATTTAAGGATCATTTTAAAAAAGTTGGGGTTTTATTTTCATTTCAATCTTAGTGTCTTTTCGTGAGTTTAAAACATAAGGGGGAAGGGAGCAAACTACTTAGGATTGGTCGTTAACATCTTTTGTGTTAACTGTTAATGAATGATTGGTATCTCTAACAGAAGCATAAAATATTTCTTTAATTTGATGATACCCTTTTGCCTTTAGTTCCTGCTTTAACCACTCTTCGTTCTTGTTGATTAATTTTAAATTATGCTTTTGAACTTTCCCTTCAATCACAACGGCAATAGGTAATCCATTGTATTTCACTTTCATATGTAAATCTTTTGGAGTAATAGGAATTAACTCTTTCTTAGGTAAAATGCTAATTTCTCCATTTGCTTCCAAAATCGCATATTCAATATCTTGAATATCTGGGTATCCTGCTGTTCTTAGATTCGATAATAGTTCAGCTAAAGAATATCTACTTTTTCTTAAATTTATATATAATTTTGCTATGTTTAATAAGAATAGTTGGGTTCCCAATAATAAAACGGTTTAACCAATTCAATAAACTTAACTTTGATATAAATAGATGAACACATGTTATAACAATGATTCCAATAATCCCCTCCATCACTCCTGCTACTTTAATTGATGTATTTTGCAATAGAAAAGTGCAGAAAAATGCAAAGAAAAGTACAGAGGTTTGTCACCCGAATTACTTTTCTTTATTTTCTTTTAGATAATGCATTCGTTAAGCGATAACTCTCTCCTTGATACGAGATGATATGTG
>DATMGC010000002.1:0-23214 GCA_035555915.1 Ureibacillus sp. | reverse complement strand
TTCAAAGTTGATTGAGACAGAAAAATTTATTTCTATTGAGGAAAATGTATTTGGCTATACAATTAAAACTAAAAAAGTTCCTCAATAACCGTGAGAGCTATAAAATACTCGCGTTAATATGAAAAGGCTAAAACCATATTCAATTATGGTTTTAGCCTTTTAGTTTATGCATTGACATTTGTTGAATTTGTTTTTTGCTTTTGATTCCGTTCTTTTCTACGTTCTACTAACCTTTTTCGGTCTGCATCCGATTTAGAATTATATTTCGGTAATAGTAGTAATTGGTAGGCATTGACTGCTATTAACGGGAATAATAATAATGCCACGTATGTATCAATATTACCCTGACGACCCATTAGTGCAATAATCCATTCAAGAGACGTTATTACAATCATAAAGAAGATTGAAGATACGAGTACATGCTTTTTACCCGTCAATTGAACCTTTTTTATAGCTGTTGCAATTGCTGCAAATACCAGGAAGATTAATAAGCCTATGTAGAAGACCCAATCGTTTGTACTTTCGGCACTTGGAGCAAAACGAAATACAACTAAATCTACAACGAGAACCGCTACTAGTAACATTTGTACCCAGTTCCATAAAGTTAGTGTTCTGAAAATACCAACACCTACCTGATGTAGGGTCAAATATGCAAAAAAACCTGCTTGAGCAATAACACTCATTGTACAACCTAATAAAATCATCCAACCAAATGCAGCAAGGAATTCGCCAATTTGCCCATCAGCTAAGTATGGTTGAAAGAAGTTCCAGCGTACAATTATCCCTGCAATACCGGTTACGACGCCACCAATTAGCATACACATTAAGAAGAATTTTACCCAATTTCGTATTGTCACAACTTAACGTCCCCCATCTTATCGTTTAGTTTTTATCATATCTATCAGCAATTGCCGAATAATAACCAAGTTACACTTGCCTTTGGACTTTCAATAAACATGAAAGTTATATTATCTCATAAAATTTGGCTTTTATTGCTTTTATTATCAAGTTGAAGCCTTATAAATTGTCAAATCTGTATTTACTGTAAGGGTTTACTTTATATTTTAACAATGCACTCTGAAAAAAGCTAATGAAGTCATAATCGTGTACATATTATGTGCGCGTATTGTGAACAATAATTGAAAGAGAGCCTTTAAGAAAGGACTGAGAAAAATTGTTCAACCGTATACTTTCCCTTTTATTTGTCGTACTTTTACTTGCCAGCTGTTCTGAGCCAAATAGCCAAGCACTTTCTTATGAAGAAGTTAAAAAAATTATGATGGACTCTATTCAGACGGAAGATGGAAAAAAAGCTATTCGACAATTGCTACAAGATCCAAGTTTCCGCGATTTGATAGTACTCGAACATGAAGAAGTACAAACAGCCATTAACACTACTTTACTTTCCGAGGATTCGAAGAAATTTTGGAAGAAACAATTTGAGGATCCATCATTCCAAGAAAATATAGCCAAGAGTATGAAAGAACAGCAAACCGAAATTATGAAAGAACTAATTAAAGACCCGACTTATCAAGAAGATTTGATTTCATTTTTCGGACAAGCTGAGATGCAAAAAGAACTCGAGACTGTATTAAAAAGTGCCCCACTTCGTAAGCAAATGGAAGAAGTCGTAACGCAAACAATCGAAAATCCTCTTTTACAAACGAAGTGGCAGCAACTTATCAAAGAAAGTGGCGGCGGCGAAGGTTCATCAGATAAGAAATCCGAGGAAGAATCGGGTGGTGGCTCTGGTGGCGAAGAAGGTGGCGGCGGTTCAGAAAAAGAAGGATCAGGTGGCGGCGAAGGTTCATAATTTATGATAATAATTAAACGGATTGCATCATTTTGGATGCAATCCGTTTTTTACGCTCTATTTTGAAAGTTTGTCGATAACTTTTTGTGCTGCTTCTAAATAAATTTTTCCTGTTGGATGATTTTCTTCATAAACAGAAGGTGCAAAATCTTCATTCGCCCAATCTGGTTGACCAAGTGGAAATTGACCTAATAAATCAGTACGTAACTCATCAGCAAGCTTTGGTCCGCCACCTTGTCCAAATACGTATTCACGTTCACCAGATTTTGATTCAAACCATGCCATATTTTCAATAACACCTAGAATATCGTGGTTAGTTTGTAAAGCCATTGCACCTGCACGAGCAGCAACAAAGGCAGCTGTTGGATGAGGTGTTGTAACAATAATTTCTTTTGATGAAGGTAACATTTGGTGTATATCTAATGCAACGTCCCCTGTACCTGGTGGTAAATCTAATAATAAGAAATCAATATCTCCCCATTCTACATCGCGGAAGAATTGGTCTAATACTTTTCCAAGCATTGGGCCACGCCAAACGATTGGTGCATTATTTTCCACAAAGAAGCCCATAGATATTACTTTTACCCCTTTACGTTCTACAGGATAAATTCGATCATCTTTTACAACAGGCATGTCTTGAATGCCCATCATATCAGGTACACTGAATCCATAAATATCTGCATCAATTAGTCCCACTTTTTTACCTAGTCGAGCTAATGCTACAGCTAAGTTAACTGATACTGTAGATTTTCCAACCCCACCTTTACCAGATGCGATTGCTAGAAATTGGACAGATGATAATGGAGATAACAAATCATGCACTTCCGACTCAGTAGCAGTTCCACGGAATTGCTCTAAACTTTCAGGGGATAACTCTTCAAAACGGATTCCTACTGTATTTGCTCCAGCTTCTTTTAACACTTCTACAATTTTCATTTGTAGTTGCATTTGTTCTGGTGTATTTGTTTTAGCAATTGCCACTTTTACACTGACATGATTTTTTTCTTCTTTAATGGATACGTTTACGATACCATTCGTTTCAGCAAACGTTCTATGTAAAAAAGGATCTTGTAATTGTCCTAAAACGTCACGGACCTTTTGTTCATTTATCACTGAATACACTCCCCTATTTTCTGTTTCTAATAATGTTAGTATAACATAGTGTAATTCTACTACTTATTTTCTCCGCGCTCCACTATTACTACTCGCCTAATACGCTCTTTGTTAAAGGGATATTATCTGTAAAGTAGCCATCTATGTTTAACTCTTTCATTCTCTTTTGTTCATCTTCCATCGTGTCCGGGTTATTAAAGAATACATGTACTTCCTTGCCTTGACGATGTAACGCATTTACCACTTTAAGGGAGACATCTGTAGACTCTAGTCCAATTACAGGAAAATCTACTGCTAATGCTTTCTCTAAGTCGAACTCACCCTCTTTAAATAAAAGAGTCAGTCGTAAATCTGGTGCTAAATTAGCCATTTTGTTTAAACTTTCTTCTGAAAAAGATTGGATAGCTACTTTTTCTTTGTCTAATAAATGATTTTCCACTAGCACTTTAAATAATATTTCTTCCATAGCAGTCTCTCCGTAGACCAATCGTGTCTCAATATAATACTTTTGTGTATCTCCAAATGTTTTAAATACTTCTTCTAAGGTTGGTACCTCTTCCATCGTAATTTCCCCTTGATATTGACCTAATGTAACACAGGATTTAATATTCCAAAGCGTTAAGTCACTCACTCTACCTGTACAATTTGTCGTACGATCAATAGTCTCATCATGCATAACAATTAATACATAATCTTTCGTCATACGTAAATCTATTTCTAGCGCGTCTACATTATCTTCACTTGCGATTTTATAGGATGTGATTGTTCCCTCATTAAAGCGGTCACCTGCTCCGCGGTGGGCAAATATTTTGGGTGTTACTACGTTTTCAGACTCTGCCTCTGGCTCACTTTTCCCAAGAAAACCAAATAAACCTAGGAGTAACACGGTAAAAATCATAAATAAAAGCAATTTTCTCTTTTTAACCATTCGTGTTTTACACTCCCGTTTTTTCATTTTTTCATTCTATGTATAGCGTGTTTCCCTTATTAAATTTCTATACAATATTCATATTTAAAAACCATTCGCAAAAATGCGAATGGTTTTTTTGTTTATAATAAATAAAACAATTCCTACTTCTTTAAAACGTATTATTATGTATTGTTTGCAGATTGAGTAATTTGCTCCTTTATACATAACAATCGTATAGTTTTACTTAAACTCTAAATTAACATAACTCTCAATTCCACTAACAATGGCATTTGCCATTTTATCTTGATATGCCTGACTTGATAGTAATTCACGTTCCTCGTTATTACTTAAGAAACCTGTTTCAATTAATACTGCAGGCACTTCTGCTTTCTTTAAAAGATATACTTGTTTAATCGCTAGTGCTTCTCTCTCTGTATTTTGCAGAGACTCTTTGATAGTAGATTGAATTGATTTTGCTAATAGCTCGCTATTTGGATGCCCGTCTTTATGATAGAAAACTTGAGCACCCCTCCACTGTTCTTCAGGAATAGCATTTGCATGAATGGTAATGAAAATATCAGGTTCATTTTTTTGTACAAGGTTTGAGCGTAAGAAAATATCTTCTTTCTTCCGTTCTCTTAATGTTGAGAACTCTTCACCTGAGGCATGTTCTTCTATTACATCTCCATCTGTTGAGCGCGTCATGACAACCTCAGCGCCTAAACGTTTTAACTGCTTCTCAACCTTTTGGGCAATAGCAAGTGTGACATCTTTTTCAATGACTTCTCCAGATGAAGCCCCACCATCAATTCCACCATGGCCAGCATCAACAACAATTTTCACACCACCCAATGGCTCTGGTAAGAAGAAACTTCGATCAGATGCGCTTGTCTCATAAACAACAATACCCAAACACCCTAACAAGATAACCCCTAGTGCAATCCATCTTTTCAAATCATTACACCACCTTTTGCAACCTTTTGCACTACTATACGCAAAAATTTGGACGAGTATGCGTGAACTTTTTTACTTCCAAAATGTGTTCCTATACAAACATTTATTGAATTGAGGTAAGAGAAACTTCTACAAATTTGAAAGTATACTTCTCTAACAAAAAAGGACACGCTTAACAATTTATGTTTAGCATGTCCTGATTATTTATCGATGATGTGAATATTTCATATTTCTTTCACTCTAAATTACTGTACTTGTAGCTGATGCTGTAATGAAGCATATAAGCCATTATTCAACATTAAAGTATCATGATTTCCTTGTTCTAAAATTGCCCCGTCCTTTATAACAAGTATTTGATCTGCATTTTCGATTGTTTTTAAACGATGGGCAATGACGAAGCTTGTACGCCCTTGCATTAAATTGTTTAACCCTTTTTGGATTTGCACTTCAGTCATAGTATCAACACTTGACGTCGCTTCATCTAAAATCAGAATATCTGGATCTTCTAAGATCGCCCGCGCGATGGCAATAAGCTGGCGTTGCCCCTGACTCAAATTCATCCCTCCGGAAACAAGCATTGTTTCATAACCTTGAGGTAAGTACTTAATAAAATTGTGTGCATAGGCAATTTTGGCTGCTTGTTCAACTTCTTCATCTGTCGCCTCTAATTTTCCATAGCGAATATTTTCACGAACAGTTCCCGAGAATAGATACGTATCTTGCAATACAACCCCTATATGATCTCGTAGATTTTCCATTTCATATTGCGTAATATCATTACCATCAATGAAGATTTCACCCCTTACCGTGTCATAGAAACGATTAAGTAATTGTATAATGGTTGTTTTACCTGAACCTGTTGGCCCTACAAGCGCGATTGTTTGCCCTGCTTTTGCTCTAAATGAGATATTTTTCAGTATCGCTTTTTCCGGGCGATAAGAAAATCCAACATGACGGAATTCAACATCCCCATCATAGCGATTTTTAGAAATCGTCTCTCGTACATCTGCTACTTCGTTCTGTTCATCTAATATTTCAAATACACGTTCTGTACCAGCAATAGCTGATTGGAATGTATTGAAAAGGTTCGACAATTGGTTAATTGGTCGGAAGAATTGTCTCGTATAAGTGACAAAGGAAGCAATGACCCCAACAGTTACCCCCAAATTTCCAATTACTAATAATGCCCCAACACCAATCACTAATCCTATGCCTAAGTTATTAATAAAATTATTGATTGGACCAAGAAAACCGGATGCAATTTCTGCTTTCAATGCAGACGTCCGTAGTTTTTCATTAGCTTCTTTAAATTGAGCAATTGTCTGCTCTTCTTTTCCAAACAAAGTTGTAATATGAGAATTCGAAATGGTTTCTTCTATAAATCCATTTAAATTGCCTAAATCCTTTTGTCTTTGTACAAAGCTTTTACTACTACGTTTAATGATTTGCTTTGTCGACCAAATGATTACCGGTATGACAAGTAAAGTTACTACTGCTAATACCCAGTTTAAATAAAACATGGCTATTCCTGTACCTACTACCGATAATACCGTCGTTACTATTTGAATAATACTTTGTGAAAGTGCCATATTTAATGTTTCGATATCATTAGTCATACGACTCATTAAATCGCCTTGCTGACGTTTATCAAAAACAGATATCGGTAAGGATTGGAATTTTTCAAATAACTCCTGACGAAGCTGACGAATTGTCTTTTGAGAAACTCGAATCATCATTAAAGTTTGTAGCCATGTAAAAATAGCAGATACAATGTAAATACCACAAAGTACTAACACCATTCTAATTGCTCCATCGATATCAAGCTTTAGAATATAGTCATCAATAATAATCCCAATGAACAATGGTCCTACTAAACTTAAAAGGGAAGAAATGATTACGAAAATAACCGAGCTGACAATTCCAATCCTTTGATTTTTTAAATATGCCCAAATTCGCTTTAAAGTTGCTTTTTGGTCTTTCGCTTTTTCTGCAGGACCATTAAATCTTGGGCCAGGATGTCTACCAATTGGTGGAGGCCCTGATGGTCTACCTGGTGGTTTATGCATTTAAAGTTCCTCCTCTTACCAACTGTGTAGAAACGATTTCTTGATATGCTTTGTTTGATTCAAGCAATTCTTCGTGCGTCCCTTGGCCAACAATAACCCCATCATCTAAAACTAAAATCTTATCTGCATGACGAATAGACGAAATTTTGGAAGAGACAATAAACTTTGTACTCTCTTTAAAGTTTTCTTGAATTGCTTTTTGAATTCTTTTCTCAGAGATACTATCTACAGCAGACGTAGTATCATCTAAAATTAATATGGCCGGTTTCCGAATAAAGGCACGTGCCAAAGCAAGTCGTTGTTTTTGACCACCAGATAAATTTGTAGCTCCTTGCGTAATCACATACTGTTCTTTGTTCTCTAACTTTTCTACAAATTCTAGTGCACATGAGGATTCCAATGCTTGTATTAAGTCCTCTATAGTAGATTCATCATTACCATATTTGACGTTTTCCTCTATCGTCCTTGAAAATAATGTCGCTTTTTGCGGTGTAAAACCAATGGCTCCTCGTAAAGTTTGCAAATCGTAATCTTGAATTGGATTACCATCAATTTTAATAACTCCTTGGTCTGCTTCAAATAAACGAGGGATTAATTTTACAATGGATGATTTCCCACTACCGGTCATTCCGATGATTCCAACTGTTTCGCCAATATTTGCTTTGAAGGAAATATTCTTTATAACTGGCTCATTGTTTTTGTTATAAGCAAAACTTACATTATCAAATTCAACTTCACCTTTTATCGGTGTGTTCACCGGGTTTTTTGTATCACGTATCTCGGATCGTTCTTTTAGTACGGCTGCAATCCGTTGTGCACTTGGCACCGCACGTGCAATTTGCATTAACACATTGGAAGAACTCATGAGCCCACCCATGATCATCATTAAATAGTTGATGAATGCTAAAATGACCCCTACTTCAATTGTGTTGTTCTCGATTTTAATAGCGCCCATCCAAAGAGCTGCGATAATTCCCATATTCACAACGAAAGCTGTTAATGGCATTAAAATACCAATAATCTGATCCGCTTGAATATTTCGATCCATCAAGGTTTTATTCACAGTCGTAAATTGATCAATTTGATGATTTTTACGATTATAAGCTTTAATAACACGGATACCCGCCAAATTCTCTTGCACTTTTGTATTAACACCATCTACTGCTTCTTGAACCTTTAAAAATAGCTTTCCAGATAGTTTTGTAAAAAGGAAGATAGAAAATGCGAGAATCGGAACGACAACTAATAAAATTGAAAATAGTTCCCGCGCGGTTAGAAAGACAATGACGATTGCGCCAATGAAAGTAAATGGACCACGAACAAATACCTTTAAAAGCATATTTAAGGCTCTTTGTAACATCTCCACATCGCTTGTTATATTTGTGATAAGCTTTCCAATGGTAAAATGATCTTTATTCCTATTTGAAAAATAAGTAATTGTTTCGTATAAGTCTTGACGAATATCTGCTGAAAAGCTAATGGCTGTTTTTGAAGCATAAATCGAACAACCTGCACCACCTATTAACCCTACAATGGCACAAAGAATCATCAGACCAAACATTGTTATAACATAGGCTGTATCTTCTTTAGCAATCCCATTATCAATAATATGTTGCATGATGGTTGGTTGGACTAAATCCATCGCAACTTCTAACACCATCATTAATGGGGCAATTATTGCAAAGGCCATATATGGCTTTATGTATTTTTTTAAGTATAATACTGCTTGCATAACCTACCTTCTTTCTATTAAAACTTCTAATAATTTAAGCATTTATAGACATTAGGGAAATGAAAGTCTATTTTTAATCCTCCTCTTCTGTAGAAATCTCATCTAGTTCAAAGGCCGCTTTAAAATCATTCATAATGGCTTCTGTTGCCTTAAGTTCTCCTGCAATCACCTGATGTATTGACTTTAATTCTTGAGACTCTAATTGTTGCAATAAAGTGCCTCGTTTTACTATCAACTTTTCATAGAACGCTAGTGCTCTTCCACGTCTAAATGTTTTAGCACCTTGTTGCCCTCGTCCTCGTCGATTGCGACCATGGTGTTCAATACTTATGTTTTTACTCTCTTCATTTATCATTAACGCATCACCCTTCGTATACAATCGTATACATAAGTATACAATTTTACAATTATCATTTCAACAACTGACATGAACACACATCTGAGGTTACTCCTTCTATATATAACGTTCAGGGATAAAACTGACATTATATGACCTTTGCTCCATTACATATAAAAATCTCTCTCCAAAAAATATTGGAGAGAGACAATACTTATAAATATGTTATTGATTTTTATTTAAGTTTTCTTGGGCCATTCTTACAAGCTCTTTTACCATGCTTCCACCGAGTCTACCACCAACTTTTCCAGCTTGTTCAGATGTTAGCTTTCCGTTATAGCCTTCTTTTAATGGTACGCCTACTTCCTCTGCCACTTCAAATTTAGCTTGTTCTGGATTGGTTGTACCTGCAACTTTCGCTTTTAGTTGATCAAGTCCTTGGCGAGCTTCAGGGACTAGAATTTTGTTACGATTTCTTCTTGCCATGAATAATCCCTCCTTTAGGATTATCATGTCCTAAAGGAGGGAAAACATGTTCACATTCACTTTTAAAAATAGCGAAAAGTTTTATCTCACTTTTAGTTTTTGTATCGTTTTTTCGATATTCACACTTTCACAAATGACAGAAATGACTGATACTCCATCTGCTCCACTTGTACGAACATCCGAAGCATTTTCTTCATTGATTCCTCCTATCCCAACGATTGGGAAGTCAGGATAAAGACTTCTTGCCTTCCGTAAAAAAACAAGCCCTGCTGGTGATTTTGCATCCTTTTTGGATTTCGTTGGATAAATAGGTCCGATGCCAACATAATCCGCACCATTTTGGACAGCTTGAGCCATTTCCAATTCATTATGAACCGAAACACCAATGATTTTATTTTTTGCACGTGACCGAAATTCGGTAATAGCTAAATCATCCTGACCAACGTGAATGCCATCCGCATCAAGCTTTAATGCTAATTCGACGTCATCATTGACAATAAAAGGCACACGATACATCTTGCATAGTTTCTGACAGTCATGTGCAAATGCTTCATATGCTTGACCGATTAAACATCCTTCTCCCTTTTCTCGAAATTGGAAACACGTAATCCCTGCCTGTAATGCCTGCTCAAGTGTTTCAAGAGGATTCTCACAATTCGCCGTCCCCATGATAAAATATACATTCAAATCCTCACGCTTCATGGACAGTTACCTCACACGACTCATATGTTCGCTTATAAGCAAAATGATTGGTCGGGCCATGTCCATGACCAATTGATAACGGGTTAGAAATGGCCAAATGAATAAATTTCTTTGATTCAATGATGGCATCTTGTACTGAAAATCCTTTTGCTATATGAGCTGTAATAGCTGATGAAAACGTACAGCCTGTCCCATGTGTATCTTTCGTTTGGACCCGAGGAGTTGTCATCGTAAAAGAGCCATCCTTCCAATAGACCGTGTCCATCGCGATTTCTCCTTTTAAATGGCCACCTTTTATGACTACATACTGAACACCCATGGCTAATATTTTTTCCGCTGCAATTTTAATATCATGTTCGGTATTGATGTTTATTCCCGTAAGCACCTCTGCTTCTGGAATATTTGGTGTACAAATCAAAGTAAGAGGAAGTAGCCTTGTTTTTAACGCAGTAACCGCATGCTCCTGTAATAAGCTCTCTCCTCCCTTAGCAATCATGACTGGATCTACAACAAGTGGGATATTGTATCTTCTCACTACCTCTACAACTACCTCGATAAGTTCTTCCGAAAAGAGCATTCCTGTTTTAATGACTTTCACATCAAAATCTGATAACACAGCTTCTACTTGCTTCTTCAAAAAATCAGGGGTTACCTCAAAAATTCCATGTACACCAACTGTATTTTGTGCGGTTAATGCAGTAATCGCTGAAGTTCCAAATACACCCAGCTCTTGAAAAGTCTTAATATCTGCTTGTATTCCTGCACCACCACCAGAATCTGAACCAGCAATTGTTAAAGCAATCATAGCCGTCCCTCCGCGATTCCTTGTAATGCATTGATAAATTTAATCTGGAATGTTCCAAGTTCTTTGCCACTTAGCTCACTTGCTTTTTTGTATTCTTTTAGTGTAGCAGCTATATCTTGCAACGGGTTCTCGCTAATAGCTAAAACAGCAGCACATATAGCGCTTAATAAACAGCCTGTCCCAGTGATACGTGTTGCAAAAATACTCCCACCTTGCACTTGTATTACGTCTTTCCCATCTGTAACTAAATCCACTTCACCTGTTACAACGACGAGACATTGGTATTTTCTTGCGACCTCTTGTGCCACTTTGATCTTGTCCATATTCCCACTTCCACTATCAACGCCGCGCGATTCCCATGAGATACCATAAATTGAAGCAAGCTCTCCCTCATTACAACGGATCATATTAACTTGTATTTGTTCAAGGATTTGCATGACAACACTTTTACGGTAGTGTGTTGCTCCAACCCCAACAGGATCTAATACAACAGGCACCCCACATTCATTCGCCTTCTTCCCGGCCTTTCGCATCGCTTCAACAGTACGTATATTTAACGTCCCTATGTTTAAAAGCAATGCACTTACTATGGTCACCATATCTTCCACTTCTTCTACCTCGTCCGCCATCACAGGAGATGCCCCAATCGCTAATAATCCATTCGCTGTGAAATTTGAGACTACATAGTTCGTAATACAGTGAACGAGTGGTTTCGTTTGATTAATTGTCGCTAGCATACGAACACCTCATTCCAGATGTCTTTTACTTTGCGAATCTCTTTTCGAAAAAACATTTGTCTACTCCTCCTTTTAAAGAAGCAAAAAGACCCCTACTTATAAATAGTAGAGGTCAAAAAAGGTAGACTATACCCTTCATTGCTCCCTACGTCAGTATTAACTGTCAGGTTCTAAGGGTCAGGTTTTAACCTTCTCAACACAAGACGTGTCCCCCCGCAATTAAGATAATTTTGCAAAAGAAAAGCTCTCCTCGTAAAAGGAGAGCAACAAGCACACATGGAATCTTTGTACGTTGCTCCCTACGTCCGTATTAACGGAACAGGTTCTAAGGGTCAGGTTTTACCTTCTCAACACACATCGTGTCCCCCTGCAAAACATTTTAATTACTCTTAATAATACATGAAATAAATAATAAATCTATATACTGTAAAGAGATTGAGAAATATTTACCACTTGTATATATAGAATTTCTTTACGGAAAACTATTTTCTATATAAAAAAACCCCCAAAGCAAATGCTTTGAGAGTCTTGAAACGCAATATTAACGTTTTGAGAACTGAGGTGCACGACGAGCGCCTTTAAGACCGTATTTTTTACGTTCTTTCATACGTGGGTCACGAGTTAGTAAACCTGCAGTTTTTAATGCTGGACGGAAGTCTGGGTCAACTTGTAGTAACGCACGAGCGATACCATGACGGATTGCTCCAGCTTGACCTGTGAATCCACCACCGTTTACATTTACAAATACATCATAGCTACCTTTAGTTTGAGTTGCTTCTAATGGTTGGTTGATGATTAAGTGTAAAGTTTCGAATGGTAAGTACTCTTCGATGCTACGGTTGTTAATAACAATTTTACCTTCGCCTGGTACTAAACGTACGCGAGCTACTGAGCTTTTACGACGACCTGTGCCGTTATATTGAACTTGTGCCAAGTGTATATCCTCCTCTTAATAATTATCCGCGAAGCGTATAGCTTTCTGGTTTTTGTGCTGCATGTGGGTGTTCTGCTCCAGCATAAACGTTAAGTTTAGTGAACATTTTACGACCTAAAGAGTTTTTAGGAAGCATCCCTTTTACTGCTAATTCGATCATTTGTGTTGGGTATTTTTCTTTCATTTCGCCAGCTGTACGAGTTTTTAACCCACCAGCGAATTGAGTGTGACGGTAATAAATTTTACCATCTAATTTGTTACCTGTTAAATGAATTTTGTCAGCGTTAATTACGATAACAAAGTCACCAGTGTCAACGTTTGGTGTGAATGTTGGTTTATGTTTACCGCGTAAGATAGCAGCTACTTCAGAAGCTAAACGTCCAAGAGTTTGGCCTTCTGCGTCTACTACTAACCATTTACGATCTACTTCGTGACCTTTAGCCATGAATGTTGTACGCATTTATATGTCCTCCTAATCGATTCAATTACCGTTATTTTTCATTATTATACACTTATAAGTTTCGGGGCTTATTTGTGGTGGTAATGAAAATACCATATGTCATCTTATAATATATTTCTACATAAGTCAAGAAAAAAAGCAACACAACCAGGTGTGCTACTTTTTTATTTTATCATACAAATTTAAATGCTTATACGACCAGATTTTGGGTATGAAGAATGCCCTTTAATAAAAGACTTTTTCAAGATACAAACCGTGTGCTGGTGCCGTTTTACCCGCTTCCCCACGATCCATTGAAGCTACAATTTTTTCTATATCATGGACTTCTCGTTTCCCGATACCCACTTCCCATAAAGTACCGGCAATAATACGAACCATATTATATAAAAAACCTTTCCCTTCGATTACCATATGCAATTCTTCACCTTCGTAAGAAAAGTTCAGTGAATGAACTGTACGAACTTTGTCGATTACACTTGTATTCGCCGCGCAAAAGGCCGAAAAATCATGTGTTCCGATAATATATTGAGCCGCTGCCTGCATATCTTCTATATTTGGTTTTACGCCATTCGTTTCAACCGTATAATGTCTTCTAAAAGGACTTTGTTCCTCCTCGCAATTCCAAATATATCGATAACGTTTACCAGATACACTATACCTGGCATGGAAATCGGCAGCAACTTCCTCTACTGATAATACACGAATATCACGAGGTAATTGGACGTTTAATGCCTTTTTATATCGATCAACAGGAATTGTCAGAGGTGTATCAAAATGAATAACTTGTCCAGTTGCATGAACACGAGCATCCGTCCTACCACTCGCCGTTATTTTCACAGTTTCCCCTTTATGCATTTTCATTAATACATTTTCAATTTCAAGTTGAACCGTACGTTCTCCTGGTTGAACCTGATAACCAGCAAAAAGAGTACCATCATAACTGATTGTCACTTTTAAACGTCGCAATGAACTTCACCTCGCCTAACTACAAAACTAATTACGATAAAATACCAATAAGATGGTCATGACAACTAATATAACTAAACTTAATGTATCACGCCAATCCCATTTCAACTGACGATATCGGGTTCTTCCTTCTCCGCCACGATATCCTCGAACCTCCATAGCTGTTGCTAAATCTTCTGCACGTTTAAATGCGCTCACAAATAAAGGTACTAGAAGAGGAACAACTGCTTTTACACGCTCTTTTAAAGGTCCAGCACTTAAATCCGAACCGCGGGCCATTTGCGCTTTCATAATTTTGTCCGTTTCATCCATTAACGTTGGAATAAAGCGAAGGGCAATGGACATCATTAAGGCTAGTTCATGAACAGGCATTTTTACTTTTTTTAATGGATTTAATAGAACTTCAATACCATCCGTAATCGAAATAGGTGACGTAGTTAACGTCAAGATAGATGTCATAAAGACAAGAACAAGGAAACGAACAGAGATAAAAATCCCTTGCCTTAAACCTTCCTCATACACATTAAACAAACCGAGATCTAAGAGAATATCCCCTTCTCTAGTAAATAAAATATGAATTAAAAACGTAAATACTAATAAAATCATAATCGGCTTTAACCCATTGATTAAAAAGTATAAACGAATACGAGACATCAATATTACAAGCAATGTAAAGACTAACAATAAAGCATACGTCACAATATTATTTGCTAAGAAAACAATGATAATAAAGGCAAATACGAAAATCAGCTTGGAACGGGGGTCTAATCGATGAACAAATGAATCTCCAGGGATATAACGACCAAATATCATTTTCTCCATCATTTTTCATCACCACCCTCTCGTAAGGCACGTGCTACTTCTAATGCTAGCTCTTCCTCTGTTAAACAAATTTTCGCTAATGATAACTTCATTCGTTTCTCAATATTTCTTTGGAAACGAACTATATGAGGAAGTTCTAAACGATATTTTTCAAGGGTTTCTGCATCCGAGAATATTTCTTGTGGTGTTCCGTTTAGTACACAACGACCTTCATGCATAATGGCAATATTATCTGCGTAACGAGCCGCATCTTCCATACTGTGTGTAACAAGAATAGTAGTTAATCCTCGCTCCTTATGAAGGGTATAAAACATATCCATAATCTCTTTTTGTCCTCTAGGGTCAAGTCCTGCTGTCGGTTCATCCAATACAATGACTTCAGGATCCATTGCAAGCACTCCTGCAATCGCTACACGACGCATTTGTCCCCCAGATAGGTCAAAGGGCGATTTATTCAAAGTATCCTCTGGTAAGCCCACTAGCTTAATAAGCTCACGTGCACGTTCTTCAGCAACGTTTGCCGAAACGCCAAAATTCATCGGTCCAAACATAATATCTTTTAGAACAGTTTCCTCAAATAATTGGTGTTCGGGGAACTGAAATACGATTCCCACTTTTTGTCGAACTGGTTTTAGTTCCTTAGCTTTCTTCCCAGCTACAATGACACGATCTCCAATATGTACTTGTCCTTTTGAAGGCTTAAGAAGGCCATTAAAGTGCTGAAGGATGGTAGACTTACCTGACCCTGTATGTCCTATTATTGCTTGATACGTACCATGAGCAATTGTTAAATCAACATCAAATAATGCATACTTTTCAAAGGGTGTCCCCATAGAATACGCGTAACTTACTTGTTGAAGTTTGATGTCCATAAATCATTCACCAACTCTTCTTCTGTCATATGTTGTCCTTCTAATAATACGCCATTATCTTTAAAAAGCTTCGTCATTCGCATAGCAAAAGGTAACTCTAGTCCAAATTCCACTAACTTATCACCCAGCGCAAAGATTTCTGAAGGTGTTCCTTCGGCATACTTTTTACCATCATTCATAAATAATACACGATCCGCATACAGCGCTTCCTCGACATCGTGAGTAATAGATAGAACCGTTAACCCTATTTCTTTACGTAAGGATCGAACTGTTTTTAATACCTCGTCACGTCCTTGAGGATCAAGCATCGATGTAGCTTCATCCAATATTAGAAGCTTAGGACGCATTGCAAGCGCTCCAGCAATAGCAACTCGTTGCTTTTGTCCCCCAGACAAATGATGCGGTTCATGGTTCAAGAACTTATCCATTTTTACTTGAGCAAGTGAGGAATGTACACGTTCCACCATGTCTTTATATGGTACTCCACTATTTTCTAAAGCAAATGCTACATCATCTTGTACAGTAGCTCCAACGAATTGGTTATCCGGATTTTGAAAAACCATTCCAATATTAGAACGAGTCTCCCATAAATTCTCTTCAGTTAAAACATTTCTCATCACACGAACTTCACCTTCTTGTGGAAAGAGTAGTCCGCTTACTAGCTTGACCATTGTTGACTTCCCTGATCCATTGTGTCCAACAATTGCAATCCATTCTCCTTCATTTATTGAAAATGAAACGTTTTGAACAGCTTTTCGAAGTTCAGGGTTATCGGGAGTATAAGAAAAACTTACATTATTAAACGATAAAATCTCGGTCACTGATCTCTAGCTCCTCTCTATCTCTACTAACTAAATTACACTGTTTTTAACTGCAATGCTACCTTTTCGTATAGTGTCATATATAAAAATAAGGTACGTTTAGAAATCAGTTAATAACAACTGAATCAAAACGTACTTTATTTTTGTATATGTAATAATAAAAAAGCTTAAAAACGGCAAGTAAATATCTTACCGTTTTTAAGCATAAAAAAGCGCGCACCTCATTCAGAGAAATGCGCTTTACTTTACATTTGTAATAAGAACACAGCTGCTCAATTCCGAGTTCTTGTTGAATGAGGTGCGGAGAGCTAGACGAGACGCCATCAACTAGTGATCCGCTCATTATAACGCTCAAGCCATTTTATTGTCGTATAAATCATTTTAGAAAAATAGAGGGGCCCGGGTTCAACCGGTGAACCGGACACCCTCTTACCTGTTTCCATCGGAACTAGATATTAAACTAATTCGATAACTACTACAGGTGCACCGTCACCACGGCGAGGTCCTACTTTAAGGATACGAGTGTAACCACCTTGACGCTCTGCGTAACGTGGTGCAACATCATTAAATAACTTTTGAAGTGCAAATGAAGTTGTTTCGTTACCTTCTTCATCAGTAGTTGTTACTACTTCATGACGGATAAATGCAGCCGCTTGACGACGAGCATGTAAATCCCCACGCTTACCTAAAGTAATCATTTTATCAACTACAGAACGTAATTCTTTCGCACGTGCTTCAGTAGTCTCGATGCGTTCGTTGATGATTAAGTCAGTAGCTAAATCACGTAATAACGCTTTACGTTGAGAACTTGTACGACCAAGTTTTCTGTAACCCATGGATGTTCCCTCCTTTAATCTAGACTGCTATAAATAAATTCACTTGCTTAGTCTTCCTTGCGTAATCCTAAACCAAGCTCTTCTAATTTAGCTTTTACTTCTTCTAGTGATTTACGACCAAGATTGCGCACTTTCATCATATCGTCTTCTGATTTATTCGCAAGTTCTAATACCGTATTGATACCAGCGCGTTTTAAACAGTTGTAAGAACGAACTGAAAGATCTAATTCCTCAATCGTCATCTCTAAAACTTTTTCTTTTTGATCCTCTTCTTTTTCGACCATAATTTCAGCAGTTTGTGCTTCATTTGTTAGGCCTACAAAGATATTAAGGTGCTCAGTTAAAATTTTCGCTCCGAGCGATATCGCCTCTTTTGGACCGATGCTACCATCTGTCCACACATCAAGTGATAACTTGTCGAAATCAGAATTTTGTCCAACACGAGTGTTCTCCACTTGAAAGTTAACGCGTGAAACTGGAGTGTAAATAGAGTCGATCGGGATCACGCCGATAGGAAGATCCTCACGTTTGTTTTGATCAGCAGGAGTATATCCACGGCCACGACGTGCATACATACGCATACGTAAATGACCATTTTTAGCAATTGTTGCAATATACAAATCGGGATTTAATATTTCAACGTCACTGTCATGTGTGATATCAGCAGCTGTAACCGTTGCATCACCTTTCACATCAATCTCAATAACTTTTTCTTCGTCAGAGTAGATTTTTAGTGCAAGTTTTTTGATATTCAAAATAATTGAAGCAACGTCTTCTACTACGCCTTCTACAGTTGAGAATTCGTGTAACACACCATCAATTTGAATAGATGTAACAGCAGCTCCTGGTAATGAAGACAGAAGGATACGACGTAAAGAATTACCCAAAGTGTTTCCGTAACCGCGTTCAAGCGGTTCTACAACAAACTTGCCATATTTGGAATCTTCGCTGATCTCAACAGTTTCAATCTTTGGTTTTTCAATTTCGATCATTCAATTTACCCTCCTTCAAAACATCGAATGTATAGGTTCATAACATCATAATAGTCAAAAACTCTTGACTTTATAAGATTTGCACAAGATTTTGTTTTGTACAAGCAATGATGAACTCAAAAAGTACTTTGAGATGCACCCATTACACACGACGACGTTTTGGCGGACGGCAACCGTTATGAGGAACTGGAGTAACATCTTTAATTGCAGTTACTTCTAAACCAGCAGCTTGAAGTGCACGAATTGCAGCTTCACGACCAGCACCAGGACCTTTAACAGTTACTTCCAACGTCTTTAAACCATGTTCAACGGACGCTTTTGCAGCAGCTTCAGCAGCCATTTGAGCAGCATAAGGTGTAGATTTACGTGAACCTCTGAATCCAAGCGCACCAGCACTAGACCAAGATACTGCGTTACCTTGCATATCTGTAATCGTTACGATTGTATTGTTAAATGTAGAACGGATGTGAGCAATACCAGATTCGATATTTTTTTTCACACGACGTTTACGAGTTTGTTGTTTACGAGCCATGTTAAGAAGGAACCCCCTTTACTTATTATTTTTTCTTGTTCGCTACAGTTTTACGAGGACCTTTACGCGTACGCGCATTGTTTTTCGTATTTTGACCACGAACAGGTAAACCACGACGGTGACGGATACCACGGTTACAACCGATTTCCATCAGACGTTTAATGTTAAGTGAAATTTCGCGACGTAAGTCACCTTCCACTTTATAAGTATCTAATTGTTCACGGATTTTGTTTAACTCATCTTCAGTAAGATCGCGTACGCGAGTGTTTTCGTTAACACCAGCAGCAGCTAATACTTTTTGAGATGTAGTTTTACCAATTCCGTAAATGTAAGTTAATGAAATTACCACGCGTTTGTCGCGAGGAATGTCAACTCCAGCAATACGTGCCATTTATGCTGCACCTCCTTTTTATTATCCTTGTTTTTGTTTGTGTTTAGGATTTTCACAGATTACCATTACTTTACCGCGTCGGCGAATTACTTTACATTTTTCGCAGATCGGTTTCACAGATGGTCTCACTTTCATCTAACCCAACCTCCTTAATAGTCCGGAGTGCAAAAGATTATTTAAAACGGTATGTGATACGACCGCGAGTTAAATCGTATGGAGATAACTCAATAGTAACCTTATCTCCCGGTAAAATACGGATAAAGTGCATACGAATCTTACCAGATACGTGTGCAAGCACCGTGTGCCCATTTTCTAATTCTACCTTAAACATCGCGTTTGGCAAAGTCTCAACAACTGTTCCTTCGACTTCAATTACATCGTCTTTCGCCATCAACCCTGTCTCCCTTCTATATGCGTTTATCGATTCTCTAACATACACGATAAAGAGAATCTATGCAACTGTTTTTATTCAATAGAAGCAACTTCACCAACATATGCTCGGATTGTATGAGAGATGTTCGAAAGACGCTCGTCTGGTTTCGCTTCACACAATCCTGGGAATGATTAATTCGTAATAGAAATGGAGTCCACTTCTTTACGCTTATCCCGGAATGTCTTGGATGAGAGATTCATACCCGTTACAAAGATGCTTCCACGAAACCCAAAACACTTACCACAAAATAGATTCTATCACATTTGTGTCTAGTGTATACCGGGCACAATATGCTTTTGCAACTCTCAATAAAGTTTTATTTTGTTGCACCCGCAAAGTCTCCCGCGAAAAGCACTTTGACTTTCGTCTAATGCCGGGTATCAGCTGCGGCTGCCCTGTAGTAATAGAGCGTCAAGATCAGCAAACACTTTTTCGATATCTTGCTGTCCATTGATATTTGTTAAAACACCTTTAGATTCATAGAAATCAAGTAAAGGTTGTGCTTGATTCATATTTACTTCCAGACGGTTTGCTACCGTTTCAGGATTATCGTCCGCACGTGTGTACAATTCGCCGCCATCTTTGTCACATTTACCTTCCACAGCAGGAGGGTTGAAAATAACATGATAAGATGTACCACAAGTTTTACAAATACGACGACCACTAAGACGTGCAACTAGTTCATCTTTTTCAACTTGGATATTGATTGTATGATCAATTTTTTTCCCAAGTTCATCTAGGATGCTATCTAAAGCTTCAGCTTGTGGAACTGTACGTGGGAATCCGTCTAATAAGAAACCTTTTTCGCAATCTTGTTGTGCAAGTCGTTCACGAACGATACCAATCGTAACTTCATCAGGTACAAGAGCACCTTGGTCCATATACGATTTAGCTTCTAAACCTAATTCAGTTCCAGCACTAATGGCAGCACGGAACATGTCGCCTGTAGAAATATGAGGGATTTCGTACTTCTCAACAATTTTGTCTGCTTGTGTACCTTTACCAGCACCCGGCAGACCCATTAAAACGATATTCATACGTTTCAGTCCCCCTTAAAGCTAGCTGGCTTAGGAAACTTATATTGTTTCCTAAAACCTGCATTTTATTTCATAAAGCCTTTATAGTGACGTTTAACAAGTTGTGCTTCTAATTGTTTCATTGTTTCTAAAGCAACACCGACTACGATAATTACACTAGTACCACCAATTTGCGCTGTAGCAGGTAAGTTCATGAAATTAACAAATAGAATCGGTAATACTGAAACAACAATCAAGAATAAAGCACCAACCAAAGTTAAACGGTATAATACTTTAGTTAAGTAACTTTGCGTATCGTTACCAGGACGAATCCCAGGAATATACGCTCCTTGTTTTTTCAAGTTGTCAGCCAAATTTTCAGGATTTACTTGAATAAATGCATAGAAGTACGTAAACGCAATTATCAATGCAATATATATGATCATACCAACAGGTTTTGAGTAATCAAATGTGTTAATAATGAACGAAGTGAAATCATTTTGGCCGAAGAACGTAGCTAAAGTTCTTGGTGTGACTAGAAACGCAACAGCAAAGATTACCGGAATAACCCCTGCAGCATTTACTTTTAAAGGTAAATGTGTTTGTTGTCCACCAGCTTGTGGCGTACGACCCGCAACTCGTTTAGCGTATTGAATTGGAATTTTACGTAACGCTTGTTGTACATAAATAACTCCAACTACAACCGCAAGCATAACTAAAACAAGTAATACTAAGATCGCTATTTTTATAAATAGTTGATCACCAGCATCCTCGATTTGTTGTGCATAAATTTGGTTTACTGTTGTAGGAATTGCAGCTACAATCCCTGCAAAGATAATAACCGAAATACCATTGCCAACACCATGCGCTGTGATTTGTTCACCTAACCACAGTAGGAATGAGGTACCTGCAGTTAACACAAGTGCTATTGTTAAGTAAGATAAAACACTAGTATCAGTAATTAACGAACCACCGTACATTTGGTTGAATCCAAATGACATAGCAAATGCTTGAATGAAGGCTAAAATTACTGTTAAGTATCGAGTGAATTGAGCCAACTTTCGTCGACCAACATCACCTTGTTTAGCCCATTCTGCAAACTTTGGAACCACGTCCATTTGTAATAATTGAACAATGATTGAAGCAGTAATGTAAGGCATAATTCCCAATGCAAAGATTGAGAAATTAGACAATGCACCACCGCCGAAAGTATTAAGGAAACCAATTAAGTTAAACTCATCGGCAACCTTTAATACTTGTGAGTCGACGTTGGGTACTGGAATGAATGTTCCAATACGGAAAACGATCAACATTAATAATGTAAAGATGATTTTATTTCGTATATCTCGAACGCGCATAAAGTTAGAGATGGTTTGAAACATTAAATCACCTCAGTTGTTCCGCCAGCGTTCTCGATTGCTTCTTTAGCTGAAGCAGAGAACTTATGAGCTTTTACTGTAAGCTTTTTATTAAGAGTTCCATTACCTAGAACTTTAATTCCAGCTTTTTCATTGCTCACAATACCAGTTTCTAGTAATAATGCAGGTGTTACTTCTGCACCATCTTCGAAACGGTTTAATGCATCAAGGTTAACGATTGCGAATTCTTTACGGTTGATGTTCGTAAAGCCGCGTTTTGGTAAACGACGGAATAGTGGGTTTTGACCCCCCTCAAATCCAGGACGAACGCCGCCGCCAGAACGGGCGTTTTGACCTTTATGACCTTTACCTGCAGTTTTACCGTTACCAGAACCGATACCACGACCAACACGGTTACGCTCTTTACGAGATCCTTCTGCTGGTTTTAACTCATGAAGTTTCATATGGGTGGCACCTCCTTGTTCAATGTTTGAAAATTAATTTTCTTTTACAGTAACTAAGTGAGCTACTTTATCTAACATACCGCGAATAGCTGCGTTGTCAGCTTGTTCAACAGTTTGGTTCATTTTACGTAAACCTAAAGCTTCAACAATTTTACGTTGTTGAGGCTTAGTACCGATTAAAGATTTAGTAAGGGTAATTTCTAATTTGTTTGTCATTATAATTCCCCCCCTTAACCTAATAGTTCTTCCAATGATTTACCGCGTAGTTTTGCAACGTCCTCTGCGCGTTTTAGTTCACCTAAACCAGCAACAGTAGCACGTACCATGTTGATTGGAGTATTTGAACCTAAAGATTTTGAAAGAATATCAGTAATACCAGCAAGTTCAAGTACGGCACGTACAGGACCACCAGCGATAACTCCAGTACCTGGAGCTGCAGGTTTGATTAAGATTTGACCTGCTCCGAAGCGACCAACAACATCATGTGGAGTTGTTCCACCAACACGTGGCACTTCGATTAAGTTTTTCTTCGCGTCTTCAACAGCTTTACGGATTGCGTCTGGAACCTCTTGAGCTTTACCAGTACCGAAACCTACATGACCGTTTTTGTCACCTACAACAACTAATGCTGTAAAGCGGAAGCGACGACCACCTTTAACAAC
>DATMGC010000001.1:0-13437 GCA_035555915.1 Ureibacillus sp. | reverse complement strand
GGCCCCAGTAGGTCCAGTAGGCCCCATAGCACCATCAGCCCCGGTAGGTCCAGTCGGTCCCATCAAGCCATCAGCCCCGGTAGGTCCAGTAGGCCCCATAACGCCATCAGCCCCGGTAGGTCCAATAGGTCCCATCAAGCCATCGGCGCCAGTAGGTCCAGTCGGTCCCATCAAGCCATCAGCACCAGTAGGTCCAGTAGGCCCCATAACGCCATCAGCCCCAGTAGGTCCAGTAGGCCCCATAGCACCATCAGCGCCAGTAGGTCCAGTAGGCCCCATAGTACCATCAGCCCCGGTAGGTCCAGTAGGCCCCATCAAGCCATCAGCGCCAGTAGGTCCAGTAGGCCCCATAACACCATCGGCACCAGTAGGTCCAGTCGGTCCCATCAAGCCATCAGCCCCCGTAGGTCCAGTCGGCCCCATTGGGCCAGTAGCCCCAGTAGCCCCAGTAACGCCAGTAGGATGAAGATGATGATGATCGTGATGGTGATGATGGCCAGGTTCAGGTCCAGGTCCAGTTTTTTTCGGCATCTTTTCACCTCCTTTACTTTGTTTATACTATTCTGATTTAACTATAGAGTTTAGGTGTTTATATATATAAAAGAAATAAAGATAAAAATATTTATATTATCTATATATTTGCTTGATAGAGATGTAGATAAAAATGATAGGGTTTTTCTTATCTTTTAATAAATAGTTCAATCATTTTTTTCTAAGTAGTTTGTTTATCTTCTAATATCTCAAAATTGTTAAATAAAATAGTAGAAGTAAAAAGTATTAATTTTACTAAAAGTTTATACAGTATTTAAATTGTTAAGAGATGTAGCTCCGGTTGTGAGATAAAAAGGAATTAATATATCTCTACTTTAGGGGGAATCTTAAACGAACAACTTCTCATTTATTTGAATATACTAAAGGGCTACTACTAATGGACAAAAGAGAGGAAGAGTACTTCTATTATGATTTCTATTAGTCTATGTCTAATAGTGAAAAATGAAGAGGATACGATAGTTCGTTGTTTAAACTCTGTAAAAGATATCGTGGATGAAATAAATATTGTGGATACCGGCTCAACTGATAAAACAAAGGAGCTAGTAGCAAACTTTACAGATAGAATCTATGATTTTGTTTGGGTGGATGATTTCGCAAAGGCAAGAAACTATGCATTTGAACAGGCAACGAAGGATTACATTATGTGGCTCGATGCAGATGATGTACTTTTAGAAAAAGATCGTAATATGCTTCTTGAACTAAAAGAATCATTAAAACCTAATGTGGATTCTGTGATGATGTATTATAATCTTACGACGGATGAATTTGGTAATGTTACTTCACGATTAAAAAGGAATCGATTAGTAAAACGAAGTGGCAATTTTAAGTGGATAGGGGCAGTTCATGAATACTTAGAGGTAAGAGGAGATATTATACAAAGTGATATTGCGATAACGCATAAGAGTATACACCATGATTCTGATCGAAACCTACAAATCTATGAGAAACAGCTATCGAGGAATGAAAATTTTTCTCCTCGGGATTTATACTATTATGCAAATGAATTATTCGATCATCGAAAGCTAGAGCAAGCAATCACCTATTATCAAAAATTTCTTAATACGGGTAAAGGGTGGATTGAGGATAGAATCGCTGCATTAGGAAAAATAGCAGATTGTTATTTTGAGATTGGAAATAAGGAGAGTGCTTTTGAGTCCATCTTACAATCCTTCCGTTATGACCAACCAAGACCAGAGAACTGCTGTCGCCTTGGATATTATTTTTTAACCGAAAATGCATACCACCAAGCAATATATTGGTACAAAACCGCTATTGTCTATGAAAATATGGAGGATAGTATTGGAATTGTTAATTTAAATTGCTCCACTTGGTTACCAAACCTTCAATTGTGTATTTGTTACTATCAACTAGGTAACAACAAGCTTGCTTATCACTATAATGAGGTGGCAAGAAGGTATCGTCCCAATGACGAACGGATCCTTCACAATAAAAGATTTTTCGAATCCATACTCAAAGATGAAATATATGAAAAAGCGTAAATACATTCTAAAAATTGCCGAACCCTAACCTTACATCTATTTTTTTGTGTAAAGTTAGGGTAATTTTATTGGCGAATTTATTATTTAGAGCATGTATAAAGGGAATTCTACTATTAAAATTATCTTGAATAGCCCAAGGTAGTACGTGGTTTTGAGGTTTACTCTATACACCGATACCAAATTACCATATTAAGTTGCTCAGAAAATTCCATGTCAATTTGTTTTGATTGCCTTTATACTAATAAAGAGGTGATTTAGATTGGTGAAACATCCTGAATTTGAATATTTAAATTTATTAAACTATACATTGGAAAACGGCATAAAAAAAGATGACCGTACTGGAACAGGTACAATTAGCGTTTTTGGTTATCAGATGCGTTTTGATTTAAGTAAAGGTTTTCCATTATTTACTACTAAAAGGGTATCATTTAAATTAATTGCAAGTGAATTATTATGGTTTATTAAGGGTGATACAAATATTCGATATTTGTTGCAGCACAATAATCATATTTGGGACGAATGGGCCTTTAAACGTTGGGTAGAATCGGACGAGTATAATGGTCCAGATATGACAGACTTTGGACGACGTTGTTTAGTTGATGAAGAATTCAATGAACTCTATCAAGAAGAACTAAAATCGTTTTGTCAACGTATTCTAGCAGATGATGAATTTGCTTTGAAATATGGGGACTTAGGGAATGTCTATGGTAAGCAATGGCGTAATTGGACAACCTCTTATGGTGAAAATATTGACCAATTAAAAGATGCCATAGAGCAAATAAAACATAATCCTGATTCTCGAAGAATTATTGTCAATGCATGGAATCCAGAAGATGTGATTAATGCAGGTGGTAAAGGAAGTAAGGCAGCTCTACCACCATGTCACGTAATGTTTCAATTTTATGTAGCAGATGGGAAATTGAGTTGTATGTTAACACAACGCAGCGGGGATCAATTTTTGGGCATTCCATATAATGTCAGCTCTTATGCGTTATTAACTTGTTTAATTGCTCATGAATGTGGTTTGGAAGTAGGGGAGTTTGTCCATTCGATTGCAGATGCTCATATTTATTCAAATCATCTTGAACAAGTAAAAGAGCAATTATCTCGTGAACCGCGTCCTTTCCCAATACTAAAAATCAATCCAGAAAAAACATCCATTTTCGATATCGAATTGGATGACTTAACAATTGAGGGATATAATCCACATCCATCCATTAAAGCTCCCGTGGCAGTATAGAAGTCAGCAGCAACCTTTAGTTTAGAGGTTGCTGTTTTTTGTTAGATGATTAGGAGTATAAGTAAGCCCTTCCTAGAGGAACTTCTGTTTTATACATATACGATGCTTCTGCATACATAAAGTAAGTAGAAAAACCAAGCGAATAATATTTCCAAATTAGTTAGTCATTTGAAATAGGTATAGTGATATAAAGCTATCTCTAAATCTATTAAAGAAATATTTAGTAAAGAAACTAAAAGTTATATATTGACTGAGAATAACAAACTCAATACAATGTGATTAAATTAACTTTCTGAAAATTAAGATTTTTCATTCTATGAGTAAATTATATTCATGAACTATGAAATAGTTAGGGAGAGGTTAAAAAATTTCTAGTTCACATGGTTTCTGAAGAAAGGAGAATTCTATGGTTCAAGCAAATTTTAGTAGAGTCTCTGAATTTCTCTCAAGAGCGGTTGAAAATAGAGAAGTTCCTGGTGTTGTAGTAGGGGTCACGACAAAAGAAAAAATAGTATATAAGAAAGCTATTGGTATGGCACATTACGATAAAAAAATATCTATGCAGGAAAACACAATTTTCGACCTTGCATCCTTAACAAAAGTTGTGTCAACGCTTCCTTCTATTTTACGATTATTGGATGAAGGTTTACTAGATTTGGATGACCCGATTGCTTATTATCTATCTTCAATGGAAAAAAATCATAGTGATATCACGATAAAACATTTACTGACTCATACGAGTGGATTTCAACCTGGAATAGACTTTCATGTTCAAAATATCCATAAGGATGACGTGATAGAGAAGATTTCTCAAATACCCAAAAAGAAAAAAGTTGGAGAAATGGTGATTTATAGTGATTTAAACTATATCTTACTTGGCGCTATTATCGAACAACTAGTCAAACAATCAATCGATGATTATACTAAAAACGCTTTTTATGGACCATTAGGTATGAAAAATACTTTCTTTAATCCTCCTTTACAATATAAGAATCGTATTGCAGCAACAGAATTTATGGATACAATTCAAGATTATCAGTGGGGAAAAGTACATGACGAAAATACGCTTCATTTCGGAGGGGTTAGTAGTCATGCCGGGTTATTTTCTACGATGGAAGATCTAGCTAGTTACGCACGGATGATATTAAATCATGGTCGACATAAAAACAAACAAATTCTTTCGTCAGAATCTATCAAACTTACTACACAAACTCAAACTAGTCATTTAAATCTAAATCGAGGCCTCGGATGGGAATTGTATTGTCCTCCTTCATTCTCGGGACAATTTTTACAAGATGGATTTGGTCATACTGGATTTACAGGTACTTCAATTTGGCTGTCTAAAAAACATAATTATGCAGTGATACTTCTAACGAATCGTGTCCATTTTGGACGGGATAATAATATAGCGAGATTTAGAAGGATTGTACATAATTTAATCGCGATTTCAATGGATTACTACAATCAATCAGCGGAGGAAACGAAATGCTTAAGATAATATGTAATATGGTGATTTTATCTAAAGTTTTGAAACTACAAAAGTTATCAAGTAGTAGAAATATCAAATAAAAAATGTCCCGACAAATTCTTCATAAGAACTTTCGGGACATTTTTATATTCAATTATTTAGAAGTTACTCATTAACCCATTTCGCTAAAAGTTCATCCAAATTATGTTCCAATTTTTCCAATTCCGTTTTGGTAGATGGAAGATTGGATTTTCTATATTGTTCTTTCAAAATGATGATCCTTTTTTCTAGTTGCTCAATTTGTTCTTCGATTGGAATACTTTTAGTCGGTCGTTTTTTAACTACTGGTTTTTCTTTTGTAATGGACTCGTTATGTTTTTCGCGAGCCCAGTTGTAATTGCCTTCATACAAATAAAGTGACTGATGGTCTAACCAAGCAATTCGATGGAAGAGTTGATTTAAGAAATACCGATCGTGAGAAACTGCTAAAACAGTACCATCAAACTTTTGAACGGTCTCTTCTAATACTTCTCTTGATTCGATGTCTAAATGATTTGTCGGCTCATCCAGAATGAGGAGGTTAATATCCTTATACATAAGTTGGGCTAGACGTAGTCGCATTTTCTCGCCACCACTCAAATCCTTCACTTTTTTAAACACATCATATCCGTAAAATAAAAACTTCGCTAGAAGATGGCGTGCTTCACCTTCTGATATGGGTACTTCTTTTCTCAGTTCGTCAATTAGTCTTGTATTTACATCCTCATACACAAAGTGTTGAGATAAATAACCGATTTTCACATTACTGCCAACAACCACTTTACCAGAATCAGGTATCACTTCACCTAAAATCATTTTTAGTAAAGTGGACTTCCCGGTACCATTAGCCCCGACGATTGCCAGTCGATCTTGCCATCGTAATTGAAGTGCAAGGTTATTGAATAAGGACTTGTCGTAATTCTTTGACACATTTTCAAAAAATACTACGTCCTTTCCACTACGTTCATTTACTTCGAGTTTTAGCTTCATTTTCTTAGAAATTATTGGTTTTTTCACTAATTCAATCCTAGCCAATGCTTTTTCCATACTTTTTGCACGTCGATGGAGTGCGGCGTTTGGAGGATTTGCTTCATTTGCCCATATCTTTAATCTCTTTATTGTTTCTTTCATTTTCGTTATTTTCTTTTGCTGTTCTTCATATTGAGCAAATTCGTTTAAAATTCTAGACTCCCGCAAGCTAACATAATCATCGTAATTTCCAATATAAGAATACGGTTCACCATTCTCAATCTCGATTATTTTTGTGACGACTTCATTCATAAATTGACGATCGTGAGATACGACAATTAATGTTCCTTCGTAAATTTTTAGGTAATTCTCTAACCATTCAATGGATTTCATATCAAGATGGTTGGTTGGTTCGTCTAGTAATAAAATGTCAGGATTAAGTAATAAAATTTGCCCTAACATGACTTTTGTTTTCTCACCGCCACTTAAAAGGTGGAAAGGAATTTGGAGAAGGGGAGTGATGCCTAACCCATTTGCAATGTTGTGGATTTTAGCATCGATTTCATAACCCCCCTGTGCCATAAATTGTTCTTGTATTTCACCATACTGTTGTAACAGCTTATCTAGCTGCTCAGTACTTGCCATTTGTTGTTCTAACTGTTGCATTTGGGTTTGCATAGCTAAAACCGTTGCAAAGGATTCTTTTAATACATCAATCGCAAGAATATTTTCGTAGGGTGGTATTTGATGTAAATAACCGATTGTGGTACCTTTCTTTTTAATAATCCGACCAACATCAGGGGTTTCGATGTTGGCAAGAAGCTTTAGAAGAGTCGTTTTACCGCATCCATTGCGACCGACTATGGCTACGCGCTCTCCTTCATAAATTTCAATTGTTAGCCCTTCAAAGATGACAGTACCACCATATATTTTTGTAATGTTTTCCGCTTTTATCGACACTGTGATTTCCTCCATTTTATACACAGCGTGACTAGTTAGAAAATCACATAAAAGACGCAAAAAAGACTGCTCGATTAACAAGCAGTCTTTTCCGTATATTTGTGAAAAGAATGGCTAATCAGCTGTGTTTTCGATTTAGTTGGCTAAAAAAGGGCATACGAATCCCGTTAGTCGCAAAATCGAACGTAATGACACGTGAAAAATAAAGGAAACGGCCATTATTTACACATGTCGTCACAGCTAATGTATTCATTCTTTTCACCTCCGTTCATAGTATTACTTTCAGTATATTCGAATTTTTATAAAGTGTCAATTTTATCTATGTTATTCACATAATAAGATTTCTCGTTCAAATAAATGCTTTTTAGTGATACATCTATCTGTAATTTTAAAACCAACATCTTTTATCACAGAATCCATCGTTTCAATCGTTACAATAATACATTTATCCGCAATTCTTCGAGCTTGCTTAATAATGTCAAATTGTTCTTCCGGTGTAATATGTGTATAGAGGTTATAGGGTAAATCAATGATACAAACATCATAATGCTCGGTGATTTCTGAGATGGGCCCCTTTGTTATAGACCCTTCCAAGTTAAAATAGGCAATATTTTCACGCGCGCCTTGACAAACAATTGGGTTAATATCTCTTCCAACAATATTAATACCCATCGAGAGAGCTTCCACCACAACAGTTCCGATGCCACAGCATGGGTCAATTGCTCGTATGCCATCCATGTTAGGCACAGCGATGTTGGCAATTGCTCTTGCGACTCGCGTATTTAGAGCTGTCGAATAACTATGAGGTTTATGTATATGTTCACGCCAAACCGAAATACTTTTTGTATATTCGCCAAAGTACCAACGATTGTTTATCGAAACGAAACCAAAAACGGTATCAGGATTGTCTAAATCAGGTTCTCCGTCAATTACTAAACCGAGCTCTCGTTCTATACGTCTACGTTCAGAATGCGGGATTTTTTTCGTCTCGCCCAAGTCCATTCTGTTAAAACAATAAACCTTAAAAGTTGGAACAGTAATTTTCATATTCTTGATCATTTCTTTCAGCTCAGAAACACTATCAGCTTCATACATGATAGCCAATCGCTCTTCAATGAAAGGACTACGACTTGGGTCCACTTTTATAGGACTCATTAAATAGTTTAATTGAGTATCGAACCCGAAAAATGAACGCATCTCCATTCGACAGAGATCATGTTCATTTTTGTGATGCACATATGTGTAAATATATGTGCATTGATTTTGTATATTATTCAAAAGTTAATCATCCTTTTTCTACTGTTGTTCAATGGTGCTTACCAAATTCTCTAAGAAGCTATAAATGATGTTAACCGCTTCTTGGATATTCATATCTTCATGAAAATCCTTCATATTATCAATGGGAATATTAAGATCCCAAAGACCATCTTCTCCTGAGAACATCATACTAGAGTATATATTGTCACCATGTAAATTCTCTTCAAAATAAGCTTTAATGATTGAAGCGTGTTTCTTTTGTACCTTAAAACCAAGTAAAACCATATACGTTTTAAATACATCATCAACTTCTAAAGAAAAGCTGTCTGTTTTAATTGGTTCAAAACTACTTGTTTCAATGTAAATAAACTCGTTCATATGTGTTTTTAAATGTGCTAAAGGAGTATTTAGAAAAGAAGCTTGTTCCTGTGAAATCACTTCTTCCGTATCTTTGTCACAACGTTCAATATAAACCTCTGTTAAATTTAGTGTCATAATTTTAGTTACCTCCAAAAAAATTCTCTTCTTATTATAACCCCATAAGCAATAAAAAATAGACAGTCACGAATCGACTGTCTGTGCTAATTATCAATTTTAACATATTTTATTGTTTTTTATAACTAGAAGGTTGTCTTCTACTAGTTGAGCTTAAATAAGCTTTTTGTCCAAATTTCTGTTGAGCTAGGATGATTACTTTCGAAAAGTGAAAAGCTATTTGCGAATGGAAGGAGTTCTACATTAATAAGAGGCTTTAGTGATTTGGGACAAGAATTAATGATAATGGAATCTGTTTTTAACTCATTTAATTGTTTCGTAAAATCATTTTTTATTTGTGGGATTTCCGTCCACATTTTCAGCCATATTTTATCTCTCAATTCTCGGTAATAGTTGTTCATTGTTTTTTCGTGGATAAAATGGAGAGAAGTCTGGAAATTCACAGCATTCATTAAAACAATCCGATATTGGTGATGCTCTTCGATGACTCCAAAATCATGTAAAGTTAAAATTAGTTCTTCTATACTTTTTTCTATTTTTCTACCTGTTTGACCTTGAGCTACTCCTATTGGGACTAGTTTTTCTTTATTTTTCTCATACTCATCAATGTGCGGGGATTCTAAAATAATAGCGATGGTTTTATTTTTAAAATTTGTTTCAATCATCGCATCATTAAAGTAAGAATTTGAGACGTTTTCACACTTTACTGCAGGAGTTTCGATTTTTACTTTTTGATCAGATAATTCAACAAAAAATCGTGTCACATTTTGCACTTGTTTGTTCTTTTTAAAAAAAGACCGCTTTATTGTAATCTTGTTTTTTTCTTCATCTAAGACAATGTATTTGCTATCAATCGAACGGAGATCCTTATATACGAAATCACTAATTTCTGTTTGAATAGGGTATCCTTCTAATGTAATTGAAGGTTTTAGTTTCATAAGCGTTTCCATGGTTCCACTTCCTTTAATTGTTCTTGAACTTTTACATATTGATACAAATAATGGTCCTATTTATTATTTATATTAAGGATTATGTAAAAATATGAATAAAAAAGTATAAAATAGAAAAATAAATGATAATTTTAGGAGAGATAGAATGATTTCACTAATTGTAGCTCATGACAATAATCGAGTAATTGGTTATGAAAATAAAATGCCTTGGCATCTACCTGGGGAATTACAATACTTTAAGGAACAAACAATGGGGAAACCGATGATTATGGGAAGAAAAACATTCGATTCCATCGGAAGACCCTTACCAGGTAGAAAAAATATCATTATTACACGCAATGAAAATTTTCAAGTAGATGGAGTAGAGGTCGCGAGAAGCTTAGAAGAAGCATTGAAACTTGCTGGTGATGTAGAAGAAGTAATGATTATTGGTGGGGAGCAAATTTTTAAGATGGCCTTGCCGATTACCGATCGACTTTACATAACACATATTGAGCATGATTTTAATGGAGACACATACTTTCCACCTTATGGAGATGAGTGGAAACTAATTTCTAAGAGTGAACCGGTCGAAGCACCCGATGGATATAGTTACACTTATTGTATCTATGAGAGAAATAATTGAATAATTAAATAAGACCATCATCTGTTTGAATTTATATTTAAGACAAAAAATTGAAAAGCAAAGACTTGTAAATTTACCTGTAAGTAAAATTTACAGGTCTTTTTATTTTCAAAAAATTTAAAATTTTTGAAACCAAATATCAAATCACTCGTATATAAGTCATAAGGATAATTTTAGTATGTAAGCGATTACTAAAAGTCTTAGCGATAAGCTATGACTAATAAGAAAGGTGGTGTTAATGTGCTATTTGGCTTTGAGTTGCATACCATTTATCTGTTTATCCTCATCTTTGTTGGTTGTATTACTATCCTTTATCTCTTCTTTTCAGAACTGTTTGATGGGTTATTTGAAGGAATTCCATTTTTCGATCCAGCAGTTATCTTATCGTTTATCACTATTACTTCAGCAGCAGCGTATTTACTAGAAAAGTTCTCATTCCTATCCCATTTATTCATCTTCATCATTTCTTGTGTTATTTCAGTTATTTTAAGTAGTTTAATTTACTTCTTTATACTGGTTCCTCTGAAAAGTGCCGAAGTCTCATTAGCCTATACCGAAGAATCGCTAGGTGGCCAGGTTGGAAAAGTTATAGTACCCATTCCTGTAGATGGTTTTGGTGAAGTTGTTATTGAAACTGTGAATGGGATTATTTCGAAAAGGGCAACAGGCTATGAAAATGAAGCCATCGATTATGAAGAACAGGTATTAATCATTGAAGTAAAAGAAGGGACGGTTTATGTAAAGAAATATGAGTCACCTTTACAATTCAAATGACTAGGAGGAAATAAATTATGGTCAGTTCTTTAATCATTATTGGTATCGTAGCGTTTATTATTCTAGCAATTATCGTCGTGTATGTTTCAAAGTATAAGACAGTTGGACCAGATGAAGCATTAATTGTGACAGGAAGCTTTTTAGGATCGAAAAATGTTCATACGGATGATTCCGGTAATCGAATAAAAATTATTCGTGGGGGAGGAACATTCGTCTTCCCTGTGTTTCAACAATCGGAACCATTAAGTCTTTTATCTAGTAAGTTAGAGGTAACAACACCAGAGGTCTATACGGAACAAGGGGTTCCCGTTATGGCAGATGGAACAGCGATTATTAAAATCGGTGGATCCATTTCCGAGATTGCAACAGCAGCCGAACAATTTTTAGGAAAAAGTAAAGCGGACCGAGAAAATGAAGCGAAGGAAGTTTTGGAAGGACACTTACGATCCATCTTAGGTTCTATGACGGTGGAAGAAATTTATAAAAACCGAGATAAGTTCTCCCAAGAGGTTCAAAGGGTTGCCTCCCATGATTTAGCGAAAATGGGATTAGTGATTGTGTCATTTACAATAAAAGATGTACGTGATAAAAATGGATATTTAGATTCTCTTGGTAAGCCAAGAATTGCCCAAGTAAAACGAGATGCAGATATTGCCACTGCTGAGGCGGATAAAGAAACTCGTATTAAACGTGCAGAAGCGGAAAAAGAAGCACAAAAAGCGGAGCTAATCCGAGCTACTGAAATCGCAGAAGCGGAAAAAGAGAATCAATTAAAAATTGCAGAATTCAAATTAGAGCAAGATAAAGCAAAAGCTCGCGCGGACCAAGCTTATGAGTTAGAATCGGCCCGTGCAAAACAACAAGTGACGGAACAAGAAATGCAAGTTCGTATTATTGAACGTCAAAAGCAAATTGAGTTAGAGGAAAAAGAAATTTTACGTCGCGAGAAACAATATGACTCAGAGGTAAAGAAAAAAGCCGATGCCGATCGTTATGCCATTGAACAAAATGCTGCTGCACAAAAAATGAAAGATTTAGCACAAGCAGATGCAGAAAAATACCGCATTGAATCCTTAGCAAAAGCAGAAGCCGAAAAAATCCGTTTAGATGGTCTAGCAAAAGCAGATTCTGAGCGTGCCCAAGGGGAAACAGAAGCTGAAATCATTCGCTTAAAAGGTCTAGCAGAAGCGGAAGCAAAACGTAAAATTGCCGAAGCATTTGAACAGTTTGGTCAAGCGGCTGTATTGGATATGATTATTCGTATGATGCCAGAATACGCGAAAGAAATTGCGAGTCCATTATCGAATATTGATAAGATCACAGTTGTAGATACAGGAAATGGGGAAGGTGGCGGAGCGAATCGCGTAACTTCCTATGCAACAAACTTAATGTCCTCTCTTCAAGAAACGTTGAAGGCCTCATCAGGAATTGACATGAAAGACTTAATCGAAACTTTTGCAGGGAAAAAATCGATACAAGCGACAATTGAACAGTTAAATGAGAAAGAGGAAGATAAAACTCTCGTTTAATAAAAGATTTAACATCGGTGAATTGGGCTCCGAATTGAAGAGGGAGAGTTTGTAAAATCTCAAGAGTCAGATTTGACTTTTGGGATTTTTTGTATATCTGACATAATTATTCGAACTCTTCTGCTAAAAGCGTCTATTAGAACTGTTTTCTTCTACCGAAGAAGGAGAGTTCAAGGACAAACGATTGAAGAGAGTGGTTCTCTTCTACCGAAGAAGGAGATTTCAAGCTCATAAGGTCGCAGAGAAGGGTTTTCTTCTACCGAAGAAGGAGACTTTAAGCTTAAACCGTCGCAGAGAGGGGTTCTCTTCTCCCGAAGAGGGAGACGTCAAGCTTAAACGGTCGCAGAGAGTGGTTCTCTTCTACCAAAGAGGGAGACGTCAAGCTTAAACGGTCGCAGAGAGTGGTTCTCTTCTACCGAAGAAGGAGACTTTAAACTCAAAAGGTCGCAGAGAAGGGTTCTCTTCTACCAAAGAAGAAGACGTCAAGGTCAAACGGTCGCAGAGAAGGGTTCTCTTCTACCAAAGAAGAAGACTTCAAGGTCAAACGGTCGCAGAGCCCCCATCTCTTCTACCGAAGAGGGAGACTTCAAGCTTAAACCGTCGCAGAGCCCCCATCTCTTCTACCAAACAAGAAGACTTTAAGCTCAAATGCTCGCAGAGACCCGATCTCTTCTCCCGAAGAAGGAGACTTTAAGCTCAAACGGTCGCAGAGACGTGTTCTCATCTACCGAAGAAGGAGACTTCCTGCTCAAACAGTCGCAGAGACCCCATCTCATCTACCGAAGAAGGAGACTTCAAGGTCAAACGGTCGCAGAGCCCCCATCTCTTCTCCCGAAGAAGGAGACTTCAAGCTCAAACGTCGCAGAGACGTGTTCTCTTCTCCCGAACAAGGAGACTTTAAACTCAAACGGTCGCAGAGACCCGATCTCTTCTCCCGAAGTATAAATGCCAATTTAAGGACGTACAAAAACGCTCGTTTAACCGTGTACATTTTTGATCTCCAGTGTATATTACAACTTTACATGGAGGGGCGAGCATGATAGCCTTGTTCGGTCAGCCAGCCCTTGTAATTGCTGGCTT